>JBOHTS010000033.1:0-78086 GCA_050733755.1 Candidatus Tyrphobacter sp. | reverse complement strand
GGTCCCCAATGATCTCTCACTGAAGACCGCCTGGCTTGCGCAGGTGCATCCCTGCTGGTCCCGGCGGGTCCCCAATGATCTCTCACTGAAGACCGGAGCGCCGAGAACGTACATCCGCTGGAGGTCCCGGCGGGTCCCCAATGATCTCTCACTGAAGACTACTCGCAGTTTGAATCACCTGACCTGACCGTCCCGGCGGGTCCCCAATGATCTCTCACTGAAGACAAGTTCGCGCAAATATAAACACGTGCGCAGGTCCCGGCGGGTCCCCAATGATCTCTCACTGAAGACCTCTCCGGACGAAAGCCGTCGTCGAGTCCGGTCCCGGCGGGTCCCCAATGATCTCTCACTGAAGACCGATGAGGCGGAGAGCCGCTAAAAGAGGGGTTCTCCGCCGATTCGGCACTCTCAAAACCAGGCGCACGAGCCTCAGAAGAGGCTGAATTGCTCCGGAATTTTCGGACGAGAGCGATCCCGGCTCCTGTAGACGCGCATTCGGGAGTATTGTTTGTCCGTGATGAGCAATATGGCCACTCGTCCCTTCGACGGCATTTCGCGCTCGATGTTTCCCACGATGGCGTCGTTCGACTCACGATTGCATGGCCGGGCATAGACGGAATATTGCAGCATGGAAAATCCGAAGTCAAGCAGACGGTTCCTGAAGACGGTCGCATCATGGCGTTCTCGCTTCGTCTTTACCGGCAGGTCGAAGAGCGCAAAAATCCACATGACGCGGTAGGCGCTTAGGACCACGAGAGCAAGTTCTCTGGAAACCAGATGGCGCAGGTGCCTGATTCAAAGGACTGCGCAAGACTTCCCGCTGTTCTCAACATGCAGGTGCGAACCGGCGAGCGTCCCGCATCCGTCATGATGTCGGTGAGGGGGAGCGCCGCAAGGGCGGCCTTCGAATCGCGGTCAAGTCCTTTGTGTAACGTCACGGCGTAGTCGTACGCCACGACATCCACAATTGGTCGGTACGGTTCCATGAGGTCGTCGACGAGAGCCATGGCATTTCGCGCGTCGCGATGGTGCAGAGCAAATGCGGGATGCAGCCCTGCAGCGACAACGGATCGCGCCATGGCGGCGCGCAATACCGCGTAGCCGTAGTTCAGAATGGAATTGACCGGATCGACGAAGCGCCCCCGACGGAATTCGGCGCCGAACAGTTCACGCCAGTAGACACGCGCCGCTTGGGCCTCGACGTTGTCGGGATCCCCGGAGCGAACACGGGCTGGATACGATCGTAGAGTCGCGCAGTGCGAAATTGACGTGAGAACGTCGTGTTGACGCTCCACCTTCGCTTGCACGACCGCCTGCCAAAGGCGCTTCTTTAGAGGCTGCGACGCATGGACCTGAGCATCCATTCGCGCCGACTGAACGTGGTGACCCTTGAATGCGACGACGGTTGCCGCCGGCATCTCGTTTGCGTCGCAGAGAATGACCGTGCTTCCGCAGTCCAGAAGCGCGTTTATGGCGGCGACGGAGGTGAGTGTCCCGCGGTGTAGGATGACCGCCTCGAGCGCGTCAAGAGGCACGCTCTCGGGCGCCTCGTCCGGCGGCTTGATGTCGAGAAAACCTCGCGCCTTGCGAACCATCGTCCCGGGCGTTGAGATCTCCACGACGCGGCCAATCATAGCTCGCGCTTAGAATAGCACGCGCGTTCGATCGCGCCACGCGGCTCCTTCCAAGGGCGCGCAATCTTTACAGAGCCAGCCGCGAATGCTAGTCGATTTTGCCGAGCGCCGAGGGCCGCACCACGCGAGCGCGCAACGTGCCGAAGATGACGTTGACGCTCTTGTAGGACTCGACGGCGGGCAGCATCTGATACGCTCCTTTTTTCGTGGCGACTTTCCCGGCGTTTGCGTTGTTATGGAGCGCCAGGCATATCTTGCCGTTCTCCTTCAGGGCGCGCACGACCACGTGGAATTGCCGACCGTCCTGCCGCAACGCCAACATGTCACCAGCATGCAGCCTTGCGATCGTGCCGCGTGGCTCAGGTGCAGGGGCGCCGCGCGCAGCGTCGACGAGCGTGACTACGCGCGATTCGTATCTGGGGCCTCTCCTACCGGAAGTGCGTACGATTATCGCGTAGGCGTTGCCGCCTGACTCGAACGCGTGCCGGCGCGAGGGGAGCTTGAGGTCCTTAACTAGGATGGGGTTACCCCAGGGCCTTTCGATTGTTACCGCAGCGCGGCCGCAGTTTCTTTCGGTGAACCGCTGGCAAAGCCGACTCCAAGCCATCGCCTCCGCCTGCCGTCGGCGTTCCGCGTTCGGGCCATGGTCCTCCGGCAGCGCCTCGAGGAGTTCGGTCGTCGCCTCTTCGCGGGCCAGACTGAACGAGGCCGGCGTAAAAACCTCGTCTAGCAGCGATCGCAATTCCAAGTCCGCCACATCAGCCCACTGCCCGGCGAGCCAGCCCGCGTCGTCCGGCTTTGCTCCCGCTATCAATGCCCCGTCGCGGCCGATTGCGATGTCGCGAAGCTGCTTGCGAATGCGGATGTGCGTTCCGTCCTTGCGTTCGACCGGCCGGTAGCGGGCTGCCTTAAGCAGCTCGCCGGTGTACGCAAAGCCCTTCTTATGGCGACGGCGGTGGCGAACGACGCGGTCGCGCCGATCTAGCAGCGCGCGCAACTCTTCGCCGAAGGTCTTCCACGGTGGCGGAAGATCTTTATGCGTCTGCTCCTCACTCTTTCGGAAGTAGTCCGCGAGGCAGCTCGGATCGATGAGACCAACGATTGCGGCATCGATGGCGTGATGGCGATGATCGTGCCGTTTTACTTCATCCGGTATAGTCTTTCCGGCCGCCTTAGCCTCTTCGCGCAGCCTGCGTAGCCCTTCGGGTAGCGGTAGAAGGTCGGCGAGTTTCCACGCCTTTCTCAATCGACCCGTGATACTCCCGCGTGCCGCGTGAACCGGAACCCCGAGCGCTGCAAGGTAGCGCCGCGTGACGCCTGCAGCATAGGCGGTGTCGTTCAGCTCGCGATTTGCAAACTTATCGCAAAACTCGTTGGCCGCGTCGGCCGTGTAGCGCCGGTACTTACGAGCGTTCCTCCCGGACCAGTTCTTTTTCGCGTTGACTAGAATATCGGAATAGCGCGTCTCGGCGCCGAACGCTTCGAACGGCGTGCGTTCTCCCTTCAGGCGATTCTGGTCTCGGAAGACGACGGTCTTGTTCGCGAGCGAGTCGTCGCCGCATCGGCTGCGCGGCACGATATGGTCTACTTCGCACTCTTCCATGAGTTGCGTGATGCCCGTAATCGGTTTAAGAGAATACGGGCACAGGCGCTCTCCAACACCAAGTTCCTCCCACAGTTGGTATCGGTCTATGCGCTCAGCGCTGACCGGATATCCGCTGTCGCGGATGCAAGTAGCCGCGCTGTCTCGTCGCCGCTTTTTTTCACCGCTCTTGCGGAGGACCTCGTGCTTTTCTTTTTCGTTCAACCGAATCCCGCGAACCAGTTCGACGACGACCTCCGCGGGTTTACCGAACTCCTCGACGAGCGCGTTGACGAGACCGCGGACCTGGTTGAGCGCGACGTGTACGACGGGATTACGCACCCGGCCCAGCCGTTGCTCCTCCGTATCGGCATCTGGATCGGCATCGAAGACATCCTCTGTAAGTATCCGACCATAGTACGGAAGACGGTCGAGATCCCTGGCTTGAATCTTTTCGGGGAACGCCCTTTCACGGGCGTCGTGCAGCGAAAGACCATCCTCCATGAGCGCGAGAAGTCGCCGTGTCGCCGTAATGCCGTACTTGCGTCGGCCGCGCGGCAGTCTTTCCACGACTGCGCGTGCATGCTGCTCGTCGGGAAGATGCCAGAGAGCTGCGAGATCGGCGTAGTCGGGCGCGGCACCGGAGGCCCGAACCTCGAGCGCTCTTTCGACGATCGCTTCTTGCTGGCGCTCATCCTTGTCGAGCCAAGCGGCACCGAATGCATCGGCGTGTGAGAGAAGCGCGCTCGTCTCATTCCCGGGAATGTCGCCCTCATCGGCGTGGAAGTTGCTGCTAAAGCCCTTGAGGCCAATCGCCCTGAAGAGCGCGGCCGGACTCACGTGCCGCTTGTCGCGGAGGAAGGCTCGCGCCGCCGCCACCTCCTTCTCGCTCAGGCGAGAATCCCGACCCTTGACCTCGCCGGCCTTCGACCGGAGCCGAATGTTCCGGATACTCTGCAGAATCTTGAAGTCTTGGTAAATAGGATGCGCCATAGGGATTCGCTCCTCATCTGGAACGAACGGGCATCGGCCCGGGGCTGGCGGCCGCAGAACCGGGCGATCGAAAATGATCTCCTTGAGTTCAGCCCACTCCTCATCGGGAAGCAACGCCGTTTGAGCATTTCGTATGGCGTCGAATTCGGATATTACCATTGCGCGCGAGAGAAAGTGGTCGACGCCATTTCGGGCGCGAAGCGTCGCGTCGCGATCCCTGGCGCGAAGTTGCGCGGCGTAGTCGCCAAAGGCGACCGCTCCGGCATCGACGATTTGCCCCTGGAGTCGCGTCGTCTTTGGCAGAAGGCGCTCGGAGTCGGAGTCGGTAGAGAACGCTTGACCGCGCGCGGATACGAGGCTCATGAGGACAATGCCGAGCTGAGTGCGCGCGAGGTGTCCCGGCCGACGCAGCGCCGTCCAGCGCAGAGCCCAGGAGGAGGGTATGGCGTACAGGCCGCCAGGGATTTCCACCATTTCGTCCCGGGATCGCCGGCGATGGCCCTCATTGCGTTCGATGCAGCCCAGCTCGATAAGCCTGCGCAGGAGTCGCACCTTCCGGCATTTCACGCCGACGAGTCGACGACGCGCCGAACGGAACTCTCGCCGCTTGATGTTTGCGGACTGTCCGCGCTCGTCTTGGCCGGACTCAAAAATCCACACGCCCAAATCGCGGAGACGATATGGCTCCCACGACTTGACCTCGCCCGTCTGCGGATCGCCTTTGCGCGGCCGGAGGTCAAGAACCGCCCAACCGATGGAGCCCGCGCCCAGGTCTAGGCCGAGGCGCCAGGGAGGCCTTGACGGGTCCGTGCCTGGCGTGCTATCTAGGTCGTGAGAGATCGTTGGGGCTGGTGTGCTCATGAGTGCATCTTAAACCCGACGGCGATAAGTCGAAAGACGAAAACAGAGGCGGGTTCCGTACCCGTCTCTTCGCTTTTTCTTGGTCATTGCCGCGCCGCCTCTACGTAGCGGCAGAGTAAGTTCACGAGCGCCATCTCCACGGGCGTCGAACAGCGAATGTCGAGCAGTCGCGGCGAGCAGACGAGGACGCTCATGCACTGCGCGCGCGAAACCGCAACGTTGAAGCGATTGCGCTCGAAGAGGAATGCTGGATCTCTGGGCAGATCGTTGCCGCTCGACGTCGCCATCGAGTAGAAGACGACCGGCGCCTCCTGCCCTTGGAACTTGTCGACGGTTCCAACGGAGACGCCCTCGAGGCCAGCCTCGCGCAGGCGCTCGGTAATGAGACGGCGCTGCGCGTTATACGGCGTCACGACGAGAATGTCGTTCTGCGCGAGCGCTTTCGTGACCGGCGATCCTCGGCGATCGGGGGTGGTCGCGGTTCCTTGAAGTAAGCGCGCGACCTCGGCGACGATTGATTCCGCCTCCTCAATGGACTCACGCCGGTTGCCCTCGTGCGGCACGGCGAGATAGCGAAGTCCATTACCGTGCAATCCGGGCGAATCGATGCGGTTGCACGTCGTCGCGAGGTTCGGGCCTAGCCTACCGTCGTAGACGTTCTCCGAGATGAAGCTGCAGATGGCTGGATGCATGCGGTGCGACCGGTCGAGGAAGACGCCGCGCTCCGGGGCAACGGTCGCGCGGTCGCCGAGAAGATGCTCGAGGACGGAGACCCGCAGTCCCGGCGGGTGCGCGCCCGACGATACCTGAGCGAGCTGCATCGGATCCCCGAGAAGAATGACGTTGCGCGCGCACGGAGCGCACGCAACGGCGTTCGCGAGCGAGACCTGCCCGGCTTCGTCGATGAGAAGGTAGTCGTACTTTCCTACCAGGTCGTCGTCGGCGAGAGTCCAGGCGACGCCCGCGACGAGATGGTGCGGTACTTCGAGCGCTTTGTTCGACGAAGCCGTTTCTATCCACGACCCTTCAACGCGCGACGCGTAGCGTGAACTTTCGTTGCTCTTGCTGTAGCGCTGGATGCCGCGGAACGATTGTCCTCGCTGCTCGGCCTGCTCTTCGATCTTATGGAGCAAGTTATGAATGACTTTGTGCGAGTTCGCGAGGATCGCGATTCGCTTTCCCGCAGCGAGAAGATCGAGGACGATCGACGCGCCGACCGTGCTCTTCCCACTGCCGGGCGGGCCTTGGATGAAGAGATAACTCGAGTCCAGACGCCGTGCGAGGCTCGCCATCGAGGCGGCGTCGGGCACGTTCGGCTGCAGGGAGGCGCCGGGTTCGGTATCGCGTAATCGCGGCGTGCGGCGAAGGAGAATGTCGGCGAGCGCTGGGTGCGCATCCTCGAGCGTTCCGTCGATGAAAGAATGCGCCACGCGCGCAAGCGCATCGCGCATCTGTCCGGGCGGCATCGTCGCTGCCGGCGCAAGCGCGTCGAGTGCGACTGCATCCACTTTGTCCGCGAGCTTCACGTGCACGCGTAATGCCTCGTCGTCGACCTTTACGATCGTGCCGGCTTTTCCCGGACGCGCCGTATCGAGAAACCAGGCATCGTCGCCTCGCTCGAATCCATGCTGCTGCTCGGGAAAGTCGTACGCGTGAACGAGCGTACGATCGCCGTCGCGGAGTTTGTACGGCGTGACGTCGTCGCAGTGCGTGAGATCGCCGAGCGCTTCGCGATCGTGCTCGACGAGCTCGTCGCGATTCTCGCAGCGATGGAAGTACGCCCACCACTTCGGCTTGTCGTCGCGACGGTGGTAATCGAGGAGGTGCCCTAAGAACCACCGCACGCGGTATTCTTCGGGCGCGTCGCGTAAGGAGGCGGCGCTCTCAGGGGGCTCGAGTCCGTCGAGGAGTTGCGCGCGCAGATCGCTCTGCGGATCCGCAGGCTGCTCCGGCTCCGGATTCTTTTCCGGCGGAGGTTTCCACGGAAAATCGCCGTCGCGTGCGCAGAGCTCCGCCCGACGCTCGACGAGCCACTCGCGCAGGCGATGCGTAGAGACGGTGTCGTCTTCATTGTACTTTTCGATGTCGCGTAGGATGCTCTCCTCGCCGCTGACGAGCCACGACTCGAACATGAGGATCGAATCGTCGCCGCGCTTCGTCTTTGTGTCGGCTCGTACGAACCCGTAGAACGGCTCCAGTTTCTTGATCGAGTACGACGGCTGCGAGATGCGCATGCCCTGGCGCACGATCGCGAAGAGGTCGACGAAGACCTGGGCACGCAGGAGCGCGTCCACCTCGTCTTCGCGCGTCGCGTAGTGGCCGGCAAGATGCTTGAGCGCGCTCGTCTCGTACGGAGCGTAGTGGTAGACGTGCATGCCGGGATGCTCGCGTCGGCGCTGGAGCAGAAGGTCGACGACGGATTCGAAGGCACGGCGCTCGTCGGCGCGGCTCCTGGCCCAGGTCGCCGAGTAGCGTCGCTCGGCAGCGAAGTAGACGCCGAAGAGGTACTCGAGCCCGCTCTGCGGAGAGTAGAGCGGGTCGCCCTCGATATCGAAGAAGAGGTCGCCGTCGTCCGGCGGCGGGAGCAGCGCGAAGCCGCGACCTTCTTGAGAGGGCAGAAGTTCGTACTCGAGCCTCCCCGTCGTGCGCGTACCGTGCTGCAGGCGTGCTTGATCGCGCAGTCGATCGAACGTCTGCGACTTCATCGCGGTCGGACGCTGCGCTTGCGAAGCAGCGAGCTGCGCAATCGTCGTGATCCCGCTCTCCTCGAGACGACGGATGTCGTCGCGGCGCATCCACGCGACGATTCCGAGATAGTCGTCCGCGTTACGCCGCTCGTCGCAGTCCGAGCTCCAGCGGCAGATCGTGCAGTGCGGCACCTCGTGCGGATAGGCGCCGTCTGTGCCTCCCTCCATGCGCTCCAGGAACGCCGCCTTGAGATGGCGGTAATACGCGAGATACGCAGCGGTCTCGTACGGCGTCTCCACGTTGTTGCCGGCAACGACGATCATTTGCTGCGGCATCGAGCCTTGCAGGCGCTCGAGATGCTCGCTGTAGTTGCAGAGCTGGATGAGAAAGTACGTTTTCGTCGATAGTGCGAGCTTCGTGTCGAGAACTTCATAACTCCAAGCCCAACGTTGCGACGGGCGCTCGACGCGTCGCAGAAAATCGGCGTGCCCGAGAAACGCGCCGTCGAAGAACGTCCCCTGATAGACGACGTCGACGCCGCGCTCCATCGCTTCAAGCGTACGGCGCTGCGCATCGCGTAAGCCCTGCGCGCTCGGCGACTCGTCGTGCTCGATCTCGCAGACGCTGCGGCCCGACGCTCGCAGGCTCTCGAGGTAGCGCTTCTCGTGCTCGTCGCCCTTGCGCGCGATGAGCTGCGTGCTCTCGTCGGGCTCCGGACGCACGACGAGGCCCTCCGCCGCCCTGCGCTCGAGATCCGTGAGCGCGGCGCACTCGAGGAATCCGTTGAGGTCGGAGGCGGAGTAGACGAGACGACCGTCCAGACGCTGCATTACGCCGTCACTCTACCGCTGCGCGATGCCATACGCCTGGCGTGCCGGCGTCGGCGAACTAAACGGTTTCCTTACGATGCGCGTGCGGTTTCCTTACAGACCGGCACTATGGCGCAAATCTGGGCTCCGGTACGGTTGAACCATGTTCTGGATTCTTCTCAGCCTCTTTCTAAGTCTCGGCGGACTGCATCCCATGGACGTTCAGGGCGGCGCGCCGATTCGCGCAAGCGGCATGGCTACGAACCCGGTCGGTGGGCACCAAACGCAGCCGCACGTCCTCGACGTTCAGGGCGGCGGCCCAGTCGGCTAGCCGCTCGCCCCAGGACTGAGGGGCGCCCGGCGACAAGGCCTCGTCCATGGGCGAGCGGCCTAGAGCCGTCGGGCTCCGATTAGCGCGAGAAGCGTATCTCCGCGCCGATTACGACTCGTGCGTGGCGTTGCTTTCGGCGCGGAGAAGCATAGAACGCGACGTTTTACTAGCCCGGTGTTACATACGGATGGAACGCTACGGCGATGCCACGCGGGCGCTGGCCTCGTCTCGCGGCAAGGATCGCCCAACGGTCGCAGCCCTGATGGCGTCTGCGGCGATGCGGGGGGGCGACACTGAAGCAGCCCGGGGCCTGGTCCGCACGGCTCTCGAGGGCGCATCGACCGACGAGGAACGAGCGGAGGCGAGGTACGCGTCCGCGTACCTCGCATGGATCGAAATGCGGCGTGACCTGGCCGCGTCGATTCTCGATGAGGGGGATTTTGGGGCTCTTTCGGGAGGCGCCGAATCGCTTCGCGGCTGGCTCGCGATTGCAAAGGGAGACTACGCGGCTGCACTGACGCACCTCGAGGCAGCGGCAAAACTCTTCGGAAGCGACGTCTATGCGGAGTGCAACGTGCTGCGGACGGCCGCAAACCTTGCGCGCGAGATGTACATGCCGTCGGTTATGGCGCGCGTCATGCACCGGGTCTCGCGCATCGAATGGACGCCGTACCTCCAGGTCCCTCGGTTTCATATCATGCGATCGGCCGCCTGGTTTCGTGCGATGGAAGGCGATTACGGCGGTGCGATGCGGATGCTCGGCGAGATCGCGTCGTTAGACATTCCGGACCATTGGAGGCTCTACACGTTCTGCGATCGTGCGTACTTCTCGTTCGTGCTGGGTGAGGACGTGAACGGCTGGGTTACCGCCGAGGAGGCGATGGCGCTTGCAGACCGCGTCGAATGGGATCGCTGCACGGGTGGCGAGATCGTCGGGCTCCTATACATCGTAAATTTGTTTGCGCTCAAACGCCCGCTCGACGCGCAGCGTTACTGGAAACTCTACGAGGCGCTCACGCCAAGCGATCCGCAGATTCGGGCGGCCATGTCCGCCGAGCCCTCAGTCGATGCATGGGAGGCGTATACGGCCGGGTTGCTTGAGAAGGGCCTCGGCAACACGGCCGCTGCGGCAGCCAATTTCAATCGCGCGTACTCGCTTTATAGGAAGATTCGATTCGAGTGGCGTGCCGTGTTGACGCTGCTCGCGCAACGCGACATTACGCCGGATGACGCAAGCTACGATGAATACGTCGAGTCGGTACTGCGGCGATTCCCAAACTCGTGGCTGAGGCGTATCGCAGAGCACGAACGAAGGCGGCGTGGGCCGGTCTCGGTCGGCAGCATTGCGTAACGATGCTCTCCACGCCGGCGGCGATCGTTCGAGGATACGACGTACTCGTCTCGGCCGGGCACGAAGGGCGTCCGCAAAGTTGCGCGCGATTTCCGGCGCATCGCTGCAATCTCGGCGCCGCAGGCGAACGCGCGTGGACTCCGATCGTCGCGGATGCGGTCGCGGCGATTCTGCGCGCTCACGGCGTGCGCGTCGTCCGTCTGCCCGCGGATTACGCGGGGACCTACGTCGTGCGCGCGGCGATCTTCATTCACTTCGACGGTGCGATTCCGGCCTGCAGCAGCGCGGCCTCCGTCGGATATCCGTCGCAGCGCGATCGCGCGGCGGCGGCCTCGTGGAAGCGTCTCTACGGGCGATACTTTCCCTTCGGATTCCGCCCGGACAACTTTACCGTCGGCCTGCGCAGGTACTACGCGTTCAAGCAGACGCGCGCGAAGAATGGCGCGTTCGTCATCGAGCTGGGCGAGATCACCTGCCCGGCACAGCGCGCGTGGATGCGCCCGCGCCTGCACTGGGAGGGTGCGCTCCTTGCGTATTGGCTGAGCCGCCTCGTGCATCGCGGCAGGGTCCCGCTGCCGGCGGAGCCAGTGAGTAGCGCGCGATGATACGACCGGTTCGTTCCGACGGGCGTATCGAAACGGGCGGCGCCTTTCGGCCGATCGTGCGATCGCGCGTCATCGAGCGCATCGCCGACGCCGCAGGGGAACGCATCGCGCTCATCGTCGCGCCGGCAGGATATGGCAAGTCGGTCGCGCTCTCGCAGTTCCTCGCCACGTATCAGGAGCCGTGGCTTCGCTTCGATCTCAAGCCGGATCACGACGCGCTTGCGGCGGTTATCCGGAGCTTTGCCGAAGCGATCGAAGAGGCGGCACCGGAGGCGCGCCGCTCGTTCGCGTCCGCATACGAGCGCAATCGCGCATCGGAGACCGCCGGAGCGGATCTGGCGCTCTGGATGAACCAGCATCTCAAGGGCTGGCGCGGGACGATCGTCGTCGACGACTTGCATGCCGCCGAGAAGGATCCGGAGGTCGTTCGGTTCTTCGTCGGGCTTATCGAACGCACGAAGAAGCACGTCCGTTGGATTCTCTCGACGCGCGGCGCAGCCGGTCTGCCTATCGGCTCTTGGCTGGCATACGGGGATTGCGACCTCATGGTCGACGAGTACGACCTCTCGTTTACGCTCGAAGAGACGAAGGAGGTCGCATCCGCGTTCAAGTTGCGCGTGCAGGAGAGCGAGCTGCGTACGCTGCTCGACATCACGCAAGGGTGGCCTACCGCGCTCAGCTTCGCGTTGCGTAGTTCGACGCGTTCGGTCGACTTCTTCAAACTCACCTCGCTGACGCGCGAGATGGTCTATCAGTATCTTGCGGAGCAAGTCTATGCAGCGCTCTCGCAGGAAGAGCGTGAGTTCCTCGAGGCGGCTTCGTTGCTCTCCGAGATCGACGTTGAAGTCATGGTCACCGTTGGGTTCGATCGCGCGCGAAAGCTCATCGGCGAACTTCGCGACCGCGTCGCGTTCCTCTACGAAGTTCGTCCCGGCGTCTTTCGTTGTCACGATCTGTTCCGCGACTTCGTTCTTCATGAGCTCGAACTCGAAGGAGATGCGGCGACGAACCGGCTTCGCTGCACGATCGCGCAAGCGATGGAGAGACTCGAGCGCCCCAGCGCGGCGTTGCGGCTCTACGCGCAGGCGGCCGCGCAAGCGGACGTCCTCCGGCTCGTCGAGGAGCACGGCTTCGACCTCTTGGCGACCGGGCACGCCGATCTCGTTCTCGTCGCGATCGCCGCGCTCGCCGAAGAGCATCGCAAGGAACATCCCGTCGCGCTCGCACTACGCGGCGTTTTGGAGATATCCGGCGGGCGATTCTCGGAAGCCGAACCGCTTCTCAAACATAGCATCGAGCGAACGAGCGATGCAGGTCTTCGTGCGAGCGTCTCGATGCGTCTGGCCCTGCTCTACATCAATCAGGGTGTCGACGCATCGAACGTTCTCGATCCGCTCGTGGGGGAGCCGTCGATTCCACCGGAGTTGATCGCCGAAGCCCTGGCGCTGCGCGCCGTCGTCGCCGCGCGTGCCGGCGACCTCCAAAGGGCGGGCGAGCTGCTCGAGAAAGTGGAGGCCGGCGTCCACGGTCTGGAGGAGAGCGATTCGCTCGCACGCACGCTTCAGCGCGTCGGCGTCGCCGCTTGGGAGCTTCGTCAAGATCAGCGCGCACGCTTTGCGCTGGCGCGCTGCGCGGAGATGTCGAACCGGCTCTCGCTCCACGGGCTTGCGTGCCTGGCGCTCGACACGCTCGCGCTCGAAGCGCGCCACTGCGAGAACGACGTTCCCTACGCGCTCTGGTACGCGCAGCAGGCTGCGGCTGCGGCCGCGAAATCCGGCGACATCTTCAGCATGCAGAACACGACGCTTCGGCTGCTCTCCCTGGAGATGTGGCGCGGAAACGTCGAGCGCATGATCGCGCTCGAGCATCAGGCGGGGGATCTTCGCACGAGCGATCCCTCGCGAGGCATCTATCTCGTCAGCAGCCACGCGTATCGCTATGCGTGGGAAGGGAAGTTTGTGCAGGCGCATACGGCGCTCGCCACGATTCTCAACCGGATTCCGAATGGGTTCGACCGGATCATGACGCGCGCGGTCTATGCGCTCTGCCTCTCACTCGACGCCAAGACGAAGGAATCGAAGGACGAGATTTCCGTGCTCGTGACCGCGATCGACGAGGAGAAGCCGCAACTCGACGGCTTCGCGTCGCTGGCAATGGAGATCGCCCAACTCCTTGGAGTGCTCTCGGAGATCGTCGCCGGCAGGAGGACTGTGGCCGGAAACTTCTTGAGGAGGAGGCCGGTACTCTGCAGCCGGCCCGGGGCCGAAGCGATGCGCGAAGCCGTAACCCGGCTGCTCCGGCACACACCAGGCCCGGTCGACCTCTCCGATGAGCTTGCGATGATGGAGCAGTACGCGCTGGGGGGATTCGGACGGTTGGTCCAGCGAGCCGGCGAGAGCCTTGCGCAGGACGACGACTCCGGCCTACTGGAGAGCGAGCGGCACCTGACGGCGGCCGAGGCAGCCGTTCTGCGCCTTCTGGCCGACGGCCTTACCCCCAAGGAGATTGCGGCGCAGACCGAACGCTCGGTTCTCACCGTCCAGACGCATATCAAACACATCACGGCAAAGCTGAACTGCCGGGGCACGGTCGACGTTCTCAAGCTCGTTCACCGACGCGGGCTGGAAGCGTTGATATCATAGTGACAGGAAACGGGCATACCAAAATCTTGGTAGAGACGCCCGACCCCTCGGCGGCTATCCTGGGGACAAGAACCCTACTACCCAGGAGAACCAAAAAAATGCTTCACCTTTCGCTGTTGGCGCTCGGCGGACTCATGCACATTCTATGGGGGTCTCTCGCGCTTCCGGGCGAGGCCGCGTCTGTGGCCCCCGTCGGCATCGAGCCTCCGGCTGGAGTCGGTTCATAGCCTTCGCCGCCTAAGAGTCGCCGGCAAGCGAGAAAGGACACCTCGCTTGCCCGACCAGGAAATCTCAGTTTCGACGCTCGGCGAGGTCCTGGGACGGGACCTCGCAGCGCTCAAACGGAGTGCGATCGAGCACCTGACGATCCCCGAGAACGCGGGCAGCGTCGCCAGCGACGCGGCCCTGGAAACGCTCCTGGATCGTCTGTGTCTCTCGCTGGCTCTGAGCAAGCCCATCGGGCTTGCCACATGGGCCGAGCGCGAGGTGCAAAGAGTCGGACGTGCGGAGGCGAGCGACATGCTCGCAGCCGCGGCGCACGCGATCTCAGTTCACGCCGGGTCGTTTGCGATCGAGCGAGCGCGGGTGCTCGCTCCCCTCGAACGCCTCTGCGCGGAGGTCCGGCGCACGGCGCTCGGCGGCCCAGAGCCGACAGCGGCTCCCGAGGTCGACCGGGCTGCGGACGTTCTGATGGCGATGCTTGCCGAACGCGATGCGGCCACGAGTGCTCGCTCGAAGGCCACCGCGGTGTGGGCGCGCCGTCTCGCGACGGCGCTGAAACGAGAGCGGGAGAACGTGGAGTTCATAGAACTCTGCGGGCTCCTGCATGATGTCGGCAAGGTCGGCACGCCGGACGGGATTTTGCACAAGCCAGGACCGCTGACTCCGCAAGAGTGGAGCGTCATGCGCGACCACGCGGCGGCCGGAGAACGCATCCTCGCGCAGATCCCGACGCTACGCGCCTGTGCGCTCGTCGTTCGCGCCCATCACGAGCGCTACGACGGAGCGGGCTATCCCGATGGCCTGCGCGGCGAGGCAATCCCGATCGAAGCCCGCATTCTCGCGGTCGCCGACTCGTTCTCCTCGATGGTGAGCGAGAGCCCATACCGTAAGGCGATCTCGCCGCGCCAGGCGCTCAAGATTCTCGACGACGGCAAAGGAACCGCGTGGGATCCGCTCGTCGTCGAGGCCTTCACCGGGCTTTTCGAGCACCGAACCTCGTCGGTAAGGAGCTCCCTGACGCAGACGCGCTAACATTTCTGGGCCGGCGCCCAGGCCGCGCACAGGGTTCGGCTGCAGGATTGCGCGTAGATGAATGGCGTGGCGCACGCCCGAGTTGCCGTTGTCGACGACGACCGCTTGATTCGTGAGATGCTCGAGCTTGGGCTCTCACGAGAGGGCTTTGAAGTGGCGACCGCCTCCGATGGGCAGGCGGCGCTGGAACTCGTGCGCCGGTTCGACCCCGAGGTCATCATCCTCGACATCATGATGCCGAAGATCGACGGCTTCACGCTCCTGCCCATGCTCCGTGAGATCAGCCACGTTCCGATTCTTATGCTCACCGCGAAGGGCGCGTTGGAGGACAAAGTGCGCAGTCTCGGCGCCGGCGCCGACGACTATCTCGTCAAGCCGTTCGTCTTCGAGGAGCTCATCGCGCGTCTTCAAGCCAAGCTGCGCAGGCCGCAGCTCATCGAAGAGCGCGTTCTCCAGTGGCGCGATCTCACGATGAACACCGACATGCGCGAAGTGCGCCGAGGAAAAGACCTCATCGAGCTGACGCATCGCGAGTTCGATCTTCTCTCGGTTTTCATGCGCGAGCCGCGCCGCGTCTTCTCGAAGGATCATCTCCTGGAACTCGTCTGGGGCCACGATTTCGAGGGCGGGCCGAACATCGTGGAGACGTACATTTCGTACCTACGCTCGAAGATCGACCGGCCCGGCGAACCGGGGTCGTTCGTGAGAACCGTTCGCAGCGTCGGCTACGGGCTCTCGCAGTGATCTCGTCGCGGCGCTCGCTCGCCTCGCGTCTGGCGATGCTCTACGCGACGATCGTCGGCGTTACGGTGTTTCTCGTCGTCGTCGCGTCAGCCGTCGCGCTCGTCGTGGTTCTCAGCCACTACGAGTTCGATCTCATGATCGGCAAAGAGCAGCAGGCGCGTTTCATTGCGAACGGGTACGCCGAGGCCGGGCTCACGCTGCAACAGGCCGCTCCGACGATCGTCTCCGAGTTGAGCAAGATGGGAACGAAAGTGGCGGTCTTCGATGAAGAAGGCGTCTATATCGCGGGAGATTCGACGCTCCACCCGGAGGAGCTCGACCGCATGATGGCGCTGCGCATCCGATCGCTCGAAGCATCCGGCGGCGTTACGCGATTTCCCCGCATCTTCGGCCTCTCGAACGCGCCGGCGGAGCTTCCCGCGGCACCGCCGCACGGCGGTCCATCGCACGGCGTCGCGGTCGTCGACGGGGGGTACGTCGCGCTCGAGATCACGCCTTGGCTTATTTTGGGCTCGCTGATGCCGTACTGGTCGGTGCTCCTCGGCGTAGCGGTTGCCGCGATCGTCCTGTGCTGGTTCGGCGGCCGGTTCGTCGCCCTTGCGGCACTGCGTCCGCTCAATGAGGTGACCGACTCGCTTCACGCGCTCGCGCAGGGCGACTACGCGCAACGGCGATTTGCGACGGCGGGAGGCGATGAGATCGCAACGCTCACGGGCGCGTATAACGACGCGGCCTCTGCCGTTGCCTCCGCGATGGAACAGCGCCGGGCGATCGAAGAGCGCATGCGTCTGTTCGTTGCGGAGGCTGGGCACGAGTTGCGTACGCCGCTCACGGTCATCGGCGGATACATCGACGTCCTTCGTCGCGGCGCCGTCGAGGAGGCGCGCGTCGCGCGCCAGATCCTCGCGACGATGGCGCTCGAGAAGGAGCATATGCGTGGGCTCATCGACCGCCTCATGCGTCTCACGCGCCTCGATGCAGACTCGGCGCCGCATCTCGAGAGCATCGACGTTGCGGAGTTGCTGCGCTCGCAGTGCGAGGCCGCGCGCCGCCTCGACGAGCAGCGCATCGTCGATTACAGGGTCGATGGCGAGCCGCTCGTGACCGCGGATCGTGCCGAGCTCGGCGAAGCGATATGGAACGTCGTTGAAAACGCGCTGAAGTACGCACCGGAGAGTGCGATCCACCTGCGAGGCTCCGGCGAGAATGGCCGCACGACGATCTCCGTCTCCGACGATGGCCCGGGCATGTCGGAAGCGGAGCGCATCCACGCCTTCGAACGATTCTACCGAGGCGATCAGCGCGGTGAGATCGCGGGCAGCGGCTTGGGCTTAGCAATTGCGAAGCGCGCGGTGGAGCGCGTGCACGGAGCGATCGCGATCGAGAGCGCGCCGGGGCATGGAACGACTGTCACGATCTCGATCGAAGGCTCGGCAAGCTCCTAGACTCCTGACGATTTCTCAGCCGTTGTCCAGCGAACCACCGGAAAATCTCGAATCGTGAAGCGTCGCCTCGCCGCGTACGCGACGGTCGTCGCATTGCTCTGGCCCGCGGCGTCCCTCGCTCAGCAAAGCGACTTGGGCCAAATTCGCATTGCCGTAACCGATGCCGCTTCGAAGGCGCCCGTGGCTCTGGCGCGCGTGCTTCTGAGCGGCCCGATCATCACGAGCGAGTTGAGCGGCAGCAACGGTCAGGTGCTCTTCACCGACGTTCCGGACGGCATCTATCGAGCGCGCGTGTTCAAGCGCGGATATGAGGGCGTGACCTCGCCGCAGTTCGAGGTCATCGAGGGCCGATCGGTCTTGGTCAGCGTCGAGCTCGGGGTCTCGTCGGCGCTTCCGGTCATCGGGCGCGTCGTCGTGCACTCGAGCGCGGTCGTCTCGGCCGATACGCTCACGGAGAACTCTGCGCAGCGGCGACTCTCCAGCGATCTCGCGGACGCGCTGAACAAGCTCTCGGGCGTCAGCGTCACGACGTCGAGCGACGATAGCGACGCAACGCAGACGATCTCGCTGGAGGGACACGATCCGACGCAGACGGCGATGACGCTCGACGGCATTCCCCTCAACGGTCCCGGCACCGCGGGAGATCTGCGGTCGTTCGCGAGCGACCTCTTCACAGGCGCGTCGGTGCACATGGGGCCGCAGATCGGCGGTCTTGGCGGAGGCGTGAACTTCACGACGCTCGAGCCAACCTTGAGCTGGCTCTCGTACGCATCGTATGCGCTCGGTTCGTACGGTCGCTACAACTATGCGCTGGCTGAGACGGGCTCGGATGGCAAGCTCGGCATCGCAGCAGAGGTAACGGACAGAAACACGCCGAGCCTCGTCGACGGCCTGCGCTATCTCGACGCCAGCGGCCTCGACTACGTTCACGACGGCGACTCGTCGATCGGCGGAGAGCTGCTCAAGCTCCACTATGCGCTCAGCGACACGCAGACGCTCGTCGGAACGTTTCTCGGATCGACCGTCGATACGGGTCTGGTCTGCCTGCGAATCGACGGTTCGCTGCCGTGCGGATACGGTCCGAACAACGGGACGCAGAGCAACTTCGATCTCTACGCGCTCACCGACGACGCGCTCTTTGGAGCGACGGCACTTCAGGCGTCGTTCTTCGGCATGGATTCAAAGCGTTTCGAAAACGAACTCAACCGCTTCGTGGACGGCCTGGCGAGTCCGAACGGCTTCGCGACGAGCAGCACGACGCACGGATTTTCGATCAACGCGACGCTTCCCGCACAGCAGCGGCACACGCTCTCGGTTCAAGCGTACGACCTCTTCACCGACGAAGCGAACGTGCCGATCGTGCCGCAGTCGGTTCCCTACTACAGCGGCGCCTCGCAGTCGTCGTACGGAGCGCTTCAGCTCTCCGACACGATCCATTCCAGCGACAAACTGACGCTCTTGGGCTCGTTCGGACTCAGCCACGCTTCGTATGCGCCCGCCGGCGTCTTGGGAACGGCTGCGGTGACGTGGCATCCCAGCGCGCACGACACGTATTCGCTGAGTTATGCGCTCAGCGGCACGGCTGTCGGCGGGCCGCGTCAAACGACGCTGACGGATCCGGACTCCCTGCGGTTCGATTGTGCGGGCAACGTCGCATACGGAAGCGCACCCGGGGACCAAGGAGGATCGAGCTCGTCGAGCTCGGTGCGCGTCGGCTACACGCACACGATCTTCGGTGGAAACGTCTCGCTTTCGCTCTATCGCCAGGTGCAAAACGACGTGCTCCTTCCCGTCGACGTGAACGGCAGCGTGCTGCAGACCCTCGGCGTCGTGCCGCCGTCGTACCCATCGCTCGTCGAGCCGATCTGGGACTCTCCAGCCGGCTGCAATGCTCCGCCCGGAACGCCGTTCGGCGCGACGCAGCTCTACTTCTCGACGAGAATCACGGGAACGCAGCACGTCTACGAAGGTGTGGAGTTGACGTCGTACTTGACGTTCGGCGATCTCGTCGTACAGCCGTACTACAATATCACCGGCTCCGTGGTCTATTCGACGGATCCGCGAATCGACAATCCGTATTCGTTCGTTATCTCAGGCGTTCAAGCGCCGAACGTACCGCTGCACAGAGCCGGCGTCGTCTTCGACTACAAGGCGCCGCGCTCGGCCTTCGAGTATCTTTTCGACGCCCAATACACGGGAAGCAATAATCCCAGCGACCTCCCTTCGTATGTGACGTTCGATGCGGGCGTCAGCGCGCAGCTCGAGCACGGAACGCTCACCGTCGCGGCGAGCAACATTACGAATCAGTTCGGCGGCGTCTTCGCGAGCCCGCAGTGGGAGGTTCCCTACACGACCGCCGGGGGAGCGATCGTGCCGAACATCGCACGTCCGCTGACGCCGCGCGAATATCAGGTGACCTATGCCGTGCGGTTCGGTCAAGGCGCGCAGCAACTCGCGCCGGCCACTTCGTTCCGCGAGCCGCGAGGCGGACGACGGAACGGGTTCTATGGTGGACCCGGTGGCGGCGGGGCCGAGCGCAGAGGCTTCCGGAGCCTCTTGTCGCCGCTGCCAAGCGAGCCGCCGGCGGAGCCGTTCGCCGTCACACGCGATCCGCAGACGTGCTCGGCCGACGCCCTTGGGTACGCGCAGACGCTCTCGACGGCCCTGAGCGCGTACGCGCAGCGCGTGGAGAGTGCGAAGAGTGCCGCGGGCTATCCGGCGACCATGGCACCCGTCGATCTTCCGGACGCCACGGTGACGTATCACGGCCTTGGAACGACCTACGCCTTCACGATCACGCCGAAGGCGGGCCGGCCGCTGCGCGGAATTCTCGGCTGCTTGACGATTCACATCGCTCGCTCCGACGACATCGCGTCGCACCACCTCTACGCTCCGGAGAACGCATTGCTCTTCGTTCCGCAACTTCACTTCATGCCTGCCGTCGGACTCTACCTCGCCGCCCGCGCGCAGACGGCGGGTCAGGAGTCGTTCCGCGTCTACGTTCTTCCATCGTCGGCGCCGCGCTCGCCGTTCGAAGTCCGCACCGGCGGCGCGTGTTCCGGCGATGCGCAGAGCATCGCGGCGCAGATGCTCGGCGAGCTGCGCGGATACTTCACGAAGGGCGCGAGAGCACCGAGCTGGACGATCGCACCGCACACCGGGGCATCCGGAACGTGGTACGAGCTCGAGCCCGACGACCCGTCGACGATCGGCGCGCTGCTGGTCTGCGGCCGCGTCGCGACCGCGACGGCACAAGAGTTGGCGCAGCGTGGATGGGCAGGCGCCCCCATTCCGGCCCTCAACTACTCGCGGGCGCTCGGCATCTATTTGGTCCGCCGAGAGGTAAGGCGAACTTCCCCGACTGCATCCCCGCAACCCTCGCCGGTACCCTCGCCGCCCTAACGGCTCGTTCCCCGCTCTTCCCCGACGTTTGGGAGTCGCACGGGCCTCGTGCGCGGTTGCTGCATTTGCAATGATTTGCACGTCTACTCCTTGTTCCGTGAGGCAACCGAAATGAGAGCTTCGACCGCGCGAATCGCACTCTTCACCGGCATCGTCGCCGTAGCAGCGCTCGCCGCATGCGGCGGAGGCAGCAGCGGTGGCGGCGGCGGCGGCGGCGGCGTACCGCCGACTTCGCCGCCCACGAGTACGCCGACGAACGCGCCGGGCGCGAGCGGCACGGCGTCGTTCAACGGCACCGGGCTTGCGAACGCGAGCGTCGTGTTCACGTGCGGCTGCTCGGCGCAGGCCGGCACGGCAACCGCCGACGGGAGCGGAAACTTCACACTCTCCGCGTCGTCGAACGCCGTGCCTCCAACGCCGAGCCCCACGTACACGATGGTGCCCGGACGCAACTACATGGTCATCGCAGCGACGTCGACGCATCAAGAGGCGTGGACGATCCTCTTCTTGGGCAGTCAGCCGTCGCATAATCTCTATATGGGCTCCAGCGGCGGCGACACGACCGACGTGGCGACGACGGCAGCGGCACTCTACGTCTTCTTGAACGCGCAGAACGAGAGCGACACATCGTTCGACGATTGGAACGTCAACACGATCGCCGCGTGGGCTGCGGAGCTGCGCAGCGCACCGAAGACGGCGCAGGAGCAGAAACTCATGACGGACATCACGGCGGCGGTGAGTGCCGACACGCCGCTCTATCCGACCATTCCCGATTGGGATAACGATTCGGGCGCCGCGAATGCGACCATCAGAGGCGACGTCGAGGCGATCCTGCCGAGCAGCGACGCGGCGATCCCGACGCCGTGCCCGATCTCCGGAGGCAGCCCGGCCTGCACGGGAGCGCCGACGCCGTAGTCTTCGTTACTTCTGCGAGAGCGCGTCAGGGCCGTTCGCTGGAGCGGCCCTGTTTGCGTGCGAGATCGACCATCTCTCGCATCCGGGGGTGGTCGCCGGGAATCGTTTGCACCCACCCCTCGAAGCGCGGAACCGGCAGGCCGACGCGAAAGGCAAAGTACCACGCGTTCATCTCGCCCATGAACGCGAAGCGCGTACGCAACTCCCGCGAAAGCGCCGCGTACTCGAGGCCGCGCAGATAGCGGTCGAGCGACCCGTGCTCGCGCTCGATCGCAAGCAGCGCCTGCGCGTTGCGAATCGTCGCGCGAATCTTGCGCTCGGAGCGAAGCACGCCTGGAGTCTCGAGGACGCGGGCGACGTCGGGGTCTGAAAACGCCGCGACGCGCACGGCGTCGAAATCGCAGAACGCCTGCCGGTACGACGCCCAGTGCCCGGCGATCTGCTTCCAGCGCAGCCCCGTTTGAAAGACGGCGCGCGTCATGACCTCGAGATAGTCGGCGGCGCCGCGAGGTGTGACGACCTCGGGAACGAGCGGCGTCACGGCGCGTTGCGTGCCGCGTCCAACGCGAGTGCGGTCATCATCGCAACGCCCGCCGGCAGCGCAGTCTCGTCGATGTCGAAGAGGCTCGAATGGTGCGGGTGCGACGTTGCGGGGCTCGAGCACGTCCCAAGCATGTAGAAGCACGCGGGCACGCGCCGCGCGTAAAAGGAGAAGTCCTCGGCCCCCATGAGCTGCTCGGCTTCGATGACGCGCTCGTCGCCTGCGACCTTAGCCGCAAGCGCGCGCGCGTACGCGGTCTGTGCGGCGTCGTTCGACGTCACGGGATACCGCCAGAGATATTCGAAGCCGTACGTCGCTCCGGCGGCATCGCAGTACGAGCGTAGGATGTTTTCGATGCGCTCCGGCATGAGCTCGCGCACGCTCGGGGAGAACGCTCGCACCGTTCCGAGCATGGTGCATTTTCGCGGGATGACGTTGTGCGTCGTTCCGGCGGAGATCGCGCCGATCGTGACGACGGCGGGCTCGAGCGGATCGATGGACCGGGAGACGATCGTTTGGAGCGCCGTGATGAAACCTGCGGAGACGACGATCGGGTCGACCGTCTCGTGTGGCGCGGCGCCGTGACCGCCGACTCCGCGCACCTCGATCTCGATCGAGTCGCTCGACGCGTACATCGGTCCGGACCGAAAAGCGAGCGTTCCCGCCGGGTGCCTGGATGAGAGATGAAGTCCGTACGCGCGCTCGATCCCGAATCGCTCGATGAGCCCTTGCTCGACCATCGCCTTCGCGCCGCCGCGCCCTTCCTCGGCGGGCTGAAAGACGAGACAGAGCGTTCCCGCCATCTCGCTGCGAGCGTTTGCGACGAGCGCCGCCACTCCGAGGAGAATCGCGACGTGACCGTCATGTCCGCACGCGTGCATCGCTCCATCGATGCGGGACGAGTACGGCCGCTGCGTCTCCTCGAGGATCGGCAGCGCGTCCATGTCGGCGCGAAGCATGATCGTCTTGCCGGGGCGCGTGCCCCGCATCAGGCCGACGACGCCCGTTCCCGCGATGCCTTCATGGACCTCGAATCCCAAGCCCGCAAGGCGCTTGGCGACAAGAGCCGCGGTGCGCTGCTCCTCGAAGCCGAGCTCCGGGTGCATGTGAATGTCGCGCCGTATCGCCACGACGTCGTCGGCAACCTCGCGGGGAACGGTCGGGATGCGCATGAGCGGGTGATTCGAGCAGAGGTGCCGCCGGCCCGGCAGGGACCCTCGGCGCGAGCCGGAGAAGCGCGCCGAGGCCATGACGAAGGGCGAGCTCTTCCGTGAGTATGCGGCCTATCACAGCGATCCGCGAAATCGTCTGTGTCACGCGTTCGGAATTCCGCTCATCGTCCTGGGCATCTTCGGACTCTGCGAGCGCGTTCGCCTCGGACCCATCGACCTCGCGATCGTCCTCGCCGCGCTCATCCTCATCGTTTACGCACGGATCGATCTGCGAGGCGCGCTCGTCTCGCTGCTCGTCTTCGCCGCGCTCTACTTTATCGCAACGACGTTTGCGTGGCAGTGGAGCGTAGGCGGGTTCGTTCTCGGATGGGTCTTTCAGCTCGTCGGGCACCGGATCGAGGGCAGCAAGCCGAAGTTCCTGGAGAACCTCATCTATCTCTTGGTCGGCCCACTCTACATCTTCGAAGAGGGTGTGGACGCGCTGGCTCGTTGCTTTTAGGAGACGATTCTTCCGTGTATGCCGATGAAATGCTCACGTGTGTAGACTGCGGTCGGCAGTTCGTATTCAGCGCCGGGGAGCAGCGCTTTTACGAGCAAAAAGGCTTTCAGAACAAGCCAAATCGCTGCCTGGACTGCCGGCAGGCGCGCAAGTCGATGCGCTCGCAAGGCCAAGGCGGTGCTCCGCAACGTGCGCGAGAGATGTTCACCGCAACCTGCAGCCAATGCGGCGGCGTCGCGGAGATACCGTTCAATCCGCGGGGAGATAAGCCGGTCTACTGTCGCGACTGCTTTGCGTCGCGATAGAGACGCCGACAAGCACGAGCGCGTTTACCCCGAGCGCGACGAAGCCCGGATTGAGCCCCAACGGCGAGGTGCCGGCGGTGAGTGCGGCAGCGGTCGCAACTCCAGCGGCGATTCCCGCGGCAACCCCCCATGCCGTCGCGCGTCGCCACGCAAACGCGCAGAGAACGCCGGGCAAGAGCTGCGTGATCCCGTCGTAGACGAGCAGCAGCAGTCCGACGAGCGTCTCGCGCTCGAAGAGCCACAGAAACAACGCTAAGAGGGCGATGACGAGGACGAAGATTCGCGTCGCCAGAACGCGTTGCGCGTCCCCGTTGGCAAGCCCGAAGCCGTCGCTCAGCACGTTCTTTGCGACGACGCTCGCCGTCGAGAGCAAGAGCACCGAGGCGGGTACGAGCGCCGCGAGCGATCCGGCTGCCGCGACGAGGCCGAGCACCCAGGGCGGATAATACCGTTGCACGACGAGCATGAACGACTCGTCGGCGTGCGCGCCGCGCAGCCCCGGCGCCACGAGCAGCGCGGTGAAGCCGGCGAGCAGCGCGAGAATCATGATGACGTGATAGACTGGTAGAAAGACGGCGTTGCGCCGTAAGACGTCGCCGCTCTTCGCGCTGTAGATGCTGGTGAAGGAGCCGGGAAACATGTAAAAACCCAGCGCGGAGAGGAGCACCGTCGAGACGTACCAAACGCCGCCGTTCTTGCTCGTCGCGGCTCCGAGCGTGAGCATCGAAGCGTGGGCCGCACGTAGGTGCGCGAGCATGTTTGGAACGGAGCCGAAGAAGTGGGTCGGCACCGCGATGCCGACGAAGACGATCGCGCCAAGAACGAGCGCGTCCTTCACGACGCTCGCCCACGCAGCGCCGCGCAGGCCCGCGGTAAAGACGAAGAGCGCGATGACGACGAAGGCAACGCCGGCCCCGGCGGTCGCACTAAACGATCCGTAGCCGGCGATCGTGAGGAGAATCTGCAAGCCGGAGATCTGCAAGGTGATGTACGGGATGATGAAGACGAGCTGCACGAAGGCGACGAGGATTCCAAGCGCGCGGCTTCGGTAGCGATCGGCGAAGAAATCGGGGCCGGTCAGGAGCCCGCGTTCCTTTGCTACCTGCCATATCTTCGGAAGGAGAAAGTATCCGAGCACGAAGGCGCACGCGCCGTAGGACATGATGTAGTACGCGGGCGCGCCGCGCCCGTACGCCCAGCCTGCCGCACCGAGAAACGTGAAGCTCGTGTAGACCTCGCCGGCGAGCAAGAGCCAAAGAAAGAGCGCGCCGAACGAACGCCCGCCGACGATGTACTCCTGCGGGCTCATCTTCAACCTGCCGGTACTTCTCAGCGCAAAGGCGATCGTCGCGGCAACGACGATTGCGACGATGCCGAGCGCAACGCTCGCGCCGCTTACCAACGCCGCTCCAGTCGCCCGGTGAACCAAAGGAAGAGCGGCGTCAGCAGGACCCACGCGATGATCCACAGCGCGACGAACGGGAGCCCGAGGAACGTCGGATCGAGCCGGTTGACGAACGGCACGGCGATCGTCAGAGCGACGACCGGGACGAGCGCCAAAAGCGGGGCACGCCAGCGCACCATCGCGGCTACGTTGCGCGCGCCAGGCCGGTTCCCTTTCTGTGCTCTTTAGTTCAGCGTGTACGCACCGTGCGAACTTCCAACGACGTGCGTCGAGCCGCGATCGCCGTCGAAGATGCATGCGATCGTCGTCGTGAGCCACGTTACTTGCTGCGTGCCGGACGTAGTTCGCGTCCAAATACCGTTCGCGTAGGTTCCAAGAATCGGCAGAGGCGGGCTCCACGCGAGCGTCGTCGTCGTTTGCGATCCGCCAGAGCCTCCGCCGCTGCAATCGAGGCTACCGCTCGTGCCGGGAGCGGGCAGCGCCAGCGCGCATCCCGTGCCGGTTGCGACGGTCATCGTGCTGCCGTTGCAATCGTCGACGGCTGCGGCGACGCTCGCTGCCTGGCCGTCGTCGGCGTTGCGATCGGAGGACTCGACGTCAAGCGCGCAACCGGGGTTTGCCTGCAGCGGCCCTACGGCGGTGTCGGAGCCGGCGTTCCACGATGACGGCGAGGCGGTCATTGCCGGCGTGCACGAACCGAGCGCTACGGAGAACCGACCGCTATAGTTTTGCTCGGACGCCCAGAGTGCAACGGTTTGATTCGTGACGCACCCGCTGCCGTCGGTGTGATTGAAGGCGTCCGAGGCACTCGGAGCGTTCTCGTCGAGGCTTCCGTCGGCGAGATAGAGCCGGGCGTACGAACAATCACCGCTTCCTGGAGGAAGCCAGAGGACGATCCTGCCGAGCGTTGCGAGCGGCCCGGTCGCCGGTGCGAGCGAGAACGAGACCGCAATGCCCTCGCCCTGCTGCGAAAGTGTGTCCGATGGCGCGCCGGGCGTCGAGTAGTGGTTGTAGAGTATTGCCGAACACTGCAGCGACGACGGCGGCAGCGCGGTGACGGTAAGGGAAATGGTTGCAGTCGCAGGGGTCGCGGTGCGCGACGGCGGCGTCGTGACGCCGGTGCTCGAGATTGCGACGTCGTTCGCGCATGCGGACGCGCTCGCTCCCGTAAACGTCATTCGCGGGGAGAGAGCGTCGGAGTCGTAGCTCTTGGCGACGCCGATCGCGACGCTGCTTGCGGTCGTGCGCAGCGCTCCGGCCGGAATCGAGATGCCGCCGGAGCGATGGGTAACATTCGCGCCGCCGTAGGACGCGGTGAGCCACCCCATGACCGCGACGGAGGCGTGCGCGCTCTGGCTGAAGTCGTCCGTAACCGTCGCAGTGCAGAGTCCGGGAGACTGCGGCTGGAGTGGAAACGCCGCAGGCGCATCGTTCATGCTCGCGCCGCCGGAGTTCGGATACGAGTATGGCGTGTCGGCGGGCGGCTGCGGAGATGCGGCGGCTTCGGCTGCAGTATATGCGGCGCTGTACGGCGACGGAAGGACGTCCGGAAACTCGGCAACGCCGTCGCCGCACCGCAAACCATTGCTTGCTGCGAACCAGTGCGTATAGCCCCACTCGGTCGCGACGAACGAACGCTGTTCGTCGCCGGGCCAGTAGTAGAGCAGCGCGGTAGGCGTTACGATTGGAGCGTTCGGCGTCGGCGATGGGTTGGCGGGCGCGGCAGCCGAGAGCGACGCACGGCAAGGAAGACTCTTCGTCGTCGATACGGTTCCTTGCAGGTTTGCCAGCACGATCGAGAAGCCGCCGCTCGGACAGGCCGGCTCCTGGGCGATCACCGAGAACGAGAGATTACCACTCGAGTCGAGCGACGGATACGCGGCCTCGCCGCTTGCATCGCCCGCGCTGTCGACGAAGAGCGCGAACGGCGGCCGACCGAGCGTGCGCTCCCGGACGGTCGCATCGGCGACGACCGGCATCTCGTTTGCCGCGGTGACGGCGCCGACTGCGTCGGGGCGACCGCTATAGAGGAGTACCGTGAATCCGGCCGCTGCCGCACCTCGAGCGGTGCGCGGTGCGAAGACGATCGTCGCTCCGTTGCCGCTCGACGCTGCGATCGCACGCGCCTGTGCGAACGCAGCGTCGACGTCGTTGCTCGCCGCCGCTAACGCATTCGGACGGGTCGAGAGGCGCCACGCGCCCGCGGCGAGCAGAAGCATCAGCACTCCGGCGGCGACGATGACCTCGATGAGCGTGAAGCCGCGCTCTCTGCCGTCCATGCAAGAACGAGTGCCCAAGGGCGGTTAAAGGATGACGCGGCACCTCACGCTCCGTACCAGCGCAAGTGCGGCCAGATTTTTCGCAGCGGCGCGATGGGCTCTTGGCAGAGATAGATCGGCGCCGGACCCTCGACGATCCAGCGCATCGGATCGAAGGACGTTGCGACGAGTCGCACGCTGCGGTAGTAGCGGCGAAGACGATCGATGCGCGTTGCGCCTACGGCGATGAGCGTCGTCCCAGCGTTCGCTCCCGGACCCCAGAGATAGAAAGAGTTTTGTGACGAGATCGCGGGCGGCAAGCCATAGCCGGGACCGAAGAAGTTCAATGCCGAGGCGTCGCCGTACGTGTCGGCGTAGATCGCCGTCGTCGCACGCTTCCACCGTGGAAGGCGCAGGTACTGCGCTGCGACGTCGCGCGCGAGGCGTCGCCATCCGAACTCCTCGGCATAGACCGGCTGGAGCAGACGAGGCTGAGCCGACGACGTGAGGTGAAGACCCTCTTCGTACGAGAGCAGCCCGCTTACGGGCAACAGCGCGACGGCGAACGGAAGCGCGGCGAGTGCCAATGCCACGGGCGCCGCGGCGAGTGCAGCGCGCGCGGCCGGAGCGAGTCGCTCGAGCCAGACGCAGCCGACGACGGTGAGCGCTCCGTAGACGCCGATGACGTAGTAGCCCTTTGCGTCCATGGCAATCGCGACGGCGATCGTCAAGAGCGCTGCGATGGAGACGAAGCGAATCGAGCGTAAGGAGCGCATGAAGAACGGCGCGGCGATTCCGGCGATCCATATCGGAGCCGCAAGCGGGTTCGCGTAGAGAAACTGCTCGGCGATGAATGCGACGGCGTTACGAGCGAGACCGGCGTATTGGAGGGCAACGCCGTTTTGAAGCGCGGGGCGATGCGCGGCATCCCCGCGAAGCACCTCGAGCATGGGCCAAGCATGCGCGCCCTGCCAGAGAAGGTTCGGCGCAAGCAGCGCCGCGGTCACGGCAATCGCCGCGGCGAGGCGAAGCGAGAGAACGCGGCGCTGCGGCGTGGCGAGCAACCCGAGCAGGAGCGTCGCCGCAAGCAGCGCGATCGAGTCCTTGCAGTAGAGTGCAAACGCGAAGGTCAGTGCGAGCGCGATCCACCAGCGCCACGCGCCGCCGCTCTGCACGAGCGCGACCGTGCAGTAGATCGCGAGCATCCACGTCAGCGGTTCGAACGAGGTCGTCGTCAGTGTGCTCCCGAGCAAGAGATAGGCGGGCATGAGGAGTACGAGGAGACCCGCTAGGCACCGAGCAAAGACTCCTCCGCCCAACCGCGCAACGAGAGCGATGGAAAGTGCCACGCAGAGCGCCGCCGCGATGGCCGGAAGAGCGCGCAGCGCGACGAGGGCGTAGCCCACCGGCGTCGTCAGCCAGGCGACGAACGGAACGAACGGCGGCTGGTCGACGTAGCCCCAAGCGAGGTGCTTCGCGCATTCGATAAAGTAGAGTTCGTCGCGAAAATATCCGTAGCGGCCTGCGGTTGCCAGGTGCAGCGCGAGCGCGGCCACGGCCAGCGGCAGCGCGATGCGCGCGGTCACGCTCGTCGCGCGAGGCCGACGAAGCTCAAGCCGAGCCCGGCGACGCCGGCCCATGCAAACGCACCGAGCGCGACGTTCCAATCCCACCAAACCCCGCCGCCCAAGAACTGCGTGGCAAGGAGAAACGCGCCGCTGTAGACGAGCGGAAGCAGCACGGCGAACCAGCGGTACGCGGCGCGCCGGTCGGTCGTGGGATCGAGCGCGACAACGAGCGCGTCGGCTGCTATCCCGACTGCAAACGATGCGACAAGCGTCACGGTGAGAAGCGGCGTATCGTTGGTGAACGGCGCGACGGCCATCGCGTTTGCGCAGGGATAGAGAATCGTGAAGAAGCCTGGGCGCGGACGAAGCGCGCTTATCGTCCAGAGCGCGAATCCTGCGGTGAGCGCGGCTTGGAAGATGACGATGAGAACGCCGATGGAGACCGTGTAGTAGCCGAACGAAAGCGCGGTCATGTACTGCGGCGAGAACGTAATGGATGGCGGTGCGTCGGGTTTTGCGATGCCGGGAATGAAGGCGTACGCGGTGCCGAAGTGCGTGAGGCCGTACCACGCGAGCAGTCCGAGAAGGAGTGGAAACTGTCGAAGAAGCGTCGTCGCTCGCTGCCGGTCCGCGAGAACGGAGCGGATCGGTCCGCTGGCAAGAAAGAACATCCCAAGCCCGAGCGCCTGGTGCGTCGGACTCAAGAGGGCATCGACGCCGACCTCGAGCCCGACGATTTTATGCCAGAAATAGTCGCCGACCCCGGCGAGGATAAAGATCGGAAAGCCGATGATCGCGACGCGGTACGGAGCGGGAACGCACTGCCGAAGCGGCACGCCGCGTAGAAGGTTGCGCAGTGCGAAGCCGACGACGATCGCGAGCAGGACGAGGATGCCGGTGTAGAAGACCGCGTGATACGGCGTAAAGAACGACTCGACCGGAACGTGTCCGTGCGCCCACGCGTCCGCGAAGAAGCCCGCGACGATCCAAACGCAGCAGATGCCCACGGCATAGTCGAAGGTGGGCGACCTCATTGTGTGCGTCTACGGCCTCGAAGATAAAACTCTTTCTCGCGACGTCATCGCAAGCCCAGCCTCCAAAAGAGGCGGAGTCGAATGACGGTATCGAATCACCGCGCCGAAGGTGACGTCTAGAGTATCGCTCGTCGTGCTCTGCTTCGCGATTGCGGCCTGTGCCTCGCGGCGCACGCCGTTGCCGACGAACGCGAGCGTCGGAGGCGGGAGAATCGTGTGGCCGGTCCCGGCGGCGCTTTCGGCGAACGCGGCCCCTCGTATCCTCGCCATGCGCTTCTCGAGCCTCGAGCTCGTGCGCCCGACGACGTGGCGCGCCCAGTTCGTGACCTCGACGAACGTCGCCGCGATGGACGTGCGCACCGACCTCTTCGCCATCAACGTTCCGAAGACCGGCGCCGGCCGCTTCGCTTTCACGCTGCACGTTTACGACGTTCCGCCGATTTTTTTGCGAGCCTATCGCCTCCGCGTGATCGCACGCAACGCTGCGGGCAAAGCGACGGAAGAAGACGTGCCGCTGCAAATCCGCTAATGCGGCCGGCGTGCGCCCTGGCCCTACGCGCTCGCGCCGGTCGTTGCGTCGGTGCCGCCGCCGATGCGCAGCATCCAAAGAAATGGCGAGAGAACCACGGCGACGACGAGATTCGCCGCCAGTCCGTAGAGCGCGATGTACGCGGTGACGCTATGGCCGGCGAACGTCAGCGTGATGTTCGGCGAGATGCCGGCGCCGCCGGCGGTCGTCGCAACGGCCATCGCGGTCGACGTTGCCATGCCTGCGGCCCAGCCGACGAGGAGCGCTCGCCGATGGAGCGCGCGCGTGTAGAGCCCGAGAACGAAGGCGGGAACCGTCTGCACCATCCACATTCCGCCCAGAAGCTGAAACGTGATCGCATACTGCGTGGGCACGAAGATGACGAAGCAGAGCGCGAACGCGCAGATCGCGATCGTGACGAGCCTGGAGAGGTGTGACGCGCCCTGCGCGCGTCCTTGCCGAAAGCCGCCGACGACGTTGTTCGCGAAGAGATTCGCCGATCCGATCGACATAATCGCGGCCGGCACGAGCGCGCCGATGACGATCGCCGCGAGCGCGACGCCGGAGAGCCACTGCGGAAAGTATCGATCGAGGAGGATCGGGATGACGCTGCTCGTGTCCTTCGTGTGGATTCCCGCGGCAATCGCGCAGTAGCCTAAGAGTGCGAGAAAACCGAGCATGATCGAGTAGATCGGCAAGAGTGCCATGTTCCGGCGCACGACCTCTTGGCTCTTCGCAGCGAGCACCGACGTAATCGAGTGCGGATAGAGAAAGAGCGCGAGGCACGATCCAAAGGCGAGCGTCGCATACGCGACCTCTTGGTTCGGCGAGAGCAGGATGGAGACGGGCTTCGGTCTCGCCGCCAGAGACGCGGAGGCGACGGAGAACACGTGCGCCCAGCCCCCGAGCTTGCCGGGGATGATGACGATCGCGGCGATCACGGCGGCGTAGATGAGCGTGTCTTTCACGAAGGCAATCGCGGCCGGGGCCCGCAGTCCGCTCGTCGCCGTGTACGCGGCGAGCAGAACGAACGCGACGGTGAGCGCGAGCTCGCCGTCGCCTATTGCGAAGACCCCGCCGAGATGAATGAGGACCGCTTTCATTCCGACCACTTGAAGCGCGATGTACGGCAGCGATGCCAAGATGCCGGTCGCTGCGATGGCGAGCTCGAGGCTGCGGCTGGAGAAGCGGTCTCGGACGAAGTCCGCGGCCGTCACGTAACCGCGCATCCGCGCGATCGCCCAGAAGCGGGAGAGGATGACGTACGCAAACGGATAGGCGATCGCCGCGTACGGAACGGCGTAAAATCCAAGGGCGCCAGCACCGAAGACGAGCGCGGGAACCGCGATGAAGGTGTATGCGGTATAGATATCGCCGCCGATGAGAAACCAGGAGACGATCGTTCCGAAACGCCGTCCGCCCAAGGCCCATTCGTCGAGACGGTGGAGATTGCCCGATCCGAACCGGCCTGCGACGAAGCCCATGAGCGTTACCGCGAGGACGAGCACCGCGAAGACCTCGTCGCGTACCGAGAGCGTCACCTGCGCTGCCTGCCGCCCAGGAAGACGAAGCCGACGAGAAGCCCCGTGAGCGCGACCCAGAGCAACTGATACCAATAGAAGAAAGGCAAGCCCGCAAGCCGTGGCTCGAGCCGGTCGTAGTACTGCGGCCAGAGAAACGCAAAAAACGGCAGAAGCAGAAGCAGATAGCGCGCTTTAGCCATCGCGCCGCCCTTACCAGCGCGTCGCTGGGATTCCTTGCGGCGCCCCCAGGCCACTCGCCCAGAGCGGCGAATGATGCGCCCAATCTTAGACACTCTATGTCACCCTGTGTCACAAGGAGACCACGGCATATGGCTACCCAAACCCCTCCCCGGGATACGCCCTACGGCCTGGAGCCCAACGTCGCCGCCGGGCTCGCCTACCTCTTCGGACTCTTAGGCGGCATCGTGATCCTTGCCGGCGGGGGCACGAACAAGTTCGTGCGGTGGGCCGCCGCGCAGTCGATCGTCCTATGGGCGGCCTACGTCATCGTTTGGTTCGTCCTCAAGCTCATCTTCGTGCCGCTTTGGAGCATGAATCTTTTCTTGTTCTGGCTGCTCTTGAGCTGGATCGTAGGCCTCGTTTGGTTGGCCGCGTGGCTGTGGACGTTCATCAGCGGATTCCAAGGCCGCGACGTCCGCGTTCCCGTCATTGCGTCGTTAACGGAGAGCATCTTCAAGAGCTCGCTCTAGGAGCTCACGGAGTCCAGCTTGCCGAATCGGGCGCTTCCGCGCCGAGGGGCGCCCAAACATTTGCGGGCATGAGCGCACCGGTCTGCGCGTTCTGGTAGACGACGTCGATGAGGGTTCCCGCCGACGCGCCCTGCGCGGCGATGCCGCCCGCGTCGCCGGCTCCACTCTCGGCGTCGTCGAGGCTTGCGTCGATCGCACCGGCGGGCAGAGCGTAAGGAGCAAAACGGAGCGTTCGAAAGACGACCGCGCCGTTCGCAGAAGCCGCCGTCGTTCCGCTCGACTCCAGCGCGTCCGCGGAGATCGCGGCGATAACGCGTCCTTCTCCGACGGCATCGTTCGCTTGCGCGTAGCCGGAGCATTCGCTCGAAAGACAGGGCGCCGCAGAGGGCATCGACAGAGCAATGCTCTCGCGAACGACGAGGGTGCAGCCCTGCGCGTTCGCGAGGACGCACGTGGGTTCCGGCGACGGGATCGCGCTCGGCGGCGCTTCGCCCTGCGCGAGCGCCGCTGCGATCGCGCTCTGTGCGCGCTGCTCTGCATCGCCTAGCCCCTCTTTTGCGGCGGCGACCGCGTGCCGATGAAGATCCACGACTGCGAGCGCTGCCGCGGCTTGGAGCATCGTCTCGGCGAGCGTGGCGATGGCGATGCAGAGAAAGATTGCGCGAAGGAGCATCGCAGGTGTTAGGGAGCTCCGGTCGGCGCGGGCGCGAGCCCCGGCAGCGCGACGGAGGTTCCCGGAAGCGGAGCGCCGGCGGCGATCGTCGCGGATCGCGTAACCGTCAGCGTCTTCCCAAGCCAGGTTGCCGTTGCGGAGACCGCGATCGAGGCGGCGCCACCCGCAACTGCGGTCGCCTGCAGTTGGAGTTGCGCGGGAAGGGGCGATCCATCGGGCATCGGCACCGTCGTCTGCACGACCGAGGGCTGGAGCGTTGCGCCGCGATACTTGAGAAGGTCGCGTGCCGTGCGGATTCGCGCGGAGACGGCTTCGTCGAGCGCCGTGGCAGCGGGGTTGGAGCCAAAATGCGCGTTGGCTGCAAGCGTCATCGCGAAGGCGGTGCCGAGCGCGACGGCCACGATCGCCATCGCGACGATCGCCTCGATCAGCGCCTGACCGCGTTGCCCCACGTCTGGAGAAGTGCCCCGAGACTGGGCGGATCGGGCGCGCGCAGCAGCGGCCGCTCGATGATGTATGTGACGAGAGCCGCCTCTGCGATCGAGACCACGACCGCCACGATCGTGTACGTTACTTGCCAGTGCGCGTCTGCGTGAGGATCGCCGGTATAGAACGGTATGCGATGCCAAAGGAGCTCGCGGGCGATCATCTGATGGTATAAGTAGAGATTGTAGGAGACGGCGCCGAAAAAGACGAGCAGGGGGTTTGCGAGCAGCCTCTGCACGAAGCGCGGGCTGCAGAGCGCGCCCAGCGCGATCGCCGCGAAAGCGACGCCGAACCACTGGCGCCTTCCCATCTGCCAGACCGCCTGCCACTGGTCGTGCGTGCGAAAGCCGTAGAGCCCTAAAAGCAGCGCGATCGTTGCCGTAATCCCCGCGAGCAAGAGCAGCGGCGCGAAGTGCTCCGCACGCTCGCGGGCGATCGCGCCGTATCTGCAGTAAACGAGCGCGCAGAGCATGCCGCAGGCGAAGATGTCGAGATAGCCCGGCAAGTTTTCGCTGTACGACGGGAAGAGGGTGTGGTAGCAGCAGCCGGCGAGCGCGTAGCGCCACGCGACCGCAACGCCGATCATCGCGCCGCCCGTGAGCCACGGTGCGCGCGCGAAACACCACCAGACGAGCGGGAAGAAGAGGTAGAACTCGACCTCGACGGCGAGCGTCCAGAGCACGCCGTTGATCGAGCCGTAGGTCGACGGGAACCACGTGTGAATGAAGAGCAGGTGCGAGAGAATCGCCTCGAGCCCGGGCGTCGTGCTCTGCGTCTGCGCGTAGCCGATTGCGAGTGCGACGGCAATCGAGAGGACGTATGATGGTACGATCTTGATGAAGCGGCGCCAAGCAAAGTGTCCCCACGGCGGCGCGCTCTCCCCGCGCACGAGCGCCTGAACGAACGGGTACGAGATGACGAAACCGCTGAGGAAAAAGAAGAGATGGACGCCGATGAAGCCCGTCTCGGGCACGAACTGCAGCCAGCGCGCCGGCGCGGGAAGCCACGAGATTTCCCAGACGTGATACCAGAGGACGAGCAGGACGGCGATGCCGCGCAATCCGTCGAGCGGCGCGAGCCGTGTGTGAGAAGAGAGGGCGCCGCTCGCTGCCACGTCGGGGATTCCTTAGTAGAAGAAAAGGGCATGCCCTGCGGCCTGCGTATTAACGAGGGACTGTGGCGATCGCAGTCTATCAAGGCGTCGACGGAGCGTACTCGCAGCTCGTGCTCGAGCATTTCATGCGCGAGCGCGGCATCGGCGCAAACACGCTCGGCGTTCCGAGCTATCGCGAGCTCGTCGCGGCGCTCTCGAGCCTGCGCGCCGATCTCGGCGTCATCCCCATCGAGAACGCCATCGGCGGAACGGTACGCGAAGCGTACGATCTGATCGGTGAGTTCGAGCTCGCACCGGTCGCCGAAATTCTCTGGCGCACCGACCACCGGCTGCTCGGCATGCGCGGCGCGACCCTTCGCGACGTGCGCGAGATTCTCGGACACCCGCTCGTCATCGCCGAATGCGGAAAGTTTCTCGCCGGGCTGGAGCACGCGCGCGCGATTCCCTGCGAGGATACCGGCGTGGCCGCCCGCGAGGTCGCCCGAAGCGGAAGCGTCGAGATCGCGGCGCTTGCGCCGCCGGCGGCGGCCGCGATCTACGATCTCGTCGAGCTCGCCTCGCACTGCGCAGATCATCCGGCGACGTACTCGCGCTTTCTCATCGTCAGCCCGAAGCATGCGCCGCTCCCCGTCCAGCCGGCTGCAAATACACGCCCACGTAAGAGCTCGCTGATCTTTGCCGTCGAAGAGAAGACCGGGTCGCTCGCCGGGTTTCTGTCGATTCTCGCTCGCGCCGGCATCAGCGGCGACAAGCTCGAGTCCAAGCCGTACCTCGGTCACGGCGCGGAGCGGATATTCTACATCGATTTCGACGGCGACGTCGACGAGCCGCGCGTTGCCGCGGCGGTCGCGTCGTTGCGTTCGGCGTGCAAGTCGCTCCAAGTCTTGGGAAGTTACGACGCCCACGTGGGCGAGCCGGCCGGCGCCAACGATGAGCCCGTTCGACCCTCGCTCGAGCGCGCGCCGGAACGCCGAACGCCTGAGATCATCGTCGCGCCGGCCGAATCGCCGTTTCCGCGCGTCTCCCGGCCGACGAAGCCGAGCGGTACGGTCGTGCGCGTCGGAGGCGTTCGCGTCGGCGACGGGGAGTTTGTCGTGATCGCGGGCCCGTGCTCCGTCGAGTCTCGCGAGCAGATCATCGAAACGGCGCGCGAGGTGCAGGCGCGCGGCGCGGTCATGCTGCGCGGCGGCGCGTTCAAGCCCCGCACGAGCCCGTACGCCTTTCAGGGTCTGGGCTGGGAGGGCGTTGCGCTCCTTGCCGAGGCGGGACGGGCGAGCGGCCTGCCGACGGTCAGCGAGGTCATGACGGTGGATCAGGTCGCGCGCATGGCCGAGCACGTCGACGTCCTGCAGATCGGAGCGCGCAACATGCAGAACTTCGATCTTCTCAAAGCGGTTGGGCGTGCGGGACGACCGGTCTTGCTCAAACGCGGCCTGTCGGCGACGATCGACGAGCTTCTCGCCGCGGCGGAGTACGTCTTAGCCGAGGGAAACCCAAGCGTCATGCTCTGCGAACGGGGGATTCGCACGTTCGAGCCTGCAACGCGCAACACGCTCGACCTCTCGGCCGTGCCGGTTTTGCGGGAGCGATCGCACCTGCCGGTTCTCGTGGACCCCAGTCACGGCGTCGGCGTGCGCCGTTGGATTCGTCCGCTCTGCCGGGCGGCGAAGGCGGTCGGCGCTCACGGACTGCTCGTCGAAGTTCACCCGAATCCAGCCGAAGCGAAGAGCGACAAGGAGCAAGCCCTGACGTTCGACGACTTCAGCGCGATCGTCGCCGACCTCGCACGGATCCCGATTCCCGGCGCAGATCTCGTCAAGACGCTTCAGTGATTCGCGGAGTTCGCGGCGCGATCACCGTGGACGCGGACGATCGCGACGCGATTTTGGCCGCGACGAAGCGGCTGCTTGCCGAGATGACGCGGCGCAACTCCGTCGCGACGGAGGACATCGCATCGATCCTCTTCAGCCTGACGCCCGATCTGCGCGCCGCCTTTCCGGCAATGGGCGCGCGCGAACTGGGATGGGTGCACGTTCCGATGCTCCACTTCTGCGAGATCGACGTACCTGGAGCGATGGGACGCGTGATCCGCGTGCTCATGCACGTGAACACCGCGCTCGCGCAGTCCGACGTCGAGCACGTATATTTGGAACGAGCGGCGGCGCTGCGCCCGGACCTGTCATCGCCCGGAGCGCGATGATCCAAAATCTCGGAGTCGTCGGTACGGGGCTCGTCGGCGCCTCCGTCGGAATGCGAGGGCGCGCGGCCGGTGCGAGCGTCGTTGGATGCGACACGAATCGCGACGCACTTGCGCGAGCGCTCGCGCGTGGAGCGATCGACGAAGAGGCGAGTCGAGACGAGGTCTATGGCGGCTGTGACACGATCGTGATCGCCCTTCCGCCGGAAGCCGCCTGCGCCGAGCTGCGACGCTTGAGCGGTACGCCGGCTCGGTGGAGGCTGCTGATCGACGTTGCTTCCGTCAAGCGTGTAATAATGAAGGCCGCGCAAGGGGTCGCTCGATTCGTGGGCACGCATCCGCTCGCTGGGGCTGAAGCCAGCGGTCCAGAGTGCGCCGACGCCACGCTCTTCGAAGGACGGACGTGGTGCTACGTTCCCTCAGGCGATGCCGAGCTCGACGCTCGCGTTGCCGGTCTCATCACGATGCTCGGGGCAGCCCCGCTTTCGGTCACAGCCGAGGAACACGATGCGACGCTCGCGGTTACCTCGCACCTCCCGCAGATGGTAGCCTGGCTCCTCGCCGCCAAGATACGTAGCAAAGGCGTAGAGAGCGAGCGCTTTTGCGGCCCGGCAGGGCTCGAGGTTCTACGGCTGGCCCGTTCCTCGCCGGCTCTCTGGAACGAGATTTTGCAGGCAAATGCCGACAACGTCGGAGCGGCGGCGAGAGCGCTGGCAGCCGAGTTGACGGCGTGGCGCGGCGTTGACGAGGGCAATCGCCCCTGATATACTGCGGCAGGTCCCGGCCCATCCGCAGGGTGCGGCCATTTTTCCGTGTGACGAATTTGCCAACTATTAATCAACTCGTGCGTGCCGGTCGCGAGAAGACCGAGCGCAAAGTCAAGACCCGTGCGTTCCGTGTGATCCTCACGGGGCCTAAGCCGGGTCATCCCGATTTGCCGACGCGGATCTTCGAGGTTACCGGCAACCCTCAGCGGCGCGGCGTCTGCACGCAAGTGAAGACCGTCACGCCGAAGAAGCCGAACTCGGCGCTACGCAAAGTCGCGCGCGTGCGGCTCACGAACGGCGAAGAGGTCACCGCGTACATCCCGGGGATCGGCCACAACCTTCAAGAGCACTCCGTCGTTTTGGTCCGCGGTGGACGCGTCAAGGATCTGCCGGGCGTGCGCTATCACATCATTCGCGGCACGCTCGACACTGCCGGAACCGCGAACCGCAAGCAAGGCCGCTCGAAGTACGGCGCCAAGCGCGAGAAGAAGAAGTAGTTTGCGCCGTGCCACGTAAAGGACCGGCGCCGAAGCGCCAAATTCTTCCCGATCCGCGCTACAATTCGCGGATCCTTGCGCGCTTCATCAACAAGATCATGTTGCGCGGCAAGAAGTCGACCGCGGAGCGCATTACCTATGGTGCGCTCGGCATCGTCGCGGAAAAGACCGGACGGGACGCGTACGAAGTCTTCCAGCAGGCGCTTTCGAATGCGATGCCGCTCGTCGAGGTGCGTCCGCGCCGCGTCGGCGGTGCGACGTATCAGGTTCCGATGGAAGTTCGCCCGGACCGTCGTCCGGCGATGGCGATGCGCTGGATCATCGGTTTCGCGCGCGCTCGCAGCGGCCGTTCGATGGAGGCGAAGCTCGCCGACGAGATCCTCGACGCGGCGAACAACACGGGTGCGACGATCAAGAAGCGCGACGACACCCATAAGATGGCCGAGGCCAACAAAGCCTTCGCACACTACCGCTGGTAGTCGCTCCCGCAAGCAATCATGGCAGCACGGGAGTTCCCGCTCGAGCGCACGCGCAACATCGGCATCGCCGCCCACATCGACGCCGGAAAAACGACGTGCACGGAGCGCATCCTCTTCTACACCGGCCGCGTCCATAAGCTCGGCGAGGTCCACGACGGCGCCGCGACGATGGACTGGATGGTCCAGGAACAGGAGCGAGGCATCACGATCACGTCGGCGGCGACTGCCTGCGTCTGGCGCGACACGCGCGTGAACATCATCGACACGCCCGGGCACGTCGACTTCACCGTCGAGGTCGAACGCTCGCTGCGCGTGCTCGACGGTCTCGTCGCACTCTTCGACTCCGTTGCGGCGGTGCAGCCGCAGTCGGAGACCGTCTGGCGTCAAGCGAATAAATATCGCGTGCCGCGAATCGTCTTCGTGAACAAGATGGATCGGATGGGCGCCGATTTCTTCAACGTCGTCGCGAAGATTCGGGAGCGTTTGGGCGCGCGTGCGGTTCCGATACAAGTTCCCATCGGCGCCGAGGACGCCTTCGCCGGCGTCGTCGATCTCTTCACGATGAAGAAGATTGCCTATGCCGACGACCTCGGAACCCAGATTGCGGAGACGGCAGTCGAGCCGGGCCAGTTGCGCGACGTCGCACTCCAGTATCGCCGCGAGCTCGTCGAGGCGATCGCCGAGCAAGACGACGCACTCCTGGAGATATTCTTCGAAGGCAAAGAGCTGCCGGTGGATCGCATGAAAGCGGCGCTTCGCAAAGCGACGATCGAAGGCACGGTTCTGCCGATGCTCTGCGGCTCCGCGTTCAAGAATAAAGGCGTGCAGCCGCTTCTCGACGCGGTCGTCGACTATCTCCCATCGCCGCTGGAGGCGAGGGCGATCGTCGGCACGGATCCGAAGTCCGGTGCCGACGTGACGCGCGCGCCGGACGACGACGAGCCGTTTGCCGCGCTTGCGTTCAAGATCGCTACCGATCCGTACGGGAATCTCACGTACTTCCGCGTCTACTCCGGCACGCTCAACAAGGGAAGCTACGTCCTAAACTCGCGCAACGGCCGTAAGGAGCGCATCGGACGTGTCTTACGGATGCATGCGAACCATCGAGAGGACATCGACTCGATCGGTGCGGGCGACATCGCTGCGGCGGTCGGACTCTCCGACACGCGCACCGGCGACACGCTCTGCGAGGAGAAGTCTCCCATCGCGCTGGAGTCGATCACGTTTCCCGAGCCGGTCATCTCGCAGGCGATCGAGCCGAGATCGAAGGCCGATCAAGATAAACTGGGCACGGCGCTCACGCGTCTCGCGCAAGAGGATCCGACGTTTCGGATGCACACCGACGAGGAGACGCAGCAGACGATCATCTCGGGCATGGGCGAGCTCCACCTCGAGATCATTCTCGACCGCTTGCGTCGAGAGTTCAAAGTCGATGCGAACGTGGGCAAGCCGCAGGTCGCATACAAGGAAGCGATCACGAAGAGCGTGGAGCGGCGCGGCAAGTTCATTCGCCAGACTGGCGGCAAAGGTCAGTACGGCGACATCACGCTCGTCGTCGAACCGCAGCCGCCGGGAACGGGATTCATCTTCGAGTGGAAGATCGTCGGCGGCGCGGTTCCCAAAGAGTACCAGAAGGCGGTCCAGCAGGGCATCGCGCAGGCGGCGCAGAGCGGTGTGCTCGCCGGCTATCCCGTGCTCGACTTCAAGGCGACGGCCGTGGACGGCTCGTATCACGACGTCGACTCCTCGGAGATCGCCTATACCGTCGCCGCGTCGATGGCCTTCAAAGAGGCAAATCGTGCGGCCGGTCCGGTGCTCCTCGAGCCGGTGATGAAGGTCGAGGTAACGACGCCGAAGGACTTCATGGGCAATATCACGGGGGACTTGAATCGGCGTCGCGGGGTGATCCAGACCGCCGAGGATGCCCCGGGAGGTGCGCAGGTGATTCTGGCGCATGTCCCGCTCTCCGAGATGTTCGGGTACGCGACCGACATGCGTTCGGCGACGCAAGGGCGCGCGACGTACACGATGGAGTTCTCGCACTACGAGCAGGCTCCGAAGTCCGTGACCGAGGAGATCATCGCAAAGTCCGGGCAGAAGAAATCGAGCTCGGCAGCGTAACACAACTACGAGGAAGGGAAATAATGGCAAAGGCAAAGTTCGAGCGGACGAAACCGCACGTCAACATCGGAACGACGGGTCACATCGACCACGGCAAGACGACGCTGACGGCGGCGATCACGCACTGCCTTGCGACCGAAGGGCTCGCGACCGCGCGCGGCGTCGACGAGATCGACAACGCGCCTGAAGAGAAAGAGCGCGGCATTACCATTGCGATTTCGCACCAAGAGTACGAGACCGCGAAGCGCCATTACGCGCACGTCGACTGTCCGGGCCACGCCGACTACATCAAAAACATGATTACCGGCGCCGCGCAGATGGATGGCGCGATTCTCGTCGTTGCGGCGACGGACGGCCCGATGCCGCAGACGCGAGAGCACATTCTCCTCATGCGTCAAGTCGGCGTCCCGCGCATCGTCGTCTTCCTCAACAAGGTCGATCTCGTCGACGACCAAGAACTCCTCGAACTCGTCGAGCTCGAAGTGCGCGAGCTGCTGAATAAGTACCAGTTTCCGGGCGACGACACGCCGATTATTCGCGGCTCGGCGCTGAAGGCGCTGAACTCGAGCGGCAAGCGTGGCGACCCCGATGCGGATCCGATCTTCGCGCTCATGGATACCGTGGATCAATACATTCCCGAGCCGCAGCGCGAGATCGATAAACCGTTCCTCATGCCCGTCGAAGACGTCTTTACGATTACCGGCCGCGGCACGGTCGGGACGGGGCGCGTGGAGCGCGGCCAAGTGAAGGTCGGCGAAGAGGTCGAGATCGTCGGCCTGAAAGAGGAGACGAAGAAGACCGTCGTGACCGGGATCGAGATGTTCCGCAAGCTCCTGGACATCGGCATCGCCGGCGACAACATCGGCGTCCTGCTCCGCGGCATCGATCGTAACGAGATCGAGCGCGGGCAGGTGCTCGCAAAACCCGGCTCGGTGAAGCCGCACAAGAAGTTCAAAGCCGAGGTCTACGTGCTCTCGAAGGAAGAGGGCGGCCGGCACACGCCGTTCTTCGCGAACTATCGTCCGCAGTTTTACTTTCGCACGACCGACGTGACCGGGACGATCAAGCTCCCCGAAGGCGTCGAGATGGTCATGCCGGGCGACAACGTGCAGATTGACGTCGAGCTCATCACGCCGATCGCGTGCGAAGAGGGCTTACGCTTCGCCATTCGCGAGGGCGGACGCACGGTAGGCGCGGGCGTGGTCACGAAGGTTCAGGAGTAGGATGCTATCGAGTCTCGGCCCGTTCGGTTGCGAACACGCTCGTCGCTCGTCGTCCGTGACTCGCTCCTGCTGCCCGGCCTCCTCGCTCCCGACGTCCATGTCTTTGCTCGTCGGTCCGAGCGTTCTTAACCGAACGGGCCTCGGCTCTCAGCTCCTCTGCCTTCACGGAAAAAAGTAAGCGATGGCAAAGCAAAAGATCAGGATCAGGCTCAAGGCATACGATCATCGCGTGCTCGATCAGTCGGCCGAGCGCATCGTCGAGACCGCGAAGCGGACCGGCGCGTTCGTGAGCGGCCCCGTGCCGCTGCCCACGGAGATCAACCGCTTCTGCGTTCAGCGATCGACGAACAACGACAAGAAGTCACGCGAGCACTTCGAGATGCGAACGCACAAGCGCCTCATCGACATCCTCCAAGCCTCGCCGAAGACGATGGATGCGCTCATGCACCTCGATCTGCCGGCGGGCGTCGACATCGAACTCAAAGCCTAGCGACCGCCGCGCGCCCGTCCCGGGATGACAATGCAGATGGGACGCGAACTCGGCCCCCATGCCCATCGATTTGCGCGAGTCGCGTTCGCGAACGTACACCGGCACGAGACGCCGCATCTTCCACCTTCTCGAAGAGATGGGCACGTCGGGAGACCAGATTTGGCCCTTCGCGTCGCAGCCGTTCATGCGTTCGCCGGGGCCGATGACCGTCGGCAAGACGGAGGAGTGGCACCTCGGCATTCACAGCATCCTCGCCGACGTTTCGCCGGAGGAGCACATCGTCTGGCGCATCCTCAACGAGGGCGTTGACGGGCGCCACGGCTTCTACCTGAGCTCTGAAGGCAAGGCGACCAAGCTCGAGTACCGCATCGAGGGCTCGCTCTCGGACATGGACGGGCGGCTCCTCTGGCGGCGCTTCGAGGATCAGTTCGAACGCTCTACCGAGGCGCTCTTCGACAAGATCAACCGCGTCTTGCGGCGCTGACGCGATGCGCACGCTTTCGCTGGGCGCGCGCGGCCCCGTCGTTTCGGTTCTCGGACTGGGCTGCATGGGGATGTCCGAGTTCTACGGCGCGCGCGACGATGCAGAGTCGGAGCGAACGATCCACCGCGCGCTCGATTTGGGCGTTACGTTCCTGGATACGGCCGACATGTACGGATGCGGCGACAACGAGCGGCTCGTTGGAAGGGCGATCGCGCGCCGGCGCGGCGACGTCGTCGTTGCAACGAAGTTCGGCATCGTTCGCGATGCAGAGCATCCCGGCGAGCGCAGTATCAACGGCAGGCCCGAATACGTGCGCGCATCGTGCGATGCGTCCCTGCGCCGTCTGGGCGTCGAGTACGTCGATCTCTACTACCAGCACCGCGTCGACATGGACGTTCCGATCGAAGAGACCGTCGGGGCGATGTCGGAGCTCGCCGCGGCCGGTAAGGTTCGTTACCTCGGGCTCTCCGAGGCGAGTGCGCAGAGTATTCGGCGCGCGCATCGCGTCCATCCGATCGCCGCGCTCCAGAACGAGTGGTCGCTCTGGTCGCGCGACCTCGAAGTCAACGGTCAGCTCGAAGCGGCACGCGAGCTCGGAATCGGGATCGTCGCATATAGTCCGCTCGGACGCGGGTTTCTCACGGGCTCCATCACGAGCCCGGCCGACTTTGCTGCGGGCGATTTCCGCGCGCGCTCGCCGCGCTTCGTCGGCGAAAACTTCGAGAAGAACCTCGCGCTCGTGCGGGAAGTCGAGGCGATGGCAACGCGCCTTGGATGCACGCCGGCTCAGGTCGCGCTCGCGTGGCTGCTCGCCAAAGACGACGACGTCGTGCCGATTCCCGGGACGAAACGCGTGACGTATCTCGAAGAGAATCTCGGAGCACTCGACGTGCGCCTCTCAAGCGAAGATCTCGGGCGGCTCGAAGAAGTCTTTGCGCCGGATGCGGCGAGCGGCGCACGCTATCCAGACATGAGTTTCGTGAACCGCTGACGTGGGCGTCGATCCGCTCGACGTTCTCGGTATCGATTCGCTGCTCTCAGACGAGGAGCGGCTCGTGCGTTCGCAAGTCGCAGCCTTCGTGCGGGCGCGAATCCTCCCCAACATCGCGCAGTGGTTTGAAGCTGGGGTTTTTCCGCTCGAGCTCTCGCCGGAGCTCGGCAAGCTCGGATTGCTCGGAATGCATCTTCGAGGATTTGAGTGCGCCGGCGCGAGCGCGGTCGCGTATGGCCTGGCGTGCTTGGAGCTCGAGGCCGGCGACTCGGGACTTCGGAGTTTCGTCTCGGTGCAAGGGTCGCTCGCGATGTTCTCGATCGCGCGCTTCGGGAGCGAGGATCAGAAGCGTGCGTGGTTGCCGAAAATGGCGCGCGGGGAGTGCATCGGCTGCTTCGGGTTGACCGAGCCGGACTTCGGCAGCAACCCGGCGGGCATGCAAACGTCGGCACGCCGCGATGGAGGCGACTGGATCCTAAACGGCACGAAGATGTGGATTACAAATGGATCGATTGCGAACGTTGCGATCGTCTGGGCGCGGACGGACGCAGGCGTGCGCGGCTTCATCGTGCCTTCGAGCACGAAAGGCTTCACGACGAAAGATATCGTGCGCAAGCTTTCGCTTCGCGCGAGCGTGACCAGCGAGCTGGCCTTCGACGATTGCAGACTGCCCGCCGACGCGATATTGCCGGACGCGACCGGGGTGCGCGCTCCGCTGCTCGTACTCGACGAGGCGCGCTACGGAATCGTCTGGGGCGCGATGGGCGCGGCTCGCAGTTGCTACGCTGCCGCGCTCGAGTACGCCAAGAACCGGCTGCAGTTCGACCGGCCGATCGCCTCGTTCCAACTCGTTCAAGAGCGGCTCGTCGAGATGCTCCTCGAACAGCAGAAAGGGACGCTGCTCGCACTCCATCTCGGCCGCCGCAAAGACGCCGGCGACCTACAACCCGCTCAAGTCAGCTTCGGGAAGTTGAACAACGTGCGCGCCGCCCTCGAGATCGCGCGCGCAGCGCGGGCGGTCCTAGGCGCCAACGGCGTAACGCTCGAGTACCCCGTGATACGGCACATGAACAATCTCGAGTCCGTCTCCACCTACGAGGGCACACACGAGATCCATACCCTGGTGCTCGGCGAGGCGATCACCGGCATATCCGCCTTCAAGTAGCGCGTACGGGCGGCCGCACTCGTCGACAAGGTGTTCGCGACAGGGCGACTGCTGCGCGGGGGGAGGAATAATGAACAAACGGCGCTGCGCCCCGGCAAAATATCGTATCATTTACGGGCGTGGTTTCGCGGTGCTCGGAGTGAACTTGGCGATCTTTCAACGGCGTCGAAGCGCGTTGCGCATCGTTAGCGTCGGAATGTCGGCTATTGGCCGTCTGATCGTCCTAGGGCTATGGGTCGCCATTCTAAGGTCCGGTCGAGGACTTCGCCTGTAGGGCTCAGCGAACCGTGCCCCAACGGGTAGCCTCAGGCTCAGCGGGCGGGACATCTCTGCCTTACGCTTACACTTGACTGCCCATGAGGGGCCTGATATAGTGCCGTGGTTGCGCTCCGGCGTCCATCGGACATACGCCAGGGTCAGTTTGTTTGCCAAACCACGGGAGATCGATGAAGAACATCCTTGGCCGTAAGGTGGGGATGACGAGCTACTTCACCGCCGACGGCCGCTTCGTGCCGGTCACGGTGATCGAGGCTGGTCCCTGCACGGTCGTGGAACTGAGAACCAAGGAGAGGAACGGCTATGACGCCGTCGCCCTTGGCTTCGGTGCAACCAAACGCGGGCGGCTCTCTAAGGCGCTAGCGGGGCACTTCAAAAAGCAGGGCGTGGACGCCCCGCGCTTCGTGCGCGAGTTTCGCGTTGCGCCGGGTGACGTGAAGATCGGCGAGAGCGTAACGGCGGCCTCGTTTGAAGCCGGCGACCGCGTCGACGTCGTCGGCGTTTCGAAAGGACATGGATTCGCAGGCGGGATCAAGCGGCACGGCTTCTCCGGAGGCGGGGCGAGCCACGGCTCGATGATCCATCGCCAGCCCGCGTCGAACGGCGACACGAACGCAGGGCGCACGACGCGTGGAAGCCGGCGCCCCGGACACTTCGGCGTGGCGCGAACGACGCAGCAGAACCTCGAGGTCGTGCATGCCGACGAGCAGCGCAACCTTCTCCTCGTCCGCGGAGCCGTGCCGGGTGCGAAGAACGCTCTCGTCATCGTACGCGCAAGCGTGAAAGCGAAAGCGCAGCGAGGAGCGAGCTCCTGATGCCGGGCGTTATCGATGGCACCGGCGCGCACGTGCGCGACGTGGATGTGCCCGATCTCTTCGCAAAAGCGCCTGCATCGAGCCACGCGTTGTTTCGCGCGGTTCATCGCGAGTTCGCCAATGCCCGCGCCGGTACGGCCTCAACGCGCAAGCGCGACGAAGTTGCAGGCGGCGGCAAGAAGCCCTGGCGCCAGAAAGGAACGGGGCGAGCGCGCCACGGCTCCATTCGATCGCCGCAGTGGCGCCACGGCGGCGTCGTCTTCGGACCCCAGCCGCGCAGCTATGCGGAAAATCTGAACAAGAAGGAACGACGCGTCGCGCTGGTCGCGGCCCTCGCCGAACGCTTTTCGAGCGACGCGGTGACCCTGCTCGACGACGCAACGTTTTTGCCGACGAAGACGAGCGAATGCATCGCGCTCGTCTACGGCAGCCGCAAGGGTTGCAAAGGCGCGCCGACGACGCTTGTCGTGCACGCCCGCGGCGAAGAGAACGCGGCGGCGATCGCGCGAGCTTCCCGCAATCTGCCCAAGATTGCCGTCACCGACGACGGAGCGCTCGACGTGAAGGACATCCTTCGGTACGGGCGGATCGTTCTGACGGTCCGGGCGTACGAAGCGATCGTGCAGCGCCTCATGAGGAGCGCCTAGTGGACGCGCGCGACGTCATCGTCTCACCGCGCATCACCGAGAAGGCGATGGCACAGTCCCTCGTAACGCAGTACACGTTTACCGTCCACCCCGACGCGACAAAGACGCAGATTCGCCATGCCGTCGAGGAGACGTTCAAGGTGAACGTCGTGCGGGTAAACACGGTGAACGTTCGCGGAAAATCGCGGACGTTCGCGCGCGGACGCATAAAGACGAACGGACGCAGGAGCGACTTTAAGAAAGCGATCGTCACGCTGCGCAGCGGCCAAAAAATCGAACTCGCCGGCGTGAACTACTTCGAGCAGTAGCGTGGCCGTCAAGAAGTACCGGCCGACGAGCCCGGGCCGCCGATTCATCACGACGATCGATTTCTCCGATCTCAGCGACGTGCAGCCGCAGCGCGCCCTCGTCGAGATCCGCAAGAAACATGCGGGGCGCAACGCAAACGGGCACATCACCGTGCGCCACAAGGGTGGCGGGACGCGCAAACGCTATCGCCTCATCGACTTCAAGCGCGGCAAAGATGGGATCCCCGCGAAGGTCGCGACAGTCGAGTACGACCCGAATCGTTCGGCGCGCATCGCGCTGCTTCATTATCGCGACGGCGAGAAGCGATACATCTTGGCTCCGCTCGGCCTGCGCGTCGGCGACGTCGTCGAGTCCGGCGCCGCCGCCGATATCAAGAACGGCAACGCGCTGCCGATCAAGAACATTCCCGTCGGCACGGTCATTCACAATATCGAGCTGCGCCCGGGGCAAGGCGGACGCCTCGTTCGTTCGGCCGGCGTCGGCGCACAGCTCATGGCGAAGGAAGGTGTGTACTCGCAGGTGCGCATGCCGTCCGGCGAGGTTCGGATGATCCACGTTGATTGCCGCGCGACGATCGGTCAGCTCGGAAACGTCGATCACGAAAATCAGATGATCGGCAAGGCGGGGCGCTCGCGTCACCTCGGCAAGCGCCCGAGCGTACGCGGCATCGCGATGAATCCCGTCGACCATCCGCACGGCGGCGGCGAGGCGCGCTCGACATCGGGGCGACCTCCGACGACGCCGTGGGGCCAGATGACGATGGGAAAGAAGACGCGCCGCAACAAGCGCACCGCGCCGATGATCGTTCGAAAGAGGAAGACCTAGCACACGAATGTCACGCTCGCTCAAGAAAGGTCCGTACGTCGCGGACCACCTCCTGAAGAAGGTCGAGAAGCTCAACGAGACGCGGGAGCGCCGCGTTATTCGTACGTGGAGCCGCGCGTCGACGATCGTTCCGGCGATGGTCGGTCACACGATCGGCGTCCACAACGGCAAGGCGCACGTCCCCGTCTACGTCACGGAGAACATGGTGGGCCACAAGCTCGGCGAGTTCGCACCGACACGAATCTTCCGCGCGCACAGCGGCGAGAAATCCGCGGTGAAGCCGGGTGCGAGTCCGGGGGCGGCTCCGACGACGGGTCCGACGACGTGACCGAGACCGTTGCCGCGCCGACCGCCGTCGCGCACCTGCGTTTCGTGCGCGTAGGGCCGCGCAAGCTGCGTCGCATCGCCGACGCGATCCGTGGGAAACGCGTTCGCGACGCGCTCGTCCTGTTGAAGTTCTCGGGTGTCTACGCCTCCGAGCCGCTCGAGCGTCTCGTGCGCAGCGCGATGGCGAACGCAGGCGCGAACCATAACATGAATACCGACGAACTCTACATCTCGCGCGTCACCGTCGATGGTGGGCCGGGCGGGCGTTTCACGAAACGCCTCGATCCGCGAGCGCAGGGGCGGGCGTACTTCAAGCGCCGCCGCCTCTCGCACGTGACCGTCGCCGTGACCGAACACCCGCCGGTATTGCGGCGCCGAGCGCGCGCCGGTGCGTCGATCGCGGCGGCCGCGCAGCCCACGCGCCCCGTCTCACGCGCGCGCAAACGAGCTGCGGCAGCCGCAGCGGCGGAGGCATAGCGTGGGTCACAAGATTCATCCCATCGGCATGCGTCTCGGCATCACGCGGACCTGGGACAGCCGGTGGTTCGAGAAAAAGAACTATATCGACTGGCTGCACGAAGACGTCGCGATTCGGAAGTTCTTCAACAACCGTCTCATGCGTTCGGCCGCGATCAGCAGAGTCGAGATCGAGCGCCGTGCGAATCAAGCGCGGGTCATCGTGAACACCGCGAAGCCCGGCATCATCATCGGCAAGCGCGGCGTCGGCATCGAGGACATCCGCAAGAGCCTCGAGCGGCTCACGCGCAAGAACGTTCAGGTGAACGTCGTCGAGATCAAGCACCCCGAGCTCGACGCGCGTCTCGTCGGGCAAAACATTGTGGACCAACTCGAAAAGCGCATCGCTTTCCGCCGCGCGATGAAACAGGCGATCGGGCGAACGATGAAGGCCGGCGCGCGCGGCGTGAAGGTTCAGGTCTCCGGTCGCCTCGGCGGAGCCGAAATTGCGCGCAGCGAGCGCAATGCCGATGGAAAGGTTCCGCTGCACACGCTGCGGGCCGACATCGACTATGCGACGGTCGAAGCGTTCACGACGTTCGGCCGCATCGGCGTGAAAGTATGGGTCTATCGCGGCGAGGTGCTTCCGGAGCAGCCGCGCGGAGATGGCGCGCGCAACGAGCGTGCGCAGCGACGCGAGCGCGGCGGCCGCAACCGTCGAACGGCCTTGCAGCAAGACGTCGTGCGCGAGCCCGCACCCGTGGAGCCCGCGCCGCAGCCGGAGGCGCCGCAACCGGAGCCGACGCAGCCAGAGCCCGCGTTCGCACTCGAGGCGGCGGCCGTCGAGCCGGCGCAAGACGTGCAACCCGCGCAGGAGTCGCTCGAATAGATGCTCACTCCGAAGCGCGTGAAATGGAGAAAGACGCAGCGAGGACGCATGCGCGGAGCCGCTTCGCGCGGCAGCGGGTTGACGTTCGGTGAGTACGGGTTGCAGGCGATGGAACCGTGTTGGATGACGAACCGGCAGATCGAGGCCGCGCGTATCGCGATGACGCGTCACATCAAGCGTGGCGGAAAGGTCTGGATCAAGGTTTTTCCGGACAAGCCGGTGAGCAAGAAACCGGCCGAAGTCCGTATGGGATCCGGCAAGGGGAATCCCGAGTCGTGGGTCGCCGTGGTGCGTCCCGGACGGATTCTCTTCGAGATCGCCGGCGTCGAGCAGACGACGGCGCGCGAAGCGCTGGAACGAGCCGCATCGAAACTGCCGATCGGAACGAGAATCGTCGGCCGCGAGGAGGGACGCGCGTGAAACGTCATGCGTTGGGTGAACTTCGCGCGCTCAGCGTGCCGGAGCTCGAGCGCAAAGCGAAGGAGACGAAGTCGGAGCTCTTCAATCTCCGCTTCGCTCTGCGTACGGGGCACCTCACGGACTTTTCGAAGGTTCGCGAGATGCGCCGTTCGTACGCGCAAATCGAAACGGTCATTTCGGAGAAGAAGCTAACGGAGCGCGATGGAGCAGCGTAAGGCACGCGCTCGCCGCCGGACGAAGACCGGCCGCGTCGCATCGGACAAGATGAACAAGACGATCGTCGTCGTTGCCGAGACGCGCGTCCCGCACGGCGTCTATGGAAAGATCGTTCGGAAGTCCGCGCGCTTCAAAGCGCACGACGAGCGCAATGAGGCGCATACCGGCGACCTCGTGCGGATCGCCGAGTGCCGCCCGCTGTCGCGCGACAAGCGCTGGCGTCTCGTCGAGATCGTGGAGCGCGCGAAGTGATCGCTCAGGAGACGCGGCTGAAGGTTGCAGACAACTCGGGCGCGCGCGAGCTCCTGGTCATCCACGTCACCGGAGGCGGGCGCCATCAGTACGCGCACGTGGGTGACGTCGTGGTTGGAACCGTGAAGACGGCGATTCCCGGCGCGGCCGTGAAGAAGGGGCAGGTCGTCAAAGCCGTCGTCGTTCGCACGACGGCGCCGATTCGCCGTACCGACGGCTCCGTCGTGCGATGCGACGACAATGCTTGCGTCATTATCAAGGGCGAGAAGGACAATCTCGACCCGCGCGGCACGCGCGTCTTCGGTCCGGTCATGCGTGAACTGCGCGACCGCGGCTTCTTGAAGATCGCGTCGCTCGCGCCGGAGGTGCTATGAAGCTGCAGATTCTCAAAGGCGATACCGTCGTCGTGCGGCGCGGCAAAGAGCGCGGAAAGCGCGGCACCGTGAAGGCCGTCTTTCCGGAGACCCTCCAGGCCACCGTCGAGGGCGTGAACGTCGTGAAGCGGCACACGAAGCCGCAGCAGCAACGCTCGAACATGGGCGGCGCTTCGCGTACCGGCGGCATCATCGAAAAGGAGGCGCCGTTACCGCTCTCGGCGCTCCAATACGTCTGTGAGGCATGCAAAACCCCGACGCGCATTCGCCGCGGAGAGACGAAGGAACATCGCCGCGCGCGCATCTGCGCCCGGTGCGGCGAGCCCGCGCGTGAATCGAGCAAGGGAGCCTAGCGCCGTGGCATCGCGATTGAAGGAACGGTACGAACGCGAAGTCCGTGCGCGCCTACGCGAGCGGTTCGCGTACGGCAATGCGAACGAGATCCCCAAGCTCGAAAAGGTCGTCGTCAACATGAGCGTGGGCGAAGCACTCGTCAACCCCAAAGTGCTCGACGCCGCCGCGTCGGAACTCACCGCGATTACCGGGCAAAAGCCGATCATTGCGAAGGCGAAGAAGTCGATTGCCGCTTTCAAGCTTCGCGCCGGTGTGAACATCGGGGCGAAGGTGACGCTCCGCGGCGACCGCATGTACGTCTTCCTCGACAAGCTCTTCAATATCGTGCTGCCGCGCATTCGCGACTTTCGCGGGTTGCCTGCAAAGTCGTTTGACGGCCGCGGCAACTACAATCTCGGCCTGCGCGAGCAACTCGTCTTTCCGGAGATCAACTACGACAAGGTCGACAAAGCTCGCGGCATGGACATCACGATCGTCACGACGGCAAAGACGGACGAAGAGGCGACGGAGTTCTTGGTGGCGATGGGACTGCCGCTCGCGCAGCAGCGCAGCAGAGGATAGAGACAGTGGCAAAAACGAGCATGATCGTCAAATCGCGCCGGACGCCGAAGTTCTCCGTGCGCAAACACAACCGGTGCCGCGTCTGCGGCCGGCCGAGAGGGTTTTTGCGCCGTTTTGCGATGTGCCGCATCTGCTTTCGCGAGGGCGCGCACGCCGGCGTCGTGCCCGGCGTGACGAAAGCATCGTGGTGAACGCATGGCGATAACGGATCCGATCGCCGACATGTTGACGCGGATTCGCAATGCGAATACCGCGAGCCACGGCACGGTGGACGTCCCGGCGTCGCGCGTGAAGCAAGCGATCGCGCAGATCCTCAAAGACGAGGGGTTCATCGAGGGCTTCGAGCGTTTGAGCGAAGGCCCGCAGGGAACGCTCCGCATCGCGCTGCGCTACGGGCAAGAGAAAGAGAAGGTCATCACCGGGCTGCGGCGGATCTCGCGCCCGGGACTACGCGTCTATACGCCCAAGAGTTCGATCCCACGCGTGCTCGGCGGTCTGGGCCTCGTGATCATCTCGACGCCGCAGGGAATCATGTCGGGCAAACGCGCTCGCAAGCTCGGCGTCGGCGGCGAAGTCTTGGCGTACGTTTGGTAGACCGGATATGTCGAGAATAGGAAAGTTGCCCCTCGCGATTCCAGCCGGCGTGAGCGTCACGGCCGCCGACGGCGAGGTTCACGTCAAGGGGCCCAAGGGCGAGCTTCGGCAGCGGTATCTCGGGGAGATCGTCGCGGTGAAGGTCGACGGCTCGACGGTGACGGTGGAGCGCAAAGGTGAGGCGCGCGCACATCGCGCCGCGCACGGTTTGACGCGCACGCTCGTCGCGAACATGATCGAGGGCGTGAGCAAAGGCTTTCGCCGGAGCCTCGAACTCCACGGCGTCGGCTACCGCGCCGCGACCGCGGGGCAACGTCTCAATCTGACGCTCGGATACTCACATCCGGTCGTCTTCGAGCCGCCTACGGGGATCGCACTCTCGGTCGAAGGGCAGAACAAGATTCACATCGAGGGGACCGACAAGCAACGCGTCGGGCAGGTCGCCGCCGAGATTCGCGCGCTGCGCTCACCGGAGCCCTACAAAGGCAAAGGCATTCGCTATGAGGGCGAGCACGTGCGCCGCAAACTCGGCAAGGCTGCGAAGGCAGGAAAGAAGTGAAGAATAAAGCGACGGCTCGGCGTGCACGTCACGAACGCCTGCGTAGGCGCGTGTCGGGCACGCAGGCGCGTCCGCGCCTCGTGGTGCGGCGATCGCTCCACCACATCTACGCGGCGGTCGTCGACGACGGCAAGGGTCGCACTCTTGCGGCCGCTTCGACGCGCGAAAAAGCGATCGGCTCCTTGGCGCAGTCGCGCACGAACGTGCAAGCCGCGAAAGCGGTCGGAGCGGCAATCGCGCAGAAGGCAAAAGCGGTGGGCATTACGCGCGTCGTCTTCGACCGTGCGGGTTACGCGTATCATGGCCGCGTGCGCGCGCTCGCGGACGCCGCTCGGCAAGCAGGATTGGAGTTTTAAGGATGCAGTATCGGGGGAACCCGCGCGACCGTGACGGGAGCGGTCTGGAAGAGAGCGTCGTTCGGATCAACCGCGTTGCGAAGGTCGTCAAGGGCGGCAAACGCTTCAGTTTCAGCGCGCTCGTCGTCGTCGGCGATCGGAACGGACGCGTCGGCTTTGCGATCGGTAAGGCCGGCGAGGTGCCAGAGGCAATTCGCAAGGGCGTCGAGCGAGCGCGAAAGGCGCTCGTCACCGTGCCGATGATCGAGAAGACGATTCCGCACGCCGTAACGCATCAGGCCGGAGCCGCCCGCGTGCTACTGAAGCCTGCGGCGCCGGGAACCGGCGTCATCGCCGGCGGTTCGATGCGCGCCGTGCTCGAGTTGGCCGGCATCCACGACATTCTCACGAAGTCGCTGGGCAGCAACAATCCGGTGAACGTCGTTCTCGCGACCGTCGAAGCGCTGGCATCGCTGAAGACGGCCGATCGGGTTGCGGCACTGCGCCGCAAGACTCCACGTGAGATTTTCGCCGTCAACGGATCGTGAGCGTATAACGATGGCCGAGAAGAAGAAAGCAAAGAAGTCGCCGGCCAGACCGGCCGCTAAGCGCGGCGCGCCGGCGACCGGCAAAGCGCGCGCCAAAAAGACGCCCGCGCGCGCGACGGTCGCCAAAAGCCAGCCCGCGCCGGCAGCGCCCTCGCAGACGGGGCTTGGCGACAAGCGCGGTGCGCTCAAACTGGGATCTCTCCGCCCCGCGAAGGGAAGCCGTCCGAAGCGCCAGCGAATCGGCCGCGGCCACGGTTCCGGAATGGTGAAGACCGGCGGCGAGGGCGGCAAGGGACAGACCGTCCGCTCCGGCGGCGGCAAGGGAAGAACGTTCGAAGGCGGTCAAACGCCGTGGGCTCGCCGTCTTCCGCACCGGCGCGGCTACTCGCAGAAAGCGCGCGACATCGGTCATTTTCGCGCGCGTTACGCGGTCGTGAACGTGCGCGAGCTTTCGAAGTGGGATCCGCACGTCGAAGTCTCGCCGGAGACGCTGCGCGAGCGCGGCATTCTTCGCAACGCACTCGACGGCGTGAAAATCCTCGGAGGAACGAAGCCCGGCGCGACGCTCCCGCAGGGAATGCGTTTCCGCGACGTCGTCTTCTCGGCGAGCGCTCGGGAGGCGCTCGGACTCGCCGGTGCCGATCTCGGCGAGGAGGCAGAGACGACGTAGTGCTCAATAACCTGCGTGCGGCACTCCTCGTACCCGAGATCCGCAAACGCGCGGGCTTCGTCCTCTTTGCATTTGCGTGGTTCATCTTCATGATCCACGTCCAGTTGCCGAACGTCGATCAAGCGAAGTGGCAGAACCTCCTCTCGCAGGGAGCGTTCATGAACCTGCTCGGCTTCCTTTCCGGCGGCGCGCTTCAGCGGTTGTCGATCATCGCGATGGGCATCACCCCGTTCATCAACGCATCGATCATCATGCAGCTCATGACCGTCGTCATGCCGCAGCTCGAAGAACTCGCGAAGAAAGGCGGCGAGGAAGGGCGCAAGAAGATCGGACAGTACACGCGCTGGTTGACGATCGTGCTCGCGGCCGTCCAGGCGACGTTCATGGCGAACTACATGCGCGCGAGCGGCGTCTTCTACGACTCGAGCCTCGGATATCTGCTCTTCGCGATCCTCGCGATGGTGGCTGGAACGCTCTTTCTCATGTGGCTCGGCGAGCAGATCAGCGATCGCGGCATCGGCAACGGCGTGTCGCTCATCATCTTCATCGGCATCGTCCTGCGCTATCCGACGTACGTCATGAACACGTACTCGACGGCCTCGCAAGGCGGCCTGAGCCTTGCGAACCTCCTCATCTACATCTTGGTCGCGGTCGTCATCATCGTCTCGATCGTCTTCCTCTATCAAGGACAACGTCGCGTTCCCGTCCAGCAAGCCAGACGCGTCGTCGGGCGCAAGCTCTTCGCGGGCCGGTCGACCTACATACCGCTGCGCTTGAACAACGCCGGCGTCATCTCGATCATCTTCGCGATCTCCATCCTGCTCTTACCGCAGCAAGCGCTTTCGTGGTTCACGAAGAACGGCGCCGCAGCGCACGGTCCGCTCGCGTCGGTAGCCGCGTGGCTCCAGGCGTACTTCGCACCGAACACGGCCTTGTATAACGTCGTCTATTTCTTGCTCGTCGTCGTCTTTACGTTCTTCTACAGTTCGGTCGTCCTCAACACGCGCGACGTCGCGGACAACCTCAAGAAGAGCGGATCGTTCATCCCCGGCATTCGACCCGGACAACCGACGGTCGATTATCTCAACAAGATCCTCTACCGGATAACGACGGCCGCCGCGGTGTATTTGGGCCTGCTCGCCGTTCTCCCGGGTGCCTTGCAGCAGGGGCTGAGCGTGACGACGTTCTATCTCGGCTCGACGTCGTTGCTCATCGTCGTCGGCGTCGCGCTCGATACGATCAACCAAATCGAAGCACGTCTGGCGATGCGCGACTACAAGGGCTTCATCAAGAGATAGCGCCGTGGCGGCAGCAAACGTCATCTTTCTCGGCGTCCCGGGCGCGGGAAAGGGAACGCAGGCGCAGATTCTGCGCGAGCGATACGGCTACGCGCAGCTCTCGACGGGAGACCTTCTGCGCGAGCACCGCGCCGCGCGCTCGCCGCTCGGCGTCGCCGCCGAAGGATGCATGGCCCGCGGCGACCTGGTCGCCGACGATCTCATGATCGAGATGGTGCGCGCAGCGCTCCCCGGCGATGGAAGGGTCGGGATTATCTTCGACGGGTTTCCGCGTACGATTCCGCAGGCACTCGCGCTCGACAAGATGCTGCGCGTCGCGCGGCGCGTTGCGCCGCGGGCGGTGTACTTCAAGATCGACCTCGACGACGCGCAGGCGCGGCTGCTCGCGCGGCGGCGCGAGGACGACCGGCCTGAGACGATCCGCCATCGCTTCGACGTCTTCGTGCGCGAACGCGATCACCTCAAGGATTACTACGGTGGGCCCGGCCGCAATCGATTCGTCGAGATCGATGCCGCCCAACCCGTCGACCGCGTGACCCGCCAGCTCGTTGCGGCATTGCGTCTCGAGTCGTCGACGATCACCGCCTGATGATCGTTTTGAAATCCGCGCGCGAGATCGAGGCGATTCGCCGCAGCGGCGCAATTACGTCGGCGGTCCTGGGCGAGCTTATGGAGCGCGCCGTGCCGGGCGCCTCTACGCGGGAGCTCGATCGCTTCGCGGAGCGAGCGATTCGCGAGCGGGGAGGCGTGCCGACGTTCAAGGGTTACCGGGGCTTTCCGGCATCCATCTGCGCCTCCGTGAACGAGCAAGTCGTTCACGGCATCCCCGGTTCGTATGTTTTGCGTGACGGAGACTTGCTCTCGATCGACATCGGCACGACGCTCGACGGGTACGTGAGCGACAGCGCGGTGACCGTTGCCGTCGGCGGCGCCTCGGCCGCCGCGCGCAGCCTCCTGGCGGTAACGCAGGAGTGCTTGATGATCGGGATCGTCGCCGCGAAGGACGGCGGACACGTTGGAGACATCGGCGCCGACGTGCAGGAGCATGCCGAGCGCAACGGCTTCGGCGTCGTGCGCGAACTCGTCGGCCACGGCGTGGGACGGGAGATGCACGAGGAGCCGAACGTTCCGAACTACGGCCGGCACGGCACGGGGCCGCGGCTGCGGCCGGGCCTCGTCATCGCAATCGAGCCGATGATCACCCAGGGCGACCCGGGCGTCGTCATCGAGAAAGACGGCTGGACAGTCGTTACGGCCGATGGTAGACTCGCAGCACACTTCGAGCACACGGTCGTCGTGACCGTGGAGGGTCCGAAGATCCTCACGCTGCGCGAGGTCGGGGAGCACCCCGCAGCCGAAACCTTCCGTCCGCAATCCACGGTTCTCTCCAGATAGTCGCAGAGGTTTATCATGAAAGTTCGTCCGTCCGTCAAAAAAATGTGTGAGAAATGCAAGATCGTTCGCCGGCATGGCAAGGTGCGCGTGATTTGCGAAGCCAACCCGAAGCACAAACAAGTCCAAGGATGACAGGAAACGTCCCTCGACTTCGCTCACTGCATTCGCGGAGCTTGTCCTGAGTGCGTTGCGCAGCAGCGCAGTCGAAGGGCTCAGGATGACAACGAGAGGAAATAGTTTAATGGAAAGGTACAACGCATAGTATGGCCCGTCCTTCGACTTCGCGCCCTCGGCGCTACGCTCAGGATGACAACACAGGAAACGGTCTTATGGAAAGTTGCAAAGCACACCATGGCTAGAATTGCGGGAATCGATCTTCCTCGAGAGAAGCGCATCGAGGTCGCGCTCACGTACATTTTCGGAATCGGCCCCTCAACGTCGCGGCGCCTTTGCGCGCACGCGAACGTGAGTCCCGATCTGCGCGTGAAAGAGATGGGAGAAGAGGATGAGAAGCGCTTGCGCGATGCGATCGACGAACTCCAGCTTCGCGTGGAAGGCGATCTCCGGCGCGAGGTGCAGGGGAACGTCAAACGCCTCATGGACATCGGCTGTTATCGGGGACTTCGTCATCGTCGCGGGCTCCCAGTGCGAGGCCAGCGTACGAAGACGAACGCGCGCACGCGCAAAGGCCCCAAGCGTACCGTCGCCGGCAAGAAGAAAGTACTAGCGAAAAAGTAGTCGCGGCTCTGCCTGCCAAAGCCGCGCGCATGCGCGAAGGTGCGAAGAGGAGCGAGCCGTCTTGATCTACGTCGGGACGTGTGGGTTCTCGTATAAGGACTGGCTCGGTGTTTTCTATCCGCAGCGGACGAAGCCGGCGGAGATGCTGCCGTTCTACGCCAGACACTTCGGGGCCGTCGAGATCGACTCGAGTTACTATGCGGTTCCGGGTCGGCGTACGTTCGCGTCGATGAACGCACGTACGCCCGCCGGCTTTCGATTCTCCGTGAAGGTGCCCGCGACGGTGACGCACGCGCCCGAACCCACGGTTCGGGTCCACGACGACGCCGCGCGTCTGCTCGAGGCGCTCGAGCCGCTGCGTGAGTCCGGCAAGCTCGCGTGCATCCTCGCGCAGTTCCCCAACGGGTTCGCGCCGACGCAGGGGAATCGCGAGTATCTGCGGCGTGTCGTCGAGGCGCTGGCAGAGGTTCCGGTCGTCGTCGAGTTCCGGCGGCGTGCGTGGCAGACGAGCGCGACGCTCGATCTTCTCCACGAGATCGGAGCCGGCTACTGCAACGTCGACATGCCCGCGCACGAGTCGCTGCTGCGTCCGTCGGCGGATACGACCAGCGACCTCGGCTACGTGCGCTTTCACGGGCGCAACGCCGCGACGTGGTGGAAGGGGACGAACGTCACGCGCTACGACTATCTGTACTCAAACGAAGAGCTCGCCGCCTGGGCAGACCGAATCGCCGACGTCGGGATGCAGGCCCGGCAGACGCTCGTCTTTTTCAACAATCACGCCCGCGGACAGGCGACGACGAACGCGCGAACGCTGGCGTCGATGCTGCGGGAGGAATGAGAGCGGTTATAACCGCGGGTGCGACCATCGGCGGCGCATTCGCACGAGAGGCCAAAACGAGCGTCAAGGCGCTCGCGTCCGTTCGCGGCGAGACGATGCTCGCGCGAGCGATCGCCGCGGCGCGAGGTTGCGATGTTGCCGGGATCGCCGTCGTCGGCGGCGACGAGGTGAGGGAGGCGTGTGAGCGCGCCGTCGAGCGCGTGATCCCGGCGGCTCCGTCCGGAGCGGAGAATCTCAAACGTGCGCTTTACGCGTGGCCCGACGACGAACCGTTGCTCTACCTCACCAGCGACCTTCCGTACGTCGACGCACGGTCGGTAGGAGACTTCGTGAAGCGCAGCTGCGACCGGTTGACGATCGCCTTGACGTCGTACGAGAGCTTTGCGCGCCGCTTTCCGCACGCGCCGCTCTTTGGCGTGCGCATCGGAAGAGAACGGATCGTGAGCGGCGGCGCCTTCGTGTTGCCGGCCGGCTGCGCCGCGCGTATCGGAACGCTCGCGCAGCGCTTTTTCGACGCTCGCAAGCGTCCGTGGCAGATGGCTCGGCTGGCGGGCCTCGGCGTGCTCGCACGCTTTGCGCTCGGCGTGCTCGGCGTACCCGATTTGGAAGCTCGGGCGCAGCGCGTGATCGGCGTGCCCGTTGGAGCCATTCCCGACTGTGCCCCGGAGCTCGCCTTCGACGCCGACGACGCGGAGTCGTACCGCTACGCGATGGACCATCGGTAGGCAAGGCGAGGGAGCGTGCGCTTTCGAGCGGAAGGCTACGAGCCTTGTGAATAGCCGGCGTATCTATGCAGTCGCCGCTGCGATGGCCATGCTCGTGTGGCCGCCTCTTGCGCCGGGCGCCGCGAGCGTCGCGGCGATCTCCGCCTCCGATTGCAGCACCGCGCAGTTGAGCGGCGTGATGGCGGTCTACCTTGCAGCGCCTCCTGGTCGCGCGACCCCGGCTCCGGCGCCGGCCGGCGAAACGTCCTACCTTGTCTCCGTTCTGCGCGGGCGTCTGCGGGCGTGCCGCTCGCAACTTGGATGGTCCGCTGCCCACGCGCCGCCGCCGGGAAGCCGCGCGCGTGCGTGCTGGCCGGTCGAGCGCGAAGAAGGGGACGTCCCTCGCCTTTGGTCGGAGCTCTCGTTCTGCGAACAGCTCGTACGCGCGACGGCGGATCCGCCGGCGGCGCAATGGAGCGTACCCGCGCGCTCCGGCGAAGGTCTCGAACATTTGATCTTCGTCGTCGGCCTCGGCGGCGACGAAGCGATGCGGGCGAAGCTCATCTCCACGTTGACGACCTATCTCAATCAAGCCGGATCCGCTCGCTGGTATCACTTCGTCGACGACGCGACCTTCGTTGCAGAACCGGCGTGGCAGGCCTCGGACTACGCGCAGATTTGCTCGAGCTCTGCAAGCGTCGAAGGGACGCTCCTGCTGCAGATCGCCGCTGCCGGCAGCGGAGCCAGCGACAGATTCTTCAGCCGGCGCAACTGGTCGGCCTTCGATGCAACCGCATTCTACGAGCGGTGTGCCGGTGGGCTCTCGCATCGGTCCGCCGAGTTCGTGTGGGCGTCGGACATCGTGCCGCAAGAAGGCCACGCAAACACGCTGACGCTGCTCACGCCGCTCGCGTTGTTGCTTACCATCGGTTCTACGTACGAGATCTTCGCGCCGGCGCAGACGCACTCGGTGACGTCGACGCGCGCCTTTGCAAATCCGTCCGCGTCGCCGCCGCCTTCAGGTCGGCAGACGCAGGTGACGACGACGAACTCGACCGCGTACAACGCCGCCTCGCTCGCCGGGCTCTCGACCTCGTTTCTCTCGAGCTCCATCAACTACACGAACTCCGTCACGTCGCCGTCGCAGTTTCCGACGGTCGACGAGCTGACTTGGGACACGCTTGGCGCTCTCGCGATCAAGTTGATGACGCAGATGAACTGTTGGACGCCGGGTCCGCTTCCGGCCGGCGCGGGCCGCCTGCGCAACGTCGTCGGTTCGCAGCGCTCGCTGCCCGCGTATAACGCACCGCCGGGGCTCGCGTCGTACTCGGCTGGAAGGCCTTCGGCGCCCTTCTGCGCCGAGCCGAGCGGCTCGCAATCGGTGCGGGAGATGCTTGCGCCGTGAGGCAGGCACTGCTCTGCGTAGCCGCGATCGTCGCAGCATTTGCATCCGGTCTGGGGACGCGCGGTTCGCAAGCGCCCGCGCGTGCGCTGGGCTATGCGTGCTCGACGACGCAGGCGAACGGAACGGTGCGCGACGAGTACGACACGATCGCGCGCGTCGGCGATTGGCAGTTCGGAGCGGCGCGCCCGGTTGCGGGCCAGGGCGAGCCGTTCTACGACTACTACGTCCAGCACGTTGCGCTGCCGTACACGTACATCCAGATCGATCCGCGCCACAATACGTACTTCGTGGGAACGAGCACGCCGCCGCCCGGCCGGCGCGCCGTCTTCAACGGCTCGAAGTGGAGCATCGTCTTTCCGGCAAGCGTGGGAACGTACACGTACACGCAGGTACCGGCATCGTCGCGAAGCTACACGCAGGCATTTACGATCGCGTACACCGATCTCGAGCAGCATTGCACGCTAACGTCGTCGCCGGTGCCGGCGCCGCCGCCGCATACGGCGACGGCGCATCCGCTCGATTACGCCGATATCGTGGGCGAGTGGCGGTGCGCGCCCGCCGCCGGGGGCGCGACGCAGAGCCTTACGGTCGAACGACTCGGCGAAAACTGGCTCCAGGGCACGGCGCGTTCGGCCGACGGGCGCGTGGTTTATGAAGAGAATCTGTTTTCGACTCCCTCGCAGCAAGTGCTCGTTCACATCGAGGTCGGCAGCCCTCGCTACTTCATCGCGACGAGCTTGGCTCCGTCGCTGCAGGGATCGTCGTGGACCGTGGTCTTTCCTAAGACGCGCGTCGGCTTCACGATTCGAGCGCTGGCGCAACCGGCGCCGCGAACCGCCGCGTCGCTGCGCGGCGGCTTCGAGACGGTCTTCGCGGACGGGGTGCAGCGCTGCGTTCCGGCGTCGCAGTAGAAGGGCCCGCCGCAAAGAATCTCGCCGGTCTCGCCTTTTTCTGGCTCGGCGTTCAGGCCGTCTGGGGCGCTCTGCTCGGCATATCGCTTCAAGCTCGCGTCACGCAGCTTGCCGGCGAGCACGCTCTCCTCTTCTACGGATACATCGCAACGTGCGGCGCAGTCTTGGCTGCTTGCACGCAGCTCGTCGTCGGCCCGCTCTCCGACAGGCGCAGGCGACGAGGCAGCAGGCGGATCGAGTTTTACGCGACGGGTGCCGTCGTCTCTGGCGCCGCGCTCGTGTGGTTCTACGAGGCGAGAGCCGAGCTTTCACTGCTTGCGGCGTATGCGGCTCTGCAAATCGCGATGAACGTCGCCAGCGGTCCGTATCAAGCGGCGATTCCCGACGCGGTACCGGCAACGTTCCGTGGCCGGGCGTCGGCCTGGATGTCGGCATTCCAAAGCAGCGGGAACGCCCTAGGCGCGGTCTTGGCGGTCGTGACTCGCGGCGGCCTCGTACTCGCGGTGCTGCTCGCAGCGGTGTTGATCGGAACCAGCGGCGTCACGTCGGCGACGATGAAGCGTTGGCCGCAGATGCGTCCCGAGAACGCCGCGCCGTTGCGGATCACGCGCCCGTTTGCCTTTCTCTTTTTCTCACGCGTCTTGCTCTTCGCCGGGTTCTACACGCTGCTGGGATACATGTTCTTCTACACGCTCGCGTTCATCGCGCCGCAGGCGGCCCGCGCGCGAACCATCGACGGCATTCTCATCCTCCTCTTTACCGCCATGGGCGCCTGCGGCGCGGCGCTCGCTGCGAAGCCTGCCGATCGCTTCGACCGGCGGAACGTCGCAACCGCCGGCGGCCTCGCAGCCGTTTGTGCGCTTGGAATCTTCGTTCTGGGACACTCGCCGGTCGCGGCTGCTGCCGCCATTCCCCTCGGAGGCTTAGGCTGGGGCGCCTTTCTCGTTGCGGACTGGGCCATCGCCTGCAAGATCATCCCAAGCGGTGCCGCGGCGGGCGCGATGGCGATTTGGAATCTTGCCGTGCTACTCCCTCAAGTGCTCGCGCCGCTTGCTGCGACGGCGCTCATCGGGCGCCTGGGTCGGAGCGAAGGCGCGGGAGTGCTTGCGGCTTTTGCATTAGCCGGAGTCGAGATGCTCGGCGGACTCTGGCTGCTGCGGTGTTTACCGGCCGATTTGACACGGGAATAAGCCGCCACGACGGATAAGGGCGTTCGGGACATCCAAGCGACCCATCCGTCAGCACCTAAGGAGGCATTCGTGAAACTATTGGGCATCGCAGCCCTGGCCGCGCTTGCGAGCGTGTGTTTTGGGCTGGCAGCGGTAGCCGTACCGTCGACCGCGTACGCGCAGCGAAACATTGGAAAGGCTGTCGTCGCGCAAGACCAGGCTCCCGCACCGGACTTTGGGTCACCCCCTTCCGGAGCGATTCCGATTCTCTACAACGACCACCACGTCTACGCGAAGCCGGACACGCTTCGTTCGGGCCGCGTTCTCGCAGCGCTCGTTCGCGGTGGGACCGTTCTGATTCCACTGCGATCGATGTTCGAACAGATGGGAGCGTCGGTCTCATACGATCCGTCGACACAAACGGTGACGGTCAGCAAGAGCGGCGCAGAAGTGAAAGTAACCGTCGGCCGTCCGGTCGTCGTCATCAACGGCGAATCCCGGCCGCTCGACGTTCCCCCGATCATGTGGCACGGAACGGTACTCGTTCCCGTTCGCGTGATCTCCGAGGGGATGGGAGCCTACGTGCAGTGGGTTCCCGACCAGCATCTCGTCGTCGTGCGGTACATTCCGCCGACGCCGCCGCCGACTCCGGCACCGCCGCCGCCGAGCGTCGCACCGCCGCCGCCGCCGCCCCCGCCGCCGCCGCCGGCCTTCCGAAATGAGGCCTACATCGCCGGCGACTATATCATCTCGCCGAAGGTCTACAACGAGTTCAGCCCGGGCAACACCGGTACGGGCTCGTATGCGATCCGCGGCGCGATCGAGTTCAACACGGGCAACATCCCGTGGATGGTGGCGGGCGACTTCCGCTCGTATCAGTATCCGCACGGCTGTGCCAGTGCAACCGATCCGCAATGCAACGTGACGAACATCGGCGGCATCGGGCAATCGTTCGTCCGTGCGTTCACCGCTCACAACTCGGACGCCGACGCTCGTCTTGCCCTCCGAATCGCCCAACCGCGAATCTATATCGGCGTCGGTTATCTGTGGATGTCGAACAACTACGGGTACCCGACCCTACGCGGATGGGGCTTCGGGGCAGAGAAGCTGCCGGACCTCGATCACACGTTCTCGCTCTACGGCAGTGCGTGGTACTACCCGAACGTTAACGGCACGTACACCGCAACGAGCGGATTGGGATATCCGATGTCGTATCGAGACCTCAAGTACCAGATCGGTGCGACGCTGCGCATCTTCGGCCACAGCGGGATATTCATCGATCTCGGGTGGCTCGGCGAGAGTGCTCGAACCGTCAGCTCCAACGACCCCTCGCCCTGGACGATGAACGGCCCCTACGCGGGCATCGGGATCCGGTTCTAGGAAGCGCGGGACCGATCGCTGCGAGGAGGGGCTCGGCCGTCGCCGGGCCCCTCCTTTCCATGAGGCCGCCTCTTTCGCTTGACCGGGGCCGCACGCCTACGGTAACATAGCGCCTTGGCGCCGGATCTCTCACCGGTGCTCGCGGCATACTGCCTGCTATCCACCGGAGTCTCGTAATTGGCTGCCAAAAAGCAAACGAAAACGCGCCGCAAGCGTGAGGTTAAGAACGTCCAATCGGGCGTCTCTCATATTCACGCATCCTTCAACAACACGATCGTCACCATCTCCGACGGGCACGGGAACGTTCTCTCCTGGGCGTCCGCGGGGAATCTCGGCTTCAAGGGTTCGAAGAAATCCACGCCTTTTGCCGCCCAAATGGCGGCCGAAGCGGCCGCCCGCAAGGCGATGGAACACGGCCTCAAAACGACCGAGGTCCTCGTCAAGGGGCCGGGGGCCGGGCGCGAGGCGGCTATCCGCTCGCTGCAGGCCGCTGGCCTCGAGATCACGCTCATCAAGGACGTCACGCCCATTCCGCATAACGGCTGCCGGCCTCCCAAACGGAGGCGCGTGTAGATGTCACGGTACACGGGCCCGGTATGTCGGCTCTGCCGCCGAGAGACTGCGGCAACCAAGACGGGCGAGAAGATCAAACTCTTTCTCAAAGGCGATCGCTGCCTCTCGCGCAAGTGCGCCGTCGAGCGACGCGGCACGGCGCCCGGCCAGAAGACGGCTGGGAAGTCGCGCACGAAGGTTTCGGAGTACGGGCGGCAACTGCGTGAGAAGCAGAAGATGCGTCGCTACTACGGCGTGCACGAGGCGCAGTTTAAGAACTATTTTCGGCAAGCCGCTCGCGTACCCGGCCAGACCGGTCGCACGTTCCTCGCGCTCCTCGAGCGCAGACTCGACAACGTCGTCTATCGGCTCAACCTCGCCGCGAGCCGCGCGCAAGCGCGGCAGCTCGTCACGCACCGCCATTTTCGCATCAACGGCAAGATCGTGAACGTGCCCTCGCACATCGTCAAACCCGGCGACGTCGTGAGCATCGGAGAGAAGAGCCTCAAGTCGCCGGTTTTCGAAGCGAATCTCGAAGCGGCACGAAGTCGTCGGCATCCCGACTGGCTCGAGTGGAGCGAGGAGGAGCATGCGGCCAAAGTGCTCACGCTTCCGGTTCGCGAGCATATCGACACACCGGTCGACGAACAACTTATCGTAGAATACTACTCTCGCTAGGCGTAGGATCGGAACGAGCCTCGGCTCGCCAACCGGATAACGTAAGCGGTATAAAGGACGAACGCAGAACGACTATGACCATATTGGAAGCACCCGTCGGCGCGAGCATCGAAGTTCGCGAGCGGCGCGAAAACTATGCGAAGTTCATCATCGAGCCGCTCGATCGCGGTTTCGGCATCACGCTCGGGAACGCGTTGCGGAGGATTCTCCTAAGCTCGATTCAGGGCGCGGCCGCGACGTACATGAAAATCAACGGCGTCCTCCACGAGTTCGCAACGATTCCCGGCATGGTCGAAGACACGATCGCGCTCATGCTCAACCTCAAGGGCTTGCCACTGAAGATGAACACCGATGAGCCCAAGGTCCTCACGCTCGACGTCTCCGGCCAGCGGGAGGTCACCGCCGGCGACATCGTACAGGACGCCGACGTCGAGATCCTCGATGCCTCGTATCACCTCGCGACGCTCACGTCGAGAGACGCGAAACTCTCGATGGAAATCGGCGTCGAAACGGGACGCGGCTACGTCATGGCCGATCGCCAGCGCAACGTCGAGCACATGATCGGGCTCATCCCGCTCGACTCGATGTTCTCGCCGATTCGCAAGGTGAACTTCAGCGTCGACGACACGCGTGTGGGACAGAGCGTCGACTACGACCGCCTCACGATCGAGATCGAAACGAACGGCGCGATCTCGCCCGAGGATGCGCTCTCCGCCGCGGCGCGGATCGCGCAGGAACAGCTCGACCTGTTCGTCTCGTTCACCGATCGCAGCGAGTCGCTCGCGGAGCCGCCTCCGAACGAGTGGGACGTTCCCGTCGAGACGCTCAACCTGTCGGTTCGCTCGTTCAACTGTCTCAAGCGGGCCGGGATTTCGAAGATCTCGGAGCTTCTCGACTTGAGCGAAGACGAGATCATGAAGATGCGGAACTTCGGAAAGAAGTCGCTCGACGAGATCAAGCAGGTCCTCGCGGAGCGCGGCCTGAGCCTGCGTCAGTCGTAAGATGCCGCACCAGATCGCGTATAAACGCCTCTCCCGCACCGACGCGCATCGCAAGGCGATGCTGCGAAACCTGACGACGTCGCTCTTCAAACACGACAAGATCGAGACGACGTCCACGAAGGCGAAGGAGGTGAGCCGGATTGCCGAGCGACTCATCACGATCGCGCGCGCCGGCGACCTCTCGGCGCGCAAACGCGTTGCGGAGTACGTCACGGAGCCGGCGGTCGTGAAGAAGCTCGTCGAGCAGATCGCTCCGAGCATGCACGGGCGGACCGGCGGCTATACGCGGATTACGAAGACGCGCGTTCGCAACGGCGACGCCGCCGAACTCTCCGTCATCGAGCTGGTGACGTAAGGAGGCTGCGGAATTTCTCACGCGGCGCTGCTGCGCCGGCTCGTCGCCGGCGAGCGTCTCGGCGAGGATGAAGCGGCCGCTCTCGTCGGCGAGATCGTAGACGGCTCCATTGGGCCCTCCCTTGCGGGCGGCCTTCTCGTCGCGATGGCGGCGCGGGGCGAAGCAGACTCCGAGGTCGCCGGCGCGGCGATTGCACTGCGCGAACGCTGCGTGCGCGTGGAGCACGACCTGCCGATCGTCGTGGACGTCGTCGGGACCGGCGGCGACGCTGCCGGAACGATAAACATCTCGACGATGGCCGCGCTCGTGGTGGCGGCAGCCGGCGTTCCGGTCGCAAAACACGGTAATCGCGCGGCATCGAGCGTCTGCGGAAGCGCGGACGTCCTGGAAGCGGCCGGACTCCCTCTCGACGTGCCGCCGGAGCGTTGCGCGCAGATGCTGCGAGAGGCGAACTTCGCCTTTCTCTTCGCGCCGAATCACCACCCGGCGATGAAGCGCGTCGGAGGAGTTCGTCGCGAGCTGGGGATTCCCACGATTTTCAATCTCGTCGGTCCGCTCACGAATCCGGCCTCACCGACGCACCTCGTCGTCGGCGTTGCGCGCGAGGGAACGATGGAGATCCTCGCGAGCGTCCTTGCGCGCCTGCAAATGCGCGGCGTCGTGGTTCACGGTTCGGGCGGAATGGACGAGGTCTGCGGCGACGGCGTGTCGCGCGTGCTCGAGTTCGGCGAGGAGATGCGGGCGTGGGAGATCGACCCGCGCGAGTACGGGGTGAGCGCCTCGCGCAAGGACGTTTCCGCGCGGACGCTCGACGAGTGCGCGCAGGCATTTTTGGCGATCTTGGGCGGGGAGCGCTCCGGGCGCTCGGACGTCGTCGCACTCAACGCGGCACTCGCCCTTCACGCGTGCGGCGTTCGCTCGAGCGTCGGAGAGGCGCTCGAACTCGCCACGGGGCTTCAGCGAGCCGGCGAAGGGTTGCGCGTCTTCCAGCGCGCAAAGAAGATCGCTCGTGGCTGACGTTCTGCGCAAGATCTTCTCCGAGTCTGCCGCACGCTTTGCGAGGGCCGAGCGCGACGAGCCCTACGAATCGGTTCGCGATCGCGCGGCGTCTAGCGTCGCGCAGCGGCGTCCGTTTCTGCAGTCGCTGCAGGCCGCCGACGGGTCGGCGATCGTGGCGGAGATCAAGCGCGCCTCGCCGTCGGCCGGCCTCATCGCCAGGAACTTCGATCCGGCGGCGCTTGCGGCGGCGTACGATGCCGCCGATGCGATCAGCGTGCTGACGGAACCGGATTACTTTCTCGGGGATTCGTCGTTCGTCGACGTCGTGCGGTCCGTCACGAGCAAACCGCTTCTGCGCAAGGATTTTCTTGGAAGCCGATACGCCGTAGCGCATTCTGCGGCGATCGGATCGGATTGCATTTTGCTCATCGTCGCCGCGCTCGACGACGCAACGCTGCGCGCGTGTCTCGATGAAGCAAGGGAGTACGCGCTCGACGCGCTCGTCGAAGTGCACGACGAGCGAGAGCTGCTGCGCGCACTGGACGCCGGTGCGCGCCTCGTCGGCGTCAACAATCGGGACCTTCGCACGCTGCAGACGGACCTCGCCTGCAGCGAACTCCTTCTGCCGCAGGTCCCCAAAAGCGTCTTTGCGATCAGCGAGAGCGGCATGCACGGCGTCGAAGATTTGCGTCGCGTCCGCGGAGCCGGCGCACGGGGTTTTCTCATTGGGGAGGCGCTCGTGCGATCGGAGAATCCCTCGGAGCTCATCTCCTCGCTCAAGGCATCGCTTCTTACGCAACGTGCGCAGGCGCTCTGATGCGCACGCGCGTCAAGTTCTGCGGCTGCACGAGTTGGGCCGATGTCGAAGCGTCGATCGATGCGGGTGCCGATGCGATCGGCATGATCTTCGCGCCTTCGCCGCGGCGCATCGCCTGGCCTGACGTCGAAGAGATCGCGCGCCGTCTTCCGCCACTCGCGACGCCGGTGGGCGTCTTCTGCAATCCCAATCGCGCCGAGATCGAGGGCGTTCGCGACCTCCTTCCGAACCTCGTGGTGCAGTTGCACGGAAACGAGTCCGCAACGTTCGTCTCGGAGATCGGCGGTCTGGTTATGAAGGCGATCGCCGTTTCCCCCGGCGATTCGACCGAGCACCTCGCGCGCCGCAGCGACGAGTTCTCCGGCGCGCTGATGCTCTTCGACGCCGCGCGTGCAAGCCGCGACGACGCGGCGTTGCCCTTTGCGTGGGAGAGCGTCGCGCCGATCGCACGCACCAGGCCGATCGTCGTCGCAGGAGGCCTCAATCCCGAGAACGTCGCGCAATGCGTCGCCGTGGTGCGGCCATACGCGGTCGACGTGCGCAGCGGTATCGAAGACGCACGAGGCCGCAGGGACACTCGCGCCATGGCAACCTTTATAGCGGCCGTGCGAAGCGCCGATGCAATCTAAGACGACGCTGCCGGACGCGCGCGGATACTTCGGCGAGTTCGGCGGCCGCTTCGTGCCGGAGGTCTTGGCCTTCGCGCTCGACGAGCTGGAGCGCGCGGTGACCGGTGCTTTTGCCGACGACGCATTTTGGAGCGAGCATCGCGCCCTGCTGCGTTCGTTCGTCGGCCGTCCGTCGCCGCTCTACCGTGCGACGCGTTTCGAGCGCAACGGGGTTCCATTCGTCGTCAAGCGCGAAGATCTCAATCACACGGGATCGCATAAGATCAACAACACGCTGGGGCAGGCTCTCCTCGCGAAGCGCATGAAGAAGAAGCGTCTCATCGCGGAGACGGGCGCGGGGCAGCATGGCGTTGCGACGGCGACCGTCGGCGCGGCCTTCGGCTTTCCGGTCGACGTGTACATGGGGGCTCGCGACGTCGAGCGGCAAGCGCCGAACGTCGCGCTCATGCGTCTGCTCGGTGCTACGGTCCATCCCGTGAGCGCGGGGACGCAGACCCTCAAGGACGCAACGAACGAAGCCTTTCGCGTCTGGGCCACGGACGTCGAAGAGGTCTTCTACGTCATCGGCAGCGTCGTGGGCGCGCATCCGTATCCGTACATGGTGCGGCAGTTTCAGCGCGTGATCGGCGACGAGGCAAGAGCGCAGTCTCTGCAAGAGTACGGACGTCTGCCCAGCGACGTCGTCGCCTGTGTCGGCGGCGGAAGCAATGCGATCGGAATTTTCACGGCGTTCTTGGACGACGACGTTCGCCTCTGGGGCGTCGAGGCTGCAGGCCGCGGCGTCGATAGCGGTGAGACGGCGGCATCCCTGGGCTCCGGCAGCGTCGGAATCCTACACGGCTCGCGCTCGTACGTGCTTCAGACCGATGACGGTCAAGTCGTCGAGACGCACTCGGTGAGCGCGGGACTCGATTATCCCGGCGTCGGCCCCGAACACGCCTACTTGAAGGAGAGCGGGCGCGCGACGTACGCGAGCATTACCGATGCGCAAGCCTTGGAAGCGTTCGGCGACTTCGCGCGGGTGGAAGGCATCGTGCCCGCACTCGAGAGCGCGCACGCGCTCGCCTTTGCGAGAACGCTCTGCGCGAAGCGAAGCGCAGACGATCTCGTTCTCGTCAATCTCAGTGGCCGCGGTGACAAAGACCTCGCGTACGTCCAGCGTCTGTCGTCCCAAGCGTAGCGAATGCACGGTACTGTGTCATCCCGAGCGGCGAACGCAGTGAGCGACGTCAGGGACCAAGGTGACGTTTAACCTCGAGGACGCGCTCCGTAAGCGCAAGCCGGCCTTCATTCCCTATCTCATGGCAGGCGACCCGGATCTCGCGACGACGGAAGCGATGGTGCGCGTACTCGCCGCGAACGGCGCAGCCGCTCTCGAACTCGGCGTTCCTTACGGCGATCCGCTTGCGGACGGACCGACGATCGCGGCGGCGGCGCAACGCGCTCTCGCGCGTGGGACGAAGGTGGTGCACGTGCTCGCGCTGGCAAAGCGCGTGAGCGAGGCGATTCCCGTCGTGCTCTTTACGTACCTCAATCCCATCTATCGTTACGGCTTGGAGCGGTTCGCAGCCGATGCCGCCGCGGCGGGCGTCGCGGGCGTCATCGTGCCGGATGTCACTCTCGAAGAGCTCGATTCGATCGCCTCGGTCTTCGAAGAGCGGGCCGTTGCCATGCCGCTGCTCGTCGCGCCGACGACGCCCGCGCAGCGCGCCGCCGAGATCGCGCGGCGCTCGAGCGGATTCGTGTACGTCGTCTCGCGCTTGGGGGTTACCGGCGCGAACTCTGCGCCGAACGTCGAAGCGCTGCGGGCGCAGGTGGAGCGTCTGCGCCGCGCAACGAATCTTCCGCTTGCCGTCGGTTTCGGCATTCGCTCGCAGGATCAGGTTGCCGCGATCGCGACGTTTGCCGACGCATTCATCGTAGGCAGCGCGCTCATCGATGCGTACGGGAGCGCGCGAAGCGCGGACGCGGTCGCGTCGGTCGAAATGCTCGCAAGGGAACTCACGCACGCAGTCGGCGGCCGGAGATCGATCTGATGCACGACCCCTTCGCAGAGTTTAAAGAGATGCAGCGGCGAGGCTGGCCGCATTTCGTCCCTGTCGAGGCGCACACGACGCAGGCGGCAGCACAACTCGTGCGTCGTGCAGGCGTTCGCAGCGGGCAGCGCGTGCTCGACGTGGCATGCGGCACCGGAGTCGTCGCGTTGACGGCCGCGCGGCTCGGCGCAAACGTGACGGGCCTCGACCTTACGCCCGAACTGCTGGAGCGAGCTCGCGAGAACGCGGCGATCGCGCAGACGAGTATCGAGTTTCTCGAGGGCGATGCCGAAGCGCTGCCGTTTGGTGATGGCGCTTTCGACGTGGTGCTCAGCCAGTTCGGCCACATCTTTGCACCAAGGCCGGACGTCGCGCTCTCCGAAATGCTGCGGGTTCTGCGACCGGGTGGGACGGTTGCATTCTCCACATGGCCGCCGCACACGTTCGTGGGAAGAACGTTCACGCTGCTCTCGCGCTATCTGCCGCCCCCGCCTAAAGGCGTCGTTTCGCCCGCGCTCTGGGGCGAGCCCGACGTGGTCGGAAAGCGTTTTGACGGGCGGGTAACGGATGTCGTCTTCGACACCGCGATCGTACTCGTGGGAGCACTCAGCCCGCAACATCACGAGCTGAGTCAGGAACGCACGATTGGACCGGTCGTGACGCTCGTGGAGAAGCTGACAACGAGCGACCCCGCGACCTTGGTGCAGTTTCGCAAAGAGTATGAAGCCGTGTGCGCGGAGTACTTCTTCGAAAACGCCGTCGCGCTGAGCTTCCTCGTTACGCGCGCGAAGAAGATATAGCGTACTTCGTCACGCGTACGGCGATGCAACGGGGGAAGGAAGCAACCGGGCGCGTCGAACGCCTCTGGCAAACGTTGCGATAGCCAGAAAGGGGCGGATATCGTGCTTCGAAACGCCTTCCTAGGAGGTGCTCTTTCGCTCGTCGGAGCCGCGGCGGCGTCGCCGTCGCCTTCGCCGTCGCCCAGCAGCGCGTCGCCGTTCGCTCGGTGCGACGAGACGACGGCTCTTCCATACGACCGTCCCCTCGAGATGACGAGCACTACCCTCGACGGTCCCGATTTCCAGCTCTCGAAGTACCGCGGATATGCGGTGTGGCTCAACGTGTTCGCCGCGTGGTGCCAGCCCTGCAGATACGAAGCTCCGCTGGTCGTCAGGCTCGCTCGTGAGTACCGCGCTCGCGGCCTGCGGGTCGTCGGCCTGTTCTCACTTAAGGGCGACACCGACGATTCCGTACGCCGGTATCGCGATCGGTTCGGCATTACGTATCCGCTCGTGCGCGACAAGATCGGTCTCGTCAACGCGCTCGACCGCAACGGTATGGGCTCGAACGTCTTTCCCTGCAATTTCTTCATTACCGCTTGGGGGAACCTTTGGTGCGCGCGCGCCGGCGTTCTATCCGAAGCGGAAGCGCGTTACAAAATAGGCGTGATATTGTCGAGCGTTACGTTTCCGCTGCCTCCCGACCCAACTGCGGCCGCTGCGCCAACCGCAACCCCGGCGTCCGGTCCCGCTCACGGCAGCCGACGATGAGCCGCAGAGCGTCCTGGGGTCAGCCCTCCGAAAGCGAAACCATGTCCCCAAGGTGTCTCGCGATTGCCATGCACGCCGTCGCGGCTGGTGACGGCGCGTTCCGAAGGAGCACGGCGTTACCGACGGTCTCGAAGACGAAGTCGTCGATGTAACGGTCGCGCTCGTCGACGCCCTGCGCGCGTATGCCAAAGCCGCCGATCTCGGTATCGCTCGGATCGATATCCGGTACGAAGCGGCGGACCGCTGCGAGCACGTCGGGCTGCGCTTCGTCACTGGGCCCGAGCCAGACGCTGCCGTCGATGCGAGGCGTAACGTGAGCGCCGAGAAATGGAAGGTGCGGAGCCGGCACCGGATAGATGCAGCCGTTCACGAGATTCCGGCCTCGCGATCCGAGCGCGAGATACTCGCCGCGAACCGGCTCGATGCGCGGGAACGGTGCGCCGCCGAAGGCTCGTGCGATGCCGTCGCTTCCAAGCCCCGCGCACGCGATGACGTGCTTACACCGGTACTCCTGCGTCGTCGTCTGCAGCGCATACCCTTCACTCGTCCGGTTGGCGCCGGTCACCGCTGCGCCTGTGACGATTTCGCCGCCTGCGCTTGCGATTTCGGCAGCGAATGCCGCGGCGACGGCGGGGTAGTCGAGAACGGCAGTCTCCGGAACGAAGATGCCCGCGATGCCAACGGCGTGCGGCTCGCGTTCCGAGATTTGCGGAGCATCGAGGCGGACGAGGCCGCGGACGCCATTCTCCGCGCCGCGCTGGTAGAGCGCGTCGAGCGCGGCGAGCTCGCGTTCCTCCACTGCGACAATCGTCTTGCCCGTTCGTCTCCAAGGTATGCGGGTCTTATCGCAGTAGGCTAAGAGCTCGGGCGCGCCCCGACGACAGAGCGTCGCTCGCATCGTTCCCGGTCGATAGTAGATGCCGGAATGGACGACGCCGCTGTTGCGGCTGCTCTGATGCGACGCGAGCCGATCTTCTTTTTCCAGCAGGAGCAGGCGCAGACGTGGCCGGCGTGCGAGAAGCTCGCGCCCGGTTGCGAGTCCGACGATGCCCCCGCCGATGACCGCAACGTCGAACATCACGTGGCGAACCGGAGTTCTACCCGCGCAGAGCCAATAGGGCGCTCATGACCGCTACGCTCGAACACATTACGCCCTTCAAGAACGAACCGATAAAGACATTCGCCGATGCCGCGGACGCCGCAGCGATGACGCGCGCGCTCGCGGACGTGCGCAAAGGCTTTGGGCGAGCCTACCCACTGGTGATCGGCGATCGTCGAGTGGAGACGCAGAAGCGAGTTCGCTCGCACAATCCTGCAGCGCCCAACGAGATCGTCGGCGAAACGTCGTCGGCGTCGGCGAAGGAGGCGCAGGATGCGATCGCGGCTGCGGAACGCGCATTCGCGGGCTGGCGCTCGGTGCCCGCGCACGAGAGAGCCGCAGTGCTCTTTCGCGCCGCCGCGCTGCTGCGCGAACGACGCTTCGACTACGACGCGCTCCTCGTGTACGAAGTAGGAAAGAGTTGGCCCGAGGCAGACGCAGACCTCGCCGAAGCCATCGACTTCCTCGAGTTCTACGGACGCGAGATGCTGCGCTACGCCGGGCCGCAGCCGGTAACGCCGATCGCGGGTGAGCGCAACGAACTCGTCTACATTCCGCTGGGTGTCGGCGTCGTGATACCGCCGTGGAACTTCGCCGCTGCGATCATGATCGGCATGTCGTCTGCAGCGATCGTGGCGGGCAATACCGTCGTCCTCAAACCGTCGAGCGATTCTGCGATCGTCGCCGCGTGGTTCGTCGACCTCATGCTCGAGGCCGGGCTTCCCGCGGGCGTACTAAACTTTCTTCCCGGGCCGGGAAGCGAGATCGGCGATCTCATCGTCGCGCACCCGAAGGTGCGCTTCATCTCGTTCACCGGCTCCAAGGAAGTCGGACTGCACATCAACGATCTTGCCGCGAAGTCACGCGAAGGACAGCGCTGGATCAAGCGCGTCATCGCGGAGATGGGCGGTAAGGACGCGATCGTCGTTGCGGCCGACGCCGATCTCGATGCGGCCGTCGAAGGCGTTGCCGTGTCGGCATTCGGATATCAGGGCCAGAAGTGCTCGGCATGCTCGCGTGCAATCGTCGAAGAGCCGGTCTACGACGCGTTCGTAGAAAAACTTCGCGAGCGGGTGAAGAGAATTCGCGTCGGCGACCCCAGCGCGCGAGAGACGTACATGGGTCCGGTGATCAACGCAAAGGCGCTCGATACGATCGCAGGGTACATCGAGGTCGGAAAACGCGAAGGGCGCCTCATCAGCGGCGGATCCCGCGCGAAGGGCGACGGCTACTTCCTGGAGCCGACGGTCATCGCCGACGTCTCGCCGGATGCGAGAATCGCGCAGGAGGAGATATTCGGCCCCGTTCTCGCGGTCATGAAGGCGAAGAGCTTCGAGGACGCTCTGGCGATCGCGAACGACTCGGAGTTCGGCCTGACGGGCTCGGTCTACACGACGGACGAGCGCAAGATCGAACTGGCACGGGAAGAGTTCTTCGTCGGCAACCTCTATTTCAACAGAAAGAGCACGGGAGCGATGGTCGGCGGGCACCCCTTCGGCGGTTTCAACATGTCCGGCACCGACAGCAAGGCGGGCGGCCGAGACTACCTCCTCCTGTATCTCCAGGCGAAGTCGATCTCGCGAAAAGTCTAGGCGCCCTGCTGGGGCCCTAGGAGCCTGTCGGGTTACGGCACAGCTGCGTCTTCGGACCGCCTTTTTGTCCGAATCTGCGTTGCTCGTCGGTCACGACGCTACGGCGTTGCTCCCGCTTTGCGCCTCGTCTTCGAGCAAAATTCGGCACCGAATCCGAAAATGGCCATAATCCGACAGGCTCCTAGGCAGGCTGCAACCAGCCGGCGCGCCGCCGGGGTAGTGGTCCCTTTTCAATCGGGCCGCTCTCGGGCGCCCTGCGCTCAGTCGAAGAGACCAGCCTGCCCGGCCCGAGCCGCCGCCCTAGCCTGGCGCAAGACTTCCAGACTCATCGGGAGATCCAGGCGCTTACCCTCAAGGATTTCCGCCACTGTCACAATCTGAACGCGGTCAATGGCTCGATTCATGATTTCGCTCCTATACTGACCCACGGCGGCGGCCTCTTGCTTCATATTTTTGCTAGGATCGTCGAGGGTGATTAGAATACCGATTTCCGCACCTTCGCGCTGCCGATCGCTATTTAGCGTAGCAATTACCGCCCGATTGGCGCCCCCTGACTTCGCCTGAAATACGACCTTCCCGACCTTCTCTTTACCTGTCAGGAAAAATGCCGTCCCGTCGATGCCACGATCTGCGCCTTTCTTTTCGTTGATGACTGCGTAATTGTTTGAATATGTGAGCACACCCCACTTCTCAAATTCCTTGCGAACCCGATCATCTTCACGATTCGCAAGCGCTCGCGCGGATTCGATGTCACGCGGAATTCCTTCGACTGCAATATCACTGAGTCGTTCGCCGAAGGTTTTCTTGAGTCGCAATAACATCACCGCAATGGCTTGGTAAGTGATGTCGATTCCGATCCAACGCCTCTTTAGTCGTTCGGCCACCGCTATTGTTGTTCCGCACCCGCAAAACGCGTCGAGAACTATATCACCTTCTCTGCTGGAAGTCTGAATAATCCTGTGCATCAAAGCCTCAGACTTTTGAGTGGGATATCCGAGCTTTTCAGGGTCGGTCGGGCTGGTGATCTTTGGAACATCCGCCCACCAATCCGTTACGGGCGTCCCTTCTTTGCGAAGGCCCTCTTCGAAATATTTTCCTTTGACCGCAGTGCGACCGCGCTGCAATGTGCCAGCGGTATACTGTCGATACTCCGGCTTGTAAAAATACTCGTCAGACTTGCTGTAGCGGAATATAGTGTCATGCTTCCTGGGGAAATCATTCTTGGGGATGCCTCCTCCCGAGTAACACCAAACTAGTTCGTTCCTGAAGTCGCCTCCTCGGGGAATGAAAATGGAATCACACACAATCTTAAGATAGTGCCCTGCGGTGGGATCGCAATGTAGATAAAAAACGCCGGTATCCTTGAGGACTCGTTGAATTTCGTTTATTCGAACCGTCATCGCAACAAGGTACGCCATGAGACTATCGGCCGATAGCACGTTGTGAAGCCCGCAAATAAGATCGACCGTTTGAACGGTGTACCGACCCCGCTCGTTAACAAGTATCTCATCGTAGTGACTTTGCGCAAGCGCGTTCCACACCCACGTATCGACGAACGCCTGCGCTTGAGCGCGATCTTCTTGACCAACCGCGTTGTATATTTGGTTGTAGTTCCGCTTCGAATTGAACGGCGGATCAATGTAACATAAATCTACGCTATCATCACGTAGATACTCCCGCATCACGTCGAGGTTGTCGCCGTAATAAAGCATGTTCTTATTATGGCGCTTGAGATTACCGCGAGTTGTCCGCATTGTTGCTGGCTTGTGTCTTGCTGACTCAAATCCCGCTTTTTGTGTGGCCACTTACGCGGCTAGTCCGCCGCGCATGAAGTCGGGCAGGTTCGCCAGATCGTGCAACGTCCAGATGCGATCCGTCAGCCCCGCCTTGATTGCCGGCGTCGTCTTAATCGTCGCGTGTTTGCGGCACAGGTTATAGTAGGCGAAATTCAACGCGATAGCGCGCTGTAGATTCTCCGCCTTCTTGGAGAAGCCGTTTGTTAGTCTCGTAAAGCGCCGCATGC
>JBOHTS010000032.1:0-28903 GCA_050733755.1 Candidatus Tyrphobacter sp. | reverse complement strand
GTCGTCGACGAAACGTCGACGACGACCTGACGCGCGGCGAGCAGCGGCAACAGGCTCGTGTCTCCCTGCGTCGACGGGAACGTCGTCGAGAACGTCATCGTCGCGCGAGCCGGCGCGGCGCTCGGCTGGGGCGACGGCTGCGTGATCGCGCCGACCCGTTTTGCGACCGAGAGCGGCTGCGCGAACGGACGGACGAACGCTCCGGCGATCGCGTCGCCGGTGATGTGGACCGCGGAGACGTTGCCTGCTTTTACCTGCGTGAGGAAGACCGAATAGGCAATCGTCTGCGTCGGCGCGCGGTGCGGCGAGAGCAGCACTGCGAAGTTCCACGCGATGACGACCGCCAGGAGCACCCACCACAGTCCGCTCCAAGGGGAAGAACTCTTCTGCGGCGGGCGGGGGGTAGGGTTATCCTGCACGCAAGTGCCTTTCTGCGAATCGCGCGAGGGCACTTCCGAGCGGCCGCATGCCGCGGGGCCGGGACGAGGCTACGATTTCTTCGAGCGTCCGCGCACGTACTGATTTGGAACGAAAGAGGTTGCGCCGAGGGCGTCGGCCGCGTCCCAAACCCAGCGCGGGCGGCGCAAGAAGCCGCGAGCGAGCGACACGAGGTCCGCGTCTCCACTTGCAACGATGCGCTCCGCGAGATCGGGGTCGACGATCATTCCCACCGCAATCGTCGCGATGCCGGCTTCGCGCTTAATCCGCCTTGAAAACGGTACTTGATAGCCGGGCGTTGCGTCGATGCGCTGCAGCGGTGAGAGCCCGCCGCTCGAGACGTCGATGAAATCGCAGCCGCGCGCTTTCAGCGCCCGCGCGAACTCGACCGAGGACTCCGGATCCCAGCCGCCGCCGACCCAGTCGGTTGCCGAGATGCGCACGCCCAGCGGCAACGCTTGCGGCCACACGGTACGCACGGCGTCGAAGAGTTCCAGCGGAAAACGCATGCGATTTTCGAGCGAGCCGCCGTACCGGTCGGTGCGCCGGTTCGAAAGCGGCGAGAGAAACTGATGCGCGAGATAGCCGTGTGCGAAGTGCAGCTCGAGCACGTCGAGTTTCAAACGCCGAACGCGCGTTGCGGCTGCGGCGAACTCGTCGCGAACTCGCTGCAAACCAGCATCGTCGAGCGCCTGCGGAACGTGCCACCCTTCTCGGTAGGCGAGCGCGGAGGGTGCGACGATCGGATATGCGCGTTCGCCGTGCGCGGAGCCGCCGCCCTCCCACGGAGGCAGCGTCGAGCCTTTGCGGCCCGCGTGGGCGAGCTGCACGCCGACCTTGACCGGGGTCCAGCGACGCAGGAATCGCACGACGCTCTCCATTGCCGTTTCGTTCTCGTCACTGTAGAGGCCGAGGTCCGCGTCCGTTATACGCCCCTGCGCGCTGACGTGCGTCGCTTCGAAAAAGACCAGGCCGGGGCCGCAGAGCGCGAAATGTCCGAGATTGACGGTGTGCCAGTCCGTCGCGTTGCCGTCGTGCGAAGAGTACTGGCACATCGGGGAGACGACGATCCGGTTCGCGAGAGCGATCTCGCGCAGACGCAGCGCTTCGAAGAGTGCGCTCACGCGTAGAGATCGCGGCGAGTCGCGGGTACCTCGACGCCGCCGTCGTCGCGGGGCTTGCCGAGGAGCGACTGAAAGATCGCGATGCGGCGCGTCCGAAAGCCCTGTGCGCTTCCAGCCATGTAGAGGCGCCAGACGCGATAACTCTGCTCGCCCGCGGCGGCGACGGCGGCATCGCGATTGCGCTCGAGGTTTGCGACCCAAGCGCGCAGCGTGCGCGCGTAATGCTCGCGCAAGTTCTCGACGTCGCGAACTTCGAATCCGGCGTCCTGCGCGATCGTCAGCGCCTCGCCGATGCGCACGAGTTCGCCGTCGGGAAAGACGAAGCGCTCCATGAAACTCGGCGGGCGGCGGCGCGGATGCCTGCCTTCGGCTGCGATCCCGTGATTGAGGAAGAGGCCGCCGGGCTGGAGCGCCTTCCAGGCGCACGCGAAGTACTCGGGCAGCCTGGAGCGCCCGACGTGTTCGAACATTCCAATGCTCGCGATGCAGTCGAAGCGTTCGCTGCCGAGATCGCGGTAGTCGCGCAGCTCGATGCGCGCGAGCGAATCGACCCCGGCCTGCGCGATGCGGCGGTTTCCTTCCGAGAACTGCGACTGACTGAGCGTCACGCCGAGCGCTCGCGCGCCGAAGCGCTGCGCCGCCCGAATGACGAGCGCGCCCCAGCCGCAGCCGATATCGAGCAGACGCTGCCCGGGCTTCACGCGGAGTTTACGCAGCACGTGATCGAGTTTTGCCGCTTGCGCGTCCTCGAGGCTCTCGACGCCGTCGTCGTAGTACGCGCACGAATATACCAGGCGCGGGTCGAGAAATGCGCTGTAGAACTCGAGCGGCTGGTCGTAGTGAAATCCAATTGCCGCGCGGTCGCGGGCGCGCGAGTGGCGGAATCCTTGGAGACGCGCTTCGCGCAGGGCCGGCAGAACCGGTGCGGGCAGCCGCTGCGTGAGACGCCAGATGCGAACGACGCGCGCGGCGTCGAGCGAAGAGGCTGCCAACATAAGGGCATCGACCGCAGCCTCGACGTTGCCTTCACACTCGAGAAGCCCGGCAGCAAAGGCGCGCCCGGCCGAGAGTTCCACCGGAGCGCGCAACGCCGCGCGCAACGCGCCGGGATGGCGTACGACCAGCGTGAACGGCTGCTGAGGTCCGACTCTTGTGCCGTCCCACAGGGCGACCCCGAATCGCCGTTCGTAGTCGTCTCCGAAGAGGGTCGCGAGTGCTTGAAGAGTCGTCCGTGCCGCGGGTTGCATGATCTCTTCGTAAGATAGCATCCGGAGGCGCTCCTCCCCCTCTGGCCGAAAACCGGCAACTTCCATGGTAGCCCGAATCGCGAAGATTCGCTTACAGGCACTCGTGGTGAGCGCGGTTCCGCTCCTCTTTTTGCTGCTGCTCGCAATCCTGTCTGCGCTCCTCGTCCATCATGCGCAGGGCGTCTCCGCGGCATCGAACGACACGACGAGAATGCTCATCCAGGCGGATGCATTTTCGACATTCTTAGGCAACGTCGGTCGAAGCGTTACGGCGTACTCGGATCATCCGGGCGCACGCGAGTTGCGGGCGTATCGGCGGTACGCCGCGGCCGTGCCGCAGAAGAACCGCGCGTTGTTGCTGGTCTCGGCACGGGAGCCGACGGAGGTGCCGTACGCGCGCCGCTTCATCGCGGCGACGCAGGCGGTGATGGTGATCGTCGATCGATACGTCGATCTCGTGCGCAGGGGTGAAATCGCGCGCGCGCATGCCTACGCGCAGTCGCCGGCCGTGATGCGTCTGAGCAGATCGCTCGAGCGTGCGCAGGCGCGGTATAGCGCCCACGCTCGTTCGCTTGCGATCGCGCGCTTCACGGCGTTCTCGCGCGACTTGAACGTTCTCTTGGCGATCATCCTCGCCGTCTGTCTCTGCGGCCTCGCCGCGACCGTCTTGGCGATGCGTGCGTTCGGCGTTCGCATCGTTCGCAGGCTCGAACTGCTGGCGGAGAACGCGCAGCGTCTCGGATCGGGAGATAGCGTTCAGGCCGTCGGCGGGGAGGACGAGATCGCGTCGATCGATTCTCGTTACCGCGAGACCGCGAAGCGACTGCGCGTCGCGCTGCAGCAGAAGGAGGAGGCGCTGCTCGCCTACGATCGCGAGCACCGTCTCGCGTCGACGCTTCAGCAGGCGCTGCTTCCGCAGGATATCCCAACCATACCGGGCTTGCTCATCGACGCCGCCTACCGTTCGGCGACCGGGGATGAGATCGGCGGCGATTGGTACGACGTCTTCGAAATCTCGCGGCGCCTGGTGGCATTCGGCGTCGGCGACGTCGCTGGCCACGATCTTCAGGCGGCGACCGTCATGGGAGCGGTTCGGCAGGCGTTTCGGGTCGCCGCTCACGGCGGCGCGGATCCGGCGGCCGTTTTGAGTGCGGTCAACGCAATCGTCTGCTCGCAACTGCGCGGCCGCATGGTGACCGCGTTCTTCGGCGTGCTGGACCGCAGCGACGGAACGCTGCGCTACGCCATCGCCGGCCACCCGAGCCCGTTGCTCGTCGGTCCCGAGCGCGACGTGCGCTCCCTCGACGGGGGAGGGTTGGCGCTGGGAATCAGCTCGCGCGTCGAGTACCGCACCTCGTCGACGCACCTTCACGTCGGAAACGCTATCGTTCTCTACACCGACGGGCTCGTCGAAACCGAGCGCGATTACGAGAAGGGCATGGAGTCGCTCACGGCCGCGATCCGCGAGGAGTTCTCCGATGCCTCCGGCAACGTCGCCGCGCGCATTCAGGAACGCGCGCTGGGCGGCCTCGAACCGCACGACGATTGCGCGCTCCTCTTCATCGGCGTCAGTCAGATCGGCGATGTGACGCGCGCTCGACCGGGCGCGACCTGGCAGCTTGATGCGAAGAACGAAGTGCAGGCGCATCGCGTGCGGCGCGCGCTTCTGTGGCGTCTCGAGGAAGCGATGCCTACGACCTGCGACCTTGCGGCCTGCGAAGTGATCGTCGGGGAGCTCATCAGCAACGTCGTCCGGCATACGCCGGGCCGCGCCGAGATTACGCTCGAATGGGACGAACGCGGCGCGATCCTCGCGGTGAGCGATCGCGGGGACGCATTCGCGCTGCGCGACGGACCACCGGATCCTCTCGCAGAGGGTGGACGAGGCTTGTGGCTCGTTCGAACGCTGGCGCGCCACTTCGAATTGGCGCGAGCCGCAGACGGAAATCGAGTTCGCGTTCTGCTTCCGGAGGCGGTCGCGCTTTCGGTACCCGTTCCGGTGGGATGACGCTGCGCGTCGCCGCGGTTCTCTGCGCTGCGCTGACGCTGGCCGCGTGCGGACATGGAGCGCGCGGGCGCGGCTTTCGCGGGTTCGGCGGATCGCCCGCACCGGTTCCAACCGCGGTCGCGAGCACGGCGACGGTTCATCCGTTGCTGACGATCTCCGGAATCATCGCGCCGTATCAGAACGTCATGCTCTCCAGCGACCTCGTGGAGCCGGCGGACCTGGTCGCCGTCAACGAAGGCGATCACGTCCACCGCGGTCAGCTCTTGGCGCAACTCGACACCGCCGACCTTCGGGCCCAACTCGCCGCGGACCAGGCGAATACGACCCACACGATCTACCAAGGACGACTCTCGATCTCGCAAGGCGCTGCCGCCCTCCAGCAGGCGCAGACGACGCTGCACAACGATCGTCTCAACCTCGTTCGCGACGAGCAGCTCTTCAAGCAGGGCTACATCGCGCGTCAGACGCTCGACGCGCAGGTCGCCGTCGTGCGCAACGACGAGCAGGCGGTGCACTCCGACGCCGCGGCGGTTGCGGCGAACGGATCGCTCGCGAGCGCGGGACTTCAGTCGTCGGCCGTCGCGCAGGCGCGAGCCGCGGCGCAGCAGGTGCAGGTGCAGATCGCAAAAGCGACGATTACGTCGCCGGTCGACGGCACGGTCGTCAATCGCAATCTCAATCCGGGCGAGTATCCCGGCTCGCGCACGATCTTCGTCGTGCAGCAGGACAACACGGTCTATGCCGAGTTGAACGCCTCGAGTGCAGACGTCTTTCGCATTCACAAGGGATCGCCGGTAACGCTGACCGTGCCCGGAAGCCCGGGGCGCCCGTACGCCGGCACCGTCGTCGGCGTTCTCGGACAGGTGCAGCCCGGCTCGACGAACTTCACCGTGAAAGTGCTCGTTCCCAGAGCGAACGGAGCGCTCGTTGCGGGCCTTCCGGTGACGGGCACGATCGCATTGCAGCCGACGACGGGGATCGGCGTTCCGAGCACGTCGTTCCTCGACGATTCGCACTCGACGCTCTTCACGGTCGCCTCGAATGGAACCGCGCAGGAGGCGCACGTCACCGAGCTGGCAACCGATGGAACGACCTCGATCGTTCGCGGTCTCGCGTCGGGCACGAAGGTCGTTTCGAACGGACAGCTTGGAATAACCGCCGGGCAGCAACTCGTCGGCGGAGGGCAAGGGAGCGGCTCGGCGCCGCCCGGCGGCGTTCGCTATCGCCGTCGCTAGGAGCCTGTCGGGCGAATGAGAGTTACCCAACTCTTCGTCAATCGTCCAACGCTCCTCTTCGTTCTCATGGTGCTCATCCTGATCGTCGGAGGCGTCTCGTTTGCGACGCTCGTCAACCAGCAGTTTCCGAACATCGACTTTCCGACGATCTCCGTGCGATTGAGTTATCCCGGCGGTTCGACCTCGGAGATTCGCGATGCGATCGTTCGGCCGATCGAAGATGCCATCGCGGGAGCGCCGAACCTCGACCACCTCACGACGACGATTCAAAACGGTCAAGCGAACATCTCGGCGACGTTTACGCTGAACTCGAACAAGACGACCGATCTTGTGGAAGTGCAGCGTCGCGTTCAGTCCGCCGAGGGCAATCTTCCGAGCGACCTCACGACGCCGACGGTTGCGAGTTTCGACGCCGGCGAGCCGACGGTCGCGCAACTGATCGTCACCTCGCGCTCACTCACGCCTGCCGCGCTCTCCGCACTCGTCCAGAACAGCATCGTTCCGGACTTGGAGCAAGCGCCCGGAGTCGCGAACGTCAACGCGAACGGGGCGGTCACGCAGGCGATCGAGGTGCAGGTCAATCCGAACGCGCTAAGCGCCTCCGGCTTGACGCTGGCGGACATCGTCTCGGCGATCGGCGCGAACAACGTGCGCGCTCCCGGCGGCATCGTCTACCAACCGGATCGCGAGACGAGCGTCGACGTACGCGGTGACGTTACCGATCCGGCGAGCGTTGCGAATCTCTTCATCGCCGCAACGGCCGGCGGCAGCGGCGCCGCGGCTCCGAGCGCGCCGTCCGGCGCCGCCGCGCTCAACCGCGCGACGCTCGCGACGCCCGCTCCGTCGCTCGTCGGCGGCGCCTCGTCGGGGAGCTTCAACGCGTGGAGCGTCGCGCCGCGGTACCTGCGCATCGGCGACGTCGCGACGGTCGAAAGCTCGTACGAGACGCGGCGAACGTACTCGTACGTCAACGGCGTCGAGGCGATGACGCTGGGCGTGCAGAAGACGACGGGCGCGAGCGAACTCGCCGCTTCGAACGGCGTGCTCGCGGCGTTGCCCACGATGGAGCGCGAGTATCCGCAGGTGACGTTCGGCGTGCTCAACGTCGAAGCGACGTACACCCGCGAGCAGATCGACGGCGTCTGGCATACGTTAGAAGAAGGCATCCTCTTCACGGGCCTCGTGATGCTCTTCTTTTTGCGATCCTGGCGAAACGCGATCGTCGTGCTCGTCGCGATTCCCAGCTCGCTGCTCGTGACCTTTGCGATCATGAAGATTGCGGGCTTCACGATCGACACCGTCTCTCTGCTGGCGATGTCGCTGCTCATCGGCATTCTCGTCGACGACTCGATCGTCATTCTCGAGAACATCGGGCGCCATCACGAGAAAGGTGAGGCGCCGCGGACGGCGGCGATTCTCGGACGCAACGAGATCGGCTTCTCGGCGATCGTCATCACGCTCGTCGACGTCGTCGTCTTCCTGCCGATCGCGTTTCTCCCGGGAATCACCGGCCGATTCTTAGCCGAGTTCGCGCTCGTCGTCGTCGCCGCGTCGCTGACCTCGCTCATGGTTTCGTTTACGGTCACGCCGTCGCTGGCCGGAAACTGGTCGCTGCGGTCGACGTGGCGCCCGTGGAGGATCATCGATGCGTTCGGGCGCGGCTTCGAACGCTCGCGCGAGATCTACGCAACGCGCGTGCTCTCCTGGGCGCTCGGGCACGCGTGGATCGTCTTCGGAGCGAGCCTCGCGCTCGTCGCCGGTGCGTTCCTGCTGCTCTTCCTTCATGCGATCGGGCTCGAGTTCTTTCCGTCGGTCGATCGCGGACAGATCTTCGTCGGCGTGACGTACCCAACCGGCACGCCGCTCGCGAAGACGGACAAGGCGATCGCAGCGCTCTCGCGGCTCTATGCGAACGAATCCTCGGACATCGAATCGGTGACGTCGACGGCCGGCTCGGAGCAGCAAGGGTTCGGCGGGCAGATCAACATCGGCTCCGTGGGACAGATTCGAGTCAACCTCGCGCTCGATCGCAAACATTCGACGGATTGGTGGGCGCAGCGCTTCGGCGTTCAGGCGCGCCGTCTCGTGCCGGACGCGCAGACCGTCGCGATCCCGGCGACGGGAACGGGCGGCGGAAACTCGCAGCCGATCGATTATCTCGTCGAGTCCTCCGACGACCAGCCGGAACGCTACGCGCCCGCGGTGCTCGCGGCCCTCGAGCAGACGCCGGGAGCGGTTCACGTGACGAGTTCCGCCGCGAATCTCGCGCCGCAGGTCGACGTCGTGTTCGACCGCGAGCGGGCGCGAGCCCTCGACGTGAATATCGCGACGGCCGCGAACGCCATCCGCGCGACGTTCGGCGGCGCGCTCGCGGCGCAGTTCGATGCGGTAAGCGGCATCGAGTACGTTCAGGTCACGTTTCCCCAAAGCGCGCAGCAGGGCACGGACTCGATTCTCGCCATTCCGATTAGGTCGAACTCGGGAAGCGTTCTTCACGTCGGCGACATCGCGTCGCTCGTCGAGGCGCCGACCTCGCCGCTCATGACGCGGACGAACCGGCAGACGGTCATTCACGTCAGCGCGAACGTCGGACCGGGCGCCTCGCTCTCGTCGGTGCAGAGCGCGTTCATGCGGCGTCTTGGAACCCTGCATCTTCCGGAAGGCGTGCGCGTGACGCCGACCGCAGGCGGGCAGCAGCAGAACTTCGGGCAGGCTGCCAGCGGAATCGTCGTCTCGCTCATGCTCTCATCGGCGCTCGTCTATCTTTTGATGGTCGGGCTCTACGACAGCTACCGGCTTCCCTTCATCATCATGTTCGCCGTGCCGGTTGCGGCGGTCGGCGCGCTCGGATCGCTGTGGATCACGCACGAGACGCTCAATCTCTTCTCGATGATCGGGACCGTGCTGCTCATCGGGCTGGTCTCGAAGAACGGCATCCTGCTCGTGGACCTCGCAAACACGCGCGTGCGGGCCGGAGCGAGCCGGCACAGCGCGATCACCGAAAGCGCGCGCGAACGCTTTCGCCCGATCGTCATGACGACGATGTCGATGGTTGCCGGGATGCTTCCGATCGCGCTCGCGCTCGACCCGGGCTCGGCGTCTCGCCAGGCCCTCGGCGTGGTCGTCATCGGCGGCCTGATCAGCTCGCTCCTCTTGACGCTGGTGCTCGTTCCGTGCGCGTTCGTTCGTCTCGCGCCGACGTATAGCGATCTCGCGCGCAAGGCGACGCCGCAGCGGCGAACGCGTCCTAGGCCCACGGAGGCGGTGGAACGATGGGGCTGACGCGCCTCTTCGTCCGGCGCCCGACGCTCGTCTTCGTGTTCTGCGCCCTCGTGCTCCTCGCGGGCACGATCTCGGCGTTCATTCTCGTCAAGCAGCAGTTTCCGAACTACGACGTTCCGACGATCGACATCTCGCTGACGTATCCCGGCGCGTCGACGACCGAGATACGCGATGCGATCGTGCGCCCGATCGAAGATCAAATTGCCGGAGCGCCGGATCTTTCGACCGTCGAGTCGGCCATTCAGCCCGGCCAGGCGACGATCGTCGCGCGGTTCGCGCTCAGCTCCGACGTGAACACCGACCTCGTTCAGGTGCAGGGACGCGTGCAGAACGCGCAGCGCCAACTTCCCAGCGACCTGCAGACGCCGACGGTCTCGATCTACGATCCCAGCCAAGCCGTCGTCGTGTCGCTCGTCGCCAGCTCGCAGAGCCTCGCCCCGGGCGATCTCGCGGCCGTCGTCACGAACAAGATCGTTCCAGCGCTCGAGCAGGTCCAAGGCATCTCGTTCGTCATCGCAAACGGTGCCGTGACGCCGTCGCTTCAAGTGAACGTCAACCCGCTGGCGATGAGCGCGTCGGGCTACACGATCACGAGCGTCGTCAGCGCAATTCAAAACAACAACGTGCGCGCTCCGGGCGGCATCGCGTACTCGCCGAACCGCGAGACGACCATCGACATTCGCGGCGACATCCAAACGCCGGAGACGGTCTCCGACCTCCTGCTCGGCTCGGGGTCGGGGTCTGCGAACGGCTCGACGACGAGCGCGTTCGGGACGGCGACGAGGCTGCTGCGCGTCGGAGACGTCGCGAACGTGGTCGACGGCTTCGAGCCGCAGCGCGTGTACGCGTACGATCGCGGGCAGCCGGCGATCGCGCTCGACGTTCAGAAGGCGACGAACTACAGCGAGATGCAGGCGTCGCAGAACGTTCTTGCCGAGCTCCCCGCGCTCGAGCGAGAGTATCCCAACGTGCACCTGGACGTGCTGAACGTTCAGGCAAAGTACACGCAAGCGCAGCTCTCGGGCGTGATGCGCACGCTCATCGAAGCGATTATCTTCACGGGCATCGTCATGTTGTTCTTTTTGCGTTCGTGGCGCAACGCGATCGTGGTCATGGTCGCGATTCCAACGTCGCTGCTCGTGACGCTCGGGGCGATGAAGCTCGCGCACTTCACGATCGACATCGTCTCGATGCTCGCGATGACCCTCATCATCGGCATTCTCGTCGACGACTCCATCGTCGTGCTCGAGAACATCGAACGGCACGCGGACGGCGGGGAGGAACCCGAAGAAGCGGCCGTGCGCGGCCGGACCGAGATCGGCGTCGCGGCGATCGTCATCACGCTCGTCGACGTCGTCGTCTTCCTTCCGATTTCGTTTCTGCCCGGCTCGGTCGGGCTCTTCTTACGCGAGTTCGGTCTCGTCGTCACCGTCGCGACGCTCACCTCGCTCTTCGTCTCGTTCACCGTGACGCCGTCGCTTGCGGGGCGCTGGTCGCTCTACTCGAACTGGCGCCCGTGGGCGCCGATCGAGCGCTTCTCGCAGTGGTTCGCCGCCGCACGCCGATGGTACGTCAACCGCGCGCTCGAGTGGGGCCTGCAGCACGAGAGGACGGTGATCGGCATCTCGTTCCTCTCGCTCGTGCTCGCGCTCTTGCTCATACCGCTGGGCTTCGTCGGCTTCGAATACATCCCGGGCATCGATCGCGGCGAGCTCTATCTGACGGTGAACTTTCCGACGGGGACGCCGCTGGAGACGACGCGCAGAGCGATGCTCGCCGTGGAGCGAATCGTCGATCGCGATCCGGACGTTGCGGCCGAGACGTCGCTTGCCGGAGCCTACGAAGGGAACCTCGAGGGCTACGTCGGCAACGGCGCGATCGGGCAGATGCACGTCTTCCTCAAGCCGAATCGCACGAACTCGACCGTGCAGACCGGCGATAGGTTCGTGCGCGAGGCGCGGCGCGTTCTGCCGGTCACGGCGCAGATCGTGTCGATTCCCGCGACGGCGACGACGGGCGGCATCCAGCAGCCGATCGACGAGGTGGTGAGCAATCCCATCGGCGATCCCGCTCCGTATGCCGCGCAAGTCCATGCGGCGCTCGCGAAGACGCCCGGCGCGACCGGCGTGACGACGACGGACGATGCTCCGTCGCCGCAGGTCGAGGTGCTCTTCGATCGAGAGCGCGCGCGTGCGCTCGGCGTGTCGATCGGAACCGCGAGCGACGCCATTCGCGCGGCCTTCGGCGGAACGCTCGCGACGCAGTTTCCCACCGCGGACGGTCTGAAAGACGTCGAGGTCATCTACCCGCAGAGCGATCAGCAGAATCTCGCTCAGATCGGAGCGATTCCTATTTCGGCGGGATCCGGAGGGATCGCGCACGTCAGCGACGTCGCGAATCTCTCGATTTCACCCGCGCCGCCGCTCATCACGCGCATCAACCGGCAGAGCGTCGTCTACGTCGGCGCGAACGTCGCGCCCGGATGGGAGTTGTCGAACGTCGAGCGCGGATTCAATGCGCGCATTCGCGCGCTCAACCTCCCGTCGTACGTGACCGTCGCGCCGGTCGCCGGCGGCAACCAGGAGGCGCTCCACAACACGGTCGTCGGCATGAGCATCTCGCTCGGGCTCTCGGTGCTCCTCGTCTACCTGCTCATGGTGGCGCTGTACAATAGTTACCGGACGCCGTTCGTGATCATGTTCAGCGTGCCCGTCGCGGTCGTCGGCGCCCTCGGCGCGCTCTGGATCACGCACGAGACGCTGAACTTGTTCTCGTTCATCGGTTCGATTCTGCTCGTCGGCCTCGTGACGAAGAACGGAATTCTGCTCGTCGATTTCGCGAACCGCTTGCGTCTGGAGAAACGCGACGAAGGAGCGGCGGTCCGCGAGAGCGCGTTCGAACGTTTCCGCCCGATCGTCATGACGACGGTCGCGATGATCGCCGGCATGGCGCCGCTCGCCTTCGCACTCGACCCCGGCGCCGCCGCAGAGCGGTCGCTGGGAACGGTCGTCATCGGCGGACTTACGAGCTCGCTGCTCCTGACGCTCCTGCTCGTTCCCGTGATCTACATGCGTCTCGCCCCGAGCACCGAGGCGATTCGCCGATCCGCATCGCCCGAACTCGAGTAAGCGACGAGCGCATCCGCGGGACCGCCCCATGTTGGGGCGCCGACCCACCACACGAATCCCTTGCGCAGCAGCGGCGGCGGTGCGGTTGCGAGCGCTGCGCAACTCGAGATCGTCCACGTGTAGCGCGCTCGCTGCAAGGGCTTGGCGAGTTGCATCGTCACGCGCGTGATGCCCTCATATCCAGTGCGTCGCGCTATCCGAACGCCGCCGGGGCCGCGGAGAACCATTTCAATGTCGCAGGCCGACCGTGCGCGCAGCCGCGCCTCGAGTTCAGTCACGCCCGAGCGCGACGGAACGAAGGCGAATGCGATCGAGTCGCCCGCCCGCGCCACGCGAAGGACGCGCAAGGAATCATCCCGCTCGTCGGCCTGCGGTACGAACCGTGGGAAACGCAGTTCGTAGATCGTGAAGTCCGAGCGGCGAGGGTCGTCATCCGAGACGTGCAGGGAACCGACGGCGCGGTATGCGTCGCGGAACCAGTCGTACTCGAGCGGCGCCGCGATGTAGTCGAAGTTTGCAACCGATCGCGCCGGTTGCCCAGCAATCGGTGAAGGAATGCGAATGAGGTCGTCGGTGTGGACGTAGAAGCGCGGCCGATAGCGCTTGAACGTCCAAATCGCGTTGCCGTCGGCGAAGTGCTTTGCCGCGCCGGCCGTGACGATGCCGAGATCATCGACGATCGGAAGGCCCGAGTAGTAATGCAGTTGACCCAAATCCGTGAAGGCCACCGATCCATGGCGGTGCCCCGCGACGAACCAGCGCGCGAGCGAGATGTACGCGTTGCCGGCGATGCGCGGTTCGATGGCCCAGTCTCGTGCGGCATAGCGCTGGTCCGGTTGCAACTGCACAACGCCGAAGGTCACGTTGAGAAGCGCGAGTCCGATCGAGGCGATTCGCGCTGCCTGAAGGAGAGGCGAAACGCGCGTGCTTTTCGCCATCCAGGGGAGCGCGACGACCGCCGCGGTAAAGACCGCCCACTGCGTGCAGAACCAAAAATAGCAGGGAAGCCCAAGCACGACGTAAAGTGCGGTCGTTGCGGCGACCCACGCGCAGACCGAGGCGAAGGCGCGCCGCGCCGCGCACGCGACGACGGCCGCGATAAGGCAGACGAGGGTGAGGTCGAAGAAGGGCGTAAAGAGCGCGCGATACATGCTCACCGCGTACATGCCGAGGCCGGCGAGGTATGGCGGGATGACGGCGTAGCGCAGTTGCGCGTGCTTCGCCGCGATCGTATCCGAAAACGGGCTTCCGAAGTAGAGTGATGCGCCCAGGGCCCACACGGCGTAGGGCGCGATCGAAAGCGCCGCGAGCCGGAGTGCGGCGCGCGTGCCGTGGCTGCGCCGGTGTGCGTACCACAGGAAGGGCAAGAGCAGCAGCGCCTCGCCGCGGAAGAGCGCCGCGCATCCCAGAACGAGTGCGGCGCTCGTGTAACGCCGGCGCAGGTAGAGAAGAAGTCCGCCGACAACCGTCGCCATGTAAAGCAGGGTCTCGTGCGACCAGGTCGGCAGGAGGAAGGGCGATGCCAGCAGCGCGAGCGATGCGATGAGCGCCCCGAAGCGCGTGCAATACTCACGGAGCACGAGGTAACTGCCGAAGGCGACGACGGCAAAGGCGATCGCACTCCAGAACTGCGCGACGTTTACGACGCTCGCGTGCCCTATCCACGACGAGATCGCGTAGAGCGGCACGGCGAGCGGCGCCGACGTGCTCAGGACATGGTCGCCGCCGTTGAAGCTGAAGCCGTGTCCGAGCAGGAGCGACTGCGCGTTGCTATAGCCGAAGTACGAGTCGTCGAAGGCGTAGTGGCCGTAATAGGCGTGGTAAACCCAAGCGATGGCCGTGCAGAGCGTCGCCCATGGCGTGCCTTCGGCCACGATCGCCCAGACGCGCGCGGCCCTGGTGTTCGGCGCTGGCAGGACGGCCTGGCGGATCACGACTATGTTATCGTCAGCGCATGCGCGGCTCGCGGCCGGCTTGCGCGCTGTTTACAAGGCCTTTACACAGATATTCCCTGCCAGGGCGCGGAGCGCCGATGTAATGAGCATGGGCGCGCAGACGGCCACGGGTCTCGACAGCGGCGATGCGTCGCGCGCGCGTGCCGTAAGCGTCGCGCGCGCGGCGCTCGCGATCGCCATTATCGCGTGTGCTGCGGCGTTCTCCTTTAGAAGTACCGTGCATGGCCGGTACTTGATGGGAGATTTCAAGGCGTTCTACTGCGCTTCGCGCGTCGCGCTCGCACGCGAAAACCCGTATGCGCTCGCGCCGATGGCCAGATGCGAACGGCGCGCGGTCGTGATTCCCGCTCCGTTGCCCGGCTACGCGCTTGCCGCGCTCGCTCCACTCGCCGCGCTGCCGTTTGCGGCGGCGGCGGTACTGTGGCTCGTCATCTTGTGCGGCGCGACCGCACTAGCGATCGCACTGCTCGTTCGCATGAACGCCGGTGACGCGTGGACGATTGCCGTTGCGTCGAGCATCGCGCTCGTCGCCGTCTCGTTTCCGGTGGGGCAACTGCTGCCGGTTGCCGTCGCCGGCCTCGTGCTGGCCGCGTTCGGTGCGGCACGAGGGAAGACCGGATTCGTCGCCTCGGGCGTCGCGCTGACGATGCTCGAGCCTCAACTCGGCATGTGCGTCGCCATTGCGTGCGTTGCACTGTCGCATCGCACTGCGGTGACGGCGATCGCGGTCGTTGCCGGACTCGGGCTGCTCTCGCTGCTGTTCCTCGGCGTCTCCGAGAACGTTGCGTACGTTCGTGAGGTGCTGCCGGCGCACGTCCAGGCCGAACTTCCGGCATTCTTCCAATACAGTCTCTCGTCGGCACTCTATCGGTTAGGCGTCGGCGCAACGGCGGCGATCGATGCTGGAAAAGCGTCGTGGATCTGCATGCTTGCGGTGACGGCGTGGGTTGCGAGAAGCGCGCTCGCGCGCGCGCATCCGGAGAGCGCAATTCTGGCAGCCGGCGCGTTCAGCGTGGCCGGCGGACCGTATCTCCATGCCGATCACGTCGTCTTTGCGCTCCCCGCTGCGCTGTGGCTTGCGCGCAACGCGCCGCGGAGCGGCGCCATCGCGGCGGCGGTCGCGCTCGCTGCGCTCAACCTGCTGACGGGATTTCTCGCGGCGGGAACGATCGTGCTCGAGCCGGTCATCGCCGCGTGGGTTGCGGCAGCGTACGGCAAGAGCGCGCGCGCCGCGCTGTATGGCGCGACCGCCGCACTCGGCTCGATCGTCATTTGTTTGGTCGTCGTTGCAAAGACGGGGCTGTCGTTCGCGCCTTCAGCGGTCCTGCAGCCGGCAGTGGGGCTCGCACAGTCGCAGTGGGCGGCCTTTATCGCAACGGATTCATCGTCTGGATCGCCGGCGTGGTGGTTCATGAAGGCGCCGGTGTGGTTCGGCATCGCCGCAACGGCGGCGATGACGATCGCGGCGCGATTGCGAGGTACTTACGCTCTGCGGTGCGAGGTTCCGTACGCGCCCGGCGTCGCGCGCACGTCGACGCCGACGAGCGCTGCGGCAAGTTCCCAGCTCGTGAGCAGGCCGTACCAGTCGAGCCACTGACGCGTGATCTCGCTCGCGCCGACGCCAAAGCGCTCCGAAAGGTGAGCGCAGAAGGCGGGCGACGGCGAGCCCGGAGTCTCGCATGAGTGCCAAAGGTATGCGGTCCAGAACGCAAGCGATGCGCGCTGGGCATCGATCACGATCTCGAGCGAAAGTTCATGGCGCAGGTTCTTACTCTCCACGACGGCCGTCACGGCATCTCCGCTTCCGACGCGAATACGCGGCGTTTCGCAACCGCGCTCGCATCTACTCGTCTGCTTTATTAGGTTCCCGTGAGAGACGGTCCCCAAACGATTCGTATGCTTCTGCGGGCGCCTTCGAAAGGCCCGCATGACGAACGAAGGCGATGACCAATCGCTCGATTCCACGCCGGTCTTCCAAGCCGAACCGTGCCGGCGAAGCGCTGTCCAGATCGAAGACGCCACGGACCTCGCCATCGGCGAGCAGCGGCACCACCATCTCGGAACGCGCTCCCGCATCGCAGACGATGTGATCGGCGTACGCTTGGACGTCGTCGACGACGACGCTCCGGCGCTGCGTGAAGGCGGCGCCGCAGACGCCGTGTCCCTTCGGGAGGCGCGCGCAGGCGGGCTTTCCTTGAAAAGGGCCGAGCACGAGATCGCCCGATGCGTCGGGATAGTAGAAACCGGCCCAACTGAGGTTCGGAATCTCGGCGAAGACGAGCGCGGAGAAGTTCGACGCGTTCGCGAGGTGATTGCTCTCGGAGCCGATGAGTTCGAGGAGCTGCCGCTCGAGCAAGTCGTAATCCAGTGTGAACCTCCAAGCCTTTGCGGCTTTCTCTTTCGAACGCCGCGCTACGATTCCATTCGCTGCGAACCCCATATGAAGGAAGCCGTCTCGCTGCGGAGCAAGGCTTGCATCGATATGTGGCCGCAGGTCCTTCCGATCTGAGCACTGCCGTTTTGCGTGTTGCGATGATCTCGGCGTGGCCGCGCGAGGGCGAGCCGAACGGAGGAGCCTGCAGATATACGAAGGGCCTGGCGCACGTCCTATCGTCGATTGCCGAGGTGATCGTCCTCGCCGACGCAAGCGAGACGCGCGACGGCGGCGTCATCGTGCGCAGCGCGTGGCGCCCGCCGGTGCTCTCGGCGCGTACCTTCAGAGCCGCGCTCTCGTCGCTTGCACCCGACGTCGTTCACGTGCAGCATGAGTTGGCGCTCTACGGATCGGCGCTCTCGACGCTCGCCTTTCCATTTTGGCTGCGAGCGATCGCGCGCAGATTCCCGACCGTCGTGACGGTGCATGGCGTGGTGAGTCCGCAGAGTATGAAGGGCGATCTCTTCAGGGGGCGCACGCTGCCCGTCGTGGGATACGGCGCGGCCGCGGCAATGCGCGTCGTCTTTCGAGAGATCGCGCGCGCGCCGGCGCTCAAGATCGTTCACGGTGCTGCGCTTGCGGACGCGTTGATTCGGTACGGCGCGCCGGCCGGCGATGTCGCGGTCTCGCCGATCATTGCGACCTTTAAGGCGCGCGCGCCAAGCCAAAAGGCCGCGCGTCGGCGCTTAGGCATCGCCCGCGACGCGAAGGTCGTGCTGACATGGGGATTCCTCAACACGTACAAAGGCTTCGATTGCGTCATCGACGGCTTCTCGCTCTTCGCGCAGAGCGAGCCGAACGCAGTATTGCTCTTTGCCGTCGCTCCCCATCCGTCGCTCCACAGGAACGGCGCGCACGCACGCGAGCTGCTGGCGCTACGGGGGCGCGCGCGTGGAATGGGAGGCCTGGCGACCGCGGGATTCATTTCGGACGACGAGCTTGCAACGTACATCTCCGCCGCGGACGTCGGCGTCTTTGCGTACACGCGCGAGATCGCCGCCAGCGGCGCCGTCGCCGATACGGTGGCGAACGGAACTCCGGTCCTGCTCTCGTCGGTCTTCAGGGACGCGCCCGCGGAGCTCACCTTTGCGTCGCGACCGCACGATCTCGCGCGGCGGCTCGCGGAGTTCTTCGCCGCGCCGCAGGGAGTCATCAGGGCGAGCGCCGGGCTCGTTGCCAAACGCAACGACGAGCGTGCGCGCGAAGCGCACCGCGCGATCTATGCGCGAGCCGTCGCACGTGCACGCGCGTGAAGGCGCTCATGGTCTGCCCGGAGTTTCCGCCGAATTCGATCGGCGGAGGCGGCGAAGTCTTTCGCGCGCTCGCGCTCTCGCTGCCGGAGTGCGGCGTCGAGCTGGATGTCGTGTGCGCGAATTACTGCGGCGGCTGCGCCGAGCGAAGCGAAGGCGGTGTACGCGTGCGGGAGATTCCGCTGATCCGCACGCCCGCGGGTATGCCCTACCTGCGCACGACGCTGCCGCCGACGCCGGCCGGCGCCGCGCGCCTTCGCGCCGCAATCGAGAACGGCGGGTACGAGGTCGCGCACCTGCACGGCATCTCCTTTGCGACCGTCGACCTCGCCGCGCGAATCCTCCACCGCCTGCGCGTTCCCTGGGTCTTCACGCTGCACGGATCGCCGCGTACGCCGTATGCGCTCGGCCCTGCGGTGCGCGCAGGATACGCCGCGTACATGCTGGCGTACGGGCGCTTTGCGATGCGCGCCGCGTCGCTGCGCACGGCGGTCTCGGACGCGGCGCGGCGTTTTGCGCCGATCGCGCGCTACATGGCGGATTCGCGCGTGGTCGCCAACGGCATCAACGTCGATGAGTACGCGCACGATCGTCCCGAGCGCGAACTCCTTGGCTGGCCTCACCACCTCGCCCGCGTGATGCTCTCGATCGGACGCATCGAACCCGAAAAAGGCTTCGACACCGCAGTTCGGGCGCTCGCGGCGATGAGCGACCGCGGCACCGCATACGTGATCCTCGGTGAGGATTGGGGCATGCTTGCACGGCTGCGGCGGCTCGCCCAGGGTTTGGGAGTCGCGGGACGCGTCTTTGCGCTCGGCTACGCGGACGTGGAGCAGAAGCGCTTCGCGCTGCGGCGCAGCGATCTGGTCTGGATTCCATCGCGAAACGAAGCCTTCGGTCTCGTGGCTCTCGAAGCGATGGCATCCGGCGTTCCCGTCGTTGCCAGCGCAAGCGGAGGGTTAGGCGAGATATTGCGCGACGGTCTGGAGGACCTGCTCGTCGATCCGGGTGACGCGGACGCGCTAGCGCGTACGAGCGAAGCCCTCTTGAACGAACCCGAGCGGTTGCATCCGCTGAAGACTCGGTTGAGGGAGCACGCATCGCGCTACGACTGGGGCGGCATCGCTCGTACCTACGCTCAATGCTATCGGCTCGTCGTTTCGTCGAAGGCGTACTAGCGAAAGCGCTAGCGCGCGTTGCGCATCGGCATGCTGCCATGCTGGTCGTGGCGGCAATTGCGCTCATCGTCGCAGGCGTTTCGATCCCGGCGGGACGTTTCGTCATGGGCGGCGACTCGCCGTGGCCCGCGTTGAACCCGCACGTCGCGCTCGCGCAGCACGCGAGCGGATGGTCCGATTACGCCGGCTTCGGTGAGGACGACGCCTTCAATCGGCCGGTTCTTCCGCTCGCCGCCGCCGATCTCGTGCTGGAGGGCATCGGACTTTCACCGCTTGCAGTCAACCATTTGTGGATGGTGCTGCTGATCCTGATCCAGGCGACGGCGACCGTGCGGCTCTTCATCGAACTCTTTCCGAACGTGCGCGGCTCGGCGGCCATCGTCTTCGCGGGCAGCGCTGCGATTCTCAATCCATTGCTGCTGTTGATCTTTCACACGCCCTATCCCGCGCTCGACCTCGGCATCGCAGCGGCTCCGGGATTGCTCGCTGCGACGATTGGCTTCGTGCGCACCGGCGCGACGCGTACGCTGGTCGAGTTCGCCGTATGGACCGCGCTGGGCGTCGCGTCGAACATGAACCCGGCGTACGTGATGGAGTACGTCGCGCTGATGCTCTGCGCTGCCGCTCTCGTGCTCTTCGAGGTTCGCGGAGGGCGCGCGACAAGATGGCGTCGGCTGCCGGCGATTGCGTTGCTCTACGGCGGCCTCAACGCGCCGTTTTGGCTGCCTATTCTCCACTATGCCGGCAGCGCATTTGGGAGCCTATCGTCTTCCGGCCAGGCGTACACGAGCGGAACGCTCGCTTCGACATCGGCCTTCAGCAGGATTGAAAACGTCGTGCGGCTCGTCGGAGGATACCTGTTTTTCAATCCGGTCGGAGCGAATCTCTACGTGCCGCAGGGCCCGTCGTACGTTCGCGATCCGCTCGCGATCATCGCGACGCTGGGGCTTCCCGCGCTGGCGTGGTCGTGTGCGTGGTTCTATCGCAACGCACGCGAGCGTGCGCTGGTCTGGGGCGTCAGCGGCGTCGCGTTTGCGGCGCTCTTTCTCGCCAAAGGCCTCTCACCGCCGCTGGGCGGCATCTTCGCCTGGCTCTTTGCGCACCTCGCGCTCTTCTCCGCGTTTCGCGATTCCTTTGGCAAGTTCGGATGGGTGCTGCTTCTCTGCTACGCATTGCTTGGCGGCGCATCGCTCGGCGCGCTCCAGCATCGAATGCAGCCGCGGCACGCAGCGGCCGTGGTCGCGGCCGCGTTCGTGCTGCTCGCCGGTGCCGCGTACCCGATTCTGAGCGGTCATCTCTTCTGGGCTCAGGCCGCCGTCGCGCCGCCCCGCCGGTACGCGGCTCTCGCAGCGTGGGAGCGACATCTGCCCTCGGATGCGCGCGTTGCAGAGCTTCCCGTCGCCTCCGTGCTCTTCGACGCCTATGATTGGGGCTATGTAGGCGCGGGATTCAATACGAATCTCACCGAGCGCTCCATCGTTTCGCGCAAGTACGATTTCGCGCAGCCGGGGACTGCGGGGCTCGAAACGCTTCTGCAGCACTACCGAACGCAGGTCGGGATCGGGAATCTTGCCTCGCTCTTGCGTTTCTACGGCGTTACCAGCGTGGTAAGCGACTCGTCGATGAATCCCAACTACTACGCGCCGTCATCGGATCCTGGCCCCGCGGTAATACCGGGCGCGAAGCAAGTCGCGCGTTTCGGTACGATCCTGGCCTTCGCGATCGATCGAGGCGCGGGCGAAGGGCGGGTGTACGCGCCGTCGCGCATCGTGGTAGGCGCGTCGACGCCGCAGCAAGCGGCGGCGTTCTGCAGCGTTGTCGCCTGCAACGGCGTTGCGTTCGCCGGAGCGTGGGCCTCCGCGGAGTTTCGCACCGAGCGCGTCGGGTTTTCCGGCAGCGCTCCAAATGCTGCGCTCGGCCGGCGCGTTTTTTCGCGAGCGATGGGCGCACTCGCGCCGGCCGTGCAAACGCTGCGCGGCGAGTTGCGGCCGCTCTTCGAACGCACCGGAGCGATCGCGAATTTCTGCGCCCCGGCTGACGGCGTGGCATCGCGCGCGCTTTCGACGCCGGCGTTGCGCGCCGGAACGCTCGCGCTGCGCGTGGGGTATCGTTCGGCCGGAGACGCGTGGATCAGCGTGAGCAGCGGCAGCCATTCGTTCAGCGCGGAGCTGCCGCCGTCGCAAAAGGGCACGCTGCTGCGCCTGATTCATACGAGCGCGCCGGCGCCGCTGCGCATCGTGGCGATCGCCGTCGGCGACGGACACCCGAGCTGCGCGACGATCGATCTCGCGAGCGTCGCTGCCGTTGGGGACGCGCTCGTGCTCGCCGGCAGCAGCGCCGATCTCTTCGAGACGACTCCGGCGGGCGCGCAAAGCGAAGCGCTTGCGCCCGTCTTCGACGCGTACCGAGCCGCGCAGCCTGGCGAGGCTGCGCGCGCAGGCAACGCGACGGCGGCGGCCTTCTGGAGCCCCGTCACCGTGCTGCTCGGCCCCTCGCAGAACGTGCGCAGTACGGACGACCCCGATCGCCTCACGATCTCCATGCGTAACGGGGAGGCGGATGCGTACGCATTCGCCGACCGCGTGTTACCGGGCGACGCCTACGTCGTGCACGTTCCGCTCTCAGGCTGGAGCGGCATAGCGCAGGTATCGGTTCTCGGGCAGAGCGGCGAGGTTCTCGCGCAGCACGCCGTTACGGCGGCAGACGTGCGCGCCGGAGGCGTGACGATGGAGGTTCGCAATCCCCTTCACAGCGGCAGATTGCAGATCTACGTCTATGCGGGTTCCCAAGCGCCCGGCCTCTCGAGCGTGACCGTCGGCGAGCCATTTGTGAGCGCGTCGCGGCAGGATGACTTCATGGCGGTCGGGCCTGCCGCGCCGCTCGCGACGCCGAAGTCGATTCGCGTGCGGGAGATCGACGGCGCGACGTATGTCGTGCATGTGGCGGGAGCTCCGCCCCGCTACCTGCTGGTGCTTACGGAGTCGTATGCGAGCGGTTGGTCCGCGTTCGTTCCGCGCGGCGTTTCCGCGACGCACGTCGTGGCGAACCTTTTCATGAACTCCTGGGTCGTGCGCGGAGGCGGGACCTACGACATCGTGCTCCGCTACGATGGCAAAAAGTACGCATGGCTGGGGTTGCTTGCGTGCGTGCTTGCGCTGGCGGCCGCCGCCGGGCTGCAGATCGCCGGCGTTACGCGATGACGCGCAAGGGCCGGTACCACGAGATTCTCGGATATCGCAGGGAGGGACTGCGCAAGTATGGTGGCCGTCTTACGAGCGACATCTACGGGCCGCCGTTCGCGCTCGCGTTTCCAATGCTGCATCGAGCGCCGCCGCCGCGTCCCTGGGTGAAGATGGGACCGTTCTACGTTGCCGACAACCCGCCGGCTCTGCGCGTTGCGGAGCGTGCGATCGAGCAGATGGACGCGCCCGTGCGCATTCTAGAGATCGGCCCTGGGGACGGTTCGTTCGCGAAGTCGCTGCGCGCGCGGTTCGCCGAGAAGATCGCAGCCTACTACGGTCTGGAGCCGGATGAGAGCGTTCGCGGCAGTTACACGCGCCTTGCGTCGGTGCACGATGCGCCGCAGGACATCGACCTCGTCATCGCAAGCGAGGTGATCGAACACATGACCCCGGAGTCGTTCTTCGACGACCTCCTTGGCCCGCTGCGCTCGCATTTGAGCGCCGGCTGCGAGCTGATCGTCGGCACGCCCAACGCGCTCTCCCCTTCTTCGATCTTCGGCGACTTCACGCACGTGCAGGGCTACGCATGGTACGATCTCTACGCGCTATTGCGGCTCTTCTTCGAGCGAGTGGACGTGCTGCGCACCCGCTCCGTCTGGTCCGCGCAGCGGCTCTTCTCGCTGCCGGCTCGTGTGGTGCTTGCAAAGGCTTTGGAACTGGATTGGTGCGAAGGCGTCGTCTGCCGCGCGACAGGCCTTTTATCATAACTCCGGAAACGGCAGCCAACTGCTCTTTTCGTCCTGCGAGGTAGTTTTGTATGTTTGTCGATCGTGCGGCGGTTCGTCCGGCAATCGGTTTCCTTTTGGTCGCGTTCGGGCTGGCGGCGTGTCGAGGAGGCGCCGGCGGTCCGGGTATGCTGCCATCGGGCGCCGGGATGGCTTCCGGTCAAGAGGTGAGCATGTCGCGCCACGCGCCGCCGATGTCGCTCGCGAAGCCGGCATCGACCTCGCCGGGGGTCATTCCACCCGCTCCGATGGCGCAGACCGCGATCCTTCCGCCCAGCGACATGACCTCGAAATCGCCTAGCGGGAACCATCGGATGCAGCCGGTATCCAGCTCTACCTGGACGTTGGTTCCCGGTGGCGCGACGCAGATCGTCGCGAGCCCGGACGGAACGCTTTGGGCGCTCGGCACCGGTACCGGGGACCGGCCGATTTGGCACTACTCCGGCGGCAGTTGGACGAACATTCCGGGAGCGGCCTCGCATTTGGCGGTAGCATTCGACGGCACGCTCTACGCGACGAACGCCGGCGGCGGAATCTACTCCTGGAACGGCAGCACGTGGACCGCGATCGCTGGCGGTGCTTCAGCGATTGCCATCGGCCGCGACGGTACGATCTACGTCACCTCCAACGGCGGAAGCGGCGATCGGGCGATTTGGAAGTTCTCCGGCGGCGCGTGGACGCAGTTGTCGGGCTCCGGCGTCGCCCTGTCGGCGAACTGGGACCCGAAACCCTACACGATTCCGGGCGGCAGCGTGGCGCCGGGCGGATTCTTCGTCATCAACGCCGAGGGCTATATCTACTCGGCGACCTCGAGCGGCACGTACACGTCAATGAGCGGAGGCGCGTCCGGGATCGCCTCGACGTCGATCGGCGGGCTCTTCGTTATCGGCTATCCCGTGAACGACGCGCTGGGGAATCAGGTGTACTACTGGAATCTCGATAACTCCGCGGGCGGTTGGAGCTATCAGACCGGCGCAGGCCTGAGCGTCGGCGCGAACATCAATCACGTCTACGTCGTCGCGACGAACAACGCGATCTATACGTCGACGATTACCGGAGCCTCGCGGGCAGCCGGGCCGGGAACCGCCCTCGCGGGGCCCGATTACGGTGACGCCGGCGCCTGCAGCAATAATGTCGATTGCGGCTACGCGGCGACCGACGTTGCGACCGAACTCGCGTATCCCGTGCAGCAAGGGTACGACGGTAGAGGGGAGACGGTCGCAATCGTGATCGACTCCGACCTTGCTGCGGACGATCTCGCCGGCTACGAGACGTTCAACGATACGCCTACGACCGGTCGCACCGTGACGACCGAGTCCGTCGACGGCGGAACCGGTATTGTCGCGGCCGCCCAAGGTGAGGCGACGCTCGATGAGGAGACGATCGCCGGCCTCGCGCCGGGTGCGAATATCATTCTCTACGAGATACCCGCCCTGACCGACTCGAATATCGACGACGCACTGAACCAGATCGAGAGCGACGGAAGCGCCAAGATCGTCAGCATCTCGCTCGGCGGCTGCGAGAACGCCGACAGCACTGCCAGCGACGCGATCTTCAACAGCGGCGTCCAAACCGGCATCACGTTTGTCGCTTCGTCCGGCGATCAGGGCAACGAATGCTACAACGGCACCGGTTACTCACCGGGCGTGAACTATCCGGCCAGCGATCCCTTCGTCGTCGGCGCCGGCGGCAACGAGACCTACCCGACGACCGACGCGGATGAACTTCTCAACCCCGTCGTATGGAACGACAGCAACTGCGGGGGCCCGTGCGGAGGAGGAGGCGGCGTCTCGACCACGTTTACGATTCCCGGTTACCAGCAAGGGTTAGCGGGCGTCAGTTCAACGACGGACCGCAACGTACCCGACATCTCGATGCCTGCAGAGTATACGGCGACGTACGAGAAGGGGGCCTGGGGCCTGGAGTCCGGAACGTCGTGGAGTGCACCGGAGTTTGCCGCGATGATGGCTGAGATCTACGAGTACTGCGGCACGCCGATCGATGACTCGGTGGCGATGCTCTACAACGTCTTTCATGCCAAGGGATATGCCGCGTTTACGGACGTGACGAGCGGCAACGACCAGTACAGCGGCGCGGTTCCCGTCTACTCCGCCGCGGCGGGTTACGACAACGCGAGCGGCATCGGGATCCCCAATGGTGCGGCCGTCGCGAATGCGGCCTGCCCGAGCAATCAGCCCGCCGATATCACAATGCGCGCGGCGTCGGCTCTACCGCGCTACGACTCGCAGCGGCCCGCGATCCCGCTGAGGGTGAGCACCGCGCTGCGCGTCCAGGGTCTGACCGATCTCGGAGCGCGCAGCGAGATCGAAGAGACGCATATCCAGATCGTTCTCGAACGGAACTCGACGTTGGCAAGCGACGAAGGGAGCCTCGTGAGCGCGCTGCAGAGCGCGGGGTTCACGATCACGCGGCGCTTTTCAAACCACCTCGTCGTCGACGCGATGGCACCGAACGGCACCGTCGAGCGCTTCTTCGCAACGCAGATCCACGACGTCTCGCAAGGAAGCTACGGCACGCGCTACATGGCGGTAACCTCAGCGACGGTACCGGCGGAGATCGCGCCCTACGTCGCCGGCGTCGTTCTCAATGACGTGGTGACGAAGACCGTGCCCGACGCCATCGTGCAGAGCTTCCGCTAGAGGCTTTTGGCGGGAACCGGTAGGCGGGGCTAAAGCCCTCGCCTGTCGGTTCCACCGGCTCCGTCCTCTCCTCGTCGCGTTAACGCCGATTAAGGCGTCGCTTGATGAGACCGCGGCGGCATGCTACGGTAACGCACGATGCTCCTTCGCAACGCGTGTATGTGTCCTCAACCGGGATTCCGTATAGGCTTGCGGCGGTCGTCACTTTGAGTCACCGCACCTCAAGCAACTAGACGGGCCCCGCGAGCAAACCGCGGGGCCCGATTGATTTCTGCACACATGGTAGACGAACGAATGATCGAGTCGACTGCAAAAACCTTGGAGGGAGCGCCGCCGCAAGCGATCGTGGCCCGAGCGGCGCACCTCTTTGGTTCGCGCGTTGCGCTCGCGTGCTCGTTCGGCGGCCCCTCCGGCATGGTGCTGGTCGATATGCTCGCCGGCATCGATGCGCGCGTCCCCGTCTACTACCTCGACACCGGCCTGCTCTTCGCGCAAACATACGCTCTCGTCGATAGGGTTCGGCGCCGTTACGGAATCGTTCCGATCCCGGTTACACCGGAGCTGACGGTCCAGGAGCAGGGCAGGGTATTCGGCGCCGATCTGTGGAGCCGCGACCCCGATCGATGCTGCGAGGTGAGAAAGGTGCAGCCGCAGCGGCAGTTTTTGCGGGGCTATCTCGCTTGGATCAGCGGCATTCGCCGCGATCAATCGCAGGGAAGGAGCGACGTGCGCGTGGTCGAGTGGGATGCCCGCTTTGGGCTCGTTAAGATCAATCCGCTCGCGCGTTGGACCCGCGACATGGTTTGGAGCTATATCCGCGCTCACGACGTCCCGTACAACGAACTCCACGACCGCGGCTACCCGAGCCTTGGGTGCACGCACTGCACGGTACCGGTGAAGGCAGGCGAGGACGAGCGGGCCGGACGCTGGCGCGGCCTCGCAAAGACCGAGTGCGGTTTACATCGATGAGCGACGACGAACGCATCAAGGCCGACAGCCGCGATCTGCGCGGAACGATCGCGGCTTCGCTCGACGCCGGCGGATCGCACTTCGTGCAGTCCGACGCGCAGCTCGTCAAGTTCCACGGCATCTATCAGGGCGAGAATCGCGACGTGCGCCAGGAACGCAAGACGGCCGGCCTCGAGCCCGCCTACCAGTTCATGGTGCGCACGCGCGTACCCGGGGGCATCCTCTGCGCGCAGCAGTATCTCGCGCAAGATGCGCTAGCCGGCCGATTCGGCAACGAGACGCTGCGCATCACGACGCGCCAAGGCCTGCAACTGCACGGGGTCCTCAAGGGCGATTTGCACGAGGCACTTGCGGGAATCTCCGCGACGCTGCTTTCGACACTCGGCGCGTGCGGCGACGTGAACCGCAACGTCATGTGCTGCCCGGCACCGCCGAGGGCGGCGGCGCAGCGCGCCGCTGCGAGCCTTGCCCAAGAGCTCGCCGCGCACTTCACCCCGAAGACGCGCGCCTATCACGAGATCTGGATCGACGGCGAGAAGGTCGACGCACCGCACCTTGACGCCGAGGTGCCCGATCCAATCTACGGCGCGACGTTCTTGCCGCGCAAGTTCAAGATGGGAGTCGCGCTTGCGGGGGACAATTGCATCGACGCATACACGCAAGACGTGGCCTTCGTCGGCATCACCGAAAGGGACGATCTCGTTGGGTATACCGTGCTCGTCGGGGGCGGCCTGGGCGCCACGCACGGCAAGACGACGACGTATCCTCGCACGGCAACGCCGCTTTGCTTCGTCGATTCAAGCGACGCCGTTGTACTCACGGAGGCGATTCTGGGGACGCAGCGCGATTTCGGCGACCGCACGGACCGCAAGCACGCACGCTTCAAGTATCTCGTCGAAGAGCGTGGGATCGATTGGATTCGCAGCGAGGTCGAGCGCCGCTTCGGCCGCGCTCTGAAATCGCCGCAAGCGATCGCGTTCGAGAGCGTTGCCGATCACCTCGGATGGCTCGCGCAGGCCGACGGACGCCTGACGCTCGGCGTTCACGTGGAGAACGGGCGCGTGAAGGATTCGGCGGCGGTGCGACTGCGAACCGCTTTGCGCCAGGTCGTTGCGGAGTATCGTCCGGAACTGCGCCTCACGCCGCAGCAGAACATCCTGCTCGTCGGTATCGAGCCCGCAAAGCGCCTGGAGATCGACGCGCTCTTCCGTACGTACGGAGTCGAGACGGATCCCGCGCGCTTGGGCGTGCATCGGTACGCGATGGCCTGCCCTGCACTTCCGACGTGCGGCCTTGCGTTGACCGATGCCGAACGAGTTCTGCCGGGGATCGTCGATGAGATCGAAAGAGAGTTGCGCGATCTGCAGATTGGCGACGAGAGATTGAGCGTTCGGATGACGGGCTGCCCCAACGGGTGCGCGCGGCCGTACATGGGCGACATCGGTTTCGTCGGGCGCTCGAAAGCGCTTTACGACATCTACCTCGGCGGCGACTGGGCCAATACGCATCTGAACTGGGTCTACAAGACGGGCGTTCGCACGGAGCGGCTCGTCGCGGAGCTGCGGCCGCTGCTGCGCGCGTGGAGATACGAACGTCGCGGCTCGGAGTCGTTCGGCGATTACTGCTCGCGCGTTGGGCGCGAGAATCTAGGAAAGGTGACGGCGTGAAACGAGGATTTACGATCTGGCTCACCGGTCTCTCCGGCGCGGGAAAGAGCACGATTGCGCTCGCGCTCGCCGAGGAACTCGAGCGGCGCGGCCAGCCCAGCGAAGTGATCGACGGCGACGCCATTCGCACGACGCTCTGCAAAGGGCTGGGGTTTTCGCGCGAGGATCGCGACACGAACATCGCTCGCATCGCACTCGTCTGTTCGCTGCTGACGAAACATGGCGTGGCCGCAATCAGCGCCGCGATTTCACCGTATGCGCAGGCGCGTGACGCCGCTCGCGCACGGATCGGGAACTTCATCGAGGTGTACGTCGAGTGTCCGCTCGAGGTCGTCAAGACGCGCGACGTCAAAGGGTTGTA
>JBOHTS010000031.1:0-2361 GCA_050733755.1 Candidatus Tyrphobacter sp. | reverse complement strand
GCTGAATCTCGTCGACGATGCCGGTGAAGTCGAAGAACGGGCCCGAGGTAACCTTGACGCGATCGCCCTTGGCGAAGTCGATCTTGAGCTTCGGCGTCTCGATCCCCATCTGCTTGAGGATCGTCTTGACCTCTTTCTCCTGCAGCGGGACCGGTTTCTCGCCCGAACCCGGCGAGCCGACGAAGCCCGTGACGCCGCTCGTGTTGCGCACGACGTACCAGGACGCGTCGTCCATGTCCATCTCGACGAGTACGTAGCCCGGGAAGACTTTCTTCGGCGTGATCTTGCGCTTGCCGTCCTTGAACTCGACTTCGTCTTCCATGGGAACGAGCACGCGGAAGATCTTGTCTTGCATGTTCATCGAATGGATGCGCCGCTCGAGATTCGCCTTCACTTTGTTCTCGTATCCCGAGTACGTGTGAACGACGAACCAGTTGCGCCCGTCTTTCGCAGAAAGGGGAGCGTCCGGCTGCGGCTCTTGCTCTTGCTCTTCGGCGGCAACGTCGGGCTCGGCGACCGGCTCTTGCTCTTGTGCGAAGACGTCCCCGAAGGGCGACTGCTCCGGCGCGATCGGCTCCATTAGAGCACGCCTCCCGACGCCGGATGGATCCAGCCGAAGAACAGCCCGAAGACGTAATCGAGCGCCCACGTGAAGACGCCGATGCCGATGACGAGCGAGATCGTCAGGACGGTCGCCGAAATCCACTCCTCTCGCGTCGGCCATGTGACGCGGCGGAGCTCCGCGATGACGCCGCGGAAGAAGTCCGCGCCGCCCAATGCGGCGGCACGCCGATTCGCGGTCGCCAGATTCCGCCCCATCGCGCTCTTTTTTTGGTCGCCCATCTTTAAAGTGTTCTGCTTTTCCATCGTTTATTCTGGCAGGGCGGGCAGGACTTGAACCCGCAACCCGTCGCTTTGGAGGCGACCGCTCTACCAATTGAGCTACCGCCCTGTACCTTTCGTCCATGGCTTCGTCGACTCGGCCCTCGCGCACCCTCGTACGCTTCGGACGCTCGTCGCCTCGCCCTGACGAAAACTACTCTATGTGACGCTCGATCGTATCGTTACCTTGTCTCGCGGTGCGGACGATGGCAGCGGCAGAAACGGCAATACTTCCGCAGCTCGAGTCGCTCGGTCGTCTTCTGCTTGTTCTTCTGTGACTGGTAGTTGCGGCGCTTGCACTCCGTGCAAGCGAGCACGACCACCACTCGATTCTCTTTCTTTGCCACTTCCTACGTCCCTAACGCGGACATGAAAAACGGACCCCAGGTCCGTTCAATGCCTCATCCTACCATGCCCGAGAGCGCCGCGCAACGGACGCGGCACACGGGCGGGCGCCAGCCGGCGATCCCGGCGCCCTCGATGGCGGGGCCCCACGACCTTGCGCCCGGGCGGAATCGAACCGCCAGCCTTGGGCTTAGGAGTCCCCTGCTCTATCCAGTTTGAGCTACGGGCGCGCGACTCAGAACCTAGGTTTTATGCGGGTTTGCGTCGCACCCGCTTACGTTCGCGGCGGCCCGAACGTCGCGGCGGTGTCCATTTGGTGTCCATGCCGCAAAAAAAACGGGTGCGCCGGACGTGCCCGGCCGTTGCTTTTCAGCCCGCCGAGCGGCGCGCCTGCGCCTTTGCGATCGCTTCGTCGATCCCCGCGACGGCTCGCTCCTGTGCGCCTGCGACGACGTGGCCGTAGACGTTGAGCGTCATGGCCGGCGAGGCGTGGCCGAGCAGCGCCGCAACCGTCCGCACGTCGTTCCCGGCGACGAGCGCCTGCGTCGCGCCAAAATGCCGCAGCGAGTGCAGGCTGATCCCCTTCGCCTTGATCCCGAGCGACGAGGCGAGCGCGGCGAACGCCTTGGAAACCTTGTCGAGGTCGAGCGGCCTGCCGTGGTCGTCTGCGAAAACGAGGTCCGCCGCTTCGTCGTATTCGCCTTCCTTGGCGACAAGACGGACCTTAGCTTGCATGGCGTGCTGCCGCTTTAAGGCCTCGACTGCCGCCGATCCGAGCGGCACGACGCGCTCTTTCCCGCTCTTGGTCACCTTGACGAGCTGGTGCCCCTTGCGATCGTCGCCGATGGCCGCTCTCACGGCGAGCGTACGCCGTTCTAAGTCCACCGCGCCCCATGGCGAGCGCGCCAACCTCTCCGCGTCGCAGCCCCGTGGTCGCTGCGATGACGAAGAACGGGTGCAGCGTAGTGCGCGCTCTCGGCTTCGAGCTGCTTGAGGCGCGCGAGATTGCTGGCAGTCATGCCCGCGTACTTCGAGCGCCATAGCCGAATGGTGTTGGCGTGAATCCCGTGGCGGCGGGCAAGCTCGTCAGCCGATGTCCCAGCATCGAACTCGTGGAGGATCGTTACGATCTGC
>JBOHTS010000030.1:0-1286 GCA_050733755.1 Candidatus Tyrphobacter sp. | reverse complement strand
ATTCCACGTCCATCAGCGGAAAGGCCTCATCGACGCACTTCAGCTCCTGCAGGCCGAGTACGTCGGGGCTCGCCTCGTTCAGGTAGCGCAGCAGATGTTCGGTTCTCTGCCGCACGGAATTGACGTTCCAAGTGGCAATTTTCACGTCACGAGCTTGCTATGTTCGGCCGCTACTGCACGCGGACCGGACGCGGATTGTGCACCGGCCGATGTTCGTGCGGCAAGATCCCTTCGAGGATGAGAGCGCGACGCAGCGGTCCGATGGTTGCAAAGGCGAGAGAGCCGAGGCCGCGCGCAACTTCGATGGGGAGAAAGTCGGAGAGCAAAGAGCGGTTCAAGGCGTCGATGCCGCTGGTGCGCAGAGCGATGTCCGGACGGCGCGCTTGCGCATAGGGGCGCAGCGCCAGACCGATATCGGCGCCGCGCGCTCGCGCCTCCGCAAGGCATTCGACGAGCGCGCCGATGTCGCGCAGGCTCAAATTCAAGCCCTGCGCGGCGAGCGGTGGAAAAGCGTGCGCGGCCTCGCCCAAAAGCGCGATCCTGCGCGCGGCGAGCCGCGTGACGCTCATACCCATCATCGGGAAAAAGCCGCAAGCGCTGTCGAGCCGCAGGTTCCCGAAAATTCCCTCCACTTCGCGTTCGATCTCGCCGCCGAGCGCGTCGGGGGCAAGGCCGCGGCGGGCCGCCGCCTCGCGCGTCGACATCAGCCAGACGAGGCTCGAGCGATTCCGCGCGCCATCGCGCGGCACGAGCGGCACCAGCGTGCAGGGGCCGCTGCGCGTATGGAACTCGACCGACCTGTTGGCGTGCGGCTTCTCATGCGCGATCAACGCCGTCATCGCCACCTGCGGATAGGTCCAGCGCCGCGTGCCGATCCGTGCCTTGGCGCGTACCGTCGATCGGCTCCCGTCGGCGCCGGCGATCAGTTTGGCGCCGATATTCCGGCCGGAGGCAAACGTCGCGCGCAGGTGGTTGTCGGCTTGCGAAATATCGGCGAGCATTTCGGTTTCGAGACGCAGACCGGGGATTTCGCGGGCGATCTCGGCGAGGCGGCCAACGAGCCGGTCCGTCTCGATGTTCGCGCCGAGCGCCGACAGCCCCACGTCCTCGGCCGACAACAGGATGCGCGGGATCGGCACTCGCGCGCCGCTCGCATCGATCATTTCGATCGCTTCGATCTTGGCCGCCAGGTCGGCGAGACGCGGCCAAAGGCCCTGGGCGCGCAGAAAGCGCAGCGAACCTTCGAAGAGAGCGACGGTGCGCCAGTTGCTTACGGTATCGAGAGT
>JBOHTS010000029.1:0-1614 GCA_050733755.1 Candidatus Tyrphobacter sp. | reverse complement strand
ATCGTTGCGGCCATCGATACCCCGCCGGTCACGCCAAGCCCGCGTCCGCGCTATGCGCCCGACGCCATTCGTGTCACGCAAGGCAACGTGCGAACCATCGCTCGCGCCGTCGCGCATCAGGTGCCCGATGTCATTGTGGCGATCTCGGGCTCGGAAATCGTCATGCGCGGCCCTCCCGACGAGGTCGAGCATGCCAAGGCCCTCATCGCGCAGTTGGACGTGCCGCAGCGTGGCGCGATCTATGCGACGGTCTACCGGCTGCGCTATGCCGACGCCGCATCCGTTGCAAGCGTTCTGGGGCAGTCCTTTCCCGACGCGCACGTCCAGACGAATACCGATCTCAATGCCGTCACGGTTACCGCGCAGACGAGCCTGCAAGACCGAATCGCGCTAGCAGTAGCGCAGCTCGATGCCGCGCCCGCCGGAGCACCGGGTGCAACGGCTGGAGAGCGCGGCTCGATCCAAGTCGTAACGCTCAACGCCGCCATTCCCGGAGCCAGCGGTCCTCCGACGACGGCAACCGACATCGCGCAGACCGTGCAGCAGGCACTCCAGCAGACCGCTCCCGATCTGCACATCACCGTTCCAGCGGGCGGAACGCAGCTGATCCTTACCGGCAGCCCCTACAGCATCGAGCTTGCCAAGAACCTCATCGCACAACTCGACGTCATTCCGCCGATGGTCGTGCTCGATACGGAGATTCTCGAAGTAGACGAGGGCGTTGCCAAGCAGCTGGGCTTTGAGTTCCCCTCGGCGATGCTCTCGACGACGTACTCCGAGACGACCCCGCAAGCCGGTCTGAGCGGTATCGCTGCGCGCCTCTTGGGCCTGCAACCGCTCACGCGAACCCCGCTCTCGCTCGTTGCCGAGCTCAACTTTCTGGTGAGCACGAATAAGGCGCGCATCCTCGAGGACCCGCGCATTACGACCTTCTCGGGACACACCGCCTCGATCCGCGCGGGCGAGACGGTGAACATCCTGGTAACGACGGGAGGCGGGGCGGGGGTCGTGCCGACCTCGCAGGTGCAGTCGTTCCAAACCGGCGTGACCCTGGACATCACCCCGGTAGTCAATGCCGGCGGCTATATCACCATCGCCCTGCACCCAACGGTGAACTCGGAAGCCGGCGTGAGCGCTGCGGGCGTGCCCAACATCCAAACGCGCGATACGACGACGACGGTGGGGCTGCGCGACGGGCAGACGCTCGTCATCGGCGGCCTTATCGAAGACGACACGACCCGAACGACTCAGAAGATTCCATTTCTTGGCGATCTGCCGCTTATCGGCAAGCTCTTCCAGGACGCCAACGTGAGCCATTCGCGCAACGAACTCATCGTTACGGTTACTCCGCATCTCGTCCGGCAAGCCGGAGCCGAGCCACAGGCCGTTGCAAGCGCCGTACCGCTTCCGTCGCCGCAGCCGTGGCCGACGCTCGGTCCGCAACTGCCGACGCAGCCTCTGCCCACGGTCCCGATACCCGCGCCGCTGCCGACGACTCCCGCGATTGCACGCGCCGCTTCCGGGACGCCGGTACCGTCGCTTGCGCCATCGCCGGAGCCCAGTGCCTTTGCGCAGACGAACGTCTACACGTTTGGCGCCGCACCGCAGAACAAC
>JBOHTS010000028.1:0-60884 GCA_050733755.1 Candidatus Tyrphobacter sp. | reverse complement strand
TCTTAGTTTATCACGGCTTGCGCCGCTTCCGGCCCCATCGGGCCTCGGCCGCCTTCTTGGCGCTGGCTTTGCGCTGGGCTGCAGTTAGCGCCTTCGTGCGAGCTGGGCCGCCTTTGAGGCCGCCACGGCGCCCTAGCTCGACCGCTAACGGATCGGGCGCTTTGGCCTTCTCGGCCTCGCCGGTGACCTGATCGAGTATGGACCGAGCGGCTTGCGCTACGTCGGACGGGGGCTTGCGAGAGCGCTTCGGCATGACCCTCAGCGTATCACAAGCCCTCGCCGATTCCTACCTCATGCGGAATTCAAAAGGGACCACTACCGGCCCCCAGCGCGTTTTCCGTGCGCTCGAAGCCGGGATTCCTAACGACGATCTCGATCCGCTTAGGCATGTGCGCCCATTCTGCAAGCGTATGTGCCAAGCCGCGCAAGACGCCGGAAAGCTGAAGCGCAAGATGACGTGCTGTGTACTCGAACGCCTGTTTGCCTTTCCGTGGGAACGTGCTGGATTTCAAACTAGGACAGTACCGCTTCTCGTGGCCTGCGGCCCTACGTGCGCCTGAGCGGGGCCGGCCCACCGGCACCGCTCTCGCCTCCCCTTCGGCTTCGTAGTCGTCCCGCGCATCCGCGCCGCCGGCGTCGGCGAGACGGGTGTCTTTGGCAGTCTCTCCACACCTGTGGACAGTCCTGTGGAGAATGGCCGAGGACCCGCCTGCTTCGATGAGGCGCAAAGCCTTGCAATCATTGGGCTTCGGGCGAACTCCGGCAGGGCGAGACGGGCCCGCTCCGCGGACGCAAAAAGGCCGAAAAAGCGTGGTTATTCACGCTGTGGATAAGTGCATAAGGTCGTGGATGGTTTTCGCAGGAGCGGGCCCCCGTTCGGCCAATCGGTGCGCCCTCGTACCCGCGCTCGCAGCGATCGCGTTGCGGCCGGGCGCTCATCTAGAGTTGCAGCGGGAGACGTGAGCAGAAATGGCTTTGGCGACCGGTAGTTCAGGGATATCGACCGAGCTCTGGCAAGGAATCCTCGATTCGTTCAACCGCAGGTTCACCGAGCCCATTTTCAATACGTGGCTTCGGCCGCTCGTGCCGGTCTCGCTCGAAGGGTCGGAACTGACGCTCGGGGTGCCGAGCGCATTGTCGCGCGACTGGTGCGAAAACCGCTTCAAAGACGAGATCGCCAGCGCAATTCGCGACGTGCTTCACGTCGCCGTCGAGCTCCGATTCGTGATCACGGCAGGGCAATCTGCGCAGAGCGTCTCGCACGCGTCCGCGGCGACGCCGTCGCGCAGCGTCGAGTTCCGTCCGAGCGGTCTCACCGGCCGCTACACGTTCGAAGAGTTCGTCGTCGGACAATCGAACCGGTTTGCGCATGCCGCGGCGCAAGCCGTTGCCTGCACGCCCGGCAAAGCCTATAACCCGCTCTTCTTGTACGGCGGCGTCGGCCTCGGAAAGACGCATCTCATGCACGCGATCGGTCATCGGGTGCTCGTCGACAGTCCGAGCGCGAACGTTCTCTACGTCTCCTGCGAGAAGTTCACGAACGAGTTCATCATCGCGCTGCAGAACAATCGCACGCCGGAGTTCCGCAAGAGTTACCGTCAAGTCGACGTTCTCCTCATCGACGACGTCCAGTTTCTCGCCGGCAAAGAGACGACGCAAGAAGAGTTCTTTCACACGTTCAACGATCTCTATAGCTCGGGACGACAACTCGTCCTCTCGTCGGATCGGCCGCCCAAAGACATCCAGACGCTCGAAGCGCGGCTCCGATCGCGCTTCGAATGGGGTCTGCAAACGGACATCCAGGCTCCCGACGTCGAGACGCGCGAGGCGATTCTGCGCAAGAAGGCCCAGAGCGATAATATCTTCGTACCGCTCGAAGTCACGTCGTTCATCGCAAAGGTCATCCCTTCGAACATCCGCGAGCTCGAGGGCGCGCTCATCCGCGTCATCGCCTATGCCTCGCTCACGAAGGCGCCGATCACCGCCGAGCTTGCCGCCGAAGTGCTCAAAAGCGCCGTCGCGCAAGCACCGCTCCAGCGCGTCACCATCGCGAAAATCAAAGAGACGGTCGCGCGCGCGTACGGGCTGACGGTCAAAGAGATGGACAACGGCCGACGCGATCAGCGCCTTGCCGGTCCCCGGCAGATCGCGATGTACATCGCCACGGGGCTCACGGACTACTCTCTCCCGCAAATCGCACGGGACTTCGGAAAGAAGGATCACACGACGATCATGTACGCGAGGGATAAAATCAAAGATCTCGTCGATCGCGACGAAGCGTTTCGAAATAAGGTCGCCGCCCTCGTCTCGTCCTGCCAGAACGTATGATCCACCTTTGCAGGCACAAGGGTACTCCTGTGTTCGTGGATAATGTCGCCGCAACCACGAGCGCGTGGAAAACCCGTCCCACTGTGCATAGGGTTCCACACGATATCCGTGGCGTAAACGCTCGTGACGTCAACGCTCGGAATGGTTCTTCACAGTTTTCACCGCCCTACTACTACGACTGCGGCCTTAATTCTATATGAAGTTTACGTGTAACACGAAAGACATCGCCGGCGCTGTGAGTGCCGCGAGTAAAATCGTCAACGCGCACACGACCGTTCCGATTCTCTCGAACGTCTTGCTCCAGTCCGAGGACGGCCGCGTCGTCGCACGGGCGACGGATCTCGAGCTGACGCTCGAGCTCTCGTTCGCAGCCGAGGTGCGAGAACCGGGCTCGGTCACCGTCCCGGCGAAGCTCTTCTCGAGTTACCTTGGGAATCTACCGGCGTCGCAGCTCGAGTTGAGCGGGACGCCGACGCGCGCGACGGTGAAGTGCGAGCGAAGCAACTACGACTTTCACTCGCTGCCGCCGCAAGAATACCCGCCGCTCCCTGCGGCCGCGCGCGGGTCGGCGTTCACGATCTCGGGGAAACGATTCAAAGAGGCCGTCGAAGCAACGATCTTCGCCGCATCGGCCGAAGAAGCGCGCGGCGCCGTGCTCATGGGCACGCTTCTCGAACTCTCGGCGGATGCGCTGAGCATGATTGCGACCGACGGCTATCGTCTCGCAAAACATCGTACGTCTCTCGTGAGCGCGGCGCCGGGCGACGAACGCTATATCGTTCCATCGCGCGCGCTTGCCGAGGCGGCGCGAAATTTCTCCGGCGCGGAGCCGATTTCGGCCGGCGCCCTCGGATCGTCCGGGAACCAACTGCAGTTGACCTCCGGCGACGTCTCGATCACCGTGCGTCTCGTCGACGGCCAGTACCCGAACTACCAGCAAGTCATTCCGGCGACGTTCGATCGCAGCGTGACGGTGAACACCGCGGCGCTCATTGGGGGACTTCGGCGAGCAGAGCTCGTCGCCGGCGATCGCGCGTCGATGGTGAAGCTCGCGGTCGCGAATCAGACCCTCGTCGTGACCGCAAGCTCGGATATTTCCGGAAACGCCTACGAAGAAATCGAGGTTGAGCAGCAAGGCGACGAGCTCACGATCGCGTTCAACGCACGGTATCTCATCGACATTCTCAATCACGTCAAGAGCCCGCGGACGATCATGGAGTTTCTCGGGCCGCTCTCGCCCGCGGCAATTCGCCCGGCAGAGAGCGATGAAGGCGACCAGCTCTACGTCCTCATGCCGCTGCGGCAGTGAGGCTTGCGCGACTGGCGCTTTCGAATTTTCGCAACTACGAAGAACTCGAACTCGAACCGGAACGCGGACTCAACGTTTTCGTCGGCGCAAACGCGCAGGGGAAGAGCAACCTTCTCGAAGCGATCGCGATGCTCGGCGTCGGCAAGTCGTTCCGAGCCGTGCGGGACGTTGACACGATTCGCGACGCCTGCGATCGCGCGGTCATCCGCGCGGTGGTGGAGCGCAGCATCGGCGAGCCTACGTCCATCGGATGCACGATCGCGCGAACGTCTACGGGCTCGCGCAAGACGTTCGTGCGCGAGCGGCAAAGCGTCCCATACGCAACGTTTCTCGGAACGCTCGCGGTCGTCGCGTTCGTGCCCGCGGATCTTGCCCTCGTTACGGGCCCGCCGTCGCGGCGGCGCTCGTTTCTGAACACGGCGATCGCCCAGGCGGATCGCGCGTACTTCCACGCGCTCGCGCGCTATGAATCGGCGCTGCGCCAGAAGAACGCGCTTCTGCGAGACGGATCGCCGAACGGGTCGCTGCTCGAGGTCTACGATGCCGCGCTTGCCGAGCACGGCGCCACGCTCGTTCTCGCGCGCCGGCAGTTCATCGCAGCGCTCGGAGTCGCGGCGGCCGAAGCGCACGCGCGATGGACGGACGGCAGCGAACGATTCGATCTCGGATACCTGCCGAACGTTCCCGTCCACAGCGAGGATGCTCGAATCGTCGAGGATGCGATTGCGGCGCGCATCGCCGCGGTTCGCGGCGCCGAACTCGCGCGCAAGACCACGCTCTGCGGGCCGCATCGCGACGACCTGAGCTTCGTTCTCGACGGCAAGTCGCTGGCAGCCTTCGGCTCGCAAGGACAGCAGCGAACGGCGGTGCTAGCGGTCAAGGCCGGCGAATATGCGGTCATGCGCGATCGCTGCGGTTCGGCTCCGCTCCTGCTGCTCGACGACCTTCTCTCCGAGCTCGACGAACGGCGTGCCGGCGCGTTTCTCGCAGGAATCGGCGAGTACGAGCAGGCGTTCGTTACCGCGACGCATCTGCCGGATATTCCGCGAGGCGGCGCGATATTTGCGGTGCAGCGGGGCGCCGTGCGCCCGGCGGTGGCATGCTGACGCCGCTGTCGCGCGCGCTCGAACGATGGTCGCCCACACAGACCGGCGGCGACCCGGTCATTACCGCCGCGGCGGCGTGGCCCGAGATCGTCGGGACGGACGTTGCCGCGAACTCCCAGCCCGTGGAGATCGCATCGAAAACCCTCGTCGTCGTCACCCGCTCGAGCGCGTGGAGCGAGCAGCTGAGCTTTCTCTCCGAGCGCATCCTTACGTCGCTGCGCGAGGGGCTGGGCTTGCACGATCTCGCACGCATCCGCTTTCGCGTCGGCAGAGTGTCGCAGCACACGCGCCTTCGCGTCGTGCGCGGAACGACGCCGGCGGCGCGCCGTCGCCGCAGCTCGCGGGCGGCATCGACGAACGCGCAGGACGCGATGGCGCGCTTTCGCTCCGCGGTCGCTCGCGCGCAGCGGGCGAAATCGCAGGCGGGGTGGAAAGAGTGCTCCGAATGCGCGAGCCTCGTACCGCCCGGCGTGCACGCGACGTGCACTCCCTGCACGATCGCGGCCGCGCACGAACGAGAGAGGCTCGTTGCGCGGCTGCTCTTCGAGGCGCCGTGGCTGGGGTTTGCGGGAATCGCGGCTCTCGTCGACGGGCTCGGACGGACGGAGTTCGAAGGCACTCGCTCGCGGCTCTTGGCGCGATGGTGGTCGTTTCTCGTACGCGGGACGCGATCGAAGACGCCCGTGCCGACGCGGCGCGAGCGGCTCATCGCAAGTTCGTACGTCATTGCAAAGAGCGGGCTCGATCCGGAGTCCATCGCACCCGCGACGATGCGAAACGTGCTCGGAGACGAGATTTTTGACCGAATTTATGGAACGAGAGAGTAAGGTTCGCTAGTGGCAACTGCATACACGGGCGAGGCGATCGAGGTCTTGCGCGGCCTGGAGGCCGTTCGCAAGCGCCCGAGCATGTACATCGGCAACACGTCCGAGCGCGGACTCCACCAACTCGTCTACGAGGCCGTCGATAACGCCGTCGATGAAGCGCTTGCGGGCTACGCGCACACGCTGGCGGTAACGCTCCACAAAGACGGTAGCGTGAGCGTCGAGGACGACGGCCGCGGCATTCCCGTCGACATGCACGCCGAAGAGCGGAAGCCCGCCGTCGAGGTCGTCATGACGATCCTTCACGCCGGAGGAAAGTTCGGCAAAGGCGGCGGCTACAAGGTCTCGGGCGGCCTGCACGGCGTCGGAATCTCGGTCGTCAACGCGCTCTCGGAAGAAATGACGACGCGCGTGAAACGAGACGGCTTCGTATGGGAGATGCGCTTCGAGCGCGGCACGACCGTGCACAAGCTCAAGAAAGGCGCGAAGACCGACGAAACCGGGACGCTCCAATGGTTCCGGCCGGACCCAGACGTTTTCGAGACCCTCGAGTTCCATTGGGACGTGCTCCAGAAGCGGCTGCGCGAACTGGCGTTTCTCAATCGCGGGCTCTCGATCACATTGCGCGACGAGCGCGGCGACGAGCCGCGCGAGCGAGCGTACAAGTACGACGGCGGCATCGTGTCGTTCGTGGAATGGCTCAACGAGAAGCGCGATCCGCTCCACCCGATCGTCTCGACGCACGCGGAACGCGACGGGGTCGACGTCGAGGCTGCGATGCAGTACACGGACACGTATACGGAGATCCTCCACTCGTACGCGAACAATATCAACACGATCGAAGGCGGCATGCATCTCCTCGGCTTTCGAACGGCCGTGACGAACGCGGTGAATGCCTACGCGCGCAAACGCGGCGCGCTGAAGGAGGGCGATGCCTCGCTCTCCACGGACGATTGCATGGAAGGGCTCACCGCCGTCATCTCCGTGAAGCTCGCCGAGCCGCAGTTCGAGGGGCAGACGAAGACGAAGCTTGGAAACGCAAAGGTTCGAAGCACCGTCTACGCGCTCGTCAACGAGCGCCTCGAGTTCTTTTTCGAAGAGAATCCGCGCAACGCGCGCGCGATCGTTGAGAAGGTCATGCAGGCGCAGCGCGCGCGTGACGCAGCGAAGAAAGCACGCGATCTCTCCCGGCGCAAGAACGCGCTCGAGGGCTCGGGCCTTCCCGGCAAGCTCGTCGACTGCAAGAACACCGATCCACGCGAGTCCGAGCTCTTCCTCGTCGAGGGCGACTCCGCGGGCGGTACCGCGAAGGGCGGCCGCGATCCGAACACGCAAGCGATCCTTCCGCTGCGCGGCAAGATCCTCAACGTCTGGAAGACGCGCCTCGATCGCGTCCTTGCGAACGAGGAGATCCGCACGATGATCACGGCGCTCGGGACGAGCTTCGGCGACGAGTTCGACCTCGCGAAGCTCCGGTACCACAAGATCATCATCATGACCGACGCCGACGTCGACGGCTCGCACATTCGTACGTTGCTCCTGACGTTTTTTTACCAGCAGATGCGTCCGCTCATCGAGGAGGGGCACGTCTTCATCGCACAGCCGCCGCTCTACGGCATTCGCAAGGGCAAGCAGCAGTGGTGGGCGTTTTCGGAGCCGGAGATGAAGTCGATCGTCGGCGAAGACGGCAAAGATTTCGTCATCCAGCAGTACAAGGGGCTGGGCGAGATGGACGCCGAGCAGCTCGCGCAGACGACGATGGAGAGTGGAAACCGCCGGCTGAAGAAGATTAACGTCGAGGATGCCGACGAGGCGCTCCAGGTGTTCGCCGATCTCATGGGCGAGAAGGTCGAGCCCCGCAAACAGTATATCTTCGAGTACGCAAAGTCGGTTAAGAACCTCGACGTCTGAGGGACCGCACGGCGGCGGCCGGGTATACTCGTAAGCGTGCGGAAGCGTGCCGCCGTCGCCTTGGCGCTGCTTGTGGTGCTCGTCGGTCTCGCCGCGTACAAGCGGCACGCCGTCGTCCACTACGTGCTCGTGCATGCGGTTGCGCTGGCGACCGGATACGACGTGCGCTTGACCGAAGAGCGCATCGGGTCGTCACACGCCGCTTTCGTCGGCATCGAGATGCGTTGGCGAGGTCGTACGGTGCTTCGCGCGCGCCGTATCGACGTGTGGTATTCGCTGCGCGATCTTCTTCCGGGGAGCGCGCATCGCTTCGGCCTGATCGGCATAGCGCTCGACGATCCCTCCGTCGCTCTCGTCGCGTACGCGGACGGAACGTACGACGTTCCGCTCCACGCAAAGCGTGCGCTTCTCCCATCGTTGCCGGCGCCGCCGAACGCGGTTCCCCTGCGATTCTTCGTGCGCGTGACGCACGGCTCGATCCGCTTCGAGTCGACTGCGCGCGGCGAATCGCTCGTCGTGCGGAACGTCGAGGCGGCGGGCCGCTTCGATACCGCGGGGAGAACGCACTACGCGGCGAGCGGCGACGTCATGGCGGGCGAGCCCAAGCCCTTCTCATTACGCGGGACCGTCGATCCCGCGCGCGGCTTTGCGATGCAGCGCTTTCGCGCGTCGGTGTTGCCGCTGCCGGCGCTTGCGAACATGCTGCTCGGCTCCAGCGACGTCGCCGTCCTCGCCGGCACCGCATACGACGTCGACGCGAAAGCCTTCGCGATCGGCCAACCCTATGAGCCGATGCACTACGGATACTCGTTCGGATTCACGCTCCTGCGCGGAGCGCTCACGCTGCCCGGGCTCGTCAAGCCGATTGAAGGGATCGACGGGCGTCTTTCGCTCTTCGACGACACCCTCTTCATTCCGCACATGCGCGCGACGCTCGCCGGAATTCCCTTGCGCGCGCAGGGTGCGATCTACGATTTCGCGAGACCGCAGATCCGCGTCGGCGTCACGGGCGACGGCGATCTCTCGCAACTGCGTTATGCGTTTGCCTTCTCCGCGCGGCAGGCGCTCGTGGGGCCGCTGAAGATCGGCGTTCTCGTCGAGGGGTCGCTGCACGATCCGCTCATCGTCGCAACCGTGCGATCGCCGCGGATATATTACCGCGGCTTTCCGTTCGACGCGCTCCACGCGAACGTCATCTACCACCACGCGCTCATCGCGCTCGCGCCGCTGCAGTTCCGATACGGCGGCGTCGCCGCATACGGCGAGGGCAGCCTCGAACTCGGAACCGGCGTTCGCGAGCGGCTGGACCTCCACTTTGAAGCGCCGGCGAACCGGCTCCCGTATGCGGGTGCGCTTCTCGGGGAAGAGCCGCTGGTCGGCGACGCGGCGCTCTCGGGTACCGATCTGCGCGTCGACGTGAGCGGTTCGCTCGCCGCGGCGAGCGGCATCGACGCGGCCGCGGCGCTCTTCGACTTCGGTCCCAACGGCGTCGCGCGCGTCGCGCCGTTCTGGATGAGCGCGGGGGGCGGCGATCTTCTCGCGGGCTTTCGGCTCGACCGTCCTTCGGGCACCAGCGCATTCTGGCTCTCGGCACGCGACGTTCGCATGGGCCTCGCACGGAGCGGCGGGGCCCTTCCCAATCTCGCGCTGCCGCAGATGCCGCCGATCGAAGGAGACGTTCGCAGCGTCGGAGTCGTCGGCGGATCGCGCGACGGCACGCTCGTGCTCGCGGGCAACGTCGATGCTGGGCGGACCGCGATCGCGCGCGTTCCGTTCGACGCATTGCAAGCGACGTTCGACGGATCGCTCGCCGGCGCGTCGATTTCGAGCGTTTCGGCGCGCGGTCCGTGGGGAGAGTTCACGGGCAACGGAGCGTTCTCCGGAACGTCGATCGTCGCGCGCGGCCGCTTCGCGGGAGATCTCGGCGCACTGCAGCCGCTCGCCGGAGGCATCGCCGCCCGCGGAAGCGCGCGAGGCGACATTGCGATCGGGCTCTTGCGCGACGGCGTTCTCGTGCAAGTTGCCGGCCTGAAGATGGAGCACGCATCCGTCGCCGGCGTGCCGGTGCGGCGCGCCGACGGCACGCTCGTGATCTCGGGCGACGAGGTGCACGTCTACGACGCGCACGTCATGGCGGCCGGCGGCGATCTCGTCGCGTCCGGAAGCATAGGACTGCGCGGAGCGCGCGCTCGCGGCGGCACGCTCTCGCTCGTCGGCAGCGGTCTCGACGCGGTCGCGCTGCGCGCGCTCGGCGTTCCGCTTCAAGGCGGGCGGCTCGCGCTCGCGGGGCGCATGGGGCGAGGCGCGTCGCTGCCGACGTTCTCGGGCGCGGCGAGCTTCGCCGACGTCGGCATCGCTGGTCATTCGCTCTCGGGAAGCACGGGCGTGCGCTTCGACGGCTCGAACGTTCGCTTCGCGCACGCGGTCGCCGGAATAGACGGCATCTACGGCTTCGCGCAAGGCGAGGTTGCGAACGTTGCGTCGCACGCTCCGTCGCTCGCGATTCATGCGGTCGTTCCCGCGGGAGGAATCGCCTCCGCGCTCGCGACCCTCCACGAGCCGAGCTACGCGATGGACGGAACGTTCGACGCGAATCTGAGCATCGGCGGAACGATCGCCGGGCCGAGCGTGAGCGGCGAGATCGGAACGCCGGCCGGCAGCGTAAACGGGCTGCCGTTTCTCGACGGGAGCGCCCACATCTTCGCCGCGCCGGCGACGCTGAGCGCGAGCGACGGAAGCGTCCTGGTCGGGACGACGCGCGCTGCGTTCGATGCGTCGCTCGGCGCGAACGCAAGCGAGGTCGATCTTCGGGCGCCGTCCGCGACGTTCTCGGACTTCAACAACTTTTTCGACACGGGCGACACGCTCGCCGGACACGGCGCGGTTGCGTTCTCGCTTCGAAGGCGCGGCGTGCGCGTTCGAACCGACGGCAACGTCGACGTGCGTGGATTTCGATATCGGAGCCTGCCCATCGGCGACACCCACGCGGCCTGGTCGAGCCGGCGCAACGTCGTGCGCGGGAGCGTCGTCGTCGGAGGACCGCAGGGTCTTCTGCACGCGAGCGGCTCGATCGCGCTCCGTCCGCACGCGCGCTGGCAGCAGACGATCGAACGCTCCCGATACGATATGCGCGCGAGCGTGCAGAATCTCGACCTCGGGCTGTGGGTCGCGGTCCTGGGCTTTCCTGCGGTTCCGATTACCGGGCGCGCGTTCGGCGAAGCCTCGATGACCGGCGCGTATCCGGCGCTCCATCTCGACGGCTCCACGCAGATTCGAAACGGAACGTTCGGACGGTTTCCGATGAACCTCTTTGCGATGCGGTTCCGATCGCAAGGGCGTCGGTTGGAGATCCAAGACGGGGAGATTGCGGGTCCCGGCCTGGACGCGCAGATCTCGGGCAGCCTCGGTCTGCATGCGCGCGATCCACTCGATCTTCACGTCCGCGCGCAGACGAACGATCTGCCGTCATTTCTCGCGCAGGTCACACGGGTGAGGGTTCCGCTGCGCGGCGCGTTCGCGGGAACGCTTGCAGTCGGCGGCAACTTTGCCGCGCCGATCTTCGATGCGACGTTTACGGGCACGAACGTTCATGCGGCCGGCGTTCCGATCGAGAGTCTCTTCGGCTCGGTGCGCTTGCAAGGCGACAAGGTCGAGCTCTACGATGCCGGCGCGACGTTTACGCGCGGGACCGCGCGTATCACCGGCGACGTGCCGCTGCGCCTTCGGCCGCCCGGCGTGCTCCGTGGCGCGCCGATTTCCTTTACGCTCGACGCAACGAACGTGGATGCCTCGATTCTCGATTCGCTCTTCGGGTACGATACCGCCTTAGGCGGAACGATCTCGACGCACGTTTCGCTCTCGGGAACCGTGCAGGATCCGCGGATGTCCGGGAACGTACGCATCCAGCACGGTTCGTACTCGAGCAAGCTCGATGAGGCTCCGATCTCGAATGCGAATGCGGCGATCGCGTTTTCGGGATCGCACGTCTCGCTTGCGAGCCTGACCGCACATGCCGGATCCGGCAGCATCGCAGCGCACGGCGATGCGAATCTCGCCGCTCCCGACGGCCCGGCCTTCTCCGGCTCGATCGTGCTCGATCGCGCGCAGTTCTCGTCCCCGCAGTTCGGCAGCGCGACGATCGACGGCCCGCTGCGCATCTCGCGTACCACCGGAGACGCACTGCTTTCGGGAAGCCTGGCGATGACGAATACGACGATTCCGTTCGCGGCATTCGTAGGCGGCGCGGCCGGCGGAGCCGGCGTCGCCGGCGGCTGGCCGATCGCGTTCGACCTCGCGCTCAAAGCGGGCCAGAACGTGCGCGTGCGCGGCTCCGGATACGGGGCCGGCCTCGACATCAGCGGTACGGGCGACGCGACGCTCGCCGGCACGCTTGCGGCTCCGACGCTTCTCGGACGCTTCGACTCGACGGGCGGATCGCTCACGTACTTCGATCGCTCGTTTCGCGTTCTGCAGGGACGCGTCGACTTCGCACCCACCGACGGCATCGTTCCGACGCTGCACGCCGTGGCGACGACGACCGTCGTCAATCCCGATCCGGACGTCGCGCGCAATCCGTTCGGCTCCGCGACGATAACGATCCTCGTGAACGGTCCCGTCGACGATCTGAAAATCGACTTCGTCTCCGACCCCACGGGCTACACGCGCGACCAAATCATCGCGATGCTCGCGCCGTTCGGCGGCTTCATCAGCGGAATTCAATTCAATCCGTACGAGGTCGAGATTCCCGGCGGCGCGGCCGTGGCCGTGAACAACGCGCCGGTTCCGGGCGGCGTCTTCGTCACGCGCAACGGAACCCTCACCGTCAGCCAAGAGGCCTTTAGCATTCTCAACGCGCAGTTTGCCTCCGGACTGCTCGCGCCGATCGAAAACGTGCTCGGCCAAACGCTCGGCTTGGGCGACGTGAATCTCACGCTGGGCTATTTCGGAAACGTCGGGGTGTCGGTGCGACGCGTTCTCGGCAAGACCGTTACCGCCGTCTACTCGTCGACGTTTGGACAGCCGAGCCGGCAAACGTTTGGCCTTCGCTTTTCACCCGACCAGCTCGACGCAGCCGCGCTGCAGTTCTTCTACCAGACCGGGCAGTTGCGGCTCTTTCAAACCCCGGGTGATACGTTCGGACCCGTGCTCCTGGGCCAACCACTCGAGGGGCAGAGCGGCTTCAGCTTCACCTTCCAGCACTTTTTCCACTGAACCGACGCCGGCATTCAGCAATCTCTCAAGAAAGCGGCTACGGGCAGGCCTCAGCCTGCCTCCCGCGAACAGGCCCCGACGCGGACCGCCACGCGCGTATTCGGCGCGTGCCCATTTCCTTACGGCGACGCCGCACTGTGAGGTATCGACGACTGCATGAAGTTTGATTTTCGGCGCACGAGTGAGTCCCCGCTCCGCTGGGCGGGGGCGCTTGTCGTCGCCGCGCTTGCAGTCGCCGTCATCGCCCCGTCGACCGCGCGCACCGCACCGGTGCCGCGAATCGTCGCCGTCGACGTCGAGGGGAACGTCCACGTTCCCACCGCGACGATCATGGCGGTCGTCGAAGCCCGTCCCGGCGAGCCCTTCAACGCCCGCGTCGTGCAGGGCGACCTCGCGCGTATCAACGCGCTCGGGTACTTCGCCGCGATCGCGCCCCCGCTCATCCGGCAGCGTCCCGGCGGCATCGCGATCACGTACCGCGTCGTCGAGAATCCGATCATCACGAAGATCATCTTCCAGGGAAATCAACACGTCCCGAGCGACACGCTTCTCGCGCTCATGGATCTCGCCGTCGGGCAGGTCTTCAACACGAACACGTTTCGCTCCGACGTCTTGAAGATCAACAACTACTACGAGCGCATCGGGTACGGCGGCCAGGTACCGACGCACGTGAAAGACATCAATCTCGATCCGGCGACGGGAACCCTCACGCTGCAAATTCAAGAAGGCCTGACGATTCGCCACGTCATCATCGGCGGCGATCCGCTGTTGCCGCCGACGCTCATCCTGCCCGTGCTCAGCGTGAAGCCGGGCGTCGTCTACTCCGACAACCTGCGCGACAAGGACGTCGAGGCGCTCAAGCATCTCTACGAGGACAAATACCACCTCGAACTCGGCAACTTCGTCGGTGGAATCGATCCGTCGTCGATCGATCTCCAGAACGGAACGGCCGACGTGAAGTACGACATCTACGTCATGCGCGTAGCCGTCGTGCAGATCACCGGAAACACGCGAACGAAGGACCGAGTCATTCGCCGCGATCTCCGCGTCGTGCCGGGGATGGTCGTCAACACCGACGCGATCAAAGCCGACTACGAGCGGCTCCAGCAGACGCAGTACTTTTCGAAGGTCGAGCCCGACATCAAGCCGGGTCCCGATCCGCGAAAGCCGCAAGACGTCACGCTCGTCTGGCATGTGACCGAGCAGCGAACGGCCTCGGCGTCCGTTGGATTCGGCTACTCGGGCGGGCTGACCGGCGAAGGTCTCTACGGCACGCTCGGTCTCTCCGACAACAACCTCCACGGAACCGGAAACGGCCTCTCGATCCAGTTCCAGGGCGGAGCGCGCACGCACCTCGCACAGATCCAAGGATCGATTCCCTATCTCGGCAATACGCCGCGATCGGAGAAGTACAGTCTGACCGGCAGCATCTTCGATAGCGGAACGACGTACTATTATCCGATTTACGAAGATCTCGGGACGAACAGCATCAAGCCCGCGCCGAGCGGCGGCACGCAACCGATTCCGGTCACGCTCTACTCGAGCACGAACTCGGCCGAGGTGACGAACGCCGTCGCGACGAGCGTCTCCGATCAGGCCGGCTTCACCGGACAACTCGGGCGCCGTCTGAACGACTACACGGCGCTTCTCGGCGGCGTGACGAGCGAGATCATCAAGTACGACACGACCGTTCCGTCGCCGTACTACTTCGAATCGTACCAACCCAACATCTTTGCCGGACCGACCCCGAACCCGCTGAACTCGAGCCTCGAGACGAACAACGGCTCCTTCGGCATCGCGGCGAGCTCGATCGCGAACGTGAACACCGGTCTGCCGTACCGGCTCGATCTCGTTACCGTCGGCGCGCGGACGGTGACGACGGACGATCCCTACAATCCGCGTCACGGCTGGAACGCGTCGTTCAACGAGTCGTTTTCGGCTCCGTCGATCGGATCGAGCTTTACGTTTACGCAAACGACGCTCGACGTCGCGCGATTCTTTCCGATCCTGAAGCGCGCGACCCTCGGCGTGCACTTCGTCGGCGACACGTCGACGGGCGTCATCCCGCCGAGCTCGCTCTTCACGTTCTCGGATCAGCAGATGCGCGGGTACAACCAGGTCTTTTACGGCACGGACGCAATCCTCGGCCAAATCGAGATCCGGCAACCGCTCCTTGCGACCGGACAGGTCTCGATTGCGGCGTTCTACGACGAACTCGACTACCGAATTCGCGGTGCGCAGCCGATCCTCAATCCGTACACGAACCGCATCATCGCGTACCCCTCGCAGTGGACGTATTTCGGCGATGCGGGAATCGGGCTGCGCTTCGACGTTCCGCAACTCGGTCTCCACACGGTGCGCGTCGACTTCGCGCGCGGCTACAACGGTTTCCATACGAGCTTCGGCATCGGCCAGAGCTTCTAAACCATGCCGCACGAGATTTTCCATTCACCACCGGAACTCAAGGGATAAGGACCAATGAAACGACGTTTATTCCCAGCGATTCTCGCTACCGCGGCGCTCGCGACCGCCGTCGCGCCGGCGGCAACCGGACGCGACGCGACCGACATCGGCTACGTCGATCAATCGGCGATCGCCGCATTGCCCGCATTCGTGAAGATCAGCCGCCAGATGGCGGCCTATCGGTCGCAGCTCGACGGGCAGTACAACGCCGCGTTACGCACGGCGGGTTCGGCCGCCGGACGGCAGCGCGTCGCTGCGGAGTTCAACGCGCGCCTCGGGACCGAACAGCGGCAACTCGCCGCGCCCGCCTACATGCGCGTGCAGCTGGCGATCGCATCGGTGGCGTCGCGAGCGGGGCTCTCGGTGGTCGTCGACAAGCGCATCATCATCTACGGCGGCGTCGACATCACGCAGCAGGTCGTGCGCCTTCTTGGAAGCACGCAGACGATTCTGCCGCTCGGAACCGCGCCGCCGCCTTCCGACGTCGGCTTCGTCGACCAGACCGCGCTCGAGAACTCGGCGCAAGTGCAGGCCGCGAGCAAGGAGATGCAGACCTTTGCGCAGCGCGAGCAGCACGTCTTCGGACTCCAGCTTCAGCGTGCGCGCAGCGATCAGCAGCGCCAGCAGCAGATCGCGGCGGCGTACAACGCGGCGATGAACGCCGAGCAGAACAGAATTCTCACGCCCGTCGTTCAACACGAACAGCAAGTGACGGCGCAGATCGCGCAGCGGCGAGGGCTGCTCCTCGTCATCGATCACACGGACGTCCTTTACGGCGGTACGGACATCACGACGGATGTCCAGAATGCTCTCAACAAGTAAGGCCGTCGCCGTGATCGCGTTCTGCGCGCTCGGTGCGTCGCTTGGCGGATGCACCCAGATGGACGTGAACTCGCGCAGCATTCGCGGGATCGCGTACGTGCGCATGGACGACGTCGTGAAGCGCGACCCGCTCTACGGCGAGCTTTCGCAGATCGACGACGCGATCGCGGTCGTGACGCTGCGCGCCGCCGGACCGCGAGTTCCGCGCAGCGCGGCGGAGATTGCCCACGAGGAGGCGCGCTTGCGCGCGCAGGTTCTGGCCGCAAAGGCACGCACGCAGCGCATCATCGCGTCGCGCCAGTTCGAGTATCAGAAGCGCGAGCGCGATGCGGTCGCGGCGGCACTGCGAGCCGCGGGCGTTGCCGGGGCTGGAAACGTCGCCGGAGCGCTCGGTGGGACGTCGGCCGCCCAGGCGCGCCAGGCGCAGATTGCCGCCGGGCGGGACTTCGGAGCCTTCGAGCAGAGCGTCTCCCAGCAGAGCCGCACGGCCGCGACGGCGATCGTCCGCCAGTTCCAAGCCGAGGCGGAACAGCGTCTTCGAGCCAAGGCGCTCGCAGAGCAGCAGACGGAAACGAACCTCTCGCTGCGGCTCTCGCAGCGCGATGCCGCGAAGAAGCTCGCCATTTCGACGAAGCTCTCGATGCTTGCGCTCGACCAGGCGACGCACCGCCGACTTCAAGCACAGCTCGATGCGATGACGCGCCAAGAGAACGCGGCGCTCGACGCGCAGCGTGCGGCCGACCGCCGGCAGTTCGATGCGTACCGCGTGCAGGTCGCCGCGCAAACGAACGAACGGATTCGCGCAGCGCTCCAGAACATCGACGTACAGACGCGCGCGAAGGTCGTCGGCGAGCAGAATACCCTGCGCGGACGATTCGGCACGCAGCTCCAAGCGCCCGGTGCGTCGATCCACCTCACGCCGGCGACGAGAGCCCAGATCGCTCGCATCGAGCAGCAGTTCGAAGACGAGTATCGCAACGACGTGCAAGGCGTCGTCGCGAACTATGCCGCGACGAGCGACGCGCTCGAAGCGGAGGACGCAATGCTCCACGGTGCGGACGCAGCTGCGGCCGGAGCGACGCAGGAAGAGATCGCGATCCTCCAGCAGCGGCGTCAAACCCTCTACGACGAGATCGTCGCGAGGATCCAGCGCGAAGCGGTGCGCCTCGCAAAAGCAAAGGGATTTCGCGTCGTCTTCTCAGATGTGACCGCCGCGTCGGGCGGATACGATATGACCAACGACCTCATTCATGATATCGAAAGCGAACACGAGTAATGAAATACATTCTTCTTTGTGCCCTTCTCGCGACCGCCGCCCTCGCAGGGTGCGCGCCATCGTCTCCGGTGGGGACGCTCGACGTCGCCCGCATCGTCCAGAATTGGACGACGTATCAAGGGTATCAAGCGCAGCTCATGATGCAAGAGCAGACGATCGCGCAGAGCCACGAGAGCAACGCGCAAAAGGCCGCGCAGGCGCAGAACCTGCAGCGGGTCTTTGCGAAGTACAACGCGCAGCTCATCGCCGACATCCAGCACGCGACGGCAAAGGTCGCGCAGGAGAAGGGGCTCAAGCTCGTGCTCACGCGTGAGGGCGTCGGGTACGGCGGCGTCGACATCACTCCGGACGTCGAGAAAGCGCTGAATATCACGGAGCAAACCACCCCGGCGCCGTCCCCGACGTAGCCGTCCATGCTCGGAAGCGTCGGCGAGCTCGCAGAGCGCGTCGGCGGCCGTGTCGCCGGCGACGGGCGCACGAAGATCCTTCGCGTCGGCGCGGTCGAGGAGGCCGATGAGAGCACGCTCGTGTTTGCGACGAGCGCGCAATACTTCGCGAAGGCCGCGCAGAGCGCCGCAGCGGCGATACTGACCGACGAGGCATCCGCGGCGGGCGCGCGGTCGGGCAAGCCCCTCGTCATCGTGGAGAACGTCCGCGCGGCGCTCGCGCAGATTCTTGCGCTCGTACGCCCGCCGCGCCCCCGCGGTCCGTTTCGTGACGAACGCGCGGTCGTTGCCGCGGACGCGCGGGTCGGCGAACGCGTCTACATCGGTGCGTTTGCATTCGTCGGAGCGGGGGCCGTCATCGGCGACGACGCCGTCGTCGACACGAACGCGTACGTCGGCTCGACGGCGACGATCGGCGACGAGAGTTGGCTGCATCCGCACGCGCGAGTTCTCGACGGGTGTACGATCGGCAAGCGCGTCGCTCTGCACTGTGGGTCCGTGATCGGCAGCGAAGGCTTCGGCTGGGCGTTCGTCGACGAACGCGTGCAGCGCATTCCGCAGGCGGGGACCGTCGTCATTGAAGACGACGTCGAAATCGGCGCGAACAGCTGCGTCGATCGCGCGCAGACGGGCAGCACGCGAATCGGCGCGGGCACGAAGATCGACAATCTCGTGCAGGTAGGGCACAACTGCCGCATCGGCCGCAACTGCGTCTTTGCGGCGCTGACGGGCCTTGCCGGTTCGACGATCGTCGGCGACGACGTGCGCGTTGGCGGACAAGTCGGCTTCAAGGGTCACATTACCGTGGGCTCGCGGGTGAAGATTGCGGGTCAAACCGGCGTGTGGGGCGACGTTCCCGACGGCGTGACGCTTTCGGGAATGCCCGGACGAGAGCATCGCGAGCGTCTGCGGACGGAGGTCATGCTCGCGCGATTGCCCAAACTCGTTGCTCGTGTGGAGGCGCTGGAGCGCGGCCGAGCGCGCGCGAAGTAGGTGAACGAATCGACGCTTCGCGACGCCGTGCATTTTGCCGGCGTCGGTTTGCACACCGGAGCGGAGTGCGCCGTCGAGTTGCGTCCCGCCCCGGCGGGTGCGGGAATCGCGTTCGTGCGCGGTGGGGTTCGCATTCCGGCGACCGCCGAGTACGTCGTCGACACCGCTCGCGCGACGGTGCTCGGGCGCGACGGCACGACCGTGTCGACGGTCGAGCATCTTCTGTCGGCGCTTGCCGGGACGAACGTCGCAAACGTGGAGATCCTCGTCGACGGACCGGAGGTTCCAATCGTCGACGGCAGCGCGCACGCGTTTTGCGAGTCGATCGTCGCCGTCGGGTTGTCGGAACAGGACGCTCCGCGCCATTGCTTCGCTCCGGCGACGCCGCTGGAAATCCGCGAGCGGGACTGCGCGCTCGTGCTCTTGCCCAGCGACGAGCTTCGCATTCGGTTCGTTGCCGATTTTGCGCCGCCGATCGGCGTCCAGTACTTCGATGGGGTCATCACGCCGGAGTTTTATCGCAGCGATATCGCGCCGGCTCGTACGTTTGGATACCTCCACGAAGTCGAGAGCCTGCGCGCGCGCGGCCTCGCGCGCGGCGGCACGCTCGAGAACGCGATCGTCTTTGCGCCGACCGGTGCGATGCAGGAACTCCGCTGGCCCGACGAGGTCGTGCGCCATAAAGTGCTCGATCTTCTCGGCGACCTCGCGCTTCTCGGAGTACGGCCGCAGTGCGATATCATCGCGATCAAAAGCGGTCACGAACTCCACGCGGCGGCAACGCTCTCGCTTCGCCGCGCGGGCGCCGGCGCGGCGCAACGGGAAGCCTCGGCGAGCGGCTCGCGATGAGCGAGATGGACATCCGGCAGATCATGGAGATTCTGCCGCATCGGTACCCGATGCTTCTCGTCGACCGGATCGTCGAGCTCGAGCCGATGGTCATGGTCCGCGGCTACAAGAACATTACCTTCAACGAGCCGGTCTTTCCGGGTCACTTTCCGAACTATCCGCTCTTTCCGGGCGTCTATCAGATCGAGGCGATGGCACAGCTCGGCGGCGCGGTCGTGCTGCGGCGAGGCGAGTTCTCGCGAAAGATCCCGTATCTCGTGGGGATCGACGACGCGAAGTTCCGCCGTCCCGTGATTCCGGGAGACCGGCTCGACATGGAGGTCCGCATGCTGCGCCACCGGCGCAACATCGGGTGGGTGAGAGCCGAGGCGAAGGTCGACGGACAGCCCGCATGCATCGCCCAGCTGATGTTCTCCATCAACTCGAACGATCGCATGCTCGGGGGCGACGCGTCGGTTCTCCACGCATGATTCACCCGACGGCAATCGTCCACCCGAACGCAACCGTTGCCGACGGCGCCGAGATCGGTCCGTTCTGCGTCGTCGGAGATTCCGTCTCGCTCGGCGCGCGGACGATCCTTCAGGCACACGTCGTCGTGAACGGTTGGACGGAGATCGGCACCGATTGCACGATCTATCCCTTTGCGACGATCGGCGCCGCCTCGCAGGACCGCAAGTATCAAGGCGAGCGCACGTACACGAAGATCGGCAACCGGACGGTCCTTCGCGAGTACGTGTCCATTCAGCGCGCGACCGGCGAGGGCACCGTCACGTCGGTCGGCGACGACTGCCTCCTTCTCGCCTACGTGCACGTCGCCCATAACTGCGTCATCGGAAACGGCGTCACGATGAGCAATCTCGCGCAACTTGCGGGGCACGTCGAGATCGGCGACTACGCCCTCCTCGGCGGCAAGGCCGGCGTCCACCAGTTCACGCGCATCGGCCGCTACGCGATGGTCGGCGGCATGAGCAAGATCAACAAAGATCTCGCACCATTCTTTCTCGTCGAAGGGAACCCGGCAAAGCCGTACGGATTGAACAGCGTCGGCCTTCGGCGCGCCGGCTTCTCGGCCGCGCAGCGCGATGAGATCAAGCGCTTCTACAAGATTCTCTACGATCCGAAGACGAGCGTCTCGCGGGCGCTCGAGGCGATGAAGGAGTCCGTGCAGACCGACCGCGGACGCGAGATCATCGCGTTTCTCGAGGCCCCGTCGCAGCGCGGAATCTTGAAGTAACCGTTGAGGTTCCTTGAACTACTTCTTCTCGACCGGTGAGCCGTCGGGCGAGATGAGCGCCGTCCTCCTGGCGCGTGCGATCGCAGAGCGCGACTCCAGCGCGCGATTCGAAGGAATAGGCTCCTCGCGCATGCGCGATGCCGGATTCGCGCTCTGGCGCGATCACACGGGGTGGGCGGCGATGGGTCCGCTCGCGGCGCTGCCTCGCATCCCAAAACTTCTCCTGACGATGTGGCTTACGGCACTTCACATCGCGCGCAGCAAGCCGGATCTCGTCGTCCTCGTCGACTTCGGCGTCTTCAACGTGCGCTTGGTGCAGACGCTGCGGCTGCGGCTCCATTATACCGGCGAGGTGCTCTATCTCTTGCCGCCCGCTGCGTGGCTCGACAGCGAGCGCACGGCGCGCGTCGTCGGCGTGCTGACCGTCGCTGTGAGCGGATTCTCGCATCAGGCGGCATTCTATCGCAACAACGGGCTGCCCGTTGCGTACTTCGGCCACCCGCTGCTCGACGAATATCGAGCACGCGACGCGCGTCCCGCCCCGCCTGCCGACGGCGGTCGCGTCGCACTGCTCGCCGGAAGCCGTAGCGGCGAGCTGCGATACCATCTCCCGCTGCTCTTGCGCGCGCTCGCGCAGCTCGCTCGCTGCCGGCCGCGGATCGCGGCGACGCTGGCGGTCTCGCATCCGCGCTTCGAGCGAACGTTGCACGCTGCAATCGCGCGCAGCGGGCTCGACGTCGAACTGAGATCGGGCGTGCGTCACGCACTGGCAGATGCGGATGCCGCGTGGGTCGCATCGGGCACCGCGGTGCTCGAATGCACGCTGCTCGGCGTGCCGGCCATCGCGCTCTACGTCGTTTCGCCCACGGTCGCGTGGTATGGGGAACGCATGCGACGGCGCATCGTTGGAGGACGATTCATCACCCTTCCAAACCTCGTGACGGGAGAGGAAGTCGTCGCAGAGTATCTCCAGAACGACGCGACGCCGCAGCGGCTCGCCGCCGCCATGGACGCGCTGCTTGCGAGCCCGGCCGTCGCAGTGCAGTCCGCGCATCGCGTCCGGGAGGCGCTCGGTCCGCCCGGCGCCATGGGACGCTGCGCGGATCTCGCGGTCGAACTCGCCGCAGGGGCGCCCGCGTGATTCGCATCTATCACACGTCGGATCTCCACGACCACCGCGGATTTGCGGCGCGCTTGAACGCGTTGCGCGCGGAGAAGCCCGGCTTTTTGTTCGACTGCGGCGACTCGCTGCGAGGAAGTCAGAGCGTCTATTATCGGCGCGAGCCGATCGTCGCGGAGATCGACCGCGCGGGGTACGACGCTCAGGCGATCGGGAATCGCGAGTTCCATTACGTCTTCGGGCTTCTCGCCGCGCGCGCGCGCAGCATGCGGCATCCGTTGGTATGCAGCAATCTCGTCGACCTGCGCGGGCGCGAGCTGCCGTTCGTACGATCGCTCGTGCTCGCGGCGCGCAACGGCGGTACGCACGTGCACCTTCTCGGACTGCTCGTCGTGCAGTATCGTAAGGGCAGCCGCTGGGAGCGCGTCTTCGGATGGCGCTTTGTGGACCCGATCGAAACCGTCGCCGAGTACGCGGCAGCCATGCCCCGCAGCGACGTGCTCGTCGTTCTCTCGCATATCGGTCTGCGACGCGACGAAGAGCTCGCGCGAGCGATTCCACGCATCGATCTCATTCTCGGCGGGCACAGCCACGACACGCTCCTGGAACCCACCGTCGTGGGAGCGGTGCCGATCGTACACGCCGGGCCGTACGGAAGGTACGTCTCCGCGACGGAGATTGAAGCGAACGAGACCGGGCGGCACGCGATCTCGAAGTTCGCGCTGCTCCCGCTTCTCGGCCCCCCGTGAACCGCGTCCTCTTCGTTACGAACGGCCACGGCGAAATCAGCATTGCGGATCGGCTCGCCGGCGAGCTTCGTGCGGCCGCTCCCGAGATCGCGATCGAACACCTCGGGCTCGTCGGATCGACGCCGACGCGCAACGCGGTCGACGTCGGACCTCGTCGGCGAATGCCCAGCGGGGGTCTCGTCGCGATGGGCGACGTCGTCAACATCGCCCGCGATCTGCGGGCGGGCCTTGCGAGCTTGACGATCGCGCAGTGGCGATTCTTGAAAAGCGCGCGCGGGGGTTACGACGCGGTCGTTCCTACCGGCGACGTCTTTGCGCTCTGGATGGCGCTGCGCGCGAAGGCTCCCACAATCTTCGTCGGCACTGCAAAGAGCGTCTCCGTCGCGCCGTACGGAAACGGCGAGCGAAGCCTCCTGCGACGCGCGAAAGCGGTCTTCGTTCGGGACGAAGCCACGGCCGCAGATCTTCGCCGCACCGGCGTCGCCGCGTCGGCGCCTGGAAACGTGATCGCCGATCTCTACGAAGGCGGCGACGACCGAGCGTTCGAAGCGGTGGCGCGAGGACTGGAGCGCATCATCGCAGTTCTTCCGGGAAGTCGGCAGAGCGCGTACGACAACGCCGCAGAAGCGCTCGATATCTTCGCTGAAGCGACGCAGGGGCGCTCGCGCGTCGGCGCGGTGGTTTCGATCGCGCCGGGCATCGACGAGGAACGGATGACACGCGCGCTCGAGCACCACGAGCGCGTTCGCACGTGGCGCGGAGATCTCGGTCCGCTCTTGCGCGCGAGCACGCTCGTCCTCGGTCAGGCCGGCACGGCGAACGAAGGGGCTGCGGCGATGGGCGTTCCGGTCGTTGCGGTCGCGAAGAATCGCAGTTGGTACCGGCGTCGCCAAGCAAAACTGCTCGGCGATGCTCTCGTCCTGCTTGCAGCGGATCGCACGTCCTCGGCGCAGCGCCTGCGCGAACTGCTCGACGACCGCGACGAACGAGATCGTCGCGGCGCGATCGGCCGCGCGCGCCTCGGGCCTCCCGGCGGCGCCAAGGCGATCGCAGCCGAGGTTGCGCGGATCGTGCGCGAGTTCGCGCGATGACGTGGCGCGCGATCACCCCGGCTGCGTTCGCGTTGACGAATCTCTGCGTTCCGCTCTTTCCTTCGTTCATCGTGCTCGCCGGAATCGAACCGCCGGGCATCGCGCTCGTTCCCCGCGGCGCGTCGGCAGCGCTCCTGGGACTCTTTGCCGTCCTCGGGATACTCTTCGCCGTACGCCTGACGCTCGAGAGACGCCAGCAATCGGTGATGCGAGTACCGCTCGTTTCGTGGCTCTGCGCGGGGCTGCTTGCGGCCGCTTTGGGGTTCGAGCCTCGCAGCGGTCTCGTCTTCTTAGGAATCTTTGCACTCGGCATCGTGTGGAACCAGGCGCTCCTGCAGTACTATGCTCAGCCGCGGGTCGCGTCGGCAATCGTGTGGGCGATGATGATTGCGTGCGCGGGCTCCTCGATCGTCGCGATTATCATGGTTGCCCTTCGAAGGCCGGCCGCACAATACGTCATCGGTCACGGCCGCGCGATCGGCACGTTCGTGCTGCCGGGAGAGCTCGCAGGATATCTCATCGTGCTTCTTCCGATCTCGTACGCGATCGCGGTCGTCACGACGCGACCGGGGTTGCGCGTCGCCGCCGCAGCATCGACGCTCCTCGGCGCCGCCGCTTTGGTCCTGACGTTTTCGCGAGCAGGATGGGTCGCGCTCGCGGCCGGAGTCGCCTTCCTTGCGATCGCGCGGCTGCGGGCCTCGCGCGCGAGCCTGCTCTGGGGAGGCGCGATCGTCGCAATGGCCGTCATCGTGGTGCTTGCGCTCTTCAACGTCGCGCACAACCCAAGCGAAGACTATACGCGGCTGTCGATCTGGCGGGCGGCCCTTCAGATCGTCGAGCGCTTTCCGCTCACCGGAGTCGGGCCGTTTGCGTTCTCGCGTCTGTACGGCGCCGTTCGCGCGCCCAACGCCGACGCGATCGCATTTCACGCGCACAGCGTCTACCTCACGCTCTTGGCCGAGACCGGCATCGTGGGCGTCGGCGCTGCGATTTGGACGTGGTGGAGTTTCGCCGCCGAGCTGCGTAGGCGGCTGGGGGAAGACGGACGGCACGCGTTCATCGCCCTCGCGGTGGCGGCGGGACTCGTTGGGACGCTCGTGCAAGGCCTCATAGACACCGTGAGCGTCGTTCTCTTTGGTTTGTGGCTGCCGACGATGGCGTTCGCGCTCGCGTGCGCGCGCTATGGATTGGCCGAGCCCGATGCATAACGCGCGCGTCCTCGCCGCGTTCGGCGTCGCGCTGCTGCTCTGCGCCTGCAATCCGCGCTCGCCCGCCCCGGCGCCGTCCCCGAGCGCGACCCAGCGCGGACGCGGACCATGGCTTCGCATCACGGGACGCGGAACCGCTCGCCGCCCCGTGCGCTTCGTCGCGACGTCGCGAGCAAATCGCATGGAGTACGATCTCATCGCGCGTTCGTTCGAAAGCAACGGAAGGCAGGGGACCTCGGTCGCGACATTTTCGGACGTGCACGTGACCTTCTACGCTCGCGACGGCACGCTCGTCTCGAGCGCCGCACAAGCGATCGTGGACGAAGTCGCGAACACGATCACGCTGCACGGGTCGGTCCACGCGAAGAGCAGCTCGGGAGCGACCCTCGATTGCGACACGCTCCGCTACGATCGCGCTTCGGCGACGATCCACGGGCAAGGGCACGTCGTCATGACGAACCCTCGCGGGATGCGTGCGACCGGAAACAGCGTCGACAGCGACGTAACGCTGACGAAGGTGAGGATGACGTGACGGGACGCAGCATTCGGCTCCGCGGCCTGGTGAAGCGATACGGAGAGCGGACGGTCGTCAACGGCGTAAGCGCACAGGTCGACGTCGGCGAGGTGGTCGGGCTGCTCGGTCCTAACGGTGCAGGGAAGACGACGACGTTCTACATGGCCGTCGGACTCGTGAAGCCGGACGGGGGGAGCGTAGTTCTTTTCGACGGCGAGCGGGAGATCGATCTCACGAACCGGCCGATGTACGAGCGAGCGCGCAACAAGATCGGATATTTAGCGCAGGAGAACTCGATCTTTCGGCGCCTCTCCGTCGGCGACAACATCCGGCTCATCTGGGAGCAGAACGGCGTCCGATACGAAGAGCAGGAACGGCGCCTGCCCGAGCTTCTCGAAGAGTTCGGTCTTCGCGCATTCATCGACGCTCGCGGAGACGCCCTCTCGGGCGGCGAGCGCCGGCGCGTCGAGGTCGCTCGCGCGCTCGCCATCGATCCGACGTTCCTCCTTCTCGACGAGCCCTTCACCGGAATCGACCCGATCGCGGTTGCAGATATTCAAGCGATGATCCGGCAGCTTCGCGACCGCGGCATCGGGATTCTCATTACGGACCACCAAGTTCGCGAGACGCTCGCGATCGTCGATCGCGCGTACATCATGAACGACGGCCGCATCGAAGTCTCCGGGAGCGCGCAAGAGGTTCTCGAGTCGCCGATCGCCCGCACGTTCTACCTCGGCGAGAGTTTTCGGCTCTGAAGCGGGGCGCCCGAATCACGATCCTGGACCGCTACCTCCTTTCGGAGCTGGGGCCTCCCTTTCTCTTCGGGCTCTCGGCGTTCACGCTCATCTTCGCCGCGACGAACATGCTCGCGATCGGACGGCTCGTCAGCGAAGACCAGCTTCCGCTTCTCACGGCGATCGGGCTCTTTCTCTGGCAGCTTCCTGGAGAGGTCGTGCTCGTCATTCCGATGGCCCTTCTCCTGGGCACGCTGCTCGCAATCCAACGGCTCTCGGGCGAGAGCGAGATCAACGCGATGAAGACGAGCGGGATCACGTTCCTGCGAATCATCGCACCGCTGCTGGCAGCCGGATTCGTCATGTCGTTCGTGACGTACGCGCTTGGAGAGGGCGTCGTTCCCTTCGCAAACGACGAGGTGTCCGCACTCGAAAACGCGGCGCTCGGCCGCGCGAGCGCGTTCAATCGCGACCTCACCGTCTCCGCGCCGCTTCCGGGCGGCGGCCGGCAGGTGACGATCGCGACGTCGTACGAGCCGAACTCGCGCGTGCTGCGAAACGTGACGCTCATTCAGTACGATCGCTCCGGTGCGGCGACGCAGATCGTCTTCGCCGATCGTGCGGAGTTCGGCGCGAGCACGTGGCTTCTGCAGGACGTGAGCGCGTACCGATTCAATCCGGACGGCACGACGATTTCGGAGCCGGACGTCGCCGAGCAGAAGGTCGATCTCGGCGAAAATCCAACCGACATCGTGAAGCGAATGACCCACGACGATCCGCAGCAGATGAGCAGAACGCAGATCGCGTCGATCGTCGCGACGGGGCAGTTGACGCAACCGGAACTGCGGAAATACCTAACGGTCTATCAAGAGAAGCTCGCACAGCCGTTTGCGTGCTTCGTTTTCGTGCTCATCGCGATTCCGTTCGGCCTGCGGCGCTTTCGAGGCGGCCCGAGCGCGAGCCTCGGCTTCGGTCTGGCCGTTGCAATCGTGTTCATCTACTACGTCGTCATGACGGTCTTTTCGTACGTCGGAGAAGCGCTCGTCGGGCTCGCGCTCCTCTGGGCGTGGATGCCGAATATCATCTTCACGGCGATCGGCGTCGCGCGCGTTCGACGCGCGGCGGCGGTGTAGGATCCGACGATGACGATCGTCGACATCGTTCGCGGGGCCGGCAACGTCGTGGTCATCCTCATCATCGCGGGTGCGGTCGCCTACGTCGGCGACCGCGTCGGCCATCAGATCGGTCGCCGCCGGCTCACGCTCTTCGGGATCCGCCCGCGCTACACGTCGACGATCATCGCCGTCGCGACGGGGGTGATCATCGCGCTCGTCGTCACGGTCGTTGCGATTTTCGCGTCGCAGCAAGTGAAGACGGCGTTCTTTCGTCTTTCCACGCTGGACTCGCAGATCGTCACGCTCCAGCAGCGCGAGCAGCAACTCGAGGCGAAGGTGACGAGCGGACGGCTCGTCCTTCCGCCTGGACAGCTCCTCACGCCGTTCCGACTCGTCCTGCGACAGGCCGAGAGCCCGCAGCGACGCCAGGAGCAACTCAAAGCGTACTATCTCGAAGCGGTTCGATACATCAACTCGAACTATCCGCGGTACGGGCTTCGCCCGTACGTCGTTCCAAAAGACGTCGATGCAAGGCTCCGCGGCTTCTTGGAAGATCCCGCGCTCGTCGCGGAACTCGCGCAGTCGAACGTCATGGTCACGGCGATCTCCGACCAAAATCTTTTCGTCAACGATCAGTTTCACTTTTCCCTGAACGCGATTCCGGATACGCGGATCTTTACGAGCGGGCAGCTCGTCGCGCAGATCGTCATTCCCGGGAACCGCGGAGCCGATATCAGCAGCGCGCTTCGCGAACTCCTCACGCACGTGACGATCAACGCAGAGTCAGCGCACATGCCGACGTACCTCGCGACGTGGGTTCAGCCGACGGAGCTCGTTCCCGATATCCGGCAGATGCAGTCGATGCTGAACGCCGCCGGCGTCTACACGCTCACCGCGTATGCGGCCGGCGATATCTACCCGCATTCGGGCGCGGTCTCGATTCAGATCGTCCTCGTGCCCGCCAGAGCGAGGTGAGCGTTCTCGGCCTCGACCCCGGGACTCGCAAAGCCGGCTACGCGCTGCTCGCACGCGACGGCCGCGTCATCGAGCGCGGGATCGAACCTCTCGACGGGCTATCCGCTCGCCTCGCGACCTTGCTTCGCCGCTACCCCATCGAGACGATCGCCGTCGGACGGGGGACGAACGCGGCCCTCGTGACGGGGCTCTTGGTTTCGCTCGGCGTCGCCTTCGAGCTCGTCGACGAGCGCGAGAGCACGCTGCTCGCGCGCAGGCTCTACTACGCCGAGAACCCAGCCCGAGGGCTCCAGCGCCTCCTGCCGCTGGGGCTGCGCTATCCGCCGCGGCCGATCGACGACTACGCGGCGGAGATCATCGCGCGCCGCTGCGCCGCGTTGCACGGAGGCGAAACCTGGGAATCGTCGTAAAGTACCCGGGGAGGAAGGGGGAGAGGTGCGTCCTTTGATGGCCGGGCTCTTCGGCGCCGCGCTCGCGCTGGTGCCCCTCTATGCATATCCCGAGACGAGCCTGCGCGCGCCTTTGGATCTGCGCGCCGCGCTCATGATGCGCCTCTTTGGCGAGGTCTCCGCCCCACGCCCCGGGTTCGTGCAGTTTACGCCCGAAACCGAGTCGCCGCTGGGGCAAGCGGCCCTCGTCGTTCGATTGTTGCCGTCGCACGCGGGAAGCGTTCTCGTCGCGCGCAGAGCGCAGGGCGTCTCCGTGCCGGCATCCGCGTCGTACGTTCTCAGTACGCCGCCGTCGGTCACGCCGCAGATCGCGGGACGCGCCGCCGAACTGCCACCGTCGGTGAGGCTGCCGGTATCTTCGGCCTACACGTCCGCTCCGCCAACCGTCTTCACCGCCGACGCGCAGACGGGTGCGTTCTCGTTTCGCGGCGTGTCGGTGATGCCGGCGTCGAGCGCGGCATTCGCCGGCGCTCAGAGCGGCGGGTTCGCGCAAAGCGTTCGGTTGCCGGTCGCGCTGCGCGTTGGGAACCTTCGCGTGCTCGCGGGATTCGATGCCGGCTTCTCCTCCACGCTCGAGAACGGAATCGACAACACGCTCCCGGTGTTCGTGCCGGCCTTCGCAGGCGTCAGCCGATCATCGCTCGGAGCGAATCTCGCGGTTCCCGTTGCGCCGCGGCTTCTCGTCGGCCTCGGATATAACACCGAACGCCTCGTGACCGGCTACGGCGTTCCGTCGATCTTGAACGGCCTGGACGCGCGCAACGACACGTACACTGGGAATCTTACGTTTCTTTTTCCGCACTTCGGGAGCGCGCTCTCGCTCTCGGCCCAACAGTTCCGGTATCAGGATAACGTCATCCCCGGTGAGTTCACGCAGCTGAGAGAGAACGTCGACCTCACCGTCAAGTTCTAGAAACCTGTCGGGTTATGGCCATAACCCGGCAGGCTCCTAGGAGCCAAGGGCGATGAAGGCGTTCGCGCGCGTCGTCGCGTACGCCGTCGGCATTGCCGTACTCGCGGCCCTGGGCGCATTGCAGCTCGCGTCCGATTCGCTCTATGCGTCGCGCGCCGCCGCTCGCTCCGTTCCGCGGGCGGTTCCCGTCCGGTTGGGCGTCGCGCTTTACGATGGCCTCGATCGTGCTCTCGCACCGCAGTTTGCCGCAATAACGCTCTCGGAGTACGCGCTCGGCCGCGATCGTCTTATGGAGTCCAGGCGGTACGCGCTGGCCGTTCGCGCGCGCGACGTGCGCGACGAGATGCTCGCGCGCATTGCGACTGCGAGCGGAGATCGCGGGCTCGCGCGAGTGTATTTCTTCGCCGCGCCCGACGCGGCCGAGCTTGCGTCGGAAGCGCTCGCGCAAGCGCAAAGCGACCCAGCGGCCGCATACGCGTTCGAGCGACGCGCTCGTGCTCGCATCGCGTCGCTCCAGACGCACCCCGACGACGTGGCGCAGGCCGACTGGATCATGGGCCGCATCGCGCAGCGGTGCGCGATGCGATACGGACGGTTGCGGCGTGCGTGGCTGCAGCGAGCGGCAGCGGACGAGGATGGCGCCGCCGCGCTTGCGCCGTTCTCGGAGAAGTATCTGCGCGCCGCCGCTTCGGCCGACCGGCGTACGGGCGACCGCGCGGGCGCAGCGAGATGGATGGCGCGCTTGCGCAGCATCGATCCGGACGCTGCGCCGCATTGAAGGTCGCGCTCGACGCGCAGCTCGCGGTAGGAACGCCGACTGGAATCGGAGAGTACGTGCGCGGCCTCGTGCCGGCCCTCCGGCAGCGGGGCCTCGAAGTCGACGAACTCTGCGAACCACGGCTCGATCCGTGGCGCTTCGATCGCCGCATCGTCTGGGACCAGTTCATCTTGCCGCAGAGAGCGCGGCGCAGCGGAGCCCAGGTGCTGCATTGTGCCTCGGGAACGATGCCGCTGCGCGCGCCGCTTCCCGTCGTGGCAACGGTGCACGACGTCGCTTGGCTGCGCGTTCAGGATCATGCGCGCGCGTACGCCAGGTGGTACTTCGGGCGTTTCTCCCTGGCTCGATACGCCCGCGCCGCTGCGATTCTGTGCGACTCCGAGTTCTCGCGAAGGGAGCTCCTCGATGCGAGCGGGCAACTCGTGCCCGAGCGCGTCCACGTCGCGTATCCGGGCGTTGCCCGAGCCTTCTGCGAGCTTGCACGCACACCCGACCGGCGCACGATTCTCGTGGTCGGAACCGTCGAGCGGCGCAAGAATCTCGCGTGGATCGTCGATCTCCTCGCCGAACTTCCCCAGGCAAGGATCGTCAGCGTCGGACCCTTCACGCCGTACGCGCGGGAGTGTCTTGGCCGCGCCCGTGCGCTCGGCGTCGAAGAGCGAGTCGAGCTTCGCGGCTACGTCGGGCCGGACGAGCTCGTCGAACTGTACGAGCGCGCGGCGGTCGCGGCGGTTCCGTCCGTGTACGAAGGCTTCGGCTACGCTGTCGCGCAGGCGCTCTGCGCCGGTCTTCCATGCGTTGCGAGCGATCGCACGTCGCTGCCGGAAGTCGCGTGCGGGGACGCGACGATTCTTCCGCTGGGGGAGCGCGTTGCGTGGCGAAACGCGCTCGCGGACGCTCTTATGGGAGCCCTCGACGAGCACGCGAGCGCGGTTCGCGCGCGCAGCGTCGAGCGTTTCTCTTGGAGTCGCGCGGCAGATGTCGTCGCGCGCGCCTACCGCGACACCGTCTAGGAGTTTGTCCGGCCTGGGCCGTTTTGGGATTTGGCGCAAAAGGCGGCCCAAAGACGGGAATGTGCCTCCGTCAGACCAGCTCCTAGTAGACGGGCGAGCCCGGCGCGCCCGGCGGCACGCTGCCGTCGTCCGGCGCGAAGATGAGATCGAGCGGATAGCTCGATCCGCCGTCGGGCATCGTCTCGAGCGTCACGCGCACGAACCCTCGCGCGGGCACGACGTACTGCCGTATCTTGTAGCGAGAGAACGCGGGAACTTGATGCGATTGGACGAGCACGCCGTCGATGAGATACGTTCCCGTCGCGCGCCCGCCGCGCGGGTTCTCGTAGATGGCGATCTGCGCGGGGGCCGCGTCCGGATTCTCCACCGTAACGACGAAGGATTGCAGCACGCCATAGTCGCCGGAGAGCGCCTCACCCCGGAGCGTGTTGTGCAGCGCCAGCGAGCCGACGCGAAGATCGAGATACGGATCGTCGACGCTCCACGAGAGCGCGCGATGAAACTCGGGAACGGTGTAGATGCCGCGCGCGTGATGCGCGGCGCCGACGAGAAGGTCGGTTTGCGTGATCGGCGCATCCGGGTCGTCGGCGACATCTTGTGCGAAGAGGGTCAGATGGATCGCTGCGCCGGAGAGCAAGCGAAGCTGTAGGAGCGAGCAGATGACCTGGCCGGAAGGAAGCGGATCCTCGACGAGATTCGTGAACGAGTGCGCTCCGATCGCGATCAGGCGCCCCTCGTTTTCGATCGTCCGAACGAGAAACGCGCGGTTCGCCTCGTGTCCCGTCTCCATCCCGTTTGCGCTTGCGGGTCCCGTCCCTTGCGTGAACTGTACCAGAGCGGGCTCGCTGCCGTCGTTCTCGGCGCGCAGCACGATACGCCGATTCGGCTGCGACGACGGATTGTCGTGAAAAAACAGGAAGCGGGACGGCGCGTCGGTTCGGAGGTCGGCGCTGAAGAGAACGCCGTTCTCCGTGAGGACTTCCGGAAAGTCGCTCACCATGAGTCGATCGGGGGCGATGCGAGGTATCGCGAGATTCTCGATGTGAACTCGCGTCTGCGCGTTGACGCTGAAGTACGCCTCACCCTGCACGACGGCGTTTGCAACGGCATCCGCAGCGTCGTCCTCGCCGAGGCTTCCATCGAACGCGACGTCGTCGGGGCCGACGAGCGCCTGTGCGCCCGGACGAAGCACGACGGCGCTGCGCAGCGCCCGTGCGACCGTGCTGCGCACGAAATCGGCCGACGCCGGATCGCCGGTCAGCCGCACGTCGAGCGTCTGCGGAACGGTTCCGGCCTCGTACGCAACGGTGACGGGAACGTCTTTGCGCAGTCCGCGCGCGTCGGCGATCGTGACCGTCGTCGCTCCGGGAACCTCGCCGGTGAGGGTCACCGTCATTGCCGTCTGGTCGATCGCAACGCCGACGATCGCCGGATTCTCTGCGACGGCGGTAATCGGTCCGACCGCGCTCGCGACGGAGAGCGTCGTTGGAACGCCGATCGGCGCTTGTGCCGCAGGCGGCGAGACGACGATCGGCGGCGGGGTCGGCGTGGGCGAGAGCGGAGCCGCCGGCGTCGGCACGGGTGACGCGGAAGGCGACGTTGCCGGCGCGGACGTTGCTTGTCCTTGCGCGACCGAGCGAAGCGCGACGAGCGCCGACGCAAGTGCGAGGATCGCGGCGGCGACGTGCAGACTCGCGCGCAACGCGCGAACCCTACGCAATCTTCGGTTCGAGGAGGTTGACGGACGTCGCCAGGAGCGTCTTGTATCCGAAGCTCGGAAAGAGCACGGTCACGAGATCGCGTTCCATGCGCTCGACCGTTCCGGTGCCGAACTTCGAATGGACGACGACGTCGGCGATCTTGAACGGGCCGGCGATCGCGGGTTCGTCGACGCCCGCCTCCTGCGCCCGCAGGCAGTTGTCGCACGCGCCGCAGTTCGCTCGTTCGAAATCTTCGCCGAAATAGTTGAGGATGAACCGGCGGCGGCAGACGCTCGACTCCGCGTATTGGAGCATCATGGCGAGTTTGCTTTGATCGTACGAGCGCTTCGTCTCATAGTTCGCCAGACTCAGAACGAGGTCCCGATTCTTGCGGAACGCCTCCGTTAGGCCGTACGCCGAACGGCCGACGTGCTCGATGTATCCCGACTTCTTGAGCAGTGCGAGGATGACTTTCAGTTTCGTGAGCGGGAGTTGAAGGATCTTTCGCAAGTCGGTCATCGACACGCCCGCGCTCTGCTCGCCGAAGACCTGGATCGTTCCGAAGACGCGCTGAACCTCTTCGATGTCGGGATACTTTCCGGTGAGGAAGTAGTTCTGGACGCGCGTGTCGCTCATACGGTAGACGAGAATGCAGTGCGACTCCTCTCCGTCTCGGCCGGCGCGTCCGGCTTCCTGCGTGTACGCTTCGATCGACCCCGGCAGATCGTAGTGCACGACGAAGCGGATGTTCGGCTTGTCGATTCCCAGGCCGAACGCGTTCGTCGCGACGACGGCGCGAATCTTCTCTCCCATGAAGAGCTCGTGGACGGCGGTGCGCTCCTCTTTGTGGAGCTTGGAATGGTACACGGCTGCCGGAACGCGCATCTCGTGCATGAGATAGTGCTGCACTTCCAGTGCGTTCTTGATCGTCGCCGTGTAGATAATCCCGGTGCCACTTAGCGCGTCCGGCCCGGAGAAAAGGCGCGCGATGATCTTGAACTTGTCGCTCTCCTTGTTCGCTTTGCGCGCTTCGTAGACGAGATTCGGACGATCGAATCCTTTCACGATCGGCTTCACGTGCTCGATGCCGAGCTGATGAAGGATGTCTTCGCGCACGGCGGGGGTGGCCGTTGCGGTGAGGGCGAGGACCGTCGGATGGTCGAGGCGCTCGATGACGTGTCCGAGCGCGAGATACGCGGGCCTGAAATCGTGTCCCCATTGACTGATGCAGTGCGCTTCGTCGACGACGAAGAGCGGCACGTCGATCGAGCGCAGCAGGGCGAGGAAGGCCTCGTCCTCGAGTTTCTCCGGCGTCGTATAGACGATCTTCACGCCGCCGCCGGCGATGCGTTCGCGCGACGCCGCCTCCTGCTCCTCGGAGAGGGTCGAGTTCAGGGCCGCGACGTCGCGGATCCCGAGTTCGGCAAGCATGTCGACTTGGTCTTTCATGAGCGCGATAAGCGGACTCACCACGACCGTCGTGCCGCGCAGAAGAAGCGCGGGCAGCTGATACGTGAGGCTCTTGCCGGCGCCGGTCGCGAGAATGGCGAGGGTGTCCGTGCCGTCAAGGACGCGAAGCACGACCTCTTCCTGGCCCGGGTAAAAGTTTCGGAAGCCGAACTCTTTAGTCAGCGCCTGCGCAAGTTCCAGCCTGTTCATCTACACTCTATCTTACGATGCGTCCGGTCGGTTTCGATAACTCAAAGATTGCAGCGGGTCAATCCGCCGCTCTTTCCATACTACGCAGGACCGAGCGCCGGGGTTGCACACTCGAGCGTACCCGTCGGCAGGCGCGCTCAAACGCGGCTTCGTAGAGCAGGGCGATGTCCCTCTATCGTGCGTGGCGTCCGAAGAGCTTCTCGGAACTCGTCGGCCAGGATGCCGTCGTCCAGACGCTCACGAGCGCGCTGGCCGCAGGGCGGCTCGCGCACGCCTATCTATTTTCAGGGCCTCGCGGCTGCGGAAAGACCTCCGCCGCGAAGATCCTCGCGCGCTGCATCGACTGCGTCGTCGGCCCGACGCCGACGCCCGACAACGCGTGCGAGAACTGCCGCGCGATCCTCGACGGAACCGCGCTCGACGTGCTCGAGATCGACGCCGCGAGCAATCGTGGGATCGACGAGATTCGTGCGCTGCGCGATGCGGTGAAGTTCGCCCCGTCGTCGATGCGAATGAAAGTCTACGTCATCGACGAGGCGCACATGCTCACGAAGGAGGGCGCGAACGCATTTCTCCGGACGCTCGAAGAGCCGCCCCCGCATGCGGTCTTCATCCTCGCGACGACGGAGCCCGAGCGGCTACCCGTGACCATTCTCTCGCGTTGCCAGCGCTACGCATTCCGGCGAATCGCGATTCCCGTCATGATCGAACGCATGCGCGTCATCGCGACCGCCGAGGGCATCGGCATCGACGACGCTGCGCTGGCGTCGATCGCGTATCGTGCCGACGGCGGCCTTCGCGACGCGCTGACGATGCTCGAGCAGGTCGCCGCATTCGCCGGAGCGACGGGCGGCGAGGTGAACTCGCAGACCGTCGAGCTTGCATTCGGCTCCGCAGGTCGCGCACAGGCGGCGGCGCTCCTGGAAGCCGCCGCCGGGGGCGACGCCGCTGCGGCCCTGCGAATCATCGAAGAGGCGAGCGACGCGGGAACCGATCTCGTCGCGCTCGCGCGGGCGCTCCTTGCGGAGTTCCGCAACCTGCTCGTCGCGCGCGTGGATGCCGCACTGCTCTCACGCGACCTCGCCGCCGAAGACGCGCAGCGCGCCGTGGCCCTGGCGCCGCGCGTGCCGCAGGCGCGCATCGTGCGGGCGCTGCGCGTGATCTCGGACGCACTCGCTCTCGGGCGCGCCGGCGGCAACCCGAGGCTTGAGCTCGAAACGGCACTCCTACGCTTCATCTTGGCGACGGAAGATCCGACGCTCGACGCGCTCGCGGCGCGCGTCGGTGCGCTCGAGGGACGGGAGACGCCGCAGCGCCCTCCGGCGCAGCCTGCGACAACTACGACGCCGGCGAAAACCGCGACCCAGCCTGCGAAGACGCAGAGCGCGTCGCTGCAGCGCGTGCGCGCTGCGTGGCAGAGCATTCGCGCGAAGGCCGAGAGCGGGCGTCAATCGCTTCGCGCGCCGCTGTCGCGGTGCGTCGTCGAGGAGGTCGATGCGCGCAGCGTGCGGCTCGGACTTCCGGAGCAGTGGATGGCGGACGTTCTCAAGGAGCACGCGGCGCTCGTCGAGCACGCGATCGAAGACGTGCTCGGCACGCGCCTAACCCTTGCGCTGCGCGTCGACGGCGGCGTGCGGCGCACGATGCCGGATTCGGAGAGCGCCGACGAGTTATTCGACTACGCAAGTGAGGTACTGCGAGAGGAACGATGAATCCAGCGAATATGATCGCGCAAGTCAAGAAGATGCAGGCGGAGATGATTCGCGTGCAGCAGGAGCTGGCCGCGACGAAGGTGAGGGCGGACGCCGGCGGCGGTCTCGTGACCGTCGAGATGACGTGCGACCACCGCGTCGTCTCCGTGAAGGTCGATCCGAAGGCCGCCGGCGATATCGAAACGCTCGAGGATCTCGTCACGGTCGCCGTCAACGACGCGCTCGCGCGCGTCGAAGAGGAGTCGCAAAAGCGGATGAATGCGGTGACCGGCGGCATGCGCCTTCCGGGGATGCCGGGAGCGTAGAGCGCGATGCCGGCAGCCGGCTCGATTCTCGGACCACTCCAAGCGCTTATCGACGAGTTCGCCAAGTTTCCGACGATCGGTCCGAAGACGGCGGCGCGGCTCGCCTTTTTCCTCCTGTCGCGGCCGCGACACGAAGCGCAGGCGCTCGCGCAAGCGATCGTCGCCGTGAAGGACAAGATCCGCTTCTGCTCCGTCTGCTTTGCGCTCACGGAGAACGACCCGTGCGATCTCTGTACCGACGAGCGGCGCGAGCGTACGATCTGCGTCGTCGGCGAGGCGAAGGACGTGTATGCGATCGAGCGCACGCACTCGTACAAAGGGCGATATCACGTGCTCGGCGGCCTCATCTCGCCGATCGACGGAGTCGGCCCGAACCAACTGCACGTTCGCGAGCTGCTCGAGCGCATCGCATCCGAGCGTCCCAGCGAGATCATTCTCGCGACGAACCCCAATGCGGAAGGCGAGACGACGGCGCTCTACCTGTCGCGCACGATCGCGCCGCTTGGCGTCCCGGTGACGCGCCTGGCCTACGGTCTTCCGATCGGAGGCGATCTCGATTACGCCGACGAGATCACGCTCTCGAAATCGCTCGAAGGAAGGACGCCGCTATCGTAAACGCGTCTACTGCGGCGGCGGCGTGTACTGCACGACGACCGTGAACTGCGTCGGCGCCAGTGACGTTGCGAGGAGGTCGCTCTGCGACGTCCCGGCCCCGGAGATGCGCACCTGCACGAAGGCATTTCCGGCGATGCTGCCGTCGGGGAGCGCGTACGCGACCGGCGTCACCGTTACTGCGGCGAAGAGAGGATCGTAGATCGGAGTGCTTGGATCGGAGATCGCCGTTGCGGGATACGCGCTCGCGGTAAAGCCTGTAATCCCCGGAGCGACCGCGCCTGCAATCGGCGCCGAACCGGCGGCGAGAAGGTAGCGCGTCAGCGTCTTCGCGCTCGTATCGTACAGGTAGGCCCAATGGTAGAGCCGCCGCGTGGCATCTTGCGTCGTAAAGTCGACCTCGTGCCCGTCGGAGTTGCTTTGGCCGTTGAGGTCGGTCGAGGGCACGAAGATACTCCAACTGCTTGCAGCTTGTGCATCCATGCGCTGCAGCGTTTGGACGACCTGCGTTCTCGCGAGCATCGTCGCGTGACGCGACGCGGCCGCTGCGACGGTGGAGTGGAGAACGCAGACGAGCAGGCCGAAGATCATCAGCGCGACGGCGGCACCGACGACGAGGTCGAGCAGTGCCGCGCCGCGCTGGCGGAGCCGCTTGGCTCCTGGGCCTCCCACGCTCCTGACAGTGCCGCGCCGGCTGGGTTTTCGGACCTCGCTGGATTTACGAGCCTACTTTGTGGTACAAAGTAGAAGAGATGACGGAGCTCGACCGCGCGCTCTCCGATATCGCGGAGGTTCGCGAGCGCCTTGCGATGGCGCAGCGCTTCAAGGGCTACTCCGGCATCGCGGCGATGCTCTCCGGAGCGCTCGCCGTCGGTGCGGGACTCCTTCAGCGCGCCATCGTGCCGTCGCCGGCCGGCGCGCATGAAGAGCACCTCTACTTCGCGATCTGGTTCGTCTGCGCCGCGACCGCGGCGCTCGTGAACTACGGCGCGATCCTCAACTGGTTTTGGAGCGACGAGAGCGTTCGCGATCGATGGCAGACGAGGACCGTGGGCCTCGCGATCCTTCCCGCGCTCGTTCTCGGAGCGGGCCTCTCGTTCGCGCTCCTCGCGCGCGGCGAGATCGCTCTCCTGCCGGGCGTCTGGTACGGATGTTACGGCGTCGGTCTCTTCGCCTCGCGCACGATGCTTCCGCGCGGCGTCGTCGCGATCGCGGCGGCGTTCGTGGCGGCCGGCGTCTCGCTGCTCTTCACGCCATCGTCGATTGCGCTTGCGTGGTGGACGCTGCCGATCGGATTCGGAATCGCACAGTGCCTTATCGGCGTTCTCATTCGCCGCGCGACGGCGAGCGCATGAGCGTCGACAAACTCGATCGCGTCTTTCACGAGCGCGGGCGCTTGGCGATCTGCTCGACGCTCGTCGCACGCAGCGAAGGCGTTTCGTTCACGAACCTTCAAAGCGCGTGCGCGCTCACCGACGGCAATCTCAATCGTCATCTCCACGCGCTCATGGAAGAGGGTATCGTCGCGACCGAGCGGCGGACGGGATCCGGACGCCCGCAGACGATCCTCCACATCACGCCCGCGGGACGGCGACGCTTTCTCGAGTACATCGACGCGCTCGAAGCGATCGTGCGCGACGTTCAGCGATCGACCAAACGCACCGAGTCGCCGCTGCGCGCGGTGCCGGCTCGCAGCACGTCGCAGTAGACGCCCATCTTCGCGTCGCGCTCCTGCGCGACGAAGCGTAGGATCCGCGGATCCGCCGCTCCGCCGCCCGGATCGAACGTGATCGTAACGCAGCGTGAGATCGGCTTGCGAACTTTCAGCCGAACGTTGCCGACCTCGAGCGTCGCCCCGAAGAGATCGGCCTCGGCAAAGGCAAAATCGTCCGCCGCATGCACGGCCAGGTTGGGACGGAAGCGCTCGGGCTCGACGGCGTACCCGACGAACGCGCTCAACTCCTTGAGCCATCGATCCATCACGAGCGTGATCGGATTGGCGTAATGGTATCGCCCGCCGCTCTCGACCCGCAGCGCGACGCCGCGCTCGCCGGCCATCGCTTTCGCTTGGCCCACCCCTTGCACGAGGTGCAGGCGCTCGTCCTCGATGCCCCGGTACTCGCGCCCGATTCGAGCGTGTCCGCTCTCGACAACAAGGCGCTGCGTCCGGTCTCCTGGGATGCCGTTCTCGCCGATCTCGGTCTCTGCGAGCGTCTGCCCGCCGAGACTCTTGACCGGGTAGCGGCGGATGGTCTCCAGCGTCCCGAGCCTCATGACGGGCCTCTTCGCGAGGTGAGGCACCGAACGCTCCCGTAGCAAAGCGGCGTGGGCTCGATTCTCGAACGCACGGCCGCCGTCATCGGCCGCCACTTCGCGCTCTTCGTCGTAACGACCGCGATCGTCATCGGGATTCCGATCGCCGTGGGCATCTATACCATTCTCGGCGTTCAAGCGGCGGAGTTGCAGGCGATGCTTCACCAACTTGCGGCCGGCGAGCACTCGACGGCGCCTTCGTGGCCGTTTTTTGCCCCGCAGTTCCGCCGGCTGATCTACGGCGAGAGCCTCTACCTACTCGGCTTGCTTCTCGAGCCGGTTGCTTTCGCCGCCGTCGCGGCCGACGTCGATGCGATTCTTCGAACGGGCCGCGTTCGTCTGCGCTTTGGCTTCGCGCGGGTCTTCGTGCGGCTGCCGCAAATTCTCGGCGTTCTGGTGCTCTCAATCCTGGTCGACCTGGGCGCGATGGCCGCAGGCATCCTCGTCATCGCCGGCGCCGTCGGCGCCGTTATCGTCGCGTACCGCGACGCAACGCACTCGATACTCCTTCTCAGCGCGGTCATCACGATCGCGCTTTTCGTCCTCGCGGCGGTGGCTATCGCGTTCGTCCTCATCGGCATGGCGTTGTACTTCGCACTCTTCGCTGCGACGGTGGAGAGAAAGGGCGTCGTGTCATCGGTCGGCTCGGGGTTCGAGCGAATCTTTGCGCGCCGCGAATGGAAACGCGCGCTGCTGATCGCGCTGATTGCCATCGTGTGGTTTTCCGTATCGCCGCTGGCAGGCAGCGTGCTCGCGGGTATGGTCAATCTCGTTCCCGGAGGGACCGCGTTTGCGGCCGCGCTCGATGCATTGGTCTTCGCGACCGTCGTTGCGGTCGGCGCGGTTCTGTATGCCGTGTATTACCACGACGTGTGCGGGCGCGAGGCCTCGACGAGCCTACCCGCGTCCTCGTAGACGTGCGATAAGGTCGCGCGCGAACCGCAGCGCGTCGTTCTTCGTCTGTTCGTAGAGCAGCGACGCATCGTGCTTGGTCATGTGGTCGCCGTGCTCGAGAAAAAACGTGACCCCCTCGCCGACGACGATCGTGCCGGCGTACGCGATCGCGCCCTTGATCGCGATTCCGGCCACCGGAACGAATCCCGCCAGTTCGCGCGCGAGCGCGCGCCATCCCAGGCCGCCGCCGATGACGGGCAACAGGCGCCAGATGCGCTGCACGTCGGGGTCGCGGCCGTAGGCGGCCTCGATGTGCATGAGGAGAACGATTTGAATGCCGGTGATCACGACGATGTCGCCGGCCGAGGCCATCGCGCCGAGCACGAGGCCGACGAGCGGAATGTGGTCGACGACCGCGCTTGCGATCGCGACCTTGAGCGAGTTCGCAGCCGCGTCGCGCGTGAGCTTCGCCGCGACGGTTTCGCGCAGCGGCGGCAGCGCTCGTGCGACGGCGATCTCGACGCCGCGCGAGCACTCGATGAGGTGCGCGAAGAAGCGCGCGCGAAGCGCGCCGGCGCTCAACGCGGGAACGACGTACTCTGCCCAGGCGCCGCGCGGCGGCGGCGTCGCAGGTCCGGTCGGCGCGCTTGCACTTGGGTCGATGGTAATCGCGAGAATCGGAAGCGAGAACGCCGCTAGACGCGAGAGATCGGCGCCGGCGAGATCGCCGGTACGACCGAGAAAGAGCACGGCTCGGGCATCGAGCCCGACCCTCGCAGTTCCGGGTGCGAGTGTCTCGAGACACGCCGCGGCCTCGGGGGGCGGACCGTCGGCATGACCGCACAGAAGGAGCGCGCGCAGCTCGGCGACGAGCGCGGGATCGCCGCAGAGAAGGAAGCGAAAGGGCTTACGGACGGCGGCGCCCACCGCGTCCGCATCGATTCCCTTGCGAACGAGGGCGAAGAGATCGCGCGCGCCGATAGCAGCGGACGACATGCCGATCGCGAGAGCCTCCCTAAAAGCCCAAGCCGGCGGCGGCCCGCCCCGTGTCGCTCAGCTCCTTCACCGGATCGTCGGTGTAGTCGAGATAGGTGAGACGCATGAAGATCTCCAGCGGCCAGGCGTGCATTCCGTGCTCGTTGGCGAGATCGGTAATCGGCGTCTTCGTTCGCAGCGACTCCTCGACGATCGCCTGCGGCGTGCTGCCGATGTCGGCCGCAACGATCGTTGCCGCCACGTCGTCACCGGCGGTGATGCCGTCGCGGAGCATTGTGGCGTAGTCGAGACCGCTTGAAGCGAAGCGCACGTCGAGCGCGTGCTGCAGGGTCGCGAAGCGCTGCGGTGAGGCTCCGACGCCGAGCAGCGTAATGCGAACGGAGTACTGCCGCGCGCGCGCCATGTTGTATAACTGCGCCGCCTGCGATGCGGTCGTAGCGGCGTCGTCGAGATCGTTCACCGCGGTCGCGATCGTCGCGTGCAGGCCGTTGAAATCGCTTTGTCCGATGTCGCCCTGATAGCCCATCGGCGTGTCGTCGAGCGCGCGAAAGAGCGCGTCGAGCTCGCCGATTCCGGCATCCATCTCGTCGAGCGAGGTCCGCGACTCGTCGACGGAACGCACGAGATCGTCGTCCGCGCGGCCGATCTCGCCGAGCATCGTACCGTACGAGGGGAAGAGCGCCAGCGAGTCGTCGGGCACGGGCGCGAGCGCGAGCGGCGCGGCCATCTCGTCGAGGACCTCCCGGCTCGCAAGCAGCATGCCGCCCTGCTTGTCCGGTTCGAGCGACCCAACGTTTGCGAGCACCTGCTCGTCGTCGTCGAGTGCGCTGTTCAGCGCGCGCGACATCGCTTCGATGCTGCCGACGATCGACGCGAGGTGCGAGTTCGGACGGATCGTGATGTTGCCGAGATTCGGAATCTCGAACTGGAGATCGGTAAGCCGCGATTCCTGCGACTTCAGCCGATCGCGCGCTTGGCTCTCGCGTGCCCAGACGCCCTGCGAGAGCGCCGCGAGCGAACGGTGCGCGCCGTCGATCTCGGCGACGAGTCCGTGAAAGTTCGGATCCTCGCGGATGAGCAGCGCGCGGCGCACTTCGATGTCGCGGAGCTGCGCTTGCCGGACCGCGACGAGCGCGCGCGCCTGCGAAGAGCCGAGCTGGGCGGCCTGCGCGAGCGTCTGCGCGCTCTTGCTCGTGAGTCCGAGCGCGAGCTGCACCTGCGCGAGATGAAGCAGGGCTTCGACGTTGCGCGGATGCTTGTCAAGAATCGCTCGGAGCTTCACGTACGCAAACGAATAGCGAGCGCGCTCGGAATCGGAGACGGCCTGAACGAGCCGCTGCTGTTCGGTGACGACGGTTGGATCGAGTTCGGGATAGCCCAAGAGGTGTGCGATGCGCGCCTTCGCGTCGGGGTGGTCTTCGAGATATTTGTCGACGAGTTCGTTGTGTTCGTCCTCGAGCGCGGCCATGTGCGACATCATCGTCACCATCGAATCGGGATCGTATCCCGCGCGCGACATCAGCTGAAGCCCGTAGCGATCGGCCTCGAGTTCGTCCTCGCGAGAGACTTTCGCCATGACGGTCTGCGCGAGCACGTTCCCGCCGTAGTAGATGAACGGCGAGAAGATCGATGCGAGGCCGAGAAGAAGGCTGAGAAGCTCCGCCTTCGCGTTCATCGAGACGACGTGACGCCGCTCGATGTGTCCGGTCTCGTGCCCGATGACGCTTGCGAACTCGTCGTCCGACTGCGCGAAGTCGATGAGCCCCTCATCGATGTAGACGAAGCCGCCTTCGGTCGCAAACGAGTTGATGTCGCTCGACTTGACGATCTTGATGTTGTAGGGAACGTCTTTGCGCGCGACTTGGAGCCAGAGCTTGTTCGCGATCGAGCGGGCGTATGCGTTGAGCAGCGGATCGGTCTCGATCACCTCGCTGCGGGTAATCTGCTCGTCCTCCGCTTGCCCTTGGCGAATCTCTTGCTGCGTCGATAGGGCGAGCGCGCGGGTCGGCAGCGAGGCGGCGACCAGCGCCGCAACGACGAGAGAGGCGGCGGCACGCGAAAGCGGCGTCATGGAACAGAGTATTCGCCGAGTACTGTGAATTCCGTGTGGATAACGAGAAGAACTTGCGAACGGGATGTGGACGGCGAAGGGAGCGGCGCCGGTCTGCTCCAAACGGCGGGAATGGTCGTCCGGGGGAGAGGTATAGGCCTCGAAATCGTGCTATCCGAGGACGACCTCGAGACCGGGCTCGCCGATTTGGACGCTCGCCTTGCGGGGCAGCCAGACTTTTACCGCGGAAGCAGCGCGACGGCGGTCTTCGGCGAGCGCGTACCCGAGATCGAGCAGCTCGACCGCTTGCGCGCGATACTCGATGCTCGCGGCATCGCTCTACGAGCGTTAAGCGGCGACGCGCAGATCGAGATGCTCGCTCGGGAACGAGGACTCGACTTTACTCTGCCCGTTACGCAGCTTTCGCCATCGGCTCGCTCGCTCGTGGCCGACTTTGCCGGAGCCCGCTCGGACATCGCCTCGCGCCGCCGACGCGGTGAGTCCAGCGTTCGGCGCGTGGAGGCGGAGGCGCCGGCGGCTCTCCACCTCGTGCAGGCGGTCACGACGCTCTACCACACCGGGACGCTGCGCGGCGGTCAATCGCTGCACCACGTCGGGAACCTCGTCGTGGCCGGCGACGTGAACCCCGGCGCCGAGATCGTCGCGACCGGAGACATCCTCGTCTTCGGACGCCTGGGCGGGGTCGCGCACGCCGGCGCGCAGGGCGACGAGGGGGCGCGGGTCTACGCGCTGCAGCTGCGAGCTGTGCAGTTGCGCATCGCGACCTTCATCGCCGCAGACGACGAAGCCGCCGACGATTCCGCCGAGCCGGAGGTTGCGTTCGTTCGGAACGCGCATATCGTCGTCGTCCCATTCCATCGACTCGAGCGCGAGCTCACGGAGGCAGCGACCTGAGCGCACGAAAGATCGTCGTTACGTCCGGTAAAGGCGGCGTCGGCAAGACCACGACGACCGTCAACGTCGGCGCGGCACTCGCGAAGATCGGCAAACGCGTCATCCTCGTCGACGCGGATATTGGCCTGCGCAATCTCGACCTCGTGCTCGGGCTGGAGAAGCGCATCGTCTTCGACCTCGTCGAGGTGGCCGAGGGGCGATGCCAGTTGCGTCAGGCGCTCATCCGGGACAAGCGTTTCTCATCGCTCTCGCTCCTTCCGGCGTCCCAGACGCGCGACAAGGACGCGGTGAGCGAGGAGCAGTTCGCCGAGGTCGTCGACCGGGCGGCGCAAGTCGCCGACTACGTTCTCATCGATTCCCCGGCAGGGATCGAAGGAGGGTTTCGCAATGCCATCGCCGGCGCTGCCGAAGCGATCGTCGTGACGACGCCCGAGGTCAGCGCGATTCGCGATGCCGATCGCGTCGTGGGGAAGCTTGGCGAGCGATCCCTTCCGATTCGTCTGGTCATCAATCGCCTTCGTCCCGAGATGGTCGAGCGCGGCGACATGCTCGGCGTGGACGACGTCTGCGGGGTGCTTGCCGTCGAACTTCTGGGGATCGTCCCCGACGACGAAGAGGTCATCGACACGACGAATCGCGGCGAACCGATCGTCCTCAACGAAGGCACGCGGCTCGCGGCCGTCTACGGCAAGATCGCGCGCCGTCTCGAGGGCGACGTCGTTCCCTTCACGAGATTCACGAACGGCCGGCACGGCTTTTTCGGCCGTATCCTCTCCGGACTAACGGCGAGTTAGGCGAGAACGGAGGTCCCATGCATCTGCTTTCAGATACGGGCGACACGGCGCTCGATCCGCAGCGTCAAGTGACGACCGGCGCGACCGCGGCCCTCGGACGCGCCATCGTCATCACCTCCGGCAAAGGGGGCGTCGGAAAGACGACGACGACGGCGAATCTCGGCACGGCGCTCGCGCTGCGCGGCGCGCGCGTCGCGCTCGTCGATGCCGACATCGGCCTACGCAATCTCGATATTCTCCTCGGGCTGGAAAATCGCATTCGCTATCATCTGCTCGACGTGCTTGAGGAGACCGCGTCGCTCGACGACGCTCTCGTAGCAGACAAGCACAGCGAAGGACTCTTTCTCCTCGCCGCGGCGCAGGCTCGCGAAAAGGACGAAGTCGACACCGACAAGATGCGCGAGCTCGTCGAGTCGCTGCGCAAGCGCTTCGAGTACGTGCTCATCGACTCGCCGGCCGGCATCGAAAAGGGTTTCAAGAACGCGGTGGCCGGCGCGCACGAGGCGATCGTCGTTTGCACGCCCGAAGTCTCGGCGGTGCGCGACGTCGATCGCGTCGTCGGATTGCTGGGCAGCCGCTTTCGCCCGCATCTCATCGTCAATCGCGTTCGTCCCAAGCTCGTGAAGAAGGGGACAATGCTCTCGGTTGAAGACGTCGAATCGTTTCTCCGCCTTCCGCTGCTCGGCGTCATCGCAGACGAGCCGCAGATCATCGTCGCGACGAATCGGGGCGAACCGCTCGCGCTCGCGCGAGACGGCCCGACCGCGAGCGCGTACCATGCCATCGCCGCGCGCGTCGCCGGCGAGGACGTTCCCGCTCCCCGCGTCGAGTTGCGAAAGCCATCACTCTTCGAGCGAATCTTCAGAAGAGGCCGCACATGATCGAGTTCCTTCGCAGATTCTTCGGTGCCGTGCCGGCGAGCGCAAGCATGGCAAAAGAGAGGCTCCGCCTCGTTCTCATGACCGACCACCTCGCGCTGGATCCCGAGATCGTCGAGGCGATGAAGCGAGACCTCGTCGACGTCATCTCGCGCCACGTCGAGGTCGATCTCGAGCGTATCGAGGTGACGTTCGAGCAACAAGATCGAGCGGTTGCGCTCTTGGCGAACATTCCGATTCTCTCGGTTCGCCGCCCGCCGCCGCCCTCACAGACGCCGCCGGTACGTCCGCGGCGCAAGCGCAAGCGCCGCCCGCCGGGCGCGACCGCCGCGGAACCCGCAACCGCGACCTAGAACGTCCGGACCCACGTGGCTTCACTCGTGCTGCGCGGCGAGAGCGCCGTGCGGCGCTACCTGCGTAACTTCAACTGGGCGATCGCCCTGCCGTGCATCGCAGTCTCGCTGCTCGGCGTCTTGTGCGTGCAATCCGCCGGTCTTCACGACCCGAGTGCGGCGGGCGAGTACCGTCGTCAGATCCTCTACGTTGCCATCGGCGTCGCGCTCATGATCGGCTTGTCGCTGCTCGACTATCGCTCGCTGCGACGCTGGGCACCGTGGCTCTACGGCCTCAACGTCCTCCTCCTGCTCTTCATTTTGCGCGGCGGGCACGCGGCGTTCGGCGCTCAACGCTGGATCTCGCTCGGACCGCTCGGAACGTTTCAACCCTCCGAGCCGGCGAAGCTCATCGTCGCGATCGCGCTCGCGGCGGTGCTCTGCAGCGGCCGGTACGAGCGCCTCACGTCGCTCTGGAAACCGCTCGTCACCGTGGCGATTCCCGCGCTGCTCATTCTCAAGCAGCCCGATCTCGGAACCGCGCTCGTCCTCCTCGCGATTCTCACGACGATGCTCTTCTTCGGGTTGCCGAAAATCGCCGATTTTGCGATCTACGGCATGGGCGTTCTCGTTGCGGCCGCGATTGCGGTAGGGACGAACGTTCTCCTGAAACCGTTTCAAAAGGCGCGTCTGCTCAGTTTTCTCAATCCGAACGCCGATCCCCAAGGGGCCGGCTATAATCTCGATCAGGCGAAGATCGCCGTGGGGAACGGCGATTGGTTTGGGCGCGGGCTGCATCAGGGAACGCAGACGCAGTTGAACTTCGTGCCGTTGCACTCTCGCGATTTCATCTTCACCGTCCTGGGTGAAGAGCTCGGCTTCATGGGAGCGATCCTTCTGCTCGCGCTCTATGCAACGATGCTCTACGGCGGGGTGAGAACGCTCTTCGTCGCGCACGATCGCTTCGGCTACCTCTTGGCGGCCGGGCTCGTCGCGATGATCTTCTTCCACGTCCTCGTGAACGTCGGGATGACCGTCGGCATCATGCCGATTACGGGGATTCCGCTGCCCTTCATGTCGTACGGCGGCTCCGCGCTCGTCACCGACTTTGCGGCCGTCGGCATCCTCCTGAACATCTACGGTCAGCGCGACAGGAACGTCCTCGGCAACGCGTAGAAGGGAGGCCCGAAGATTTCGCAGGGCCTGCGGCGGCGCCGCGCGATGAAGCAGACGCTGGAAGGCGCGCCGGGGCTCGTACCCAACGATCCACAACGGATCCGTTACGAGGAAGATATTTGACAACCGAGATTCTCATTACGAGCGATCCCTGGGAGAACCGGGTCGCAATACTCGAGGGCGGCACGCTTGCCGAACTCTACATCGAGCGCGAAGAGCGCGTTATCGGATCGATCTACAAGGGAAAAGTTCAAAACGTCCTCCCCGGCATGGGAGCGGCCTTCGCCGACATCGGGCTCGGGCGCAACGCATTTCTCTACGTCGACGACATCAACAAGCAGCCGCTGAACATCGGCGAGGTCGAGATCACACGCGGACACAGCGGCTTCACGATCGGCGAGAAGGTGAAGCGCGGCGACGAGGTCCTCGTGCAAATCGTCAAGGAGCCGCGCGGCCTCAAGGGCGCACGCATCTCGACGAACGTCTCGCTCCCCGGGCGGTATCTCATTCTCATGCCCGCGGGACGGTTCTCGGGTGTCTCGCGGAAGATCGACTCGCCCGAAGAGCGCGACCGGCTCAAGAGCGTCATGAAGCGCATCCGGCCCGAAGGGATGGCGACCGTCGTGCGCACCGCCGCCGCGCGCGTGAGCGAGGCGGAGCTCATTGCCGATCTCGGCGTCCTCATTCGCATGTGGCACGGGATCCTCGAGACGTACAAGCGCGTCGCCGCCCCGGCGCTGCTTCACCGCGACATGAACCTCGTCTACAAAGCGGCGCGCGACTTCGTCACGGCCGACGTCGATCGCGTGCTCATCGACGACGAAACCGAGTACGGCCGCGTCCGCGAGTTTCTCCAACTCCTCGGCCCGCAGTACATCGATCGCGTGCAGCAATACGAGCACCCGCATCGGCTCTTCGCCGACTACAAGATCGACGAAGAGCTCGAGCGCCTTCTCCGTCCGAAGATCACCTTGCCGTCCGGGGGATCGATCGTCATCGAGACGACCGAAGCGCTCACGGTTATCGACGTGAACTCCGGAAAGTTCACCGGAGGAAAGAACCTCGAAGATACGATCGTCAAGACGAACGTCGAAGCGGCCGCCGAGATCGCGCGGCAGGTGCGGTTGCGAGACATCGGCGGCATCATCGTCGTCGACTTCATCGACATGTCGAGCGAGGCGTCTCGGAACAAGGTCATCAAGACGCTCGAAGACGGTCTGCGCAAAGATCGAACGCGCTCGACGATCCAGTCCTTTTCGAACCTCGGGCTCTTGGAGTTTACTCGCAAGCGTATCGGAAAGGACCTCGGCGCGCAACTGCAGGGCGCGTGTCCGTCGTGCGACGGGCTCGGCTCCGTGATGTCGCCGCAGTCCGTCGCGATCGAGGCATTCCGCGATATCCGCGACCAAGGTCGCGACGGCAACGCCGGCGTCGTCGTCTACGTTCCTCCAACCGTCGCGGTCCAGATGGAGTTTTGGTATCGCGACGAGCTTCGCGCGCTCGCGCAGCAACTCGGCCGCGACGTGCACGTTCGCGTCGATGCGATGCTCCATCCGCAGCGTTGGCGACTCGAGCGAGTTGCCGATCTTGCGGACGGCGCGGTTCGCGTCGGCGACGAGCACGCCGTCGAGCTCATCGCGGGACGGCTTCCTACGGCGACGTCGGCGGCCGCCGTCGTCGGCGGGCGTACCGTCGAGGTCGAGAACGCGGGCAATCTCGCGGGAGCCGCGGCGCGCATTCGGATCATCGACGTCGACGACGAGAGAGGCAGCGTCATCGCGGAGCTCGTCGCGAGCGGCGCGGGTAAGTCGCGGCGCCGCAAACGCAAGGCCGTGCCGACGGCGGCCGAGCAGACGAAGGCGCTGCGCGAGCTCGCGCAGGAGGCCGCGCAGCAGGCGCAGGCGCGTGCTCCTATCGGCATCACGACGGTGACCGAAGAGGAAGAGGCCGAGGACCGGGCGCTCGCGGCGCAGGCGAAGGGGCAGCACCAGCCCGAGGCGATCCTCATCGGCGGCGGCGAGCCGCACGAGGAGGAGCACCGCAAACGCCGCCGGCGGGGACGGCGCGGCCGCGGACGCGGACGCGGGCTTGCCGTGGCGGCCGTTGCCGGGATTCCCGTTCCTAGCGCGCAGGCCCAGATCGATACCGCGCCTCCGGCGCAGCAGGCTCAGGGCGAAGGGCGACGGCGCCGCCGACGCCGCCGAGGCCGAGGACGAGGAGGTGCGCTTGCGGCCGTCGTGCCGGCACCGGCGCCGGCAGTCGAGGCACCGCCGCCGAGCATCACGCTCGCTCGTGTAGAACCGCCGGAGCCGCCGGTGGCTAAACCGGCGCGACGCCGACGTTCGCGCGTCGCCGCGGCACAGGCGGCCCCGGCAGAGGTCGTCCAAGCGACCGTCGCTTCGACGGACGGCGTAAAGCGCACGCGCAAGAAGAGCGGCGCAAAGGCGGCCGGCGAGAAGAAACGCTCCGGCGGTCGCCCACGAAAGAAGGCGGCCGCAGAAGGCGAGTCCTAGGTCTGCGAGGCGAGCTGCGCGAGCCGCCCGCGTAAGAACTCGATCGCGCGCGCGAGTTGAGCGTCGCGCTGCGGGTCGCCGAAACGCCCGCCGCGATTCTCCGCGACGACGATGTCGGGCGTGATGCCGAGATGGTTGATATCGCGATCGTGCGGCGTCAGGTAACGCGCGGTCGTGATCTTCACCGCCGATCCGTCGCGAAGCGGATAGATCGTCTGGACGACGCCCTTTCCGAACGTTCGTGTGCCGACGATCGTGCCGACCCCGGTGTCTTGGATGGCGCCCGACGTGATCTCCGACGCCGACGCCGTGTGACCGTTCACGAGAACGGCGAGCGGCAGCGGCGGGATCGCGGTGTCGTCGGCTTCGTACGTCGTAACGTCGGTGGCGCGCTCTTCGACCGAGACGATCGGCCCGCTCGATATGAACTTCGAACAGACCGCGATCGCCGCGTCGAGGTAGCCGCCTCCGTTATCGCGTAGGTCGAGAACGATCGCGCGCACGCCCTCATGTTCCAAACGATCGAGTGCCGAGGCGAGCTCGGCGCCGGTATCGAGGCCGAAGACCGTCAGCTCGACGTATCCGATTTTGCCCGGAAGCATCTTCTCGATGACGCTCACGTCGTGGATCGTGGCGCGCGTGATCTCGATCGGCGAGGCAAGGATCGTCCCACCGCGGTCGATCGTCAGCCGAACCCTCGTGCCGACGGCCCCGCGCAGGTACTTGCTCGCCTCTTGGATCGACATGGGCTTCGTCTGACGGTCGTCGATCGCGACGATAAGATCGTCTTGCTGCAGACCCGCGCGATCCGCCGGGCCTTGCGGGATGACGTTCTCGACGGCGATGTACTTCGTTGCGTCGTCCTTCTCGATGACGATTCCGACGCCGCCGAAGTTTCCGCCATCGAGACCCTCGTTGAGCGCGGCGTACTCTTTTGGCGTCATGAAGACGGTGTAGCGATCGTGTACCGAACGCATCATGCCGTCGATCGCGGCGTAACTCAGATCGTGGACGCTCGTTCTGCGATGCGCCTCCGAGGCGGCATAGAGCACCTCGTGGTCGATCTCGTGGACGTTCGCACCGGGAAAGCGGCTGGCACGCATCGGCGGCAACGACGCGCGCCGTACTCCCGCGGAACGCAGCGTGCGGAGAAGGTCGGCGCGCACGCTGTCCAAGACGTGCTGCAGCGAGACGTGCTCGTAATAGTTCGAGACGAGGTACCCGTAGCTATTCGAGATATCGTTCGTGTCGGTTGGCGAAATCGCAACCGGCACGGTGCTCGCAGCGGATTGTGCGACGACGCAGAACGCGAGCGCGACGGCGAGGAACGTGGAACGAACGTGCATGGGCTTCTTCAATGATTCCTTAAACGGTGGGTCGCTCGGAGGAGTTGCGCGATGCGGGCTTTTGCCGCTTGCAGCTGCGTGTCCCGCGCGGTACCGATGAGGCGAGGGTCCGGATCCGGGACGATGATGTTCGGACGGATCCCGCGGTGCTCGATGTTGCGGCCCTTCGGCGTGACGTAGCTGGCGACGGTGATCTTGAGCGCTCCGGCGTTGCCGGGGAGCGCCCGGATCGTCTGAACGACGCCTTTGCCGAACGTCTGCGTGCCGACGAGCGTCGCGAGATGATAATCCTGGAGCGCGCCGGCGGTAATTTCGGATGCGCTGGCGGTCGAGCCGTTCACGAGAATGACGAGCGGCTGCAAGCCGGGGATCGTCGCGCCCGTACCGACGCTCGTCAGCGCGTGCCCGGTGCGATCGACCTCGGAGACGATCGGAGCGCCCTTGGGAACGAAGAAGCTCACGATGTCCACCGCCGCATCGACGAGCCCTCCGCCGTTGTAGCGGAGATCGATGATGTACCCTTTCGCACCGTGCGCCTTGCCGTTCAGTAACGCGGCGCGCATCTCGTGCGCGGACGTGTCGCCGAACTCGGAGAGACGGATGTAATCGATGCGCTTCTCCATCGTTGAGGAGACGGTCGGCACGTGGATGATCTCTCGCACGATGCCGAAGGCGCGGGAGGCTTTCGGTTTTCCGAGCGGGTAGGCGCGAATCGTCACGCGGGTTCCGGTCCGTCCGCGAATGAGCGTCTGCACGTCGTCGGGCGTGAGATGACGAGTGAGCTTCCCGTCGACGCTGACGAGAACCATCGGTTCCGTGATGCCGGCGCGCGCGGCTGGAAGATTCGGGATCGGCGCGATGACGATCTCGCCGGTGCGGGTCGGCAAGATGTAGACGCCGACGCCGCCGAAATCGCCGCCGGCGAGCATCTCTGTCAACTGTTGGATCTCGCGCGGCGAGAGGTAGACGGTATACGGGTCGTCGACGGAGCCCATCATTCCGCGCAGCGCGGCTTGAAGAAGATCGGTGTTGCCGGCGGCCGCGCCGTAGTGCGACTGCGCGTACGCGACCTCGTTCTCGAGGTCGTTCGCATCGACCGCGAGATCGCCGGTGGCGTGTTCCTGCGGAAGCTTTGCAACGATATGCTTCGTCTTCAGGTATGCGCGCAGCCCGCTCGAGACGCCGCGGAACGGCGTCTGCGGAGCGATCGGCTTGTAATAGTCCTGCTCGAGTTGCGCGAGCGCGATGCCGATGAGGCGATCGTCGTTCGGACCATCGCCGAAGAGCCCGTAGAGCCCGCCGTCCTGCGCGACCGGAACCGCGATCTCGGACGCGGCGGTCTCCATACCGATCCGGCGCGCAGCGTAGAACCCTACGGCGCACAGGACGAGCACCACGACGAGCGCGAGCAGCGGCGCCCTATACTTCATGATTCTTCTCTATACCCTTGGACGGTGCGCTTCCTAGTGTATGAGGCGAGGAGCCGGGTCGATGGGCTTGCCGTAGTAGCGCACTTCGAAGTGCAGGTGCGGCCCGGTCGACCAGCCGGTGTTGCCGGACGCGGCGATGGCCTGCCCGCGTTTGACGACCTGTCCGACCGAGACGTAGATCGCCGAAAGGTGTCCGTAGCCGGTCGAGTAGTGGTTGCCGTTGTCGATAAGGATGTAGTTTCCGTATCCGCCGTACCACTGTGCCATGATAACGGTACCGGCGGCGGCCGCCATGACCGTGGTTCCGACGGGGACACCGATGTCGATTCCCGGATGGAAGTCCGGCGCGCCGCCAAATGGATTCGAACGCCAGCCGAACGGCGACGTGATCGGGCCCGTCAGCGGCCAGGAGAATCGGCCGCTCGAGGCGATTGCGGGCCCGGCGATGCCCTGCGCGCGCCCGATCTCTCTCGCGCGCTCCTGGATGAGCGCCTCGAGCTGCGCCTCTTGCGCTGCCGAGATGTCCTCCATGTTCGCAACTTGCGTTGCGATATGGTGGCGGTACCGGTCGGCGACCGCGACGAGATTTCCGCGTTCGGCGGCGAGCGCTCCAAGTTGACTGCGCGCTTGCGTCTGCTGCTGTTGTTCGCTGCCGAGCGCGACCTCGTTCGTCTCAAGATCCTGCTCGATGAACTCGACGCGGCGCGCGGCGTCGGCTCGCTCGCGAACGACGCGCTGATTCGACTCGATGAGCAGGCTCAAGTCGTCCCACGACTCGACGAAGTCGCTGAAGGATCGCGCGGCGAGGAGCACGCTGAGATAGTTCGGCGACCCGTACTCGTAGATGCCGACCAGACGCGTTCGGAGCATCCGATCGTGGAGCTCCAGCGACGATTGCGCTGCGCCGAGCTGGCGCGAGTACCAGTGGAGACGGCGCGTCGTCTCGTGCTGTTCGGCGCCGAGTTGGCCGATCGTTGCGTCGACGCTCGAGATCGCGGCGTTCGTCTCGTTGAGCTGTCCTTGCAGGTCGCTTTCGTGTGACGTTGCGGCGTGGAGCTCCAGGCGCTTGTAATGGAGCCGGCGGTGCAGATCCTCGGCGTGCCGGCGCTGCGCTTCGATGCGCTGCTCGATCGACGCGAGGTGTTCCCGGTGCGCGCGAGACATCGTCGGATGCCGGTGAGAACGCGGCGCGGCATCGGCGCAGATGACCGGCACCGCACAGATGAGGAACGCTGCGACGAGACGCCGCGTCACGCTTGAAGGTACCGTCCGACGGCGATCCACGCAGCCGCCGCACCGATGATGCCGCCGACGAGGAAAAGCTGCAAGACCAGCCCCTGCGCGTCGACCGTTGCCGCGTTGAACTGTACGAAGGGCAGGGCCTCGACGAGGCGCGGCCAGAGGGCCGCGCGCGCGAAGACGAGGAGAAGAACGGCGACGAAGGCGCCGACGAATCCGACGATGAGGCCTTCGAAGATGAAGGGGAGTCGAATGTACGCGTTCGTCGCGCCGACGAGCTGCATGATACCGATCTCGCGCCGGCGCGCGTACACGGCCAGGCGGGTCGTGTTCGAGATGATGATCCCCGCGACGACGAGGAAGAGCGCGATGAGGCCCATCCCGATTCGCCGCAGCACGACGCCTAAACGGAGAAGGCGCTGGACGACGTCGTGGCCGTAGAGCGTCTGAGCGACCCCCTGGAGCCTGCCGACGTCGCGCGCGACGGCGGGAACGAAGCCGGGATCGCGCACGCGAATCCGAAACTTGTCCGGGAGCGGGTTTTCGGTGAGCAGCGACGTGTCGATGACGCCACGCGTGCGCGCGCGCAGTTCTTTGAGTCCTTCGCTCTTGGGGACGAACTCCGCCGACGCGATGCGCGGATCGGCCTTGAAGTCGGCGCGCAGCGCCGCGATCTCGTGCGGCGTCACGTTCGGCGCGAGGTACGCCGAAATTTCGATCTGGGCGAGAAGCCCATTTCCGAGATCGGCGAGCGTCGTTCGCACGTAGAGAAACGCACCGAGAAGCATGAGCGTCATCGCCACAGTGCCGATCGCGGTGAGTTGCATGAGGGTGTTGCGCGTGAAGCTTCGCGCAACCTCACCCAGAAAGAACTTGACCCTGCCCCAGTCCAAGGTAGTAGTATCCTCGTTCCTTGTCGGTGACGACCTTGCCGTTCTCCAAACGGATGACGCGCCGGCGCATGCGATCGACGACGGCCTGATTGTGCGTTGCGACGACGACCGTCGTTCCCTTCAAGTTGATCCGCAGGAGAAGATCGACGATCTCGGTCGTGTTCGCCGGATCGAGGTTTCCCGTCGGCTCGTCGCAGAGGAGAATCTTCGGATTGTTCACGAGCGCGCGCGCGATCGCGGTGCGCTGCTGCTCGCCGCCGGAGACTTCGTCGGGGTACATCCGGCTGCGATGCGAAAGGCCGACGAGATCGAGCGCGCGCGGAACCTGGCGCAGAATCTCTTTCGTCGGTGCGCCGGTCACCTGCATCGCGAAGGCGACGTTCTCCCAGACGCTCTTGTCGGGAAGGAGCTTGAAATCTTGAAAGACGACGCCGAGGTGACGCCGCAGCGCAGGAACGCGGCGAGGCGGCAGACGGTCGACGCGAATACCGTCGACGGTAATCACCCCCGTCGAGGGCGGCATCTCGCGATACAGGAGACGCAGCATGCTCGACTTTCCGGTGCCCGAATGGCCGACGAGAAAGACGAACTCACCCTTGGTGATCTCAAGACTCACCTGGTCGAGAGCGCGGACCCCGTTTGGATAGAGCAGCGAAACGCCACGCAGAGAGATCATCGTGGAAGGGAGGGTTTTGCCCGGGGACCGGACCTATACCTTCGAGCCATGGACTTCGACCTAACCTCCGAACAGCGCGCCATCCAGAGCCTCGCGCGAGAGTTCGCGCGCGGCGAGGTGCGGCCGCGTGCGCAAGATATGGACCGCGAGGAACGATTCCCGTACGATCTCGTCGCAAAAATGGGCGAGCTCGGCTTCTTTGGCTTGCCCTTCCCGCAAGAGTACGGGGGTATCGGCGCGGACACGACGAGCTACGCGCTCGCCGTTATGGAGATCGCGCGCGCGGATGCGTCGACGGCGATCACGCTCGCAGCGGCCGTCTCCCTCGGCGCGATGCCGTTCTATCGCTTCGGTACGAAGGAGCAGAAGGAGCGCTACCTCGTTCCGCTCGTACAAGGCAAGCAACTTTGGGGCTTCGGCCTCACGGAACCGGAGGCTGGAAGCGACGCGGGAAACTGTAAGACGCGCGCACGGCTCGAAAACGGCGAGTGGATCGTCGACGGGACGAAAGCGTTCATCACGAACTCCGGCACCGAGATCACCGGTGGCACGACGATTACCGCCGTGACGGGCGTGCGCGCCGACGGGAAGCCCGAGATTTCGAACATTGTCGTCGAGCAGGCGACCCCCGGCTTTTCGCGGAGTAAAAAATATCGGAAGATGGGATGGCGCGCGTCGGATACTCGCGAGCTTTCGTTTGCCGGCGCGCGCGTTCCGCAAGGCGCGCTGCTCGGCGAGCGCGGCGAAGGGCTTCGGCAGTTTCTCACGATCCTCGACGGCGGCCGAATCTCGGTGGCGGCGCTTTCGATCGGCCTCGCGATGGGTGCGTACGACGAGGCGCTCGCGTATGCGAAGGAACGGCGCGCGTTCGGACAAGCCGTCTCGTCGTTCCAAGCCATACAGTTCAAACTCGTCGACATGATCGCGCAGATCGAGCACGCGCAGCTCATGATGCTCAAGGCGGCGTGGGAACGAGACAACGAGCGCGATTACGTCTACAGCGCGAGCCTTGCAAAGCTCTACGCGGGCGAGGTGTCTCGCCGTGTCGTGAACGACGCGGTGCAGATTCACGGCGGGTACGGCTTCATCGAGGAGTATCCCGTCTCGCGAATGTATCGCGATCAGAAGATCAACGAGATCGGCGAGGGGACGAACGAAATCCAGCGGATGATCCTCGCCAAGCTCATCGGGCTGTAGGAGGTGGTCGGTTGGTTACGGTAGGAGGCGGTGCGCGTGGTGAGAAGTAGCGCAGGCGCCACCGGCGCAGGAGGTTTTCCATGATTCGACGCGCGATCGCCACCGCGACGTTCCTACTGCTTGCGACGACGGCGGTCGCGCTCGCATCGCTCGCCGTCGGAACGAAGGCGCCGGACTTCACCTTGCCGGCGTCGATCGGCGGACGAGACTTCACCTTCCATCTCGCCGGCGCGCTCGCAAAAGGGCCGGTCGTCCTCTACTTCTATCCCGCGGCGTTCACGACGGGCTGCACGATCGAGGCGCACGATTTCGCAGCGGCGATGGATGAGTATCGCGCACTCGGTGCGACGGTAATCGGCGTCTCTCACGATACGATCGACACGCTGAACCGCTTCTCGGTGAGCGCCTGCAGAAAGAAGTTTCCCGTCGCGGCCGATCCAAATCTCCGCGTCGCCGGCGAATACGACGCGATTCTCGCCGAGCATCCGACGTATGCAAATCGGACCTCTTACGTCATCGCGCCGGACGGCACGATCATCTACACGTACACGAACATGGATCCCGCCGATCACGTGAAGAACACGCTCGCCGCGATCCGCACGTGGGAGGCGGCGCACCCGGGGCACTAGGCTCCTAGAAGAGGCCTTGCGTCCGCGGCAGACGCGCGGGCTCGCCCGCGGCATCGATTGCGGTAATCGGGCGCGCGGCACTGTCGATGACGCCGATCTCGGGAAAGTCTTCGGTCGGCAGCGCGGCTTCGTCCTTGAGCTTTCGCCCTTGCGGCAAGAGGCGGGACTCGTACGATCCGACGGCTGCGTTGAAGGCGCCGACCGTGTCCTCGAGGCCCTTGCGCACCTTGACGAGATGACCGGCGAAGCGTTGCGCGCGTTCGTAGAGTTCTCGTCCGATCGCAGCGATGCGCTTCGCGTTCTCCTCCTGCTTCACCACTTGCCATCCGGTCGCGAACATCCGTAAGAGTCCGATGAGCTGCACCGGGCCGGCGATGATGACGCCTCGCTCGACGGCGTAATCGATGAGCAGCGGATCCTCGTTGAAGCCCGCGCTGAGAAACGATTCGCCGGGAACGAACATGATGACGAACTCGACGGAGCCGTTGGCGGTCTGGTACCCTCGCCGCGAAAGATCGTCGACGTGCGCTCGAAGCGACTTTGCGTGCGCGTTCACGAGCTCGCGCCGCGCACCCTCATCGCTCGTCTCGAGCGCCTGCTGGATCGTTTCGATCGGAACCTTCGCATCGACGAAGACGCAGCGGTCGCCCGGAAGATGGACCGTCATGTCCGGCCGCACGCGCACGCCGTCGAGCACGATCGTCTGCTGCTCGTCGAAATCGCAGTGCGAGAGCATACCGGCGCGCTCGACGACGTTACGCAGCTGCATCTCACCCCACTTGCCGCGCGTCGTCGGGTTACGCAAGGCCGAGACGAGCGACGAGGTCTGCGACGTGAGCGACGTCGCAGCGGACTCCAAACTCTCCGTGCGCGCCAGAAGACCGCCGACGAGCGCGTGGAACGCCGTTAGCTGCTCGCTCATCGGCCGCATGAGATCGCCGACGCGCTCGCTCGCTCGAGCGGCCGTCGCATCGCGCAACTCGTTCTTCGTGCGTTCGATCAAGGCATCGAGCGACTCTGCGTGCGAGCGCGCCGCCGCTTCGAACTCGGCGCGAAGGCGGCGCTCTGCGACAAACCACGCAATGCCGGAGCCGAGAAGCAATCCGATGATGAAGAGCAGCAGTGGCGTCATGGCGGCACACTTCGGGATGGAGGCGGAGCGCCCCCCGGCGAAGAGGTGCGCATGAAGCGAACGGCATTTCTTTTTGCATCCTCGGCTGCCGTGGCGGCGGGGGCGATTGCCGATGCGGCGGTTCCCGGCGGCACGGAGCTCGTCGAGCGCCGCGCGTCGTTCGACGAAGCGGCCTTTGCGCGAGCGGTGGGCCGTCCGGCGCGCATACGGCAGCTCTTCGAGTCGGTCGCATTCAATCCGACGACGCTCAACAACGTCAAGAACGCGCTCAACGGGCTCGTCTTCGGCTTCGGCTATCGGCCATCGGACGTCGCGATCGTCATGGCGAACCACGGCGCGGCAACGGCGTACGGCCTTCGCAGCGAGATGTGGCGGAAGTACCGCCTCGGCGAGTTCTACAAGATCGACGATCGCAGCGGCGCCCCGCTCACCGCGAACGAGTACTACGCGGCAAAGAGCGCCTACGATCGCGCGGCAAGCCCCGACGATCCGCACGGAATGTACCAGGACACCTCCCTGCAGACGCTCCAGCGGCGCGGCGTCGTCCTGCTCGCCTGTCACACGGCAATCGAGGAGCAGTCGCGCAAGCTCGTCGCGCAGCACTTCGCGCCCGCGGGTGCGACGCCGAAGGAGGTTGCCGACGACCTCCTCACCCATCTGCTTCCCGCGGTCATCGTCGTGCCGTCGATGGTTGCAACGGTCGCCGTGCTGCAGGCGGTCTACCACTACACGTACCTCACGCTCGCATTTTGACGAAGCCGCTGCAAATCGCCGTCGGTGCCGCTCTCGCGCTCGCGCTCGCCGCGTGCGCGCACGCGCGCGCGCCGCACGCGATAAAAACCTACGATCCGGCGGCACTGCCCGCGGGACCGCTGGGAGGCGAGATCCGCTACGGTCGCGAGCTCATCATGCAGACGCGCGAGGCGATGCCGCACAACGTCGGCGCGCGCATGGAGTGCGCGGCATGCCATATCGCCGGCGGGACGCAGCCGCACGGCGGAAGCTTCGCCGGCGTTTACGCGACGTTTCCACAGTGGAACGGACGCGCGCATCGCCTCATCACGCTGCAGGACCGCATCGCCGAGTGCTTCCTCTATAGCATGAACGGAAGGCCGCCTGCGTATTCGAGCCGCGAGATGATCGCGATCGTCGCGTATATCGCCTGGCTCTCCCGCGGCAGCCCGGTCCTTGCGACCAACGTCAAGCCGCGTGGGTTTCGGATCCCCTTGCCCAAGGGGGCGCCCGACGCGACGGCGGGCTCGAAGCTCTTCTCGGCGCGGTGCGCGCTCTGCCACGGTGCGGCCGGCGCGGGCGGCGGCCCGTTCCCGCCGCTATGGGGAAGCGGCTCCTTCAACAACGGTGCGGGAATGTCGCACCTCAACCGTATGACCGGCTTCGTCTACTACAACATGCCGCAGAACGCGCCGCACACGTTGACGGTGCAGGAGGCGTACGACGTTTCCGGCTTCGTCCTCTCGCATGCGCGCCCGTCGTTCCGCAAGCAGGCGACGATCGAGTTTCCCGCGTTGCGCGCCGGATATTTTTAGCCGGCTCAAGAAGGCGTCTCTGAGGCTTTTGAACGCGTGACGCAAGCATCGGTACTGGTGACGCTGCCCGAGATGGGGGAATCGGTCACCGAAGGCTCCATCGTCGAATGGCGCAAGAAGATCGGCGATTTCGTCGCGGAGGGCGATCCGCTCGTCGACGTCACGACCGATAAGGTCGACGTCGAGGTGCCGGCGACGGCGTCGGGCGTCATCACGAAGATTCTCGCCGACGAGGGAGCGACGGTAAAAGTCGGCGCCGCGCTGGTCGAGATCGACACGAGCAAGAGCGCAAACGGCGCCACAACGACGCCGTCGAAGCCCGCTCCCGAGGCGGCGTCCGTCGCGTCTCCTCAATCCTCGATCGAAACGCAGCCGGCGCAGCGGCAAGGTCCTGTCGCCGCGACCCCGCAGGCGCAGCGCATCGCGCGCGGCGCGGATCTCGACATCGCGCGCGTTCGCGGCAGCGGGCCGGAGGGGTTGATTCTCCGCGGCGACGTGCTCGCGCAGCGCGCGAG
>JBOHTS010000027.1:0-16206 GCA_050733755.1 Candidatus Tyrphobacter sp. | reverse complement strand
TCCCGGATTCGAATCTCTACGACAGCGAACCGATGTTCGAAGCCGACGTTCGTTCGACCGTTGGAGACGACACGATCTTCGCCCGCTATTACAGCGAGGTCTACGCAAGGCAAACGGCGTCGGACCTTACGGCACCGTCGGCAAACTACACGACCGGTCCCTTCACGCTCTACGGAACGGCGACGATCGGAGGCGCGACCGAAGTCTTCAACGGAACGCCGGTTGCAATGACCTTTCCGACGCCGTACACGAATAGCATGGAGCACGACCTTCTCCACGGATACTCTTTCGAGGACGACCATCCGATCGGCGACGGGCAAATCACCTTCGAGTACGATCGGACGACCGCACTCACGAACGCATATTCCGTCGTCGGCAGCGCGACGAACCCAGACGGGATCCTCACGACGTCGATCGCGGCTGGAACGCGTCAAGACTTCAGCACCTATCTTCTGCGCGGAACGTTCAACATCGGCCCGAAAGCCACGCTGACGCTCGCGAACTACTACGACGTCTACGACACGTACTATACGCCGAACAAGAACGGCGCCGGCGCCTTCGTTTTCACGAGCTCGACGATCGGTCACGACGACCCGCGTTTTGGACTTTCATATCGTGCGTCACCGCAAGTCGCTATTCGTTTCACCGCAGGCTCGGCGCTTGCGCCCCCCTATCCGGCGCTCACAAACGCGCTCAGTCAGACGCCGGCGCAAGCGTACGCCACCGGCGATACGTCGGTCACGATCGCCCGTAATCCGGGCAGTCTGCTTCCCGAGACCTCGTTCGGCTACGACATCGGTAGCGACGCGCGGCTCGGTCGGGTCGCCGTGCTCTCCGTCGATGCCTACCTTACGAACCTACGAAATCAGTTCGATTCCGTCATCTATCCCGACGGCACCTACAACTCGCCCGCGGGACCCATTCCGGTTTACGTAAGCACGACGGAGAACCTCGGCAACTCGCGCTACGAGGGTGTCGAGACCTCGCTGCACGCCGACCCAGCGCACGGGCTCGGGTATACGCTCTCGTTCGATCTCCAGCGCGCGTATCCGTACGACATCTCGCCGTGCTTCTACGCCACCGCAGCGAAGCCGTGCCCGCAGTACGGAACGAACCTTCTCGTCATCCCCGGCATCAACTTCGAAGGAAACGGAACCGGTTTCAACGGCATCAGCAACAAGAGCGAGGCCTATTCGATGGGCTTCGCAGGGGTGCACGAGCGTGGCGCTTTCGGGCAGTACGCGCAGTTCGGCATCACGTACTTCGGACCGAACAACACATACGACATCGCACCGTTCTTCGTTGGAAGCGCGTCGTACAGGGTGCCTGTCTTCTCGCCGCGCACGACGATCGAGATCTCCGCCGACAACGTGTTCGACGCGGACGCGGCGCCGTATCTCCAAGGCTATCGCGGAATCCCCGCACCGCTCGTAAACGGCGACATCGGATTGCGCAACGCGATTCCGTACGGCCCGACGACGCTGCGCCTGACGCTCGGAGAGTCGCTATAAGGGGGCCGGGCCTCGGCCCCTAGCCGAAGATCAGCTTCACTCGGGTTTCGTCCTGCTCCGACGAGATCTCGAGCCTCTTCGCGCAGGTGCGCATGATATGCAACCCTCGCCCGCGGTCGATGCTCGGTGCGAAGGCGCGCCAGTGACCGCGACTGCGCACTTCGACGACGATCTCCCCGTCGCGAATGCCGGCGTCGATCTCGAAGAGGGCACGATCGCCGTTCGCCCCGTGTTCGATCGCATTCGCGATCGCTTCTCCCACAGCCGTCAGGACGTCGAAGCCGTGCTCGCGTCCTTGCGCGAACGTTCCGCTGAACTCGCGAAGCGCTTCGCGCGCAAGGGCGGCGCACTGCGCGATCGCGCTGTACGTGTAGCGTTCGCTTGCGCGGCCGTTGCGAAGCCGATGGATCGCCAGCGTCGCGCAGTCATCGGCGTTTTGAACGCCGTTGCCGAAGAGCGCCGCGTGCAGCGCGTCGGCGTAGTGGTCCGAGCCATGCAAACGCTCGATCGTCGCGAGAAGCCGCACCTCCCCGGCGATCGGATCGCGATCGTACTCGAGCAGCCCGTCGGTGTAGAGAAAGAGCGTCGCGCCCGGCGGAATCGTAATCGTGATATCGCCTGAGGAGTTGCCGCTCCCCAGTCCAAGGATGACGCCTCCGGCGGGAAGCGTTCCCGCACGCCCCGACTGCAGGAGCAACACCGGAGCGGGGTGTCCGGCCGACGCGTAGCGCAAGACGCCGGTTGCGGGGTCGTAGAACCCGACGATCGCCGTCGCAAGCCCCTTCGTCTGCGCGACCATGAGCTCGTCTGCCATCCGCAACACCTCCGCAGGTGACTGCGTCGCTGCCGCGGTCGCTCGAATCGCGCCGCGAATCTCGCTCATCGCGACGGCGGCTTCGATACCGTGTCCGACGACGTCGCCGATGGATATTCCGATGAGGCCGTTACCGATCTCGAACGTGTCGTACCAGTCGCCGCCGACGTCGGTTCCCGCCGTCGCGGGAAGGTAGGCCGCGTCGAAGCGGATGCCCTCGACTTCGGCCAAACGAGCGGGCAGAAGCGCCTGTTGAAGCCGCTTCGAAACGTGGAAGTGCAAGTCGAGCCGTTCGGCTTGCTCCGCCGCGGTCGCGAGGATCGACGCATATCGCCGAAGCGCGGCCCGGATCGCGGGCGTCAGCTTTCGGCCGGCGCGAAAACCTACGACCAGCGCGCCCACGGCTCGTCCGCCCGCGACCAGCGGCTCCTCGACGAGTATCTCGATGCCCGCACCGCGAGTGCGATCGACGTAGGTGTCGTCGCGAGCGACCGATCGCAACGCGGCAAAGCGGCTCGTCTCGCGAGCCGCGATCGCGGCGGGCAGCGGTCCGCTGCCGTGCAGATAGACCGAGCAGACGTCCGCGAACTGCGTGACGCAGAGCGCAGCGACATTCGCGGCGATGCCCGTGCCCTCGGCCAACTCGGCGGGCATCGTTAAAGTCGGGGCGGCGTTGAGCAGCTGCTGTACCTCACCGGTTCCGTTTGAATACCCTTATGCCCGGCTCGCTTGCATTCAAACACCTTCGGCCGGTTAGCTTCGCCGGTTAGCTTCGATGGATGGGGGTAAGAGCTTGGTAGCCACCGGTGAACGCGCGTTCAGCGGTTGTCGTTTCGTCGCTGAAGCGGAGGTTTCGACCCCTCGATGAGCGCTACCATTCTTCAATCGAACGATGCGGCGGAGAACGCCGCCGCACAGGGAGCGCCCGTCGCGGCGCTCGCGGACGCGCAGCTCCTGGCGGCGCTTCGCGCCTTCGCCGACGGCGACTTCGCGACGCGGCTACCGCTGGGTTTTTCAGGAATCGACGGCGAGATCGCCGCAGCCTTCAACGACTGCCTCACGCACAGCGCGACGTTGAGCGCGCAGCTTTCGCGCATCTCCGAAATCGTCGGAAAGGAAGGACAGCTCGCAAAGCGGATGTCCTCGAACGGCGAGAGCGGCGCGTGGCGCGGCTGCGTCGACTCGGTCAACGATCTCATCGACGATCTCGTCTTTCCGATGTCGGAGGCGGGCCGCGTCCTCGGTGCGGTCGCGCTCGGCGATCTCACGCAGCGTATGCCGCTCGACACAGGGGGCCGGCCGATGCGCGGCGAGTTCCTTCGCTCGAGCCGGACGATCAACACGATGGTCGAGCGGCTCGGTGCGTTTGCGTCGGAGGTGACGCGCGTCGCCCGCGAGGTCGGATCGGGCGGTAAGCTCGGCGGCCAAGCCGTCGTCAAGGGCGTCTCCGGAACGTGGAAGGATCTCACCGACTCCGTCAACACGATGGCCGGAAATCTCACCGCGCAGGTGCGCAACATCACGGAGGTGACGACGGCCGTCGCCAACGGCGACTTGTCGAAGAAGATTACCGTCGAGGCACGCGGCGAGATTCGCCAGCTCAAAGGCACGATCAACACGATGGTCGACCAACTCAACGCGTTCGCGTCCGAGGTAACGCGCGTCGCGCGCGAGGTCGGCTCCGACGGCATTCTCGGTGGACAGGCTCGCGTCACCGGCGTCGCCGGAACGTGGAAGGACCTCACCGACTCGGTCAACACGATGGCCGGAAACCTCACCGCGCAGGTGCGCAACATCGCCGAGGTGACGACCGCCGTCGCGCGCGGCGACCTTTCGAAGAAAATCACCGTCGTCGTTCGCGGCGAGATCCTCGAGCTGAAGGTCACGGTCAACACGATGGTCGACCAGCTCAATGCGTTCGCATCCGAGGTGACCCGCGTCGCCCGAGAGGTCGGCTCCGAAGGAAAACTCGGCGGACAGGCGGCCGTCGAAGGCGTCAGCGGCACGTGGAAAGACCTGACCGACTCCGTGAACGTCATGGCCGGCAATCTCACGGCGCAGGTCCGCAATATCGCCGAGGTCACGACCGCCGTCGCGCGCGGCGACCTTTCGAAGAAGATCACCGTCGACGTCCGCGGCGAGATCCTCGAGTTGAAAGATACCGTCAACACGATGGTCGACCAGCTCAACGCGTTCGCATCCGAGGTGACCCGCGTCGGTAGAGAAGTCGGTTCCGAGGGAATTCTCGGCGGACAGGCCGACGTGAAGGGCGTCAGCGGCACGTGGAAAGACCTCACCGACTCGGTAAACTTCATGGCCGCGAACCTCACGTCGCAAGTTCGCAACATCGCCGACGTCACGACCGCCGTTGCAAACGGCGACCTCTCGCGCAAGATCAGCGTCACCGTTCGCGGCGAGATCGCCGAGCTGAAGAACACGATCAACACGATGGTCGATCAGCTCAACGCGTTTGCCTCCGAGGTGACGCGCGTCGCGCGCGAGGTCGGCTCCGAAGGAAAACTCGGCGGGCAGGCCGACGTGAAAGGCGTCAGCGGCACCTGGAAAGACCTCACCGACTCCGTCAACGTCATGGCGGGCAACCTCACGTCGCAGGTGCGCAACATCGCGGGCGTCACGACCGCGGTCGCAAAGGGCGACCTCTCGCGCAAGATCACCGTCGACGCTCGCGGCGAGATCGCGGAGTTGAAAGAGACCATCAACACGATGCTCGATCAGCTCAACGCGTTTGCCTCCGAGGTGACCCGCGTCGCGCGCGAGGTCGGCTCCGAAGGAAAACTCGGCGGGCAAGCCGACGTGAAAGGCGTGAGCGGCACCTGGAAAGACCTCACCGACTCCGTCAACGTCATGGCGGGCAACCTTACGTCGCAGGTGCGCAACATCGCGGGCGTCACGACCGCGGTCGCGAAAGGCGATCTCTCGCGCAAGATTACCGTCGACGTTCGCGGCGAGATCGCCGAGCTGAAGAACACGATCAACACGATGGTCGATCAGCTCAACGCGTTTGCCTCCGAGGTGACGCGCGTCGCGCGCGAGGTCGGCTCCGAAGGCGTGCTCGGCGGGCAGGCGCAGGTCTCCGGCGTCAGCGGCACCTGGAAAGACCTCACCGACTCGGTGAACGTCATGGCGAGCAACCTCACCTCGCAGGTGCGCAACATCGCGAAGGTGACGATTGCCGTCGCGAACGGAGACCTTTCGAAGAAGATCAGCGTCAACGTTCGCGGCGAGATCGCGGAGTTGAAAGAGACGATCAACACCATGGTCGACCAGCTCAACGCTTTTGCCTCCGAAGTGACGCGCGTCGCGCGCGAGGTCGGCTCCGAAGGCGTGCTCGGCGGCCAGGCGCAGGTCGCCGGCGTCAGCGGCGTCTGGAAGGACCTCACCGACAACGTGAACTCGATGGCCGCCAACCTCACCAACCAAGTCCGCGGAATCGCGCAGGTCGTCACCGGCGTCGCAAACGGCGACCTCAAGCGAAAGCTTACCCTGCAGGCGCGCGGCGAAATCGCTCAGCTCGCCGAGACGATCAACGGCATGATCGACACGCTTGCGACCTTCGCCGATCAGGTCACGACCGTCGCGCGCGAGGTCGGCTTCGACGGACGCCTCGGGGGCCAGGCGAACGTTCCAGGCGCCGCGGGACTCTGGCGAGGGCTCACCGACAACGTCAACCAGCTCGCGGCCCAGCTCACGAACCAGATTCGTGCGATTTCCGAAGTCTCGACCGGCGTCACGAAGGGCGACCTTTCGCGCACGATCGACATCGAGGCGCGCGGCGAGGTCGGCGAGCTCACGCGCATCGTCAACGAGATGATTCAGAACCTTCGCGACACGACGCGCAAGAACACCGAACAAGACTGGTTCAAAACGAACCTCGCGCGGTTCACCGCGATGCTCCAGGGGCAGCGCGACATCCGCGTCGTCACGCAGCTCATCATCTCGGAGCTCGCGCCGCTCATCGGCGTTCAAGCCGGCGCATTTTACATGACCGAAAAAGACGACACGCGCCGGCTGCGTCTCATCGCGAGCTACGCGCTGCCGAAGGCCCGGCGCGACCGCGACACGATTGCATTCGGCGAAGGCATCGTCGGGCAGTGCGCGGTCGAAGGGCGTCGGATCATCCTCAACGATCTTCCGCCGGAGTACCTCCGAATCAGTTCGGTGCTCGGAAATGCGAACGCGTCGCACGTCGTCGTTTTGCCTGTCCTCTTCGAGAGCCAGATCCGCGCGGTCATCGAGCTTGCGTCGTATCGCCCCTTCAGCGAGATCCACCTGCTGTTCTTGGACCAGCTCGTGCAGTCCATTGGAATCATGTTGAACACGATCAGCTCCTCGATGCGCACCGAGGAGCTCCTCGAACAATCGCAGTCGCTCACGACCGAACTGCAATCGCAGCAACTCGAACTGAAACAGACGAACGACGAGCTCGAGGAGAAGGCGCGCCTTCTCCAGGAGCGCAACCGCGAGATCGAACGCCGCACGCGCGAGATCGAAGAGGCACGCAAGGAGCTCGAGAAGAGGGCCGAGCAGCTCTCGCTCACGTCGAAGTACAAATCGCAGTTTCTTGCAAACATGTCGCACGAGCTGCGTACGCCGCTCAACAGCCTTCTTCTTCTCTCGCGGCAGCTCGCGGCGAACGCCGAAGGGAACATGAGCTCGGACCAGATCGAGTCCGCGCAGACGATCCGTTCGGCCGGCACAGATCTCCTCACGCTCATCAACGACATCCTCGACCTCTCGAAGATCGAGTCGGGCACGACGGCAATCGACTTGCAGGACGTGAGCATCGCAGCGATCGAGGCGGAGGTGCGTCGAACGTTCTTGCAGGTCGCCACCGATAAGAATCTTCGATTCGACATCATTCGTGACGACGACGTGCCCGCGTCGATCGTCAGCGACCCGACGCGCCTTCAGCAAGTCCTCAAGAATCTGCTTTCGAACGCGTTCAAGTTCACGAGCGCCGGATCCGTGACGCTCCATCTGAGGATGGTGTACGACCGCATTCTGCCGCTTCCCGGGCCGGCCGTCGCCTTCTGCGTGCGCGACACCGGCATCGGCATCCCGACGGAAAAGTTCAACGTCATCTTCGAGGCGTTCCAGCAAGCCGACATGGGAACGTCGCGCAAGTTCGGCGGCACCGGTCTGGGCCTGGCCATCAGCCGCGAGATCACCGAACTTCTCGGCGGCGAGATCGGCATCGAGAGCATGGTCGGAACCGGCTCGGCCTTTACGCTCTACCACCCGATTCAGCGGCTCGGCGCCGTGCAGCGGCACGTCGCGCCCGAGGTCCTTGCCGCAATCGACGACCGGGACGCCATCACCTCCGACGACCGAACGCTCCTCATCGTCGAAGACGACCGCACGTTCGCGAAGGTCTTGGGGGGATTCGCGCATGGCCGCGGCTTCAAGACGCTCGTCGCGCACAACGGACGCGACGCGCAAGAGCTCGCAAACCGTTACCTCCCCGACGCGGTCACGCTCGACATCGCGCTGCCGGATATCGACGGCTGGCAGCTCCTCGACGATCTGAAGAGCTCGCCCGCGACGTCGCACATTCCCGTGCACGTCATCTCGGGCGGCGAGTACGAGAGCCGCGCCAAACAAGCCGGCGCGCTCGCGTACGTTCGCAAACCCGTCTCCGAAGACGCACTCGTCGCGGCATTCGACGATCTGCTCGGCTTCGCGCAGCGCACCCAGCGCAACGTGCTCATCGTCGAGGACGACCTCACGCAACTCAACGCGCTCGTCGGCCTCATCGGCACGGGTGAGATGCGAGTGACCGCCGTCACGTCGGCACTCGAAGCCCTCTCGGCGACGCAGCAGCAGTCGTTCGACTGCATCGTCGTCGACTTGAGCCTTCCCGACATGCAAGGCGAGAACCTCATCGAGCGCCTGCGCGCGCAATCCGCGACGGAGCGTCTTCCGATCATCGTCTACACGGCACGCGACCTCGACCGCGACGAGGAGACGCGCTTGCGGCGTCTCTCCTCCACGATCATGGTCAAGGACGGGAGCGCACCGGAACGCCTCCTCGACGAGTTGAACTTCTTCCTTCACCGCGTCGAGAGCGACCTCGGCGTCGCGAAGCATCCGCCGTCGTCGACCCGCGAGCATCTGCGGGGAAAGCATCTCCTCATCGTCGACGACGACACACGAAACATCTACGCTCTAGAGACCGTGCTCAAAGGCTATGGAATGCAGATCGCGAGCGCGGAGAGCGGCCTCGACGGAATCGATCGCCTGCGCGGAGCGGAGACGATGGACATCGTGCTCATGGACATCATGATGCCGGAAATGGACGGCTTCGAGACGATCCGCCGCATTCGCCGCGAGAAGCGTTTCGAGCAGTTGCCGATCATCGCACTCACCGCAAAAGCGATGAAGGGCGACCTCGAAGCCTGCATCGCTGCGGGCGCGAGCGATTACGTCAGCAAGCCGGTCGACATCGAGCGCCTCGTCTCGCTTCTGACCGTATGGTTGAACCGCTAGCGCTCAAAGACGCCGCCGGTTCGGCGCTGCCGCTGCGCGTCGAGGAGCTGCCCGACATCGAGCTTCAGCTTCTCCTCGAGGCGCTGCTGCGCTACGGCGGCTGCGACTACCGCCACTTCAACCAAGCGGTGCTGCGGCGGCGCATCGCCGACGCGATGCGCGCGTACGAGTTGCGAACGATCTCGGCGCTGCAGGACCTGTTGCTTCACGACGAGCGCGCCTTCGCGTCGTTCGTCGCGTCGATGCGAGGGCCCGGCGACGGTCTCTTCGGCGACCCGTCGTTCCTGCGCTCCTTCTCCGTGAACGTGCTCCCGCTGCTGCGCACGTATCCGTTCATTCGAATTTGGATCCCAGGCTGCGGCACGGGCGCGTACGCGTACTCGATCGCGGCACTTCTCGCGCAAGCGGACGTTCTGGGGAAGAGCCTCATCTACGCAACGTGCCTGAACGATGCCGCCGTCGCCGTTGCGAAGACCTCCCGCTGCGTCCATCCCGGCCGCGAGGAGCTCGAGGCGCGCTCGCGCCAAGCGGGGCTCGAAGTGCCGGCGACTGAGTACTTCGAGATCGGTGACAACGATGCGGCGCCGCGCGACGAGATTCGCGGCGCGGTCATGATCGCGCGGCACGATCCCTCCGGCGACGGATCGATCAACGAGTTCGTCGCGATCTTCGCACGCGGCCTCCTCCCGCTCTACAACGGCGCAATCCAATATCGGCTGCACCGGCTCTTCCTCGAAAGCCTCGGGCATCTCGGCTTTCTCATGCTCGGCCCCGGGGAAGATCTCGCCGGAACCGTTCACCAAGGCGCGTTCCGGCACGTCGTCGCGGATCAGCCGATCTTTCGCCGCATGCGCTAGCGTTTGCACCGGCGACAATCCAATAGGAGGATGTCGTCCGACGAACAGCCGCAATGATACGCGATGCGGCGAAGTATCGTCGCCGACGGAATCATTTTTCCGCGTTCGTATTCGCTCCACGTCACCGGGTGGATTCCGACGGCTGCGGAGGCCTCGCGTTGCGTTTCACCCCGCAGGACCCGCCACTCGCGCAGAGTCCTCAGCGTAGCCATTCTCGGTTAGTATATGGTCCTTTGCCTATTACCGCAATCGTTTTACGCGTGTGAATTGACGACCGCACTTTGTCATTTGACTAAATGCCGCGACAAAATATTAGCGAATCCACTGTCAATGCCCGCAAAGCGCGAACGGCGCGCGGAGAAGTTCGCGGCAGAACTCGGCGCGAGCATTCGCCGGTGCCGAGAAGAACATCGGCTCACGCAACGGCAGTTGAGCATCCGCGCGCAATACGATCTTGCGCAGCTTTCCGCCGTGGAGAACGGACTCGCCGTCCCGCGGGCGGACGCACTCCTGCGAATCGCCGACGTGCTCGCGGTGTCGCTCGACCGCCTCTGCGGCCGCAGCATCGTTACGGCGGACGAACCGGAAACGGGATTACGTTCTTCGGATCGTCTGCTCTCCGTAGGTACGATGGCCATCGTTGAGGAGCTGCGCGATCTCCGCAGACGGCTCGAAGCCGTCGAAACGCGCGATCTCCGCCAAGCACGGCCTCGCAGCAAGACCTAGCAAAAGCCAGTCGGTCGTATCCGTCGTCGTTCATGACGCACTTATCGCACGGGCGCGTGTCGTCTGTATGGCACTCCAAAGAAGACCCATGCGAGGTTCGCCAGCGGCAGCGCGCCAATGAGGAGAAACGCCGCCGCAAAACCAAGACGCGAGGCGACGAATCCGCCGATGAGCGGGCCGGCGAACATCCCCATGAACGTCGCGCTCGAGACGACGCCGTAGACGCGGCCGCGTTGTTCGCCGGGAAAGAGCGTGCCGATCCATGCGTTCGCAGTCGGCAGGATCCCGCCGAGGAAGACGCCGACGCCGAAACGCAGTGCGATGAAGCCCCAGACGTTGTGCACGAAGGCCTGCGGCAGCGTGAACGCCGCGACGCCCGCGAGCGAGATGAGGAGAACGCGGCGGTAGCCGATACGGTCGCTGCGCTTGCCCAGCAGCGGTGAGGCGATGAGATCGGCGAGGCCCGTCACGGCAAACGACGCACCCGCCGCGGTCGCAAGCCACGGCACGTTGCCGACCATGCTGCGCACGTAGAGCGGCACGACCGGCTGTATGCCCATCGCGGCAACCTGTGCGAGAAGCACGACGACGAACATCGGCGCCAACTGCGGATTGCGTACGAGCTCGCCGAGTTCGGCGAAGAAGGCTCGCGAGACGCCCGACCGCTGCGTGCGACGAAACCCTTCGCGAACGAAGAGCGTGCAGACGAGGGCGGCGGCAAACGCGAAGGCCGACGTCCCAAAGAAGATCGCGCGATAGCCGTGCGTTCGGTCCGCAACGACGCCGCCGAGCATCGGGCCGACGAGCGCTCCGACGAGCTGTCCCGTGGCCATCCAGCCAAGCGAAAAACCGAGCCTGCGCTGGGGAACCTTCGTTGCGACGAGCGCGGTGGCGGCGGCGGAGAAACCGCTGAAGGCGCCCATGAATGCGCGGACGCCGAATAGCTGCACCGCATTCTGCACGATTCCCATCAGCGCCGTCGCTAGCGACACCGCCGCTGCGGACCGGATGACCATCGCCTTGCGTCCCACGCGATCGGCGAGCCCTCCCCAGAACGGGGAGAGCAGCGCGGAGACCAAGAAGTTCACGGACGAGATCGCTCCCGCCCACAGTTCGACCGTCGGCAGCGGATGGACGCCGAGCTGGATGAGAAAAAGCGGCAAGAACGGCGCCGAGATCTGAAAGGCGATCGACATCGTCGCCTGCACGGCGACCATGAGCCACAGCGTGCGCTGCCAATCCCTCACGCGCAGACGGCTGAAGGCCTACGACGTGGAACGAGACGGCTCGAAGCGCAGCGCGAGCGAGTTGATGCAGTAGCGCGTGTTTGCGGGTCCCGGCCCGTCGTCGAAGACGTGACCGAGGTGCGAATCGCAGCGCCGGCAACGCACCTCGATGCGATGCATCCCCAGCGTGCCGTCGTCGAGGAGGCGAACGCTTCGCTCCTGGTCCGGATGCGTGAAGCTCGGCCAGCCGCAATGCGACGCGAACTTCGCCTCGGCCGCAAAGAGCGACGCGCCGCACGCACCGCAGCGATAGACGCCCGCTTCGTCGACGTCGCAGAGCGAACCGCTGAACGGGCGCTCGGTGCCCGCCTCGCGCAGAACGTGGTAGCGCTGCGCACCGAGCTCGCGCTTCCACTCTTCCTCGGATTTCACGATCTCGGGCTGCACGCCGTCATGGTCCATACGCGCCTCTTCTTCCCGCGCGTGAAAAGGGCTTGCAGGTCCTGAGCCGGTATTGCGCCGCATGGCCCTCAGCTCGGAGCGCGTCGCCGAACTGCAGCGCACGGCAAACGACGTGCGGCAAGGCATCATCACCTCGCTGCTCGCCGCGGGATCCGGCCATTCCGCAGGACCCCTCGACATGGCGGACGTCTTCACGGCGCTGTACTTTCACATTCTCCGCCACGATCCGCACAATCCGATGTGGCCGCAACGCGACCGCCTCCTTCTCTCGTGCGGGCACATCGCACCCGTCCGCTACTCGGCCATGGCGTACGCAGGGTACTTCCCCGTCGAGGAGCTCAAGACGCTGCGCAAGTTCGGAACGCGCCTCCAGGGACATCCCGAACGCATACGCCTGCCGGCGCTCGAAACGACGTCGGGACCGCTGGGCGAAGGGCTCGCGCAAGGCGTCGGGATGGCGCTCTCGGCGAAGATGGACGGGCAGAGCTGGCGGGTCTACGTCGTCACGTCCGACGCCGAACACCAATGCGGGCTCCATTGGGAAGCGATGCTTACCGGCGCGAAGTTCAAGCTCGACAACCTTATCTCGATCGTCGATCGCAACGTCATTCAAATCGACGGCAGCACGGAAGACATCATGCCGCTCGAACCGCTCGCAGAGAAATATCGCGCCTTCAATTGGGAAGTGTTCGAGTGCGACGGGAACGACATCGCCGCGTTCGTCGAGACGGTCGAGCGGGCGCAGCAGGTCAAAGGACGACCCTGCGTGATCGTCGCGCACACCGTTCCGGGCAAGGGCGTCTCCTATATGGAGGGCGACTATCGGTGGCACGGCAAGCCCCCGAACGCGGAGCAGGCCAAAGAAGCGCTCGCGGAGTTGACGCAAGCTCGTGAAAGGATCGGCGTCCATGCGTGACGTGGCGACTCCGCACGCGGTGGCGTCGATGCATCTCGTCGACCGCAGCGACGCCGCAGCGCTCGAGCAGGTTCCGACGCGAAACGGATTCGGTGAAGGGCTCGTCGAGGCGGCCAGCGCCGATCGCAACGTCGTCGGCATCTGCGCCGACCTCTCGGAATCGACGCGTATGCTCGGCTTCGCGAAGGCGCACCCCGACCGCTACTTCGAGATCGGCGTCTCGGAACAGATGCTCGTCGCGCTCGCCGGCGGGCTCGCGGCGTGCGGAAAGATTCCGTGGACGGCTTCGTACGCGATGTTCAATCCGGGCCGATCGTGGGAGCAAGTGCGCACGATCGCGGCCCTCAACGAGGCGAACGTCAAGATCGCCGGCGCGCACGCCGGCGTCTCGGTAGGCCCCGACGGCGCGACGCACCAAGCGATCGAGGACATCGCGATCATGCGCGTCATCCCGCATATGACCGTCGTCGTCCCATGCGACTCCGTGCAGACGCGCAAGGCGACGCTCGCGCTCTCGCAGGCGTTCGGGCCGGCATACTTGCGCTTTGGGCGAGACAAGTCACCCGTGATCACGACCGACGAGACGCCGTTTCAGATCGGGAAGGCGCAAGTCTTTCGCACGGGATCCGACGCCGCAATCGTCGCCTGCGGCATCCTCGTCTACAATGCCCTCGTCGCGGCCGACGAGCTCGCGCGCGAGAGCGGCATCGAGTGCCTCGTCCTCAACAATCACACCGTCAAGCCGATGGACGACGCGGCGGTCGTCGAGGCGGCGCAATCCTGCGGCGCGGTCGTCACCGTCGAAGAGCATCAGATCGCAGGCGGCATGGGCTCGGCCGTCGCCGAGACGCTCGCAAAGCGCAATCCGGTTCCCATCGAGTTCGTCGGCGTCAAGGACCTCTTCGGCCAGTCGGGAGATCCCCTCGAGCTCATCGAGTACTACGCAATGGGCGTCGCATCGATCAAGGATGCCGTTCGCGCAGTGCTCGAGCGAAAGCCCTAGGATCGCTGCCGCGCGCAGCGACGTTCGCCTCTTCGCACAGGCGATCAAATGCGGGCGCACGCTCGTTCCGGTTCAAGCAAACATTTGGAACGCGGACGACGCGCTCGTCGCCGGCTCCCAGGTCACGTACATGCGGCTAACGACGAGCGCTTAACCGGAACGCGCGGCCGCTGCCAGCCGGCAGCGTTGCGCGCCAGCGCACGCGGATGCGGTTTCGTCTCGGATCGTCCCCGTTCTCGCATCGTACCGGACTCACGGCGCAGCGCATCTTCGACGATCTCCAGGCAATGCGAGATGTCGCCGAGGATGAGATCGCCGTTCGCGCGCGCCCGTACGAACGCGAGGCGCGTGTCGCCGCCGCTCGCGACGAGATGGCGAAAGTACGCTTGAAAGATCTCGCTGAAACGGCGGTGCAGGTTGATGAGGTCGGGCGTGACGCGTTCCGGAAGGAGCATGCACGTCGCCTGGAAGACCTCGCCGAAGCGGCTTGCGGCATTGCGCGCGGCAAGCCATGCGTCGCGCGCCTCCTACGGTGCGTGAACCGAGGTTTCGAATGCGTACGACGCATCGAGGACGGCGCGCTCGATCTCCCAGAGGGCTTCGAAACGCCGCGATGCCGGCTCGAAGAGAAGCGGAGGCGATGCGGGCGGCACGATCGCGATGCGAGGCGGCTGCTCGGCCGGTTGCGGCGCAGCGGCCTTGCCGGCGCCCTTCCCTTCGATGACGCGAAAGCGCCGGCGCCGTTCGACGGCCGCGCGGACCGCGCGCCTACTGCCGATGTTCAAGATCAGGGCAACGGCAACGAGATCTGCGATGAGCGCGCTTCCACCAAAGGAGATGAAAGGAAGCGGCACGCCGGTGACCGGCAGCGAGGACGTGACGACCCCGACGTTCACGAACGCCTGCACCACGATCATCGCGCCGCAGCCGGTCACGAGAACGCGCGCGAAGCGATCGGGACTCTTCGAGGCAATCCGATACGCACGAAAGGCGATGACGAGGAAGAGCACGACGACGACGACGGTGCCGATCATGCCGAGCTCTTCGCCGAGCACGGAGAAGATGAAATCGGTGTACTGCTCGGGCAGGTAGTAGAACTTTTCGCTCGATCTCCCAAGCCCGACGCCGGTGAGACCGCCGCTTCCAAGCGCGTAGAGCGACTGAATGATGTGGAAGCCCGCGTTTTTTGGATCGCGCCACGGGTCGAGAAATATCGAAAAACGCGCCAGCCACGTGCCATGCCGCAGAACGGCGGCGGCGAGCGCCGCGAGTGCTGCAAGTGAGAGTGCGCCGAGCTGCCAGAGCCGCACGCCGGCAACGAAGAGCACGGCAACGATGACCGCGCCGATGATGCAGGCCGTTCCGAGATCGGGCTCGCAGACGACGAGCAGCGCGGCGATGACCGGCGGAATGGTTCCGCCCAGCAGGGCAAAGAGTCCGAGTCGCCGTGCGGAGGCGTGCCCGAGCCACGCCGCGAGATAGAGGACGAGCGCGAGCTTCGCAAACTCCGATGGCTCGAAAGAGAAGCGCCCGACGTGAATCCACCGGTGCGCCCCATTCACCGGCACGCCGATATGCGGAATGAAGACGAGGACGAGAGCGATGATGGCGGCGAGCATCGCGAACGGCGCGGCGGCGCGCAGCGCCTTGGGCGGAAGGTGATAGACGACGAACGCGAGCACGACGCCAACGCCCAGCCACATGCACTGCTGCTGCCAGAAGTAGGCCATCGTCGAATACGATGCTGCCGTCGCGCTCGACGCGGAGAGAATCATCGTCAAACCGATGAGGCAGAGCGCGGCAACGGCGCCGAGAAGGATGAAGTCCGGCGCTTTTCGCTCGCCGCTCATACGGCCGGCTCGGTTCCGTCACGCGCGAGCGCGGCTTGCGCGATGCGCACGAAGACCGGCGCGGCGACGATGCTGCCGTAGTACGCCCCCTCGGGGCGGTCGATCTTCACGTAGATCACGTAACGCGGATTCTCGTACGGAACCATGCCGATGAAGGACGCGGTGTACGCTCCCGAAACGTACCGGCCGTTGACGATCATCTGCGCGGTTCCGGTCTTGCCGGCGGTCTGGTAACCGGGAATCTGCGCGCTGGGATCGCCCGTGCCGTGCACGACGACCGCGCGCAGGAAGGTGCGCAGCTCCGCGGCCGTGCGCTCGGAGAAGACCCGCCGCA
>JBOHTS010000026.1:0-25438 GCA_050733755.1 Candidatus Tyrphobacter sp. | reverse complement strand
TCGTCGACCTGGATGAGCAGGTTGCCGTTGCCGACGTTGACCATCGCCTTGCCGATGCCGGGAAGCGGCTCTACTTCATACGTCCAGTAGTGATTGATCCCGGTCGTCGACGGCGAAAGCCCCGGCGTCGGCTGCGGCGTCGGTGTCTCGCCGATGCAATCCGGCGGGATGCCGGTGTCTCCAGGCGGGCACGGCGTCGGCTCCGGCGTCGGCGTCGGGGTCGGCGTAGCAGTGGGGATGGGAGTTGGGCTGGGCGTCGGAGTTGGACTCGGGCTTGGGGTCGGAGTCGGAGGCGGCGGGTTCGTCGGGCACGGCGGAGTGCAGCAGACGATCTGCCCGCGTTCATCGCGCATCGGGCACGTCACCGGAAGCGCACCAGGCGCGTTCGTGGGTGTTGCAGTGGGAGCCGGCCCGAGCAGGGTTCCAACGCTCGTCGGCACCCGGCTCGTAAAGCGCCCACGCGCGTTCCAGCGTGGCGCAAACGTCAGCGGACGCGTTGATAGCGTCTGATTCGCACTCGGCGCGTTGCTGCGCCGCATCGCCATCGGGTCGCGTGGCGCTTTGCGCGGATCGATTGCGCGCGGCCTATGCAAGCCGGGAACACGCACTGCGTATCCCTCTCGGCCGAGAAGACGGTCAGCGCGCACCTCACGGGTATCTTCAGAGCCGTCGGCGTCGGCAATCGCTATGAGCTGCTGGTAAAACTCAACGCGAGCGCGCTTCGCGTCACCGAGAAGTAGACAGTCGCTCTCGGCCGTCAGAGAATTGCGAGTTGGTCGAAAGCGCCGGCGAGCACCGGTTCCGACGGCCGGCCAAGCCAACGCTCGAGCACGGTCGCGTAGACGCTGCGGAAGTCGATCGTGAAGCGCACGTTTCCCATGTTCGTCACGTCGAGATTCGGCGCAGTGCCGTAGACGCCGCCCTTCGTTCCGCCGCCGATGAGAAAGAGCGGCGACGCTTCGCCGTGGTCCGTGCCGCTGCTGCCGTTCTCTGCAATGCGACGCCCGAACTCGCTAAACGTCATCGTGAGGACGCGGCCGTCGGCTCCGTGTGCGGCGAGATCGTCGTAGAACGCTTTCATCGCATCCGAGAACTCACCGAGAAGCCGGTTCTGAACGGCGACCTGGTTGACGTGGGTGTCGAAGGACCCGTGCTGCACGTAGATGACGCGCGTTCCGATATTGCTTCCGATGATCTGCGCCGCAAGTGAGAGGCTTCGGCCCAGCGGCGTCGCCGGGTACGATGCGTCGGTTCTGTAGCCGGCGATGAGGCGCGGAAGCTCCTCCGAACCGCGCTGCGATCGATCCTCGATCTCCATGACGTGTGCGAGATACGGCGACGTAAACGGAAGCCGCTCGTCGCGCACGAGTCTCGTGTACGCGGCACGCTGCGGCGCGTTCTTGTCGACGCGCAGGCCGTACTGCGCTTCGCTCGCGATCGCCGGAACGTCGACCTTCGTTCCCACCATGACCTCGGGAAGAATCGGCGCGAGCGAGACGCCGTTGAAGAGGTTCGAATCCGGAAGACCCGCATCGTCGAGATAGCGTCCGATCCAGCCCGTGTGCTCGTACCGGCCAGGAGCCGCTGTCTGCCAGATCTCCGTCGAGCGAAAGTGCGAGTGGTCTGGATTGGGGTAGCCGACCCCCTGCACGATGGCAACGGAGCCTTTGTCGTACATGCTCTTGAACGACGTCATCGTGGGATTGAAGCCGAGCTGTGAGTCGATTGCGAGAACGTCGCTCTGACGAACGGCGAGCGTCGGACGCACGCGGTAATAATCGGGGTTTCCGTGCGGGACGACGCAGTTGAGCCCGTCGTTTCCGCCCTGCAGGTTCACGAGCACGAGACAGCGCCCTTGCGTGCCCGCCAGCGGCACGGATGCGAGCGCACGTGCGAAGACATGGTCGGCATTTGCAACGACGGCGATGCCCGCGACGCTGCCGAGGAGAAACCTCGAACGGTTCATCTTTTGCGTCATGCGAGTTGGTACGCCGGCATCGCCATCGTGAGGTATGCCGCTCCGTGAATGCGCACGGGAAAGTTTTCGACGCCGAGCATTGCCAGAGCCGACGTGCCCGCACCGCCAAGAAATGACTTCAGTTGGGCGTACGACGATGGCGAGGCGTCGTCTTCGAGGATCGCCGAGACGAGCGCATGCGTCGCAGCCGCGGGATCCATCGGGACCTCGTTGAGCCAGGACGACGCGCCCATGACTTCGGCGTTGACGAGTCCGGCCAAGAAGTTCTGCCGCGCGATCATCATCTGGCTCGTGAGCCAGTTCTCGCCGCCGGGCCAGCCGGCGACGTTTGGAGGATAGAACAGAATCTGCCCCATCGCGTGCAGCGCACCGAGTGCGGCACGATCGATGTTCGCGACGCCGAGCGATTTATACGTGCCGACGACGAGCTCGACCGGCGTCTTGACGCGTGCCCGGTACGCACGTTCCGAATAGAAGACGTTGCTTCGCAGGAGCGCCGAGACGACCGGCGCGAGCTCGTAATCGTGACGCAGCAGGAGGTTCGCGGCTTCATCGACGAGCGCCGGCTCCGGATCGTCGTAGACGAACTCGGCGAGGAGCGCCTTGCCGAAGAAGCGCGCGCACTGCGCCTGGGAAAAGATGATGTTGACGATGTCGTCGCCGGTCCAGTTGCCGGTATTTCCCAGAAACGTCTTGCTGCCGTCATCGTGCAGCCGCGGCTGGAAGAAGACGCGGTCGGTGAGCCGCTGCACGCGCCATCCGGTCCACGCGCGCGCCGACTCCCGAACGTCGTCTTCGGTATACTGATCGACGCCGAGCGTGAAGAGCTCCATGAGTTCGCGGGCGTAGTTCTCGTTCGGATGCGTTGCGACGTTGAGCGCGTTGTCGAGGTAGAGAAGCATCGCCGGGTCCTTCGAGATCGCGCGCGTCAGCTCGCGAAGATTCCCGAGCGCGTAGGAACGGAAGAGCTGGTTCTGGTTGTAGACCATGACCGGCGAGACGCCTTTTTGAATCGCCGCGGTCGTAAAGTGTCCGTGAAAGAAAAACGCCATCTTCTCTTGAAGCGGCGCGGGCGTCGCCAGCATTCTCTGCAGCCACCACTCTTGTAACGAGACCACCGAACGAACTTCGTTACGCCGCACTTCCTCGTAGAGCGCGCGCCGCGCATTCGAGGAGAGGTCGCGCAGGCCGCGGGGTCCGTACTGCCCGAGAAGCGTCGCCGGGTCGTACACGTCGCCCGGCGACGGCAGCGCGCTCGTGTCCGCAAAGCGAACGAGGCTCTCGACGGCATCGCCGGGCGACATGGCAGCATAACGCGCGACCTCTTGCGGCGTTCCACCGAAGCCGGCGCGGCGCAGAAGATGTGCCGCTAAACGCGCGTTCAGCTCGCCTCGGTAGGGAAGCAGTGCGGTCGCGAAATCGACGTGCCCGTCCGGTCGCTCGATGCCGGCAACGTCGACCACGGTGCGTTGCGCCGTCATGAGGGATAGTCTATCGCGTCGCGAGCGTTTGCGCGAGCGTTTGAAGCAGGTCTAACCATCGTTTCATTGGAAGGCGCGCGGGATGAGCGATGCGCAGCGCAATGCAGCCACCATGGAGCAGTTGGTGGCTGAGCTGCGCGAGCGCCTGGAGCGGGTGCGCGTCGGCGGAGGCGAGGCGGCGACGAAACGCCACCGCAGCCGCGGAAAGCTCACCGTGCGGGAGCGGATCGACGCGCTGCTCGATCCGGGCTCCGATTTTCTCGAGATTGGAGCGCTCGCCGCCGGCGGCATGTACGACGATGCGTCACCCGGTGCGGGGATGGTCGCCGGCATCGGCCTCGTCGAGAACAAGCGCTGCATCATCGTCGCGAATGATGCGACGGTCAAGGGCGGCACGTACTATCCGATGACGGTAAAGAAGCATCTGCGCGCGCAAGAGATCGCGCAGCAGAACTTCCTTCCGTGCATCTACCTCGTCGACTCGGGGGGCGCGTTCTTGCCGCTCCAAGCGGATGTCTTCCCCGACCGCGAACATTTCGGCCGCATCTTCTACAACCAGGCGCGCATGTCGAGCGAGGGCATCACGCAGATCGCCGCGGTCATGGGCTCGTGCACCGCAGGCGGCGCGTACGTTCCGGCGATGAGCGACGAGACGGTCATCGTGAAAAACACCGGCACGATCTTTCTCGGCGGGCCGCCGCTGGTCAAAGCGGCGACCGGCGAGGTGGTCAGCGCCGAAGATCTCGGCGGCGGCGACGTTCACACCCGCATCTCGGGCGTCGCCGACCATCTCGCGCAAGACGACGCTCACGCGCTGGCGCTCGTACGCTCGATCGTAGCGCATCTGCGTCCCGACCGATTGCCGCCGTGGGACCGTGCGCAGCCTCGCCCGCCGGCTGCCGATCCGCGCGAGATCTATTCGATTCTTCCTGCGGACGCGCGCCAGAGCTACGACGTGCACGAGGTCATCGCGCGCATCGTCGACGGTTCGGAGATGCACGAGTTCAAGACGCGCTACGGCGCGACGCTCGTCTGCGCGTTCGCACGGATCGAGGGGCACCCGATCGGAATCGTCGCGAACAACGGCATCCTCTTCAGCGAGAGCGCACTCAAGGGTACGCATTTCATCGAACTCTGCACGCAACGCGGAACGCCGCTTCTCTTCTTACAGAACATCGTCGGGTTCATGGTCGGAAAATCGTACGAGAACGGCGGCATCGCAAAAGACGGCGCGAAACTCGTCACCGCCGTCGCATGCGCGAACGTTCCGAAGTTCACCGTCGTCATCGGCGGAAGTTTCGGCGCCGGCAACTACGGCATGTGCGGGCGCGCGTACTCGCCGCGGCAGCTCTGGATGTGGCCGAACGCGCGCATCTCGGTCATGGGCGGCAGGCAGGCAGCGAGCGTTCTCTCGACGGTCAAGGGCGAGATGTCGCAGCGCGACCGCGAAGCGTTCGAGGCGCCGATTCTCGAGAAGTACGAACGCGAGAGCGATCCGTACTACTCGACCGCCCGGCTCTGGGACGACGGGATCATCGACCCGCTCGACACGCGCAAGGTCGTCGCACTCGGGCTCGATGCGGCCGCCCAGGCTCCTCTCGAACCTACGAAGTTCGGCGTATTCCGGATGTAGCGCTCCGTGCTATACTGACCGTCAATATGAACCCCGCGCACCGGCCGCACCTGCCCAAGAACTACGCGCTCGTCTACGAGATCATCCGCAAAGCGGGGCGCGGGGTCCACTTCACGATGAACGAGCTCTTCGCTCATGCAAAGCGCCGCCAGCCCCGCATCGGTTTTTCAACCGTCTATCGCGGCGTCGCGCGGTTGCGCGATGGTGGATTGGTCGACGAGATCGAGCTTCCCGGTAGCGACAGCGCCGTCTACGAACTGCGAGCGACGCCGCACGCGCACTTCCGCTGCGAACGCTGCGGACGCGTTGCGGACGTCGAATACGCGCTCTCGTCGCGAACCATTGCCGCGATTGCCGCGCAGACCGGCGCGACGATCTCGTCGTCGGGGGTGACGCTAAGCGGCACCTGCAACTCGTGCCGCTAATGGGCCTGTAGCGTAAAGAGCGCGGGGATCTCGATCCAGCGCGAGCCGCTATAACGCAAGATCGCTCGCGCTCGCACGCGCGTCGGACAGCACAGCGGAGCGTTCGGGGCATAATACGGCCCCGCGAGCACGATCTCGTACCCGCGCGCGCCATGGACGATGCTCGCACGCAACGCGCAGCCGTTCGTGACGGTTGCGACGCTGCGGATGCGCCGGTGAACCCAATCGTACGCGTAGACGATGACGCTCGCGCCGCCGCAGTCCGCGCTGGCCTCGTGCGTCTGCACGACGAGGTTTTGCACCCCGGGATGCTCGAGCTCCGCAACGCCGACGAGATCGAGCGTCTCGAGCGGCAGCCACGGCCCGCCTCCCACGCGCGTCACGCGCGACAGCGGACCGCCGTCGCGCGGCGATTGGTATTTCAGCCGATACGTTGCGGCATCGAAGTCGATCGCGTAGATCGAGAGATGCCACTGATACGCGGAGCCTCCGAGGTAGACGCGACTCGAGACCGCGCGCCACTGGCTCTGCATTCCTTCGCCGGCAGGATAGAAGAGCAGCGATTGCACGATCTTGCCCGGCGGCTTCGGAGAGAACGTGTAATGCGGCGGCTCGGCCGCCGAGGCGTAGAGCGCCGTCGCCGCCAGCGCCGCAACGATCGCAATCAGATTCCCGCGTACCATTCGTATCCTTGATCCTCCCAATAGCCACCATGCCCTGCGCCGAACCTAGAAAGGTCGCCGACGATCTCAACGCGGGCAACCCACTTCGCGCTCTTGTAGCCGAGTTGCGTCGGTACCCGCAAACGCACGGGAGCGCCGTGATCGGGATCGAGCCGCGCGCCGTTGAGATGCGTCGCGAGAAGCGTCTGCGGATGCCGAGCCTGCCGCATATCGACGCTCTCGTAGTACGGCACGCCCGTGTCATCCCGGTCCATGCAGTGAAACAGAACGTACCGTGCGCCGCGCATCGGCATTGCCGCCGCGACGACGTTCCAGAGGCGAACGCCGCTCCACTGCCCGATCACGCTCCAACCCTCCACGCAGTCGTGACGCGTGATCTGGGTCTGCTGCGGAAATCGCGCGATGCTCGCGACCGAGAGCGAGAGCGGACGCGCGACGAGGCCGTCGACGACGAGACGATACGTCGTAAAGTCCGACACCTCGAGCGCCTGGTAGAGCGCGTCGCTCGGCGTCGCAAAGCCGTTGACGCGAAAGACCGGTGCGATCGCCGATCTCGGATATTCGCGCGCCGCGTACTCGCCGCCGATCAGCGCGTAGTCCAGCGTCTCTGCGGAGGCAAGGACGCGCCGGACGCCCGCGCTGTTGTTGAGAGCGCTGCCGACGCTGCCGCACCCCGCGAGCGCACCGAGCGCGCTTACGACGAAGATCTTCCTCTTCACGCAGACGGCACCGAGGGTCCGTCGAACCATCCGGTGATCATCGAGCGCATCTGGTTGACGGCGCCCTGCGTTGCAACGGCAACGACGTGCACGATAAAGAATGCGAGGAGAGCGAGCATTCCCGCGAAGTGCCAAAGGCGCGCGAACTGGCGCCCGCCGAAGAGGAGCGTCAAAGGATGCGCGATCGCGTCGATGCCGGGCGAGAGTGCGAGGCCGGTGAGAACGACGAGCGGCGCGATGACGAGGGCAACGAGCGTGTACGCAGCCTTCTGCAGCGGATTGTATTCACCGTACGCAGGCGGCGTCTTACGCAAGCGCAGATAGTAGGCTTGCATCGGCCAGAGTTTGCGCAGATCGCTGCGAGAGAGGATCATCTTGTGCAGGTTGCCTTTTACGGCGCTCGACACGAGCCACGCGAACCAGCAGATCGCGGCAACCCACGCAAAGAAGAGATGCCAGCGCCGGCCGTCGGCGAGATCTTGATAGGACGGAATCGTCAGCCAGCCGGGAAAGGCGCGCGCGCCTTGCCCTCCCAAGCCGTCGTCGGTCCAGCCGAGCCAGCCGGTCGTCACGAACGTCTTTCCGAAGATCGTCGTCGTGCCGACGCCGTCACGCGGAGAGTCGATCGCGAGAACGCGCCGTGCGGGATTCGAGGCGTCGGACGCATCGAGATACGGCGCCGCGTTGAAAATCTGTAAACCGCTGGAGACGAGAACGGCGAATGCAACCGCCCAGATCCAGTGGGCGAGGCGCATCGTCCGCGTGTAGCGGTAACGAGCCGTCTGCATGCCGGCTTAGTATACGCCATCCAGGCACGGCTGGGCAGAGGGACGAACCGGAAAGCCGATGGACGAGACGGTGCGCTGCACGGTTCGCGAGGGTATCGCCGAGGTGACGCTCGCGCGCCCGAAGGTGAGGAACGCCTTCAACGGCGAGCTCATCGCTGCGCTACGCGAGCGGTTCGAGCGCCTTTCGTGTGCCGACGACGTGCGCGCAGTCGTCCTCGCGGGCGAGGGCGAGGTCTTCTGCGGCGGCGCCGACATCAACTGGATGCGCGCGGCGCTCGCTTTGACCTACGAAGAGAACGTTGCCGGCGCGCAGGCGATGAGCGAGATGTTTCGCGCGATCGACCGCTGCAGCAAGCCGGTGATCGCGCGCGTCCACGGCGCGGCGCTCGGCGGCGGCGCCGGCCTCGCGGCGGTCGCGGACATCGTCATCGCAAGCGACGAGACGCGCTTCGGATTCACGGAGGTCAAGCTCGGAATCATCCCGGCCGTCATCTCTCCCTTCGTTCTTCCGAAGATCGGCCTCTCGCACGCTCGTGCACTTTTCGTCACCGGACGACGCTTCGACGCGGCGACGGCGATGCGCATTGGGCTCGTCCACGGCGTCGTGCCGCGCAACGCTCTCGACGACGCCGTACGTGAGACGCTCGAGGAGCTGAAGAGCGCCGGACCGGAGGCGATCGCCGCGATCAAGGCACTCGTCCCAAAGGTACGCGCGGCGTCGTACGACGACTCGCGCGATCTCACCGCCGCCGCGATCGCGCACCAACGCACGACCGACGAAGGACAAGAGGGATTGCGCGCATTTCTCGAACGCCGCCGCGCTTCGTTCGTCCGGTGATCTCGCGTCTGCTTATCGCCAATCGCGGCGAGATCGCCGTACGCGTTGCGCGCGCGGCGCACGAGATGGGAATCGCCGCGCTCGGCGTCTTTTCGGAAGCCGACGCGGAAGCGTACCACCTTCGATTCATGGATGACGCGCGCTGCATCGGCCCCGCGCCGGCAGCGCAATCGTATTTGAACGTCGCGAGCGTCGTCGCCGCGATGCGCGAGATGCACGCGGATGCCGTTCATCCCGGCTACGGCTTCCTCTCCGAGAACGCAGCCTTCGCACGCGCGGTCACGCAGGCGGGCGCGATCTTCGTCGGGCCGTCGCCGGACGCGATCGCGGCGGCAGGAAGCAAGATCGCAGCGAAGCAGTGCGCGCGCGACGCGGGCGTTCCAACGGTGCCCGGATACGACGGCGGCGACCAGAACCCGCAGCGCCTACGAGAAGAAGCGCGACGGATCGGATTTCCGGTGTTGGTAAAGGCCAGCGCCGGCGGCGGTGGACGCGGCATTCGCGTCGTATCGGCAGAGAGTGAGTTCGAAGAGGCGCTCGCTTCGGCAAAGCGCGAAGCGACGCTCGCGTTCGGCGACGACACAATCCTGCTCGAACGATACCTGCGCGACCCGCGCCACATCGAGTTTCAAGTCCTCGGTGACGAGCACGGGACGGTACTCGCGCTCGGAGAGCGCGAGTGCTCGATTCAGCGCCGTCATCAGAAGATCGTCGAGGAGGCGCCCTCGGTGGCACTCGACCTGAATCTGCGCGCGCGCATGGGCGCCGATGCGGTCGCCGTTGCGAAGAGCATCGGCTACACGAACGCCGGGACGGTCGAGTTCATGCTCGACCGCGACGGGTATTACTTTCTCGAGATGAACGCGCGCTTGCAAGTCGAGCATCCCGTTACCGAGATGGTCTACGGCGTCGACCTCGTGCGCTGGCAGATCCGCATCGCCTCGGGGGAACGTCTGTCGATATCCGAGGCGGACCGGGTGCCGAAGGGATGGGCAATCGAGATGCGCGTCACCGCGGAGGATCCGGCACACGGAATGCTCCCGTCGTCGGGGACGATTACGCGCTGGCAGCCGCCCGAGGGTCCTGGAGTACGCGTCGATGCCGGCGTTGCGCGCGCAAGCGTCGTCGGCCTCGACTACGATTCGCTCCTGGCCAAGCTCATCGTTCACGATAGCGATCGCCCGGCGGCGATCGCACGAATGGAGCGCGCGCTGGCCGCGTTCGGAATCGGCGGACTTCAAACGAATCTTCCCCTGCTGCGCTGGATCGCGAACGACGAGGTCTTTCAAAGCGGCGCGCTCTCGACGTCGTTTCTCCAGCAACGACTCGACGAGTCGCAGTTCGCGCCGCAGCCCGCGACGTCGCAGGCGATCGTGCTTGGCGTTGCAAGCCTGCTTCTCGACGATGCGGTGCCGTGGCGCATCGGCGGCGTCGGCGCGCCGATCGCGTTTGCAACCTCGAGCGGACGCACGACGGTCTGGACGAGCACGACGGGAACGCACGGCGTTTGGCACCTCACGGGTGCGATCGCGGGGCGCATGCACGCCGCTCGCGATGGCGAACGAATCGACGCCGAGTTCGGCGACGAGCGTATCGCCGGCATCGTCGAGCGCGCCCAGGGAGCGCTCCGCGTTCGCACCGGCAATCGCACGTACGCGCTGCCGTTCGCGCAGCCGCCGCGCCACAGCGAGGGAACGGAGGGTGGCGCAAAGGAGAACGGAGCGATTGCCGCGCCGATGCCCGGACGCATCGTTCGCGTCGCCGTCGCCGCCGGCGAAAAAGTCGCGCCGCACCAACTGCTCGTCGTCCTCGAGGCGATGAAGATGGAGCATCGCATCGAAGCCTCTCTCGAAGGAATGGTGAAGGCCGTGCTCGTGCGCGAGGGCGAGACGGTCTCCGGCGGCGCACCGCTCGTCGAACTCGGCTAAGAGCGCATTCATGCTCCGACGCACGCTGCTCATGGTGCCCGGATACGACGAGCCGTCCGAAGATCTCGAAATTCTCGCCACGGGGCGCCACGACATTCCCGGACTGCGCGCACACGGCTTCGAGTGCGTGACGCTGCCGCGCTGTTACGAGCAGTTGGGGCGTCGCATCGAGCGCCTCGCAGAGTTCGTCGAGGGACTGCGCGCGGACGGGTACCCGTTTCCGATCACGCTCGTGGGATACTCACTCGGCGGGCTCGTCGCGCGCGGATACCTGCGCGCGCACCCGTCGCGCGCGCGCGACGTCCGGTCGATCGTCATGATCGGCACGCCGAACTTCGGCGTCATCACGCGCTTCATGCCGGAGCTCGTCAGAATCTTTCGCATTCCCGATCAAGCGATCGACGATCTCTCGCACGACTCCGACTTTCTCGCATGGCTGAATCGAACGGGCGGACACTGGGAGCGCGACCCGCGAACGCGCGCAAGTATATGGACGCTCGACCGTGAGCCATGGCTCGCTCCGCAGGAAACGCGCTGCTTCGTCGTTGCCGGACTCCTGCGAACGCGCTGGCGCTACAACGAGAGAACCGACGGCGTCGTGGGCGGCGACTCCGCCTCGCTGGGCAGCAGATTCCCCACGCACTACATCATCGGTCCGCACTGCAATCACATGAACCTCATCGGCCATTTCGATCCGCTCGTCTTTCTCTGGACGGGTTTTGTCGTCAACGATCTCGTCTGGCCCCACACGCTGCGCGCGATTCTGCGCTTCTGCGGGGCGACGGGCCGGGTGACGGCGAAGACCTAGCGGTGCTTCCCAAGAGCGTCACCATCGTCGAGGTCGGCGCCCGCGACGGCCTGCAGAACGAGCGATGCCTCGTGCCCGCAAAGGAGAAGATCGCGTTTCTCGATCTTCTCTCGAGCAGCGGTCTGCGCACGATCGAAGCGACGTCGTTCGTGAGTCCGAAGGCGATTCCGCAGCTCGCCGACGCGGACGAGGTCTTTGCTGGAATGCGCAAAGTGCCCGGCGTGCGGTATCCGGTGCTCGTGCCGAACGTCCGTGGATACGAACGGGCGCGCGCGTGCGGCGCCGATGCAATCGCCCTCTTCACGGCGGCATCGGAAGCGTTCGTCCGGCGAAACATCAACATGAGCATCGCCGAGTCGATCGCGGCGTTCACCGAGGTCGCGCAGCGGGCGAAGCACGATGGCGTGTGGGTGCGCGGATACGTCTCGACCGCGTTCGGTTCGCCCTTCGGAGATCGCGTGACGCCGGAGATGGTTCGCGACGTCTGCGTGGCACTACTCGACCTCGGCTGCGACGAGATCTCCGTCGGCGACACGATCGGCGTCGGCGTTCCAACGCAGGTCGAGCAACTCACGCCGATGCTCGCCGGCGCAATCGGCCTCGCGCGTCTGGCGTATCACTTCCACGACACGCGCGGCACCGCGCTCGCGAATGTCTATGCCGCGCTGCAGCACGGCGTTGCAATCTTCGATTCGTCCGCCGGCGGGCTGGGCGGCTGTCCCTACGCGCCGGGCGCAACGGGCAACGTCGGCACCGAGGACGTGCTCTACCTTCTCGCCGGCATGGGCATCGAGACCGGCGTCGACCTTTCGAAGGTTCGCGCCGCATCGCGCTTCATTCGTGGCGTCGTCGATCACGATCTCACGAGCAAAGCCTTTGCAGCACTCGAAGCCGCAGAGCGGCGTGAAGCGATGCGCGCATGATCGTTCGCGCGGGAGTTCTCTACGACGGAACGCTCGATCCGCCCAAGCGCAACGTCGATATCGTCATCGAAGGCGCCCGCATCCAGGAGATTCGCGCTGCGGGCGGCGATGCAGATTTCAGCGCCGCGTGCGTGACGCCGGGGCTCGTGAACGCACACGCGCACCTCGAGGGAAGCGGCGAGCCCGACATGATGCAAATGATTGCAACCACGACGCAAAACCAGCGGATGCTGCGCGCGGTCGAGAACGCACGCAAATCCCTTCGCGCCGGTGTGACGACCGTGCGCGACGTGGGAAGTTCGCACGGCATTTCGGCGGACGTTCGCGACGCAATCGACGCGGGGCGCATTCCGGGGCCGCGCACGCGCGTCGCCGGATACGTTCTCTGCATGACCGGCGGGCACGGTTGGCCGATCGGCCGCGAAATCGACTCGCCCGCCGAAGCGCGTAAGGCCGTTCGCGAGCAGATGAAGGCGGGCGCCGACTGCATCAAACTCATCGCAACCGGCGGCGTCATGACGAAGGGCGCAGTTCCCGGAAATGCGCAGTTGACGCCCGACGAACTCTCTGCTGCGATTACCGAGGCGCACCGTCACGGCCTGCGGGTCGCCGCGCACGCGATTGGGACCGAGGGCATCAAGAACGCGCTGCGCGCGGGCATCGACTCGGTCGAGCACGGCCACATGCTGGACGACGAGGCGATCGCGCTCTTCAGGGAGCGCGGCGCGTATCTCGTTCCGACGCTCGCCGCGCCGACCTGCATCCTCGAACACATCGAGGGCGGCGACATGCCGGCGTATGTCGTCGAAAAAGCACGTTACGTCAACGAACGGATGCTGCGCAACATCAAACGAGCGTACGAGGCGGGCGTGAAAATCGCCGGCGGATCCGATTCTGGCACGCCGTTCAACAAGCACGAAGAGTACGCATACGAAGTCGAGTTGATGCACACGCTCCTCGGCATGACGCCGCAGCAAGCGCTCCACGCCGCGACCGCCGTTGCGGGAGAACTCGTCGGCTTGCAGCGCTCGGTGCTGGCGCCCACAGAGAATGCAGATATTCTTCTCCTTCCGCGCGACGCCGGTGCGGATGTGCGCGCGTTGCGCGACGTCACGCTCGTCATCAAGGATGGAAAGCCCGTGACTGCGCAAGCGTGCGCCTAGCGGTCCTCAGCGCGATTTCGCGGCGGACGCCGCCGCTCGGCTATGGCCCTTGGGAACAAATCGCGTACAACACCGCGCAAGGCATGCGCCGTCGAGGTCACGACGTCACGCTCTTCGCCACGGCAGACTCGCAGTTCGACGGACGGCTCGCATCGGTCGTGCCGACGGGCTTGACCGAAGATCCCGCGCTCGATGGCGAGATTTACGGCGCGCTGCACGTCGCCGAGTTGTGGAGGCGTGCGGACGAGTTCGATCTCATCCATAATCACCTCGACTGGAAGCCGATGCTCTATGGCCTTGGCCGCAGCACACCCCCGCTGCTCACGACGATTCACGGCTTCTCGTCGCCGACGATCCTCGCGGCATACTATGCGTGCGCGCAGCGCAGCTTCTTCTGCTCGATCAGCGACGCGGATCGCGATCCCGGTCTTTTCTACCTCACGACGGCATACAACGGCATCGACCCGTCGCAGTTCACGTTCAGCGCAAAGCCCGGCGAATATCTCGTCTTTCTTGGACGATTCCACCCTGAGAAGGGCGCGCATCTCGCAATTGAGATCGCAAAGCGCGCCGGCGTGCGCCTGAAAATCGCGGCCATTCCTCAGGACGAAGAATACTTCGCGCGCGAGGTGCTTCCGCACGTCGATGGCGATCGCGTGCAGTTCCTCGGACACGTCGAGCGCGAGCAGCGCAACGAACTCCTGAGCAACGCGCTGGGGCTCGTCCACATGACGACGCGCCCGGAGCGCTTCGGCCTGACGATGATCGAAGCGATGGCGTGCGGTACGCCCGTGCTGGGCGCGCGTATGGGCTCGATTCCCGAGATCGTCGTCGACGGCGTCACGGGCATTCTTTGCGACACGCCCGCGGAGGCGAGCGCTGCCGTGTCGCGACTTTCGTCGCTCGACCGCAGCGCCTGCCGTGCGCGCGTCGAGGCGGAGTTCACCATCGAAAGAATGGTCGACCGCTACTGCGTCGCGTACGAACGCGCGCTCGAGTTACGCCTCCCGCCCCCGCCGTCGGCGGAGGAATTACGCTGGCGCGCGCACGACTTTTGGGACCGCCCGATGGCCTTCACCGACATTCCGCCAAAGCCGGCACACGTGACCCAAGACTAAGGACGTATGCGACGTAGCGAGCGCCGCGTATCTTGGTGGCATGAGAGCGTTGCTCGCGTGCGCACTGAGTGCGATCGCGGTATCTTTCGCCGGCTGCTCGTCGCACGCGCAGAATACGCAAGTCTCCGCCGCTCTATCGCGAGCCGGAAATGTCCCAGCGCCCGCGCCGGCCGACCCGGCCCTCGTACCTGCGGTGCCTGCGGGCGATACGGTCGACGTCAACCTCATCCTCGTGGACAAAACGGTTGCCATCGCCCCGGGAGTCTCGTACCGAGCATGGACGTTCGATGGAACGGTGCCCGGGCCGGTCGTACACGCACGCGTCGGACAGACGATCGTGGTCACGCTCACGAACCATTCGAGCATCGGGCACTCGATCGACTTTCACTCTGCACTCGCGCCGCCGGACATCGCGTATCAAACGATCGCTCCGGGAACGACGATTCGATTCTCGTGGGTTGCGCGCTATCCGGGCGTCTTTCTCTACCACTGCGGCACGCCGCCCGTCCTCATGCACATCAGCAACGGCATGTACGGTGCGGTCGTCGTCGATCCGCAAAACGGTTGGCCGGACGGTCCGATGCGTTCGTACGTTCTTCTGCAGAGCGAGTTCTACACGCAGCCCGTGCCCGGACATTCCGGCCTGTACGAAGGCAACATGGAAAAGGCCCGAGAGTCGATGCCCGATTACGTGATGTTCAACGGTCGCACGATGAGGTACGAAGACGATCCGCTGCCGATCGACGTCGGTCGGCCGGTGCGCGTCTTCGTCGTCGACGCCGGCCCGAGTCACTTCTCCGCGTTTCACGTGGTCGGCGCAATTTTCGATATCGCATACGTCGACGGTAATCCGGCAAACGTGCTCCACGGAATCCAGACGATGACGATCGGGCCGGGTGACGGCGCGATGGTCGAATTCACGGTGCATCAGCCCAGCCGCTACCCCTTCGTGACGCACTCCTTCGGCGATGCCGACCTCGGCGCCATGGGAGCGTTTATCGCGCGCTGACCTCCGGAGTGCGATTCGTCTTTTAGACTTCCTTGCAGACGCCGCTCCACTGGGCGATGAAGCCGACGTTGTGCTGATTGACGTACACGGTATGGCTCAACCGCGTTGACGTGCGCGAGAGCGTGTAGCGATCGTCGTAGTTTCCCCAAAGGTACTCGATCGCCGTTTCGCGCACGTGGTAGGCTTGCGGCATCGATGCGAGATGCGCGTCCGAATCGAGCACGAAGCCCACGTAGGAAACGCGATTGAAGTCGCCGCAGATCGTCGAGCGATAGTTGATACAGCGCGTCAAGCGCACGGGGCAGCCCATTCGCACTTGCGACGCGCCGGCGACGCCGGTCAGCAATGCAAAGAGTGCGCAGCCGACAAGGAATGTACGCACGGTAGGTACCTCCGCCGCTTGCTACCGCCCAGACCGAGCCGCCTCCTTGTCGGCGGCCCCAACGGCGCCCCAAGAGGCTACGCCGCGGCACCCACGAAGGCACTCGAGGCCTGCTCACGGGAGGAATCGGCGATGATTTTGATCTGGCGCGGCTGGGGAGTTCTCGCGGCTTTGATACCGCTGCTGCTCTGCGTCGTTCCCGCAGCGATCGTCGCCGGCACGACGGCCAATACCGCCGCGGTCGGAGCAACGGTCTTCATCACCGGTCTCCTCTCCGCGTGGCTCGTCTGGAGCCTCGGCCGGCGCTGGAACTCCGCTCCTGGGCGCGAGTTCATCGACGCCGCCTCCGGGCAGCACGTGGTCGTCCGTCCGTCACACACGCTGTTTTGGATTCCGATGCAATGGTACGCACCGGTCATCGCGCTTTTTGCCGTCGTCGACGGCCTCGCAACGCTTTTCTCTACGATCGCGCGTTGAGGCGCTAACCCCAGGAGAGCATCGCGCGCGCGGATGTCGCGCGAGCAAGCGCGCTCTCGTCGACGGGGCCGTCGACGAGCATCGTGACGTGCCCCATCTTGCGTCTGGCGACGGCATGGCGCTTGCCGTACACGTGCAGCACGATCGAAGGGTCTTCGAGCAGTCTCTCCGTGCCCTGGAGGTGGTTCCCGGTGCCGTCGCCGAGGACGTTCATCATCACCGCCGACGAGAACATGCGCGGCGGCGAGAGCGGGAGGTCGCAGATGGCGCGCACGTGCTCTTCGTACTGCGAGCACGGCGTCGCGTCGATCGTGAAATGTCCACTGTTGTGCGGCCGCGGCGCGATTTCGTTGACCAGCAGCTCCCCGCCGCGCGTGAGAAAGAGCTCGACGCAGTAGGTTCCAACGATGTGGAGGCGGCTCCCGATCGTCCGCGCGATCGCTTGCGCTCGCCGCGCCGTTTCGTCATCGACGCGCGCGGGTGCGATCGTCGTCACGAGGATGCCGCCATCGTGAACGTTCTCGGCGACCGGAAACGTGACGATCGCATCGTCGCTCGCTCGCGTCGCGATGACGCTGAGCTCGCAGACGAAATCTACCGCGCGTTCGAGGATGAGTGCGGCTCCGTTCGTGTTCGCAACTGCGGCGCGTGCCGTATCGGCCGAAGCGATGTGCCACTGACCCTTCCCGTCGTATCCTCCGCGCGCCGTCTTGAGGATTGCCGGAATGCCGACGACGGCCACCGCGTCGGCGATGCCGTTCGCGCTGCGAACGGCGGCAAAATCCGTCGTGTTCGCGCCGCACTCGCGAACGAAGATCTTCTCCTTCACGCGATCCTGCGTAATGGCAAGAACGCCGCTCGTCGGCGTCACGCGGTACCCGCGCCGCTCGAGATGTTCGACCGATTCGATCGCGATGTTCTCGAACTCGTACGTCACGATATCGGTGCTCTTGCCGAGCCTCTCGATGGCGTCGAGATCTTCGTAGGCAGCGACGATCTGCTCGTCGGCGACTTGGCCGCACGGCGAGTGCGCCTGCGGATCGAGGACGACCACCCGATACCCCATCCGTTTCGCGACGAGCGTCAGCATGCGGCCGAGCTGCCCGCCGCCGATGACGCCGATCGCTTCGATCACGGCGTGCTCGCCGCCGCTTTGTCGTGCATCGACGCGACGTACGCACGCAGGCGTGCTTCGATATCCGGATCGCTCAGCGCGAGAATTCGTGCGGCGAGAAGCGCGGCGTTGACCGCGCCTCCTATCGCCATCGTCGCCACCGGAACGCCCGGTGGCATCTGCGCGATCGAGAGAAACGAGTCGACGCCGTCGAGCGCCTTCGATTGCATCGGCACGCCGATCACCGGAAGAAGCGTCTTTGCCGCAGTCATTCCCGGCAGGTGCGCAGCACCGCCGGCCGCTGCGATGACGACGCGCAAACCGCGGGCTGCCGCGCTGTGGGCATACTCGAACATCTCGTCGGGCATTCGATGCGCCGAGACGACGCGAGCGTCGTACGCGATGTGGAGGCTCGCGAGCGTATCGCGCGCCGGCGCCATCGCATCCCAGTCCGAGCGGCTGCCCATGATGATGCCGACCAACGCTCGCCCGCTACCCCCGGCCATTCGCGGACCGCTTCGCGACGGCGTCGAAGGTCCCTGGAGTGCAGCGCTTTCTTCTCGGCGTCAACTACTGGCCGTCGGCAACGGCGATGTACGCGTGGAAACGTTTCGACCTCGGCGCGATTCGCGAAGACGTCGCGCACATGAAGAGCCTGCACTTCGACCTCGTGCGCTTCTTTCTCACGTGGGAGGACTTTGCGCCGGAGCGCGATCGCGTCGATAAGGCCGCGCTCGCGCGCTTCGAAGCGATGATGGACGCCATCGCGCAGGCGAAGCTCCGAGCGATTCCAACGCTCTTCTGCGGGCATATGAGCGGCGTCAACTGGCTTCCGCGATGGACACTCGATACGTCAACGCCGCACGGACGCTTCCGCACGATCTCCGGCAGAACCACCTCACCGTACGGCATCGGAGATTTTTACGCGCACGAGGCGCTCGTCGACGCGCAGGTTCTTCTCGCGCGCGCGTGCGGAGAGCGCGTCGCGCAGCATCCCGCACTCTTCGCTTGGGATCTCGGGAACGAGTTCTCGAACATGCGCACGCCCGCGCGGCCGAGCGACGCGGCGCGATGGAGCGAGGTACTCGCGCGGGTCTTGGTGGAGACGAGCGGCCGCGGCTGCACGGCCGGCATTCACGGCGAGGATCTCGAGAACGACCGCAACATCCGCCCGTCGTCGATCTGCGCGCCGCTCGAGTTTGCAACGATGCACGGCTACCCCGTGTACGCCGGCTTTTCGCGCGGCAATGCGGATCCCGACGTCGTGCCGTTCTACTGCGCGCTCGTGCAATCGTTCTCGCACAAGCCCGTGCTCTTCAGCGAGTTCGGCAATCCGCAGTGCCCACCAGGCCGCACGAGCATCGGCACCATGGGATGTCTCGACGAGGACGCAATGGCAGCCTACGCCGTCGCGGTTCTCGATCGCCTCGCCGCGCGCGGTGCCATCGGCGCGCTGTGGTGGTGCTGGACCGACTATGCCGACGAACTCGCACAGGTGCCGCCGTTCGACGAGGCGCCGCACGAGTTCCATTTCGGCGTGGTTCGCAGCGACGGTAGCGAGAAGCCAGTCGCGCGCGCGCTCTGCGAGTTTGCACGCTCGATGCGGCGCGTTTCGAGCGTAACGCCGCCGCCGATTGCAGACGAGGCTGCGTACTATGCCGCGCTTCCGCAAGGGGTTCGGCAGCGCTACCGCGAGTACTGTGCAAGCTATGCGTGAGGCTCGCGTCATGATCGTGACCGGAGCGTCGTCCGGTATCGGACGCTCGCTCGCGATGCTCGCGGCCAAGGACGGCTGGCGCGTTCTTCTCGTCGCACGCGATTCGGAAGGGCTGGAAATGGCCCGCGATCGCATCCGCACAGCCGGAGGAACGGCGGAGTCGCTTCTTGCCGACGTCGTCGACGCCGCAACGCCGAAACGCATCGTGGATGCGACGCTGCGTGCGTTCGGCAGGATCGACGCGCTCGTAAACAACGCCGGTCACGGAGCGCCGGGACCGCTTTTGGAGCAGAGCGATGCGGCGTTGCGAACGCAGTGGGAAACCCACGTCGCCGCCCCGCTGCGGATCGCGCGCGCCGCGTTACCATCGCTGCGCGAGTCGCGCGGAGTGCTCGTCTTCGTCGGATCGGGGCTCGCGCGCTGTCCGGCGCCGTACTATGGCGGCTACTGCGCGGCGAAGGCCGCGATTCGAGCCGCCTCGACGCAACTGCGCCGCGAACTCCGCGAGTTCGGCATCGCCGTTACGTACGTCGACCCAGGCGTCGTCGACACAAACTTCTCCGAGAGCGCGGGCATGCAGCGAGAGCGCGAGTCCTTCGCGACGAGTCCGGAGCGCGTCGCGCGTGCCATGCTGCGCGCGATCGAGCGGCGTTCGCGCGTCGTCAACGTCGTGCCGCTGCACGCGCTTGCCGTGATGCTCGGCGAGTTCTTTCCCAAAAGCAGCGATATTGCGATGTCGCATCTCGTCGCAGCGCAAGCAGCGCCGCGCGCGCCGACGGAGCCCGCGTCCGCGTTGCCGGCGCATCGCTCGAGCAACGGATTCGACGCGGCACTCGCACCACTCGCGCGACGAATGGAGCGCGTGAAGCTTGCGCCGTCGTTCGTCCGCTCGCTCGTGCAGGACGACGCGCACATCGAACTTGGGGAAGCCGCGATGCGCTGGGCGGGAATGCCGAACAAGAACGAGCGCGCCGCGCTTCGCGAAGTCTTCGACGCGTTGACGAGCGCCGGTTACCTCGAGAGCACGGGCGATGAGACGTGGGCCGTGCGCCGCGCCGCCGACTGACGCAGACTGCGTAGCGCGAGCGCGACGAAGAACAGCACGGTCGTGAAGAGCACGATCGTCGCGCCGCTCGAGCCGCGTGCGTAATACGAGAGGTAGAGCCCGCCCAGCGAGCTGAGCGCTCCGAAGAGCATCGAGAGCAGGAGCATCGGCGTAAAGCGCTTCGTCAGTTGATACGCAGCCGCGGCGGGCGTCACGAGCAGCGCGGCGACGAGCACGATTCCGACGGACTGGATGCCGATGATGACGGTGAGCGCGACGAGAACGAGCAGTGCGTTCTCGTGGAAGCCTGCAGAGATGCCGCCCGCCTGCGCGACGACCGGATCGAACGTCGTGTAGAGGAGACCGCGGTAGAGCACCGCGAGGGCGATCGCAACGACGAGCGCGAGGGCGATGACGATCGCCAGATCGCCGCGCTGCACCGCAAGAATATCTCCGAAGAGAAAGCTTTGAAGATCGACGGCATAGTTGCTCTGACGGCTCATGAGAAAGACGCCGAGCGCGAACGCGCCCGTAAAGAGCACGCCGATCGACGTGTCCATCGAGACGCGCCCGCGCCGATGGACGAAACCGATGCCAAGCGCGGTGATGACCGCAACGATCGCGGCGCCCAGATAGTAGTTCGCGCCGCGCATGTACGCGACGACGATGCCGGCGAACGACGCGTGAGCGATGCCGTCGCCGATGAACGCCAATCGTCGCTGGATGACGTACGGTCCCATCGCCGAGCAGAGGATGCCGACGGCTAGCGCTGCGATGCACGCGCGCACCATGAACGGATAGTGAAACGGCGCCAAGAGCAGCGTCACGTGTGAATCTCCGGATGCGTCGCGTGGCTCTCGTGCGGTTCGTGATCGATTCGCAGGTGCCCGTGCGTGTGCGTGTGCTCGCGAATCGACGCGTACGCGCCGGACTCGGCGACCTCGGTGGGATTGCCGATCGCGAGAACGCGCCGGTCGAGAACCATGAGTCGATCGAACCACTGCCCGACGCGCTCGAGATCGTGCGTCGCCATGACGACGGGAAGACCGTCTGCAACGAGCGCGCGGACGACCGCACGCAGCGCGCGTTCCGTTGCAGCATCGACGCCGGTCGTCGGTTCGTCGAGCAAGAGCAGGACAGGTTCCTGCGCGAGCGCGCGTGCGACGAAGACGCGCTGCTGCTGCCCGCCGGACAGCTCCGCGATCGGCCGTCCGGCCAAGGCGGTCATGTGCACGGCGTCCAGCGCGCGTTCGATCGCGGCGCGATCCTGTGCGTTGAAGAGTCGCCAGAACGGCAGGCGCGGAAAGCGCCCCATCGAGACGACGTCGCGCACCGTCGCCGGAAAGGTCCAGTCGACCGATTCGACCTGAGGAACGTACGCGATTGCACCGCTCTTGCTGTGCGCGGGCTCCGCATCGAGCACGCGCAACTCGCCCGCGCTACGGCGCACGAGCCCGGCAATCGACTTCAGGAGCGTCGACTTTCCCGAGCCGTTCGGACCGACGACGCCGAGCGCTTCGCCGCGGCCGAGCTCGAAACTCACGCCGTCGAGTGCGATAAAGTCGTCGTAGCGAACGACGAGGTCGCGCGCGAGAACCGCCGCCGTCACCGCATCGACCTCACGATCTCTGCCGTGTCGTATCGGAGCATCGCGATGTAGTTGCTCACCTCCGGCGTCGTCCCGATGGAGTCGTCGTAGAGGTTCTCGACGATGCGAATTCCCGCGTCGTGTGCGAGCGCCTGCGCGAGCTTGGGGCTGTACTCTGGTTCGCTGAAGATCGCGTGCACATGATGGGCGCGCGCGAGGTCGACCGTGTGGCCGAAATCGTGCGGGTTCGGCTCTTGACCCGGGGCAGTTTCGATGATACCGAGCGTCGTGATTCCGAAGCGGTCGTCGTAGTACTGCCACGCATTGTGAAAGACGATGAGGACTCTGCGCGAATGCGGCACGGTGTCGACCTGCGCGCGAATCCAGGCGGTGAGCGCGTCGAGCCGGCGCTCGTAGGCGGCAGCGTTTCGCGCGTACTGCGCGCGATGCGCCGGATCGAGCGACTGCAGCGCGAGCGCGATGCGCGCGACGTAGTGCTTTGCGTACTGTGGATCCATCCAGAGGTGCGGATTGTGTCCGATCACGGGAAGGCCTTGCGAGCCGACGACGACGCGGACGTGACCGTTGCCGGCGTTCTGCAAGAGCCCGCCGAGCCACGTCTCCAATCCCGCACCGTTCTCGACGAGAAGACGCGCGCCGCCGAGCATCTCCACGCTCTGCGGAGTCGGTTGATACGTCTCCGGCGACGCACCGATGGGAACGAGACTCTGCACCCGCACGAGATTTCCGCCGACGCCGCGCACGAACGAGTTCAGCGTCGAGATCGTCGTGACGACGGGAATTGGGTAGGCGGTGATCGCCGAAGAGCGGCCGGCGCCACACGAGACGAGCAGGAGACAGAGCGTCAGCCCGACCGCCGCGTGCGCGGCGCGCCGCGTCGAAGGAGGGCCTATCTGCATCGCCGGCACCGGCCCCTGAACTCCATCGCGTGATCTTCCAGACGAAAACCGTGCGAGCGCGCGAGCGCTCGCGCGAAGTCGTTGATCGCCGCACAATCGACGTCTTCGACCCTTCCGCACGTGCTGCAGATCGCGTGATGGTGGTGGCGCTGCGGCTCGCAGGACATGTAGCTCGCCTCGCCCGCGTCGTCGGTGCGCTCCGTGACTTCGGCCCGCGCGCGCAAGCGCTCGAGCGTGCGATAGACCGTCGAGAGCGCGACTCGCTTCGCGCCTAACTTGGCATGAATCTCCGCGACGGTGAGAAACCGCCGCTCGCGCCGCAGCACCCCCGCGATCGCCTCGCGCGGGCGGGTGACGTATTCCGCTCTCGCTCCCATCCCGGGGACATTTTGCGAATGATTCGCAAAATCCCTTCCGCCTTCAGGGCGTGGGCGGCGAGCAGTCCGGGACCGTCGCGAGGATCGTGTTTCTCCAGTACTCCGTCGCATCGATCGGCGCCGGCAGCGTGAATCGCAGCGCCGCGGCATGCGAGCGGACCATCGGAATGACCTCTCGGACGAGTGGCGCCGGCGACGGCGCGGTCGACGGGTCGGAGGGGTTCGACGGCTGGAGTGTCGTCGCGATCGCGTACCATGCACTCGCGACGAGCGCGGAAGGCGCTTTCGCCGCGGTTCGCGCGCAGTGCAGCAGCGCGTATCTCTTGCTCGCGATGTCGGACTCGAGCACGTAGCCCCACGCGATGACGCCGACGAGCTGATCCTGTATCGGCGTTAGTTCGGTTTCGAGGCAGACGTTATTGAGGATGTTGCTCTCGATCTGGGCCTGCTGCAAGAGCGACTCGAGCTCTTGCTGGCGACCGTTCAGGGCGTTGATCGAGTCTCCAAAGCGCTCGTGCGAAGCCGTGCGAAGATGACGCTCCAACGTTCCCGAGACATCCCCGTTGCAGCGCGAATTCACGGCGGCAACGAGCAGCGGCGCCGCGCTGCCGGACGAAGCCGCAGCGCCCGCCGCCAGCGACAACGCCAGCACGGCAAAGGCAGCCCGCCTCCACGGCCTCATTTTTGACAGGTGCGGACGCACCGGCGTATAATCCTCCGTCCGCGCTCGGTGACGGCCTCGGGGCGCGTGCTAGCGGAACGGTTCGCCTAACGATCGAGCGACGTTTTCGATCCTCCTAGGGTCCGGCATAAGCCACGTCGACGACGCGAAACCCGACCGCCGCTACGCTAAGCCCGGCGATCATCCGTTGCGGGGAGCGGCCGCCGACGCGAACTGCGTCTGATCAAAAAAGAGCTCGGAGCTCGCAATACGGCCTTCGCGAATCGACAACAGTTCCACGCACGGAAGCGCTCCCGCCCCAGTGTTCGTGGCGAAGTCGTAGATGACGCAGGCGCGTTCTCCGCTGACGAAGACGCCTCGGACGTCGTTGCGCTCCCAAATAGGCGACATACGCCGTAGTGCGGCGACGAAGGCGTCGTATGTGGCGACCGTCGTAAACGGGCCCCGAAAGGCGACGTCCGGAGTAACGATCTCGCCGAGCCCATCGTAGTCCTTGTTCCCCGCAGCCTCGATATAGCGCGTCGCCAGAGCCTTCACATCGGTAGCGATCGTAGTCATTTCCTAGCCTCCTCTTTCATTGTGCTCTCAGTATACTCGCGAACTTGACAAAGTAAAGCACATAGACAAGAAACTAAATCTCTAGTATACTGCCACCGTGAAACCGTACGGGGAGTATTGCGCGCTCGCAAAGGCGCTGGAGATCGTCGGCGAGCGGTGGACGTTATTGATCGTGCGCGAACTGATGGCTCGGCGGACGGCTCGGTATACGGATTTACGCAACGGCTTGCCCGGTATCGCGTCCAACTTGCTCGCCGATCGGCTGCGCGAACTCGAAGGAGCCGGCATCGTCGTGCGTGAGGACCCTCCACCGCCCGTGGCGACAGCGGTCTATCGTCTAACCGCCCGCGGCGAAGCGTTGCGCGGCGTGATCCGCGAACTCGGCCTGTGGGGCGCGCCGCTGCTCGCCGACGCATCCAGAACCGACGAAATCCGCGGCTATTGGATCACCTTGCCGGCTGCGCTGTACCTCGAGGATGCTCGCCCCGACGACGACCCGGTTACGCTCGAACTGCGGGCGGGAGACGAACCCGTCACCTTGCGCATCGGCAACGGCAGCGTCACGTCGAGCATCGGGCCGGCCGACAAGCCGGATGCGATCTTGACCGGACCCGCACGCTCCGTCGCGCGCGTCTTGCTCGGCGGCCTCCCGGTTCGCGACGCAGGAAAGACGACACGCTATGAAGGCGCTCCGGCCGTCTTATCGCGCCTACGACGTTCTACTCAATAGCGAGCGCGTGGGGCACTCGAAGGATTCGTACTTTGCGCACGGAAGGGTCGCCGACGCCATTGCGCCGGGCATTGCCCGTGGGGATGTAGCTCAGCTGGTAGAGCACTTGCTTCGCATGTAAGGGGTCGGGGGTTCGAGTCCCCCCATCTCCACCATTGAAAACGCCATATCCCATAAGGGATTTTGGCGTTTTTGTTTGCGCGGCTTTCCGAAGCGATCCGCTGCATTTACGACAGTTGTACGACAGTTCGTTTCCAGAGCCGCGAAAATATCGTCCGCCGTCTTGGCGACGCGCCGCCCGCTATGGCTGAAGAGATGCCCGTAGCGCTCGAACATCATGCGGGTGTCGGCGTG
>JBOHTS010000025.1:0-1961 GCA_050733755.1 Candidatus Tyrphobacter sp. | reverse complement strand
GACCTATATGGGCCGAACTGGCGAATGCGATCAGATGCCTTGGGTGATGCACGCGTAGTAGCAGTTGGGACCGAAGAGGCACGCTTCATAGGCGTTCAACTCCGACTCGCCCGAGGGGTACGCTGCTCCGCAGCCGTCGAAGCAGGGCCCGCCATCGGGCGTCCCGGCACCCGCCTCGACCGCGCACGCGTTGAGGCAGTTCGCGAAGGAGACGGGAACGCCCCGTCCCCTGTTGAACTTCGGGTAGTGGCGTCGACTCGTTGGGATTCTTACGCGACCTCCTTCTTGGACGCCACGGTCGCGACGGCGGGACGAAGAGCGGCGAGGAGGGAAGGCATTTGGGTGTGGCCCTTGACGCGCCGGAAGCCCTTCTGCGCCTCGGCGACGCCGAGGGCGACCCAGCGACGGATCATCGCCTCGTCCTTCCATCGCTTGACGTTGCGCGAGACGCGGCGAAGCGAACCGTTCATGTTCTCGATCGGGTTGGTCGTAGCGCAGGTCCGGCGCAGCGTGCCGGTGAGGCCCAAGCGCATCACGGTGAGCGTCTCGTCGAGCCCTTCTCGCAGGCTCGATGCCGCGTCGGTGTGCCCGTTGGAGTCGAGCCACGAGGCCAGCTGCACAAGCTTCTTCTTCGCCGTCGCGGCCGTGGCCGAGTCGTACGCGTCGCGGATCTGGCGGGCGACGTACGCGCGCCGCGCCTCGGGTAGGTGATCGCGGACGTTACGAGCCTTGTGGACCTGGCAACGTTGAACGATCGCGCGATCGCCGAAGACGTCGCGCAGCGCCTTGCGGATCGCCTTGCCGCCGTCGATGACGAAGAGCATCGAGTGCTCGACGCGAAGGCCGCGCCCCACCAGGTTGGAGAGCAGCTCGGTCACGACGGTGGTGTTCTCCGTGGACCCTGCCCAGATGCCGAGTGGAGTCTTGGTGCCGTCGATCGTTAAGCCGAGAGCGATGAGCACCGCATGTCCGGCGAACTCGATGCCGTCGATGAACATCGCGACGAGGTCGACGTCGTCGAGCTTGCGCGCGACGAACTGCGTGAGCCTCTCGGTGGTCGCGTCGATGAGCGCACGCGACGTGTTGCTCTTGCTCGCGCCATGCGTCTCGATGGACGGGTCGACCGGCTCGAGGCTCTTAGCGTAGCCGCGCGTGGAGACGCCCAGCGCGATCTGCTCGGCGACTCGCGCGGTCATCGGGTCGCCCTTGCGCAGCGCCTCGATGCTCGGGAGCGTCACCTCCGCGCCGCGCCCCTTGCTGCGCGCTCGAACGCGCGGATAGGTGAGCGACACGTGACGGCCGCCGAAGCCGACCGGCGTGGTCGCCGTGCCCCAATGATGGTGCGTGCGCCCCTCGATGTGCTGGCCCTTCGGCCCGGCGATCATCGCGGCCTCCTTCGCCAGAAGCTCCGACAACGCAACCATACCCACCTGCTGAACGAAAGCCAGCAGGCCCTTCTTCGTAGCGTCCACCGCCAGCAGCAGCGGCAGCATCAACTGCTGCATCGCCACGCTCATCGCGACCGGCGCCTCTTGCTTCCGTCCCCTGACTGCGGCTCTCTTCTTCATGGTGGCTCCTTTGCCCCGTGGGGCTCATGTCCTGGCAGACCTGATTCTCAGGCCGGCCGAGGAGCCGCCGCTACTTCACGTTTTCAACAGAGGTCGGGGCATCCCCGGGCGCATCCGGAGCGTCGGGACGCGTCATGCGACGCGCTACTTCCCGATGGCGCCCGACGCGCAGCTGCCGCCGGCTTAGGCGGCGGCGACGTCCGGGACGAAGAGCGACGGGCGGCGCCCGCGGCAGCAGGCGGTCAGGAAGCCAAGAACATTCTTGTTCTGCTTGCGCGCCGTGCGAGCGACGGTCATCACGCGCTCGGCGAAGAGATTGCCCCGATCGCTCTGCGCGCCGTAGGAGCGCTTGCGCCACAACACGAAGGCGCGGATCTCCCTTTCGGCGTGATT
>JBOHTS010000024.1:0-1728 GCA_050733755.1 Candidatus Tyrphobacter sp. | reverse complement strand
ACGTTTTCTCCGCCTCGCTGCCGAACCACGCCACTGCCGCCGTGATCGCGGTAAGCACCACCAAAGCCGCGGTGGGCCAGACGAGCGCGCGGACGCCGGCGCCGCCATAACAGTGTGCGCCGATCGCTGCGCCGATCGCGAGTCCGGTCCAAAGCAAAAGGTAGGGCACCCAGGCCCAACGCTCGCGCGGGTTCGTGAACGCATCGACGATGTTTTCGCCGAAATTGACCAGAGCACCGGTCACGTAGGTGACTGCGGTCTTCGTCTGCCCGGCCTTGTGCAGCGCCTCGTTCTGAATGCCCATCGCCAGCGCCATGGCCACGATTGACGCCGGCGAAGCTGCGACGAGCACGGCTAGGCCGAGCAGCGCCGCGTCGAGAATGAGAATGGCGGGACGCCGCCATCGTCTGGCCCAAAGCGTGCAAAGCCGGCCGAGGATCACGCCGATCACGAACAACGCGACGAGACCGCCTGCCTCGCCTGCCTTCGCCGCGACGCCTTGGCTCACGCCGACCGCGAACTGCGTAGAGTTGCCGCTCGCAAAGGAGACGAAGAAATGGCCGAGCTTCAGGAATCCGACCGCGTCCACATAGCCGGCAATCGCGATCAGGCAGATGGCGAGTGCCAGATGGGCGAGGTCATCGCGGGACATTGAGGGCGTGCCCTATCCTACTCACCCGTCATAGCCGGGACAAGCCCGGTCATGACGCGTTGGCGCCTCACGCCGCCCGCTGCTTCGGCTTGATCAGCTTGCGGTTGACGAGCAGCTCGGCGATCTGCACTGCGTTGAGCGCCGCGCCCTTGCGCAGATTGTCGGCGACACACCAGAACGATAACCCGTTCTCAACGGTTGGATCGTCGCGGATGCGCGAAATATAGGTCGCGTCCTCGCCTGCCGCTTCGTGCGGCGTCATGTAGCCGCCCGGCTCATGCTTATCGATCACGAGGCAACCCGGCGCCTCGCGCAGAATATCGCGAGCCTCGTCCGCCGAGAGCGGCTTTTCGAACTCGACGTTCACCGCCTCGGCGTGCCCGATGAACACAGGAACGCGCACGCAGGTCGCGACGAGTTTGATCTTCGGATCGAGGATCTTTTTCGTCTCCACCATCATCTTCCACTCTTCCTTCGTCGCGCCGTCTTCCATGAACGCGTCGATCTGCGGAATGACGTTGAAGGCGATGCGCTTCGGGAATTGCTTCGATTCGACTGGATCGGAGACGAAGATCGAGCGGGTCTGGGCGAAAAGCTCGTCCATCGCCTCTTTTCCGGCGCCGGAGACGGATTGATAGGTGGCCACCACGACGCGTTTGATGGTGGCGCGGTCATGCAGCGGCTTCAGCGCGACGACGAGCTGCGCGGTGGAGCAATTCGGGTTGGCGATGATGTTCTTCTTGGCGAAGCCCGCGACCGCGTCGGCGTTCACTTCAGGCACGATCAGCGGCACGTCGGCATCGGTACGCCAAGCCGAGGAATTATCGATGACCACCGCGCCCTGGCCGGCGATCTTCGGCGCGTATTCCTTGGAGATCGCGGCGCCCGCCGACATCAGACAGATGTCGGTGCCGGAGAAGTCGTAGTTCTCCAGCGCCTTGCATTTCAAGGTCGCGTCGCCGAACGAGACTTCGGTGCCGATCGAACTCGGCGAGGCGAGCGCTACAACCTCATCGGCCGGGAATCGACGCTCGGCGAGAATGTCGAGCATCTCACGCCCGACATTGCCGGTCGCG
>JBOHTS010000023.1:0-116613 GCA_050733755.1 Candidatus Tyrphobacter sp. | reverse complement strand
CGTCACCTGCGCCAACTGCGCGTTCAGCTTGGCATATCGCTCGTCGTCGGCGCGAAGCTCCGTGAGATCGCGGCCTTGCTCGCGATACGCCACACCTGCACGACGCAGCCGCCAAGCGGCGATGCGCTGCTCCAAGGCCGCGTTATAGAGGCGTTGGTGCGAACCCAGCATGTCCAGCAGCGCCGCTTCTTGCCGGCGCGATGGATAGAAGCGATAGACGACCTTGCGCGAGAGGGGCTCCACGCAACCCACGATAGCATCGCCGAGTGCCATACGGGTGGCCTTATAAATCGCCCTGACGGGCGATGCGGCGCTTCACCACCAGCCAACGGCGGGAGACGCCGTATGGCTGGAGCACCGCGCCGCTTCGTGGTAGGACGCCGACGACCTTCGCGAGGACTTTGATGCAGAAAAACGCTCCGATGAGCGCGATATCGCCCCACGCGTCGCGCAGCGAGACGGACGCGCCCCCCTTGAGAAAGTAGAAGGGCGTTAGCAGCGTCATCGCGATCGTTTGGAGCTGCCGTTTCACGCCCGGTTGCGCGATCAGTGCGTTCGCACACGCGAGGCCGAGAAAATACGCGGGCAAGATACTCTCGCTCTTCGCGTACGCTGCAGGCGCGCTCAGCGCGAAGACGAGAGCGAAGAGCAGCCGCAGTCCCGGCTCGCTGACGTACCTGCCCGTGCGCGCAAGAATCGCCGGGAGGAACTTCGGCACGAGCAGCGTGGACGCGGCGATCGCCGCAACGAGGGCGGCCAACCACAGATTCGCGTTCGCGAAGAGCAGCGAGAGCGCAACGACGGTTCCGAGGCCGGTAAAGAAGCAGACTGCGAAGATGAGCTGCCCCAGCGGGCGCTTGCCCAGGCCCGACTCGATCATCACCGCATAGACGACGGCAACCGAGGTCGTGGACATCGCAGCACCGGCGATCGATCTTCAGCCGAATCGCGAGCAGAGAACTGAGCGCCGCGAGAGCCATCCATGCGGCGGCAACGCTCCAAAGGCTCCGATCGTCGATGAGATGCATTGAAAAAGCTCCCGTCAGTCGTGGTGACAGGAGCCATCAGCCGTCGTCGGCGGTTACACGGAGCTCCATCCGTGGGCGCAAACCTTGTGCGCGTTGGTGCGACCTTACGCGACCGGGGCCGGACTCCTCCCATAGACGCGCGTCAGCCAGCGCGCATAGCGCTCGTCGCGACCGGTGACCGCGTTTTCGTACGTTTGTGAGATGCGCCTCGTCACGGAGCCCATCGTGCCGTCGCCGACGCTCCGGCGGTCGATCGAGCCGATATAGGCAATCCCGGCCGCCGTGCCGCTGAAGAACGCCTCGTCCGCGGCGTAGAGCTCGCCCCGCGAGATCGCGCGCTCGACGACCTCGATGCCGGCATCGCACGCGATCTGCATGACCGCTCTTCGCGTGCATCCTTCGAGGATGTTCTGCGCCACGTCGGGCGTGTGGAGCACGCCGCGGCGCACGATGAAGATGTTCTCCGCCGAGCCTTCGGAGACGCGTCCGTCGTGCGAGAGCATGATGGCTTCGTCGTACCCGTCGGCGATCGCATCGCTCTTCGCAAGCGCGGAGTTCACGTAGAGGCCGGTGATTTTCGCGCGCGGCGGCACCATCGTGTCGTCTGCGCGACGCCAGGAACTCACGCACGCGCGAACCCCGCGAGATTTGTCGAGATAGCTCGTGAACGGCAGCGGCACGATCGCGAAGGTCGAGGGTGCCTCGTGGAGGCGCACGCCGACGTCTTCGGCTGCCTTGAAGATGCACGGGCGCACGTAGATATCGCAGTCGAACGCATTGCGCGTGCAGAGCTCGACGGTGCGCTGCACGAGGTCGTCCGTCGGAAGCGGCAGCTCCATGAGAAGGATCTTCGCCGAAGCCGCGAGGCGATCGTAGTGCTCGCGGAGTTGGACGAGGTAGAGCTCGCGCTGCGGCGCCGACCAGTAGCCGCGAATGCCTTCGAAGCAGCCCGTACCGTACTGAAGCCCGTGGGTCAGCAGGCCGACTTTGGAGTCGCCGTACCGAGCAAAATCTCCGCCGGCATAGACGATGGTCTCGGACAGGCTCCTGCGCGTCATAGCGAAGCACTTGCTCCGAGCAGGAGGAATCGCCTGCGCGCGGACTTACTTTCAGGTATGGCGCGCTTGCTTACGTCACTCGCTGCCGTCGCCGCGGTCCTCTTGCTTTCAGGTGCCGCAGCGCCGAACACCTCGATCTGGCTGCCGACGGGGTGGCGCATATCGCCGCCGACCGGCATCGTTCACACGGTCGGGCTCTTTCCGCAAGGCATCGCGCTCTCGCCAGACGGTGGGCGCCTCGCGGTCGTCGACTCCGGCGATGCCCCGCCCGCACTCGAAATTCTCGACGCAAACACGCTGGCGCAGCGGCGCGGCATCGCGCTGGCGGGCGCATTCGGAAGACCCGTTTGGCTCGACGCATCGCACGTGCTCGTTGCCGGCGCAAACGACGACGCCATCGAGAACGTCGACGTTTCGAACGGAACCGTTTCACGCATCGCCGTTGCGAAGGGCTCCTGGCCGGCGCAGGTAGCGATCTCGCCGGATCGCAAGTATGCAGCGGTCAGCGACGACTTCACATCGAGCCTCACGCTCGCGGCACTGCGTTCCGGCGCACTTCTGCGGACGGTTCGCGTCGGAATCCATCCGGACGACCTCGTATTCGCACGCGACGGCTCTTTCGTCTACGTCGCGCTGCGAGGAGAACGGCGCGTCGCCGCAGTGAAGGTCAGCGACGGCGCCGTGCGCTTCATCGACGTCGGATTGCACCCATCGGCGCTCGCGCTCTCCAAAGATGGTACTCTGCTGTACGTCGCCGAGAGCGACGACGACACCCTCGGCATCGTGGATCTGCACTCCCGGCGCCGCATCGCAGACGTGGATCTTTCGCTGCACGCCGGCCGCACGAGCGGCTACGGCGCATCGCCGAACGCAATCGCGATCGGCGCGCGCGACGTCTACGTGAGCCTCGGTCAGGAGAACGCGGTCGCCGTCGTTCGGGATCGGCGTCTGCTCGGGCGAACGCCCGTGGGCTGGTACCCGTCGGGAGTTGCGGTCGCAGCGGACGGCCGGCTCTACGTGAGCGACGCCGACGGCGAGTCGAGTCCCCCCAATCCGGCCTACGATCCCTACGGGCCCGGTCCGCACGTCGGCTACACGGGCGCGAGCCTGCGCGGCTCGATCAGAATCGTCGGCGCGAATGCGCTCGATACCACGCAGGTGATCGAGAATGCGTCGCAGGACTGGACGGCGCCCGCGCACACCGTCGTACGGCCGGACGGACCGATCGAGCACGTCATCTACATCATCAAGGAGAACCGAACGTACGACCAGGTGCTCGGCGATGTCGCCGGTGCCGATGGAGATCCCTCGCTCGCGTGGTTCGGGCAGCGCGTTACGCCGAATCAACATGCAATCGTCCGCCGGTTCGGCGTCTTCGATCGCACCTTCGCCGACGCCCAAATCAGCGCCGACGGGCACAACTGGTCGATGGCTGCGCTCGCGAACGACTACGTCGAGCGAACGTGGCCGGAAGAAGCCGGGCGCCGCCGCGACATCTACGACTTCGAGGCCGTGTACGGCGCGCCGACGCCGCATAACGGGTATCTCTGGGACGACGCCGCTCGCGCCGGCATCACGTATCGCGATTACGGCGAGTTCGTCGACCTCGACACCCCCATCGGCAAACCCGCGGTCTCGTACATGCCCGATATCGAAAACGGACATCTCGATCCGCAGTATCCCGGCTGGAATCTCGAGATCAGCGACCAGACGCGCTACCGCGCGTGGAAAGCGGAGTTCGACGCGTTCGTCGCGCACGACGACCTCCCGGCACTCGAGATCGTGCGATTGCCCAACGATCACACGCAGGGAACGCGACCGCACGAGCTCACGCCGCAGGCGTACGTGGCGCAGAACGACTACGCGTTCGGCGAGATCGTCGATGCCGTCTCGCACTCCCCGTACTGGGCGACGACGGCGATCTTCGCAATGGAAGATGACGCGCAGAACGGGCCGGATCACGTGGACGACCAGCGAACGACGCTCTACGTCGCAAGCCCCTACGCGCTCGCGGGAACGCACCACGCGACGTACACGACCGCCTCGCTGCTGCACACGATCGAGATCATCCTCGGCCTGCGTCCGATGTCGATCTACGATGCAAGCGCGCCGCCGCTCTACGCCGCCTTCGGCCTGCGCCCGGACCTTGCGCCCTACGACGCGATCGCGCCGCGCATCGACACGAACGCGCGCAACGCTCCCAATGCGTACGGCGCGGCGGAGTCGATGCGCTTGGACTTCGCGCATGCGGACCGGGCGGATCCGCGCATTCTCAACGACATCCTCGCGCACGCGGCGCGCAATCGAATTCCCTAGGGGCCGCGCTTGGCGCGCACGAACTCAAGGAGCTCGTCCAGCGGCTTCGCGTTGAGCACGCGCTCCTTCGTGAGGCCGGCTCGGCGCGCTTGACCCAGCGCGAGCTCGACGCCGTCGAGGCGCGCGACGCGATGCGCGTCGCTATCGAGCGCGAACGTCACGCCGAAACGTGCGGCGTGACGCGCGAGCGTTCCGTTGAGATCGAGTCGCGGCTGCTGACCGTCGATCTCGAGCGCCGTCCCGGTGCGCGCCGCGGCGCTGAAGACGGCGTCGCAGTCGAACGCGTAGCCTTCGAACTCGCCGAAGCGCCTGCCCGTCGGATGTCCGATGACGTTCGCAAACGGGTTCTCGCAGGCCCGCACGAGGCGTTCGGTCATCTCTCGCGGCGACTGATCGAATGCGCTGTGGACGCTCGCGACGACGATGTCGAACTCGGCGAGGATCTCGCTGGGATAATCGAGCGAGCCGTCCTCGAGGATGTCGACCTCGCTCGAACAAAGCGTGAAGATGCCGTAGCGCTCGCGCAGCGCTTCGATTTCGCGGCGCTGCTCGCGCACGCGCTGCGCGGAGAGGCCGAATCGCCCGCGCGATGGCGAGTGGTCGCTGATGGAGTGGTACTCGTATCCGCGTGCGGCGGCTGCCGCGACCATCGCCTCCAGCTCGTCGCGTCCGTCGCTCCAGCGCGTGTGCATGTGAAGATCGCCGCGAAGATCGCGCATCTCCACGAGAACGGGAAGGGCGCGGTTCAGCGCGAGATCGATTTCGTCGAGTCCCAGCCGCATCTCCGGCGCGACGTATGCCATCCCGAGCCGTTCGTAGACGGCAGCCTCGTCGCGCATCGAGTCGACGTCTCCGGTCGTCAGGTCGGCGATGCCGTTTTCGGAGACGCGCAAGCCGCGGCGCACGGCGTGCTCGCGCAACTTGATGTTGTGCTCGCGCGAGCCGGTGAAGTGCTGGAGGAGATTGCCGTAGCGATCGTCGGGAAGAACGCGCAGATCGATTTGAAGTCCGTCTTTTAGCCAGATACTCGCCTTCGTAGGACCTTCGGCGACGACCGCCTCGGCCCGCTCCCACGTGGTGAAGTGCTTCGTCACGGCATCCGCTTCGTCGCTCGTGCAGACGAGATCGATGTCGCCGACGGTCTCCTCGTGCCGGCGCACGCTCCCGGCAATCGTCAGACGCGCCAGCGGCGGCCCCTGCGCCAAGAATCCCGTCACGTCGCCGCCGATCGCGCGTGCGCGAGCGAGAGGCGTGCGCATGAGATGCCCTTTGTACGCCAGAAGGCTGCGCCGCCAGTTCTCCAGGGTTCGCGCACCGATTCGCGGCGCGCCTTCGAGCCGACCGTCGCGCAGCGCGGCTTCCAAGTCGTTCATCGACGCGATGCCGAACTCTTCGTAGAGCATGGCGGCCGTCTTCGTGCCGATTCCCGCGACGCCGAGCACTTCGAGCAGCGTCGGAGGAAAGCGCTCGTGAAGTGCGCGCAACTGCTCTGCGTTCCCCGTGCGAACGAGCTGTTCGATGACCGCGCCGATCGACTTGCCGATGCCCGGCAACGCCAGATGCTCGCCGGTCGCAACGAGCCCGGCCAGAGGCGGCGCGTTTTCAACGCTCGCGGCGGCCTTCTCGTACGCGCCGTACTTATAAAACGACTCGCCGGCCATCTCCATGAGCGTGCGAATCTCCAGCAGGCGTGCGGCAATCTCGGCGTTCGTGAGCATCATGGAAGGATTCTGCCCGCGCGGACGACGAGCCCGCCGCGGCGAAGGCTCGGCCGATGAAGCCCAGGCTCGACCCGTCGATCTTCAATCTGCCCGTCGAGAAGATGCGGGACGGGTACTACTCCGACACGTATTTCAACCGGTCGCGCGAGATCCTCGAGCTCGACGGCGCGCATCCGGTCGTTCGAATGCAGGTGTTTCAGCGAGCCGAAGCGGTGATCTGCGGCGTCGACGAAGCACTCGCAATCCTGCGCCTGTGCAGCGGACGCCGCGATGCTGCGGACCGATGGCAGGACGGCTGGCCGGACCTTCGCGTCTTCGCGCTCCCCGACGCATCGCTCGTCGCGCCGTACGAGACCGTGCTCGTCATCGAGGGCGACTACGCCCTCTTCGCACACCTCGAAACGTGCTACCTCGGCGTTCTCTCGCGCCGCACGCGCATCGCGACGAACGCGCGCGACATCGTCGGCGCCGCAAACGGCAAGACAGTGCTCTTCTTTCCCGCGCGCTTCGACCATCATCTCGTCCAGACGGGCGACGGCTATGCTGCGTACGTTTCGGGCGCACTCGGCGTTTCGACCGACGCGAATGCGGAGTGGTGGGGCGCTCGCGGGATCGGAACGGTGCCGCACGCGCTCATCGCGGCGTACGGGGGCGACACCGTGCTGGCAACGGAGAAGGTCGCGCAATACGCCGGACCCGACGCAACGATCATCGCGCTCGTCGACTTCGATAACGACTGCGTCGCGGCGAGCCTCGCCGTCGCGCGCGCGTTGCGCGAGAGACTCTGGGGCGTTCGACTCGACACGTCGCGCACGCTCGTCGATCGCTCGCTTTGGAATCAGATGGGGACGTTCGTTCCAACCGGCGTGAACCCGCAACTCGTCTGGAACGTTCGACGCGCGCTCGACGGCGAGGGCTTCCACGACCTGCGCATCGTCGTCAGTGGCGGATTCAATCCGCATCGCATCGCAGCATTCGAGCGCGAAGGCGTTCCCGTCGACGCGTATGCGGTCGGAAGCGCATTTTTCGACAACGCCGGACTCTTCGACTTCACCGCCGACATCTCGGCGCTGCAGCGCGACGGCGTGTGGCGCCCGTGCCACAAGGTCGGCCGCGCGGAGCGGCCCAACCCGCGCCTCGAACTCGTCGAGATCTAGGACTATCTAGGCGCTACGCGACGGGCGCCGGAGCCTGTGCGAGCTTTTCGAGCAGCGCGCGCCCGAACTGCGGCATGTCCTCGCCACCGCGGGTCGAGACCCAGTTCGAATCGATGACCGTCGGCTGGTCGCGATAGAGCCCGCCTGCATTGCGGATGTCGTCGCCGATCGAGGCCGCACCGGTAAGCTGCCGTCCGCGAACCATCTGTGCCGAGATGAGCACTTGCGCGCCGTGTCCGACGCTGAAGATCGGTTTCTTTGCCGCTTCGACCTCACGAACGAAGCGTTGAACTTCGCGGTTCGTACGCAACCGGTCGGGCGATGTGCCTCCGGGAATGAGCAGCGCGTCGAAGTCCTCGCCGGTGCAGTCGGTGATGAGCTCTTCGGCGCGCACCGTTCCCGCGTCGTCGAGCCCGCGCTTGCCGCGTATTCTCTGCCGGGATCGGTCGTCGAGGCCGACGATCGTGACGATCGCACCGGCCTCCTCGACCGTGCGCCGTGCCTCGGCAAGGTCCGCTTCTTCGTATCCGTCGGTGATGAGCGCCGCGACGCGCTTTCCTTCTACTCCCTGCATCGCGACCTACGATTCGCCCTCGAACCCTGCGCGCCTGTCCGCGATCAGCCGAACAGGCCGGCAACGAGGCCGCCGTCGATGGAGACGCACTGTCCCGTGACGTATGACGCACCTTCGCCACAGAGGAATGCAACCAACGGCGCGTACTCTCGTGCCGATGCGACGCGGCCGATTGGGACGTCGCGCTCGGCAGCCTCCCCCATCGCCTTCTCGCCGGCGTAGAGCGCTCTCAGGCGCTCGGTATCGACGCGCCCGGTTGCAACCGAGTTGACGGTGACGCCGTCTTTGGCGACCTCCGACGCGAGCGATTTGAGGGCCGCGACGAGCGCCGTACGATACGCATTCGAGAGCACGAGGTTTTCAATCGGCTGTTTCACGGAGGTGGATGCGAGCGAGACGATGCGTCCCCAGCGCCGACGCCGCATCGCGGGAAGCACTCCGTCGACGAGATCGAGCATCGCGCGCAGCGTCGCGCGGTGCGCCTCTTCCCAATCCTGCGCGGTTACGGCCGTGTACGTGCCGGGCTTCGGACCGCCACCGTTTGCAACGAGGATATCGATCTCGCCGAGGTCCGAACGTACGCGCGACGGCAGCGTTGCAACGCTCTGCGAATCGCGCAGATCGACTGCATATGCTTTGGCATCCGTCGCTCCCGCCGCGCGAGCACGCTGCGCAACATCGTGCAGGCGGTCGACGCGGCGCGCCGCAACCGCAAGCCGTACGCCTTCGGCGGCCAGCGCGAGCGCGACGGCCTCGCCGATTCCCGAACTCGCGCCGGTAACGAGGGCAGTCTTTCCGGCGATTCTAAGGTCCATATACGTTTGTTCTCGCAGTCAACGGCGCATGGGACTAGGAGCCTGCCGGGCTCCTAGTGATGTAAGCCAAACAGCACGGCCCAGGCGAGCAGCAGTGCCCACGGAACCGGACGAAGCGCGTTTCGCGTCTTATCCGCGATCGGCAGCCGAGGTCCGTAAAGCGCGCCGAAAACTCACCAGGCGATCCAACTTTTCTCTCGTCGCGAGGACTGCGTCTGGAAAAAGGCGGCGTAAACTCATCGCTTCGCTGCTTGCCCTCACGAGACCCTGCGTTTCGCGGCTCGGCAACTCGCGTTGCGCGAAACGCGGCAACGGGAATAGCCGCGTCTCGCGCGATCTCTGCGCGGCTCCAGCCTCGTGGATGACTCACGCGAGCGTCGGAAGCGGAAGCGCTTCCATCTCGCGCGGTTCGAACTTCTCAAGCCCTCCGTGGTAGACTCGGCCGCGACCAACGAACGAAGCGCGGTTTGCGTTCAGCGTCGTCACGACGCTGGTTATCGCCGTCGCATCTATCGGGACGCGAGGGTGCAGCCCGTGAGCAACGTTCAGTAGTCCAAGAGCATCCGGATTCTCTGCAAAGAACGGCGCCTGGCGCGCCATGTACGTCGCAACGATCGGCGGCTTCGGGAAAGAGACGGCCCACCACGGCGAGCGACGTGACGCGACGTAGCCGGTATGGACGCCGGCAGCTTCACCCGCGGCGACGTACGCGGCGAGGCGGGGAAACCGAGCAGCGTTAACGTCTTTGCGCACCTCGAGCCCGACGAGTCGCTCGGGACCGTCACGTAGAACGCCCCCTGCAGCAAACACCTCTTCGCAAGCGCTAACGATGGGAACGCAGAATCGTTCGATTCCGCGATCGCGTGCTTCTTGTCGCGACATCACAAAGAAGGCGTTAGCCCCCGTAACCTGTCCACGCGATACGCGAAACATCGTACCGACCGTATCGCGTACGACCTCGGGAACGGACGGCCGCAAAAGCGGCGACCAGCGCTTCGCGCCTCTGAGAATCGATCGCTCGACATTTCTCCCGAACCGTTCGAGCACGAAGGGTTTCGAATCTGCGACTCGCGCGACGCGCGCCGTATCCAACTCTTCACCAATGCGAAACGTCGTTATCGCAGCGGTCGTCATAGCGTCGTCAAAAGGCACGCTCGTGGCATCGAAGACGGCTAAGGACCGCCCGCCAAGACCGTTCGCGAACATCGAGCGGATGACGCTGCCGTATCCGACGTCGAGCCACTCCGCCGAGGTCACGAACGAACCGATGTCGCCGGCAGCACCGTGTTTCGCGAGGGTCGCGAGATAGAAGAGCGCATGCAACCCAGCGAGACCGGAGACGGTATGACCGACTCTCGTGCCGAGCGACGCTGCGCAATCCTTGGTCTCTGGAGTCAGGTCGTGATGGCGGACGTAAGGTGGGTTTCCAACGAACGCGGTACGCCCGTCGTGTCGTGGCAGTTCGACCCTGAGATAGTCTGCTTGGACGACACGTGCGCGTATCGCGCCGATGGACGCCAATGCGGCTCTCGCCAACAAGGTCGCGAGTGGATCGATATCGATAGCGATAACGTCGAGCCTCCGACTACGTGTGGCAGCGGCAACCGCAAAGCGCCCGCTGCCGCAGCCCGGATCGATGAACCGGTCCGGCCGTTGCTCGAGCGCCCACTCCATCATCGGTTGTAGAATCCCAGCGCCGGTATAGAAGGCGCCCATTGGCCGCCGCCTTCGCGGTGGCTGCAGGGCGCAGAACCCATCCCCTAAGGGATCGCCTCCATCGCGAACTGCGGCGCGGACGCGCCGCGCTGCGGTCTTCGTCACGGTCGCCGCGCAGCTCGCAAGCGCAACCTCGCTCTTCGTCAACGGACCGCCGACATCGGATGCACCGCAGGCAAGCGCGAGCCCGACCAACTCTTGCAACGATTCGGGGCTCATTGCGAACGTGCGTTCGTCGCCTCTAGATCGGCGCCTCTTGCGATGGAACGCTCGCTCCTGTATCATTACGCGGTCGCCGAGGCGGCCGCAGCTGCACTCGAGCGAGACCTTCCTGCAAGATGGAGACCACAGCGTGGCGCTCACCAAAGACCGGAAGGCGGAGATCGCCGCCAAAGTCGGACGCAACCCGAAAGATACCGGCTCGGCCGAAGTGCAGATCGCAGTGCTCACTGCCTCGATCAATCAGCTTACCGAACACCTGCGGACACACAAGAAAGACCATCACAGCCGTCGCGGCCTGCTGTTGCAGGTCGGCAGGCGCCGCAGCCTCCTGAACTACGTGCAGCGCACGGACATCGAGCGCTACCGCAAGCTCATCGCGGAACTCGGACTGCGCCGGTAGGAATACTCGGCCTTCAATAGCCGATGGCGGCGCCGCTTGGGTGGCGGCGGTCGCTGCCGCCTTCGAGGAGGCCGGCGCGCGTGACGACGATCGCCTGCGCGGAGCCCCAGAACGGGAACTCGCGCAGCCTATAGCCATCGCGCCGCAGCGCCGTCATCGTCGATTCACGCAGCGCGCCGGGTTCGTATTCGATTTCGTCCGGCAGCCACTGCATGTGAATACGCGGCGCATCGACGGCCTGCGCGACGTTCATGTGGTGTTCGAGCACGTCCACAAGCGTTTCGAGCACGATCGTGATGATTCGCGATCCCCCCGGACTACCGGTCACCATGACGAGCCTGCCATCCCTGGTGACGATCGTCGGGGCCATCGACGAGAGCGGACGCTTTCCGGGAGCGATCGCGTTCGCTTCGCCTTGCACGAGCCCGTACATGTTCGCGACGCCCGGCTTGGACGTGAAGTCGTCCATCTCGTCGTTGAGATAGAATCCGTCGACCTTCACGCGCGCGCCGTAGTAATCGTTCAGCGTGTACGTGACCGCAACGGCGTCCCCGGCAGAATCGACGATCGAGTAGTGCGTCGTCTGAGGATGCTCGTGATAGAGCGACGCGAGCCCCGGATGAATCGCCGAGGACGGCGTCGCGCGATTCGGATCGATCGAGGCGCGCAGCCCAGCGAGATACGCAGGCGAGAGCAGCGTTGCGACCGGATTCGAAACGAAGGCCGGATCGCCGAGGTACGCGTTGCGGTCGGCATACGCGCGCCGGTCGGCCTCGACGATAGCATGCGTCTCCCTGACGCCGTGCCATCGCCATCGCGCGATCGGATAGGGCGCGAGAATGCCGAGGATCTCGCAGAGGGTGACGCCGCCGGAACTCGGCGGCGGCGCGGCCTCGAGAGCGTATCCGTGAAACGCACAGTGCAGCGGCTCGCTCTGCTGCACGCGGTAGCGCGCGAAGTCGGCCATCGAGAGAATCCCGCCGCCGGCGTCGCTCGCCGCAACGATGTCGCGCGCAATTTTTCCGCGGTAGAACGCCCGCGAACCGTCGTTCGCGATGAGCGAGAGCGTCGCGGCGAGTTGCGCGTAGCCGTGCGACGTTGCGAGCCGAACCGCCGGCGCGACGAGCGCGGCGCGCGGCATCGTTCCGAACTCGCGGCGTGCGGTCTCCAGGCCCATGACGCTCCCCGGAACGCCGACGGCAAGCCATCCGCGCCGCGAGCGCATCGGCACGACGTTCCCGCGCGCATCCAAGTACATGGTGCGCGTTGCGCGCAGAGGCGCGACCTCGCGAAAGTCGATGAAGCGTTCGCGGCCGTCGTGCATGCGCACGACCATGAAGCCGCCGCCGCCGATATTGCCGCAGCACTGATCGACGACGGCAAGTGCATATCCGACGGCGACCGCGGCGTCCACCGCGTTCCCCCCTGTGCGCAGAACGCGCAGCCCGACCTCCGACGCTTCGCGCTGCTCGGTGACGACCATCGCGTGGCGCGCGACGACGGGGGTCGCATGCGTCCATGCCGGCGGCGCAGCGCCGGCCGATGTTACACAGCAAGCGACAACCACAATGGCTCGAAGCGCGCGCCTCATCGGAGCGCGTCGAACTCCGCAAACGTTGCCGACTCGCCCTCGCGCCCGCTCCATTCCCTCACGGTCCACGTCGATCTTTCCTTCACCAGCGACCGCCGCGGCGACTGCCAAGCTTTACCGGTCACTCCGTTTCCCAACGCTGCACGAGGTCGTCGCCGATCGCAAACGGCCCCGCGAGGAACTCGATGGCTCACAGCGGCTTTCCTCGCCGCCGCGGTCGAGGGCGAATGGAAGCCGCTGCCTCGAGGATCTGGCGTTGGCCGCTGGATACCTTGATCAAGAGCGCCTTGAGTTCGGCGGCCCCGTAGAAGCGGGGATTGAGCACGACGCGCCGAGTCCTACCGACGAGACGCGAGGCGATTGCGCCATCGCTTTCGAGGCCTTCGACCGCGGATTGAACCGCGAAGAGTCCTGCCCCGAGAAGTCGCGCAAGCTCGCGAGGATAGCTCTCATCCAAGAGCGCCAGGAGAACGAGCACGCCCGAGCGCGTCGGCGTTCCAAAAAGAGCGAAGCCTTGGCGCAGCCTTCGCCCCTCTCGTCGCAGGCCTCGACCATTAGTATTGGTCATGTGACCAATACTAATGGTCGTTCGGCGCTTTGGCAAGGCCGTGACCCGTGCGGTCTCGAACACGGGTGCGATTCACTAAAACGACAGAAATCAGGAGTAAACGTGCCCGAATCCGTAAGCCTTACGGTCGGCGGGCGCACGATGGTCATCGAAACCGGGGAGCTGGCGAAGCAAGCAAACGGCTCCGCTCTGGTTCGTTATGGCGACCAAAACGTCGTGCTCTGCGCCGTCACCGCCTCCGAGAAACCTCGCGAAGGCATCGACTTCTTTCCCCTCACGTGCGATTTCGAAGAGCGCATGTACTCCGCCGGAAAAATTCCCGGAGGATTTATCAAGCGTGAAGGACGCCCGCCGGAGCACGCGGTGCTCAGCTCGCGTCAGATCGACCGCCCGATCCGTCCGCTCTTTCCGGACGGATTTCGCAACGACGTTCAAATCGTCGCGACCGTCCTCTCGATCGACCCGGAGCTCGACGCCGACGTTCTCGGCGTCTGCGCGGCCGGCGCCGCGCTCGCCTTCTCGGATATTCCGTTCGAGCGGACCGTCGCAGCCGTGCGCGTGGGACGCGATGAGAACGGCGAGTACCTCTGCAATCCCACGTTGCCGCAGTACGTCATTGGCGGCATGGACATCGTCATCGCCGGAACCGCCGATGCGGTGATGATGGTCGAGGGCGGCGGAAACGAGATCTCCGAGGACGACTTCCTCGGAGCCGTCGAGTTCGGCCACGCCGAGATCAAGCGCATCGTGAGCGCGATCGACGAGCTCGCGCAAAAGCACGCAAAGCCCAAGCGCACCTTTCCGCTTCTCGAGATCAACGCAGATCTCGCGAAGTGGACGAAGAAGAACTTCGGCAAGGACGTTGCGAAGGCGATGCGCATCGTTGAGAAGGGCGAGCGAGAGCGCGCGTTCGACGCGATCTCCGTCGAAGAAGCACTCGAGCGCTGCGCAAAAAAGGACGACGATATCCGCGCGCTTCTCGAATCCCCGGCGGGCGTCAAGGATTTCGGCAAGATCGTCAAAGCGCTCGAAGAGGAAGAACTTCGTACGATGGTCGTCGACGAGAAGATTCGTCCCGACGGCCGCAAACTCGACGAAGTTCGTCCGATCTCGTGCACGGTGCATTACGTGCCGCGCGTCCACGGTTCGGGCGTCTTCACGCGGGGCCAGACGCAAGTCTTCACCGCGGCGACGCTCGGCTCGACGTCTGATGCGCAGCGTCTCGACGGGATCGTCGCGCTCGAAAACAAGCGCTACATGCACTTCTACAACTTCCCACCGTACTCGGTCGGCGAGACGCGCCCGATGCGAGGACCGGGCCGCCGCGAGATCGGCCACGGTCACCTCGCGGAGCGCGCGCTCGTTCCGGTCCTCCCGCCGAAGGACTCCTTTCCGTACACGCTGCGTCTCATGAGCGAGACGCTCGAGTCGAACGGCTCGTCGTCGATGGCGTCGGTCTGCGCGTCGACCCTCGCGCTCATGGACGCGGGCGTTCCGATCACCGCTCACGTCGGCGGCATCGCGATGGGACTCATCCTCAAAGACGGCAAGCATCGCATTCTCACGGATATCCAGGGACTCGAAGACGCACTCGGCGAGATGGACTTCAAGGTCGCCGGCACGAAACGCGGCATCACCGCGATTCAAATGGATATCAAGGTCCAAGGCGTGACGATCGCGATCATGCGCGAAGCGATGGAGCAGGCGCGTGCGTCGCGCTCGTTCATCATCGATAAACTCATCGAAGCGATCGCACAGCCGCGCGGCGAGCTCTCGAAGTTCGCACCGCGGATGATCGTTTTGAAGATTAATCCGGACAAGATCAAAGACGTGATCGGCCCAGGAGGCAAGATCATCAATAAGATCATCGCCGATACGGGCGTCGAGAAGATCGACATCGAAGACGACGGAAGCGTCTTCATCACGTCGCTCGACGGCGAATCCGGCGATAAAGCAAAAGCGATCGTCGAAGCGATCACCAAAGAGATCGTTTCGGGCGCCACCTACACGGGGAAGGTCACGCGAATCATTCCCATCGGCGCGTTCGTGCAGATCGCTCCCGGCAAGGAAGGCCTCGTCCACATCAGCCAGCTCGCGCCGCAGCGCGTCGAGCAGGTCGAAGACGTCGTGAAGATCGGCGACGAGATCGCCGTCAAGGTCGTCGAGATCGACCGTCAGGGACGCATCAATCTCTCACGTAAAGCGCTTCTCGATGGTGCATCGGACGACGGCGGAAGACGGCCGCATCACCGGCACGAACAGCGCGAATCGTCCGCACCCGCTGCGGGAAGCCCGAACGCACCGCCGATGCGGCGGCGCCGGCGCCCCCACGCCCGCCGCGACGACGACTGACGGCATGCGCGCGGCGCTCGTGACGGGAGCATCGACCGGCATCGGTTATGCAACCGCCGTCGAGCTGCTGCGCGCGGGAGCCGTCGTCTACGGCGGAGTGCGAAAGGAGAGCGATGCGGCGCGCCTCGCAGAGCTCGGCGAACGAGCGCGCCCGCTCATGCTCGACGTCACCGACGCCGTGCAACTTGCGTCTGCGGCGCAGAGCATCCGCGACGGCGGCGTGCCGCTCGTTGCCGTCGTCTGCAACGCCGGTATCGCGCTGGGCGGGCCGCTCGAGTTCTTGCCGCTCGATCGTTTGCGGCACCAACTCGAGGTCAATCTCATCGGCGCGCTTGCGACCGCGCAAGCCGCACTTCCGATGCTCCGCGAGACGAAAGGGCGCTTGCTCTTCGTGGGCTCGATCTCCGGGCGTCTCGCGCCGCCCTTCATCGGACCGTACGCCGCCTCGAAGGCGGCTCTCGCAAACTTGACCGACGTCTTGCGATGCGAGCTCGACGCGTCGCATAGCGGGGTTAGCGTCTCGCTCTTCGAGTTCGGCAGTATCAAGACGCCGATCTGGAGCAAGGGAACGAGCAGCCTGCAGCGCTTGCAAGAGCAGTCGGGACCGCAAGAGCGTACCTACTACGGCTTTCTGCCTGGGATCTTGCGCTCGAACCTCGCGCAGGAAGGGCAGCGGGGCACGGACGCCGCCGTCGTCGGGCGGATGCTCGCTCGCGCGGCACTCGGCCCGCGCGCTCCGCGCGAGCGCTACGTTACGGCAGGCGGCGCAAAGGCCGCCGCATTCATCGCCGCGATCCTCCCTGCCGGAGCCCGCGGAAGATTGTTGCGGCGCGCGATGCACCTTCCCTAGGCGAGACGCGGATGCCCTACGATTCCCTTCGTTCGTTCGTCGCGGCACTCGAGAAGAGCGGTCAACTCCATACGATAACCCCGCCCGTCGATCCGCGTCTCGAGATCGCAGAGATCACCGACCGGGTCGTAAAGGCAGGCGGCCCCGCGCTGCTCTTTACCGATGTTCGCGGCTCGAAGTATCCGGTGCTCACGAATCAGTTCGGAACGCACCGCCGCATGGCGATGGCGCTCGACGGCGAGCATCTCGACGAGGTCGGCGCGCGCGTCCGTCGCCTCGTCGACATCTCTCCACCGGGATCGTCGGTCGGTGAGAAGCTCGGCGCGCTGCGGCGTTTGGGCCCGCTCGTAAACGCGATCCCAAAAACCGTCCGCGACGCACGTTGTCACGAGGTCGTCGAGCGCGAACCCGACCTTACGACATTGCCTGTTCTGACGACGTGGCCGCTCGACGCCGGCCCGTTCGTCACGCTTCCGCTCGTGATCACCCAAGATCCCAAGAGTAACGCGCACAACGTCGGCATGTACCGCATGCAAGTCTACGGTCCGCGCGAGACCGCCATGCACTGGCAGCGGCACAAGCACGGGCGCGCCCACGCGGACGCGTGGGGAAAGCGCATCCCCGTGGCCGTCGCGATCGGGACCGAGCCCGCGCTCACGTACGCGGCGACCGCACCGCTGCCGCCGATGCTCGACGAGTTCGCGTTCGCGGGACTTCTGCGCGGCAAGCCCGTCGATCTCGTGAAGGCCTGCACCGTCGACCTCAACGTGCCCGCCGACGCGGAGTTCGTGCTCGAAGGATACGTCGACAACGACGACCTGCGCATGGAGGGGCCCTTCGGCGATCACACCGGCGTGTACAGCCTCGCCGATCTCTATCCGACGTTCCACGTGACGTGCATCACGCATCGCCGCGATCCGATCTATGCCGCGACGCTCGTCGGAAAGCCGCCGATGGAGGACGCGTGGCTCGGCAAGGCCACGGAGCGCATCTTTCTTCCGCTGCTGCAGATGGTCGTACCGGAGATCGTCGAGATGAATCTTCCCGTCGAGGGAGGTTTTCACAATCTCGCGCTCGTCTCGATCAAGAAGTCGTATCCAGGCCAAGCAAAAAAGGTCATGAACGCGCTCTGGGGGCTCGGCCATATGATGATGCTCACGCGCGTCCTCATCATCGTCGACGCCGACGTCAACGTCCACGACGTGCGCGAGACCGCGTGGTTCGTCCTGAACAATCTCGCGCCCGAGCGCGACGTCGTCATGATGCCCGGACCCGTCGACGATCTCGATCACGGCTCGTACACGATTGCATACGGAACGAAGATCGGCGTCGACGCGACGCGCAAGAGCGCTGCCGAAGGCTACACGCGTCCGTGGCCGCCCGATATGGTCATGGACGAGGAAACGCGCGCACTCGTGCAGCGGCGCTGGCACGAGTACGGCCTCGACGGCATCGCCGCGATGCTGACGCCCGACTCGTGGAGCGGTCAAGGACGGTGAGGCTCTTCCTGCGAGAGATTCGCATCGAGCATACGCTCTTCGCGCTTCCATTTGCGTACGTCGGCGCGCTGCTGGCGGCGCACGGCCTTCCGTCGTGGTGGTCGCTGATCTGGATCACGGTCGCCGTTCTGGGAGCGCGCACCGCCGCAATGTCGGCGAATCGGTATCTCGACCGCGAGATCGACGCGCGCAATCCGCGCACCGCGCGCCGCGCGGTCGCAAGCGGAAAGCTAAACGCTTCGACCATGCTCTGGGCGGCGGCAGCGGGCCTCGTGCTCCTCGTCGTCGCCGCCTGGATGCTCAACCCGCTGTGCGTGAAACTTCTGCCGATCGCGGCACTCGGGTTGCTTGCCTATCCGCTCTGCAAACGCTTTACGTGGCTGACGCACTTCGTGCTCGGTGCCGTCGACGCGCTCGCGCCGCTGGGCGCGTACGTCGCCGTCGCCGGCACCGTGCGCCCGAGCGCAATCCTGCTCTTCATCGCGGTAACGCTCTGGGTCGCGGGCTTCGACGTCATCTACGCGCTCATGGACCTCGACGTCGATCGCGCGCAGCATCTGCGCTCCCTGCCGGTGCGCTTCGGCGGTCGCCGGGGCAAACGACTCGCGATCGCCCTCCACGTGTTGACGGCGGCCGCGCTCGCGGGCGCCGGCGTTACCGCGCAGGCACCCGCGATATACTATGCGGGCGTTGCGGCGGCCGTGCTCCTGGCCGCGTACGAAGGGCGTCTGCTCGCGCGGATCGAGAGCCTCTTCGTCGTCAACGAGCGCGTCTTTCGGACGAACATGGCATTCTCGATCCTCTTCCTGGTCACGACGATCGCCGCGGCTCGCTGGCGATGAAGCGCGCGGCATTCATCGGCGCGGCCGCGGCGTTTGCGGCCGGAGCGAAGGCGAGCGCGCAGGTGCCGATCGCGCCGCAGTCGCGGCAGCTTACCATTGCCGTGAACGTTCCGCTCTCCGGGCCGCTCGGCGCATACGGAAATCAAGTCGTGCAGGGCGTCAAAGGTGCCATCGACGAGAACAATATGCTCAACGCGCTCGGCAGTATCGTCTTCGGCATTCGCCCTCTCGACGACCAGAACTCCGCATCGGCATCGATTGCAAACGTTTCCGTTGCCGCCGCGGATCAAACGATCGTCGGGATCGTGGGAAACCTCACGGACGCGGTCACCGTGGAGACGCTGACGGCGTATGCGAACGACGGCTTCGCGCTCGTCTGTCCGAGCGTTCACGCCGTCGATCTTACCCAGCGAGGCTTTCACAACGTCTATCGCCTGCCGACGCGCGACGACGTCGCGGGACGGCTCTTCGCGACGACGATCTTTCGCAAGCAGCCCTCGGCCTTCGCGCTCGCCGTCACGCTCGACGGCGCATACGGACCGGACGTCGCGCGTGGATTCATCCAGCAGGCAAAGGCCGACCGGCGGAACGTCGACACCGTCACGCTACCGGCGCGCGCCTTCGATCCGGTCGCGGCGGCGCGTGCCGTTCTCGCGAGATCGCCGGACTATCTCTTGCTCTGCGGAACGAGCCCGCAGCTCGGGCCGCTCGTCTTGGCGCTGCATGACGCACAGTACGGCGGCGCCTTCGGCCTCAGCGATGGATTCTTCGATCCCGGCACGATCTCGCAGTACGGAACGCTTCTCCAAAACGCGATTGTCTTCGCCGACTTGCCGCCGCTCGACCGCGTGCCCGGCATCTTCCAGCAGCTCGCCGACCTCAGGCGAGAGGTCTCGCCGATCTCAGCGCTCATCGCGTACGGCTACGCCGCGGCGCAGATCGTGATCCAGGCGTCGCAGCGCACGAACGCATTGACGCGCTACTCGCTCCTACAGGGAATGCAGCTTGCGGGAAGCTTCAACACGCTCGTCGGGCCCTACAGCTTCGGCCCCTTCGGCGACGCGCTCGTGCCGAATCTCTACTTCTACAAGATCTCCGGCACGAGCTTCGAGTACGTCGAACCCGCGATCCGCAACGGGTACGTCGTGTAAGCGCCAGACGACGGACTTATCGCCTGTTCGGATAGATGCGCATGAACTTCTCCGACGATGCCCCTCGCAGCGGGCTCTCCGGCAGCGCCGGTTGCGCGGGATGCTGCAGATCGGCGTCCTCGACGGCGAGGCTGAAACGAAGGCGCCAGGCGCCGAGCGTGATGGCAAAATGCGTTCCGATGATCTCCACGTTCATGCCTCCAGGCGGCGCCACTGAATGAGTGAGATGACGCTATAGACGATCGTGAGGAAGAGAAGCACGGCGGCGCGCGTCAGCGCCGGGGCGCTCAGCGGGCCGAACATATCGCCGACCGCTCCTTGCGTCACGCCGCCGGGGCCGAAGTTTGCGGAAAGGTGCATGTAGACGATGGGATCGAGCAGCATCAGGTAGCTGAGCCCAACGCCGATCGCATGAAAGAACGGCTCCTGTGCATAGCGCAGCCCGAGCGCGATCGGAGGCAATATCCACGCGAGGACCCACGCGAGCCCGATCACGGCGCCGCGCCCGCCTTTCTTGATCGATGCGGAGCACATCGTGAGCAGCCCATACCAGGCAAACGGCAGCAGAATCGAGAGCGCGAGCGTCGGGAGCGTCTGCGCGTCTGCAACGAAGCGCGGAAACTCGAAGAGCGCGGTGAGGATGACGATGAGGAGCATCGTCATCGCCATCGACGCGAGCATTCCGACCGCATCCACGAGGAAGTATCCGATCGCCAACCGTTCGCGCGATGCGGGTTTCGTCCAGACGACGTCGAGATGACCGTCGTTCTCTTTGGCAAGCGGTCCGCAAAGAACCGTGCCGATGATGAGTGCAACGAACGCGGCGAACGGGAAGAGAACGCGCAGCGGGAGTGCCTCGTCGGTGTCGACGGTGACGACGCCGCCGTGCGTCGTCGGCCGCGCGTGGACGCCGAGCGATCCGACCTGTACGTGCGCGTTGCTCTCCGTTTCTATATCGGGCCCGCTGATCGTGATGTGCTTACCATTCCAGCCGCGATCGATGACGACGATCCGATCGCCGTCGCCGGGATCGTAGATCGTCGTGCGCGTCGAGCCGTCGGGGAGCCGCGTTCTGGATACCCGCGCGCCGGGTGCGTGCATCTCGTGCTGGATCTGCGCGCCGATCTGCTCGTTTTCCAGCCCGAACGCAATTCGTGCGATGACGCCCAGCAGAAAGATGATGCCGAAGACGATCGCGAGGACGCGCAGACAGTTGCGAACGCGCAGCCATTCAACGTAGAACATGATTACGAACCCTCCACGACGTCGGCGGTCGCCGACGCTGGAGCCACAGCGTAGAGGAAGATGTCTTCGAGGTTGAGGTCGATGATGCGCACGCCAGTGCCGCCGGCGGTCTCGAGCTGCCGAGCGATGTCCTGCGCCCCGTCGAGCGCGACGACGCGGACGATCCGCCCGCTGCGATCCACCCGCGCCACGCGCTTGTCGGCGCCGAGCCCGTTGAGTGAAAACGCCTCGTTCGGAAAGACCGCTTCGACGATCTTACGATTCGCTTTGAGATCGTCGATCGCGCCTTCGAGCACGAGTCTACCGTGATCGAGGACGGCGATACGCTCCGCCGCACGCTCGACTTGGCCGATCTGATGCGAGGAGAAAAGGATCGTCACGCCGCGCGCGGCTTCGTTCACCATGAGGTTGAGCACGGTGCGCTGGTTCACGGGGTCGAGACCGCTCGTCGGCTCGTCGAGAATGAGAAGGTCGGCGCCGCGCGAGAACGCGTTTGCGGCCGCAACGGCGGTCTTCATGCCTTTTGAGAGCGACCGCACGCGCTTGCGCTTGTCGATGCCGAACGACGCGATGAGCTCGAGCGCGTGGCTCGGAGAGAAGCGAGAGAAGGCGCGCCGGTTCATCTCGACGATCTCTCCGACGCGCATCCAATCGTAGAGGACGTCCCGCTCGGGAACGTAGGCGATGCGCTCGAAGAGGGGCGGCGTCAGCGGCTTTCCGTCGTAGGTGACGGTTCCGGCGCCCGCGCGCGCAAGTCCGAGCATGCACTTGAACGTCGTCGTCTTTCCAGCGCCGTTCGGGCCCAAGAGACCGTAGATCGTGCCGCTGGGAACTGCGAGCGAGAGGTCGTCCACGGCTTTAAAACCGCCGTACCGCTTGCTCAAGTGCGAAATCGTGATGTTCATCGTTCCTCCGGAAACCATCGAGTCAAAATCGCGTCGACGAGGCCGCGTAGATCGCTGCGGCCCAGGCCCATCGCCTTCGCTTCGCGCACCGCCCCCTCGAGGGCGTGGCGCGCGACGTCCGTTGCGGCCGCCTTCGTCGCGAGCGCCTCTCCGTCACCTTTGACGAACGAGCCGCGCCCGGGCGCCGTCTCGATCACTCCGTCGCGCTCGAGATCGCGATAGGCGCGCGCGACCGTGTTCGGATTGATCGTGAGATCGAGCGCGAGCTGCTTGACCGTCGGGAGCTGCTCGCCCGAGCGCAGAACTCCGAGCGCCGTCGAGCGTTTCACTTGCTCGACGATCTGCTGGTAGATCGGCACGCCGCTGCGAGGATCGACGTTCAGCACGACAGGCACCGCGGGGCCCTAGACCTTCGCTTAGATCCTGGGGCCCCAGCCGTGGAAGAACGGGTCTTCGCGCGGCATTGCGAGCGGAGCGCGGTGCTCGGTCACGGTCATGTCTGGGCGGGGGGCTAGGTACTGGGCAATCGAGGCGTTCATCATGGGCTCCTTTTTCGTATTAGATTGACGTTGTACTAGTACAATAGTACGACTATGGAGCCCTGTCAAGCCCTCTTGGGAAGTTTCTAGCTTCCTCGTCCCTCAAAGAGCCGGAGATCGCGCATGGGAAGCGCCGCCACACGCGGGTCCTCGGCGGCCAGGGCCCTGTCCGCAGCGCTAAGGCCACGGATGAGGCGCAGAATCCCGGACGGCGGCTCACCGGCTGCGGCCAGCGCCAACGCAAGGTCCGATGCTCTCGTGGGCCCGGCCTCCGCGGCCGCCAGCTCCTGCTTTGCCGCTTCTAGCCTTCCGAGACGAGCGTACGCGTACGCGATGAGGGCGGCGCTCTCGGCGCTGCATCGGGCGCAGGTCTTCGCGTAGCTCCTGAAGCTCGCGATCGCCTCGCGGTACCGGCCCTCTTCTTCTCGCGCTAGACCCAGCGTGATGAGCAGGTCCGTGCGCCATGGTGCGACGGCGAGCCCTTCCTGCGCGTACGCGACGGATGCACCGTAGCGATGCTGCAGATAGGCTACCGACGCCATCCAGGCCGTCGTCGCAATCGAGAGCGGATCGAGCTGCTGCGCCATTTGAAACTGCGTCGCCGCCGGATCGAGCTGCCCGGTCCCCAGGAGCGCGATACCGTACCATTCACGCGCGTCCGCATCTGCGGGCGAAAGCAAGACCGATCGCGTGAGCGACCGAAGCGATGCGCGCACGTCGCCTTCGTCGAGCGCGATGAGACCGAGAACGGCGTAGGCGTGAGCGCAGCGTGGATCGATCCTCAATGCACGTTCGGCGTCGCTGCGTGCACGCCGGCGATAGAGCGTGGGAGAGGCGGCGTACCCATACTCGGCCATCAAATCGTAGGCTTCGGCGCGTCCGGCATAGTCTCGCGCACCTCCGCCAGCTCCGATCGCGCGCGTGAACAACGTGACGCTGCGCCGCAAGCCGAACCGCGTACGCACGCCGACGTAAAAACTCGCCATCGTGAAGAGGCGCATCTGCGCGGACATCGGCGCATCCGGCGCTCGCGAGCCGGCATACGTCCACGCTCCTGCAGCGAGCACGGCGACCACCGCTGCGGCGGCGACGGCGCGCCGCCATGACCGAGCGCGCACGGCCTGCGTCGTCGAGCGCTCGACGCGCCGCACGTGCGCCGCGAACCGGTAACCGCGCCGCGGAAGCGTCTGGATGGCTCCGCCGCATCCGTGACCGCGCAGAAGCTTACGGAGCACGTAGACGTTCTGGCTGAGATTCGATTCTTCGACGTATCCGTCCGGCCAGACGCGATCGATGAGCGCGCGCTTCGACATCGGCTCGCCCGCATTTTCGACGAGAGCGAGGAGCGTTTCGACGACCTTCGGTCCGAGCGCGACCGGTGCTCCGGAAAGGTGCAGAAGCAACCGCTCCGCGTCGAGACGGAACGGCCCGAACTCGTAGAGGAGCATGGCAGCCTTCTTCTCGGCCGAACCCGAACTTCCGGCCTCTAGGACAGGCTCCTAGGAGCCTTCGATCGCGGCGGCGATCTCCTCGCAACGCTGCGCGCGCAGCGCGCGAACGACACCGGCTCGGTCGGCCTCGGAGCGATTCTGAGAGAGTTTGAAGGCGGCATCCCAGCGCGTCACCTGGATCTCGAAGCCGACGATCTGTGCGAGGAAGCCCTCCAGCCGCCGCGCGTCGATGTCGGATATTAGCCACGGATCGCTGCGCGGCTCGAACCTTGCGGCAAGCGTTGCGAGGAGACGCATCATGCGAGCGCGGTCGTCGAAGACGCGCGCTCGCCCGTACGCATGAACCGCCATGTAGTCCCAGGTCGGCACGTTATCGCGGCTTGCATACCAGCGCGGCGAGACGTAGGCGTGAGGTCCGGTGAAGATGACGAGCACTTCCCCTTCGAGATGCTGCCACTGCGGATTCGCTCGCGCCACGTGGCCGAGAAGGCGCACCCCTCGCGCGTCGCGCTCGACGATAAATGGAACGTGCGTTGCGCGGAGCGCGTCGCCTCCGCAAACGAGAACGCCGAACGGGTTGCGCTCGCAGAAGTCGCAGATCACGCCGACGTCGTCGACGCGAAACGCGGCGGGAACGTACATTTAGCGTCGCTCGTGGAGGCCGAAGCGGTTCCCTTCCGGGTCGGATGCAAAACACGAACGGCAGTTGGGAAACTCGTTGAGCTCGCTCACGTCGGCGGCGCCGCCGCGCAGCAGCCGCTCGCGGCCCGCTGCGACGTCGTCGACCTCGAACATGACGCCGTTCGATTTGCCCGGCATGAATCCGAGCGTCTCGCCGTTGCCGATGCCGAACGTCGTGCTGCCGGCGTCGAACTCGGCCCAGTGCTCGCCGAATAACTCGCCCGGGCGCAAGCCGACGACGTCGCGGTAGAACGCAATCGCTTTTGGTACGTCGCGCACCGAGTATGCGACGAATGCCACATCTTTGATCATGCCGCCGGATTGGCTGCGACGAGAGCGCGAGCCTTTTTCGCGCAGGATTCGCGGTCCGTACCGAGGAGAATGGCAACGGTATGGCGCCGCGCACGAACGCCGCCCTCTCCGGCGACGCCCGCATCTTCTCGGCCTACACGGTCAGCGCGACGTTTTGGCTGCTCCTTACGACTGCGGCCGGCGTGCTGATGAGCTTCAAGTTTCCGTTTCCCGACCTCGCGACGAGCCCGTACCTCTCGTTCGGGCGGCTGCGCGCGATTCATACGAACGGCACCTTCTACGGTTGGGCCAGCATCGCGCTCGTCGGCGCCGCGCTCTACGTCGCCGCGCGCAGCTCAGGCGTCACGATCTCGAACAAGCGCTTCGCGTGGCTGGGACTCTGGCTGCTGAACGCCGCGGTCGTCGCGGGAACGATCGCGCTCGATCTCGGCGTGAACTACGGCGACCAGGAGTACCGGGAGTGGGTATGGCCGATCCGGCTCCTCCTGCTCTTCGGCGTCGCGAGTGCCGGTTGGAGCATCGTGAAGACGGTGGCCGCGCGCGCCGGCCAAGAGATCTACATTTCGAACTGGTACACGATCGGCGGGACGGTCTTTACGGCGATTTTGGTCATCGTCGCATTGATTCCATGGTATCAGATCGGCCTCGGCCAGGTCGCCGTCCAGGCGTTCTTCATGCACAACGCGGTCGGCATGTGGTTCACGTTTCTCGCGCTCGGCGTAACGTACTATGCTCTGCCCAAGCTCCTCAATCGTCCGATCTACTCGTATGCGCTCGGCATCCTCGGCTTCTGGACGAACCTCATCTTCTATCCGATCATCGGAGCGCACCATTTCGAGTTCACGCCGCTGCCGTGGTGGTTTCAGACGCTCGCGATCGTCTTCTCGGTGGGGATGCTCGTGCCGGTCGTCTCCGGAACGGCGAACTTCTTCCTGACGATGCGCGCGCACGGCGAGACGATTCGCCGCTCGTATGCGTTGCCGTTCATCGTCGTCGGCGTCGCATATTATTTTCTCGGATCGTCGCAGGGAACCGTCGAAGCCTTCCGCAGCCTTCAAACGATCTGGCACTTCACGAACTTTACCATCGGGCACTCGCACGCGACGATGTACGGCTTCATCACCTTCATCGCATGGGGCGCCATCTACGCGCTCCTGCCCCGCGCGACGGGACGGCAGCCGAATCTTCTCGTCACCGGCCTTCACTTCTGGCTCGCGACGATCGGCGTGACGCTCTACGTCGTCGCGCTCTCGGTCGCCGGAACGCTGCAGGGGCTGGACTGGGCGCACGGCAACCCGTTCATCGCCTCGGTCGAGGCCGCGCAGCCGTACTGGGTTTGGCGGGCAATCGCCGGATCGATGATGTTCCTCTCGCATCTGCTCTTTGCGTACAACGTTTGGCTCATGACCGCCGGCGGAAGCGAGGCGAACGCGCCGGCGAAAGCGGTGCGCGCGTGAGACGCGCGGGAATGAACAACGTCTGGACGCTCGTCCTCGTCTGCGCCCTCGTCTACGGCGCACTGGCAATCTTCATGGGCGTCATCCCCGGCATCGTGCTTTCGGGAACCGCGCCGACGCCGGGCTTGCAGCCGCTCACGACGCCGCAGGCGCGCGGCCGAGGCATCTACGTGAGCGAGGGCTGCGCGTACTGCCACTCGCAGACCGTACGTCCGCTCTCGCAGGACCTCGTCTACGGGCGGCCATCCGTCGCCGGCGACTACGCATACTCGACGCCCGAGTTGCTCGGCGATCATCGTAACGGACCCGACCTCACCAATATCGGCAATCGTCAGCCGAGCCGCGTCTGGCAATACATCCATCTCTGGGATCCGCGCGCGGTCGTGAGCGACTCGATCATGCCTCGCTATCCTTGGCTCTTTCGCCTCGTCTCGCACCCGCAACGGGGCGATGAAGTCGTTCCCGTTCCGCCCGGCGACGCGCCCGCCGGTGAGAGCGTCGTGACGACGCAGGCGTCGCGCGACCTCGTCGACTATCTCGAGTCGCTCAAGCAGGTGCCGCTGAAAGGCTCGGGGCGGTCGCGGTGAATCCCGTCACGGGCGCGACGCACGTCCTTGGATGGATCGTCATCTCCGTGGGTGCGGCCGCCACGGTATTTACCATCGTCGCCGCTTTTCGCTTTGGAGTTCGTCCCGGTGAGGCGGAGCCCGATCACCCCAAACGCGCGATCTTGCGTGAGGACCGATGAGCGAGATCGACGGGCTCCAAGCGGGTGACTCCGACTTCGTCAGCCTCTACGTCGACGACGCGGCCGAACCGATCGCGCGCTTCCGGGCGCCGGCGCGTTTCTCGCTCGACACGACGAAGATCGAGGACGGCGAGCACGTTCTGCGGATCGTCGCCGTCGATGCGGCCGGGCACGCGGGAGTTCGCCGGATTCCGTTTACGGTCTCCAACGGACCGGGAATCACGGTCACCGGATTGCGTGCCGGCTCGCGCGTGCGCGGCAACGTCGAGATCGACATCAACGCGTTCGGCGCGGAGGAGCCGTTCGACCCCGTTCGCGCAGAGTCGTCCGGACCCGTGCCGGTGTGGACGTGGGTCTTTTTCGCCATCATCGTTGCGTGGGCGGCGTGGTACGGTATCGAGTATTTTCAGACGCCGCAGGCATTCGCGCAGACGCCCACCTACGCACGCAATCCCGCGCTCGCGCAGGCAAGCGCTCCGGGGACTGCGACGAGCGCCCAGACTCCGGCGCCCGTCTCATCGACGGCCGCGCTCGGAAGCACGAACGTCGCCGGTTTCGATTACTCCGCGATCGGCGCGCAGGTCTTCGCTCAGAACTGCCAAGCCTGTCACGGCGCGAGCGGAACCGGCGTTCCGTCGACGTTTCCCGCGCTCGCGGGCGATCCGGTCGTGAATGGACCGGGCGACGCGCAGATTCACGTTCTTCTGCACGGACTCTCCGGCAAGGTCATCGACGGCGTGCATTTCTCGGCGCAGATGCCATCGTTCGCCGCTCAGCTCACCGATGCCGAGATCGCCGCCGTCATCGATCACGAGCGCACGTCGTGGGGAAATCACGGACCGCTCGTGACGCCTGAAGAGGTCCGCGCCGCTCGCTGATGATCCTCGGGCACGCCATCGCTGCGGGACTTCTGACGGCGCTGCACTTCTTTTGGGACAGCCTCTTCGGCCTCATCTTCGGCTTTCTCGTCTCGGCGATCGTTCAAGTCGCACTCACGCCGACCGCAATGCAGCGCTATCTCGGTCCCAACCTACGCGGCATCGTCTACGGCGCCGCGTTCGGAATCATCTCCTCCGCCTGCTCGTACGGCTCGGCGGCAGCGGCGCGCGGCCTCTACCAGCGCGGCGCGGATCCGCGCGCGGTCTTCGCGTTTCTCATCTCTTCGACGAACATGAACGTCGCGATCCTCATCCTCTTCTGGTCGCTGCTCGGCTGGAGGTTCTCTTTCGCGGAGTTTTTCGGCGGCATCATCATCATCGCCGTCGTCTGCACGGGGTTCACCGTCCTCTTCGATCGCGACGATTTCGAGCGCTTGCGGCGCGAGCATTTCGCCGCCGGCGCGCCGGCGCCGAGCGCCGTCACCACGTGCCCCATCTGCGGCATGGAGGGCGATGCCGGGCTTGCCGTTCCATTTCGCGGACGCGCGTACTACGCGTGTGGAACGAAGCATCGGCAGGACTTCGCAGCCGATCCCTCGCGCTACGTCGGTGACGACGACGGCGTGGACTCGGGTCTTTCGGGCCTGAAGGCACTCGGCAGCGCTGCGACGTGGCACGCGATCGCGCAGACCGCGTGGAACGACGTTCTCATGCTGCGCACCGAGCTTCTCACTGGATACCTTCTCGCCGGATTCGCGGCCGCGCTCGTCCCGCCGCAGTGGCTCGCGCACGCGCTGCAGACGGTCGGCGCGATTCCATACATCGGCTACGTGCTGCTCCTGGCGCTGGGCTTGTGCATCGCAGTCGTCACGTTCACGTGCTCGATGGGGAACGTTCCCGTCGCACGGTTTCTCGCGAACGCCGGCATCCCGCTCGGCGCGAACACGTCCTTCATTTACGGCGATCTGCTCGTGCCGCCGCTCGTCGCGATCTACAGAAAATCGTTTCCGCCGCGCATCGCGTGGACGTTCGTTGCGCTCTTCATCGTCGGAGCGATGATCGCGGGAGCGGTCATGGAGGTCGCGATCGGACGTGCGTTCGGCGGAGTCTCCATGGGTTCGATGGCGTTCAACGATCGCCTCACGATCGTTTCGAATATCGTCGGGATCGTCGCGGCTATTGCGGTGATTGCGGCATCGAGGATCGGCGCCTCGCCCAGCCACGCACGCGGCGCCTAAGCCCTACCGAAAGCGGCCGCAACGAGCTGCGGCCACTGCCTCGGGCTGCGCGCGAACTGCCGCAGGAGCTCCTTGCTCGAAAAATGCGATTGCAGGAGCGACCACATTGCGGCGCTGGAGACCTTGCGCAGACGCCGAACTCGTTCGTCCCATTGCCGATCGCTCCAACTCGCCATCTGCTTGTTGAGAACGCCTCCGAGCTTTATGTCGAAGGCGAACCGTCTTCGAAACTGCCTTTCGTAGGCGACGAGTGCGCGCCGATCGGCGCGCTTTGCGCGTAATGCACCTGCAATCGCACGCCCGGCCATGCGTCCGCTGATCAAACTCGGCCGGATACCCTCTCCCGCGATCAGGGTCGCGACGCCCGCCGCATCGCCGACGGCGACGACGCCGTCCCCGGCCAACTTTCGTGCGAGCCCTACGGCAGGAACCAGGCCGAAGTGCGTCTCCTTCGTCGCCGCATCCCGCGCGTCGACTCCGAACTTTCCAAGGTCCGCCATCAGCCGTGCCAGCATCTTGCGCACGTCTTCTCGCGTGTCCGAATGCAGCAGTCCAACCCCGACTCTGACTCGCGCACCTCCCCACGGAAAGACCCACGCGTACCCTGCGGGGGCATACTCGTTGCCGACGATGAGGAGCAGCTCGTCCTGGCGGCAGTGCGGTGCGAGGACCTCGTACTCCACGCCGACGCCGAAGCGCGAAAATCCCGGATGCAGACCTGCGATTCGCGACACCTCCGCGCGGTAACCCGTCGCGTCGACGACGATCTTGGCGCGCAGCCGCCGCTCCGATCCTCCATCGCGAACCGAACATCCCGTGACGGCGCCGTCGTGCGTCGTCACATCGAGCACCGAGCACCCGGTCCTAACGACGGCGCCTTTCGCCTGCGCGACGCAACCGAGATGCTCGTAGACGCCGCGCACGTCGATCACGCAGCCGGCATGTGCCGGAAACTCGTACTCGGCAGTTTCATTCTGCGAGCAGATGCGCAGACGCGCCAGCGGGTGGTAGAGTTCTTGCGGAATACCGAAATCTCGCATGGTGTCGATCGAGACCGCTCCGCTCGTATGCACCGGGGAGCCGATCGCGCTTTCGCGCTCGAACACGGCGACGCGATACCCTGCCTCCGCAACCGTTTGCGCCGCCATCAAGCCTGCCGGCCCTCCGCCGGCGACGACGACGTCGAAGGCGTCGATCCCAGTGCCCATCGAGCGCTTCTACACGTTTGGACGCAAGGGCGGCGGAAAGACGCGTCGCCACGCGATGCTTCCGGCGATGAGGATGGCAAACACTTGAAGGATTGCGGAAAGCACCAAGAGCGCGCGCGCCGGCGGACTTGGTGCGGCGCTGAAGATCGGCTCGACGACGAGACGAAGCGGCAGCCCGACGTTGAGCATGACGTAGCTCGCGCGCGCCAACCCTTCCGGATATCGTCCTTGCTCCTGCGGAAAGGCGATGCGGTTGAGGGGCAAAAGCCAAAGCGCGACGCCGATCACCGTATTGACGAGCCACCCCACGAAACCCATGTGGCCATGTTCGATGGCGATGACGAACGGCACGGGGCGTCCGAGCGCTTCGAGAACGAGCAGCACGGCCCCGAGGACGAACGTGAGCGCCAAGTATACGATGCCGGTCTTCAGGAAGAGCCGCGGAACGAACGGCATTCGCTAGATCTTCCAGCCGGCGACGAGCGCAGCGTCGAGTTCCGCGAGCGCCCGATCTTCGCCGCTCTTCGCGTCGATTGCGCTCAGCAACGCCTGCGCGCGAACCGCGATCCGCTGCGCCAGCGATGGATTCGCGCCGCGCAGCATCGTCGCGAGAAATCCGGCTTGCAGCGCGGCGTGCACGCGCCGGACGCCCGGCTCCGTCGGCGCAATCTCGCTGGCCAGGTCCGGATCGTCGACGAAGTTGCCGAATACGGCTACTTTTCGAGCAGCAGCGCCCGTGCAGAAAATGCCGAAGACGCGCCTCGCGCCGAGCGCAAAGGCAAACCGCGGCGTGAGGCCGCCCGACCATAGCGGCATGAGTCCGAGTTCCGTCGCCCGTTCGTTGAGCGCAACGATCTGCTCGAGCCTGAGAACGCCGGACGGGTGTTCCGAATCGCGAACCAGCGTCCGCGCGGCGATCGGATCCGGACAGTCGAAGAGCACGAGTCTCGCGCCTGCCGCACGCACTCGTTCCATCCAGAGCGCCGCACCATCCGCAATGCGCCCTTCGTAGAAGACGTCGTCGGCGGTGACGAGCGGCGTATCTAAATAGAACGCCGGAATCGTCGTCCATCCTTTCGTCCAGCGGCTCACGAGCGTGACGACGCGCTCCTGCTCTTTTAGCGTCAGCGGCAAAAGGCCGTACTTCCCTACGGAAAATCCATACGAGCGGGCCGTGTGCAGTCCGGTCCAGATCGTTCGTGCGGTCGTATCGACGTCCAACGAATAGCGGTAGACGAGCCGAACTCGTCTCTGACGCGCCGCCGCAAAGAGGACGCGCAGCGTCTGCACGTCAACGACGTTCAGCAGCGATGCGACGCTCTCGCGTTCGCGCGCTGCCTGCGTGAGATCGCCGTCGATAGCGACCTCGGTAACGCGGGAGCGTTCCGCAATCTCCAGCACGCGTTCGATCTCGCCGACGGGCGCGCCGCCGACGATCGGACCGGGCGTGATGGAGAGCAGCGCAAAGCGATGCAGCGACGCCGGGCCGAGCAGCCGCTGCGCTCTGCCCGCGCGAAGTCGCGCGACGAGATGCTGTACCGTTTCCGCAGCGTCGCTGGGCTGCACGACGAGCCGCACCGTCAGCGGTCGCACGACGCCATTGGGCGTGTTCAAGAACGGTGCGAACGCCGCAAAGACTCGAGCGAGCCACGCGGCTTCGCCGTTCGCGGCATCGGCGATGGCGAACTCCGGCAGCAGACGCTCGAGTCGCGTGTTGGCGCGCACGCCGACGTTCGTCGAAGCGAACGTGCGATCGAAGGCGGCCGGCACGAGCTTTGCATACTCGTCGGGCCCGATCGGCGATTCGCCCGCGCTCACCATCCGTTCGCCGTCGATCATGACGCCGACGGTCATCGCAGTCGCGCCGAGAACGCGCGCCTTCGCGCACGCATACGCGGCGCGTGCAATGTCCTTCGCATGGTCGCCTTCGTCGCTCACCGCCAGCAGCGGGCCGAAGCGTCGCGCATCGTACTCCTGGAGTGACGGCGTCCAGGGCCTGCGGCATCGCACGCCCCGTTCGTCGCCTTCAACTGCGACTGCCGCAGCGATACGCGCCGGTAGGAGAGCCGGCGCGGCGATCAACGCGGTGCCTTCGAGAAATCGTCGACGAGAAACGCCGGAGTTGGGCATAGGTCGCTCCTGAACGCCGCGTATTGCGCGCCGCGCGCACTCATTCGCCCCGCGTTATTCGCGCTCCCGGCTGCGTAGGTCGCCGGAGGTGACGGACGAAGCACCGTCAACCGGGCACCGCGAGTCCTGGGAGCGAAAAAGCCGGGAGCATGAAAGAGCAGCGATCGGTTGAAATAGACGTTCGCGCCATCCCAACGTGGCAGCGACACCCCAAGATTTTTGCGACGTTCGACGACCTTGCCGTCGGAGACGAGTTGCGAATTATCAGCGACCACGAACCGCGCCCGTTGCGCGGCGAAATGGAGCGTACGCGCAACGGACGCTATGTGTGGGTTCAGCGTATGCTGGGCCCCGATCGCTGGGAGGTTACGTTACGCCGCGTGGCAGCACCGCACTCCGGCCGTCTCCACGATTTTTTAAGACGCAGCGCGCTCCTTGCCGACGCGTCTGCGCAGACCCTGAGCGATCTCGAAGCGGCGGCCGTAGAAAGAGCCCTCGAGCACAACGAACCCATCGCCGAACAAGACGCGCAGTGGGACGGCTTCGGCATCGTGGAGGACGGGGTGCTTTCGGCGGTCATTACGTCGACGCTCGGCCGTGAGCATACGCTCTACGAGGTTTTGTCGGGCGAACCATTCGGCGAGATTTCGACCATCGACGGCGGAGCGACCGTTGCACGCTTCGTCGTGACCTCGCGATCGGCGCACGTCGTCCTCATTCCAAAGGCCGCGATACGGTCGGCCCTACGCAACGACCTTGCTCTGAGTCGCGCGATGAACGACGTTTGCGTGCAACGTATGCGCTCCGTCGTCGAGCGTTTTGCAGCTCAAACGTCGCTGCCCACAATCGCCCGCGTCGCGGCAGCGCTATTGCCTCATGCCGGTCCCGAGGCGGGCCTCTGCCCCGTGCTCCCGTCGTTCCAAAATGTCACACAGGTGGACCTCGCGGCGGCGGCAGGCACCGTCAAGGAAGTGGTCAGCCGCGCGCTCGCGGAGCTCGAAAGCGCCGGCGCCATCCAGCGAAGCGGCGGCCGTATCATCAAAGTGGATCGAGAGAAGCTCGCGGCATACGCCGGTTCTCTATAAACGGCCGGGCGTCACGTCCTGCGCGTCGGGGCCGCTGCGTACGAGCGTTGCTCGGCTCGCCACTCTGCCTCGACATGCTCGCCGAGTTCGCGGAGAAAGCGGCGGATGGTGCGCAGTGCGATATGCCTCCCGGCCATCTCGTCGAAGATCCGGCCCGGAAAGCCGAGCGGCGGCTCGTACTCGCCATCCATCCGCAACGTCGTCGTCGCGCCGTTCGGACGCACGGTAATGAGGCCTTTCATGCGCGGCACCGGAATTCGTGCACGCGCCTCCCAGCTCAGGACGAGCGCCTCGTGAATGCGTGCGTCATCGGTGTAGTCACGCACTTGCGAAAAGTGGCACACGACCGGCGCCCGCAACGCGGAGAATGGCCCGACGACGTGCTCCATTCCGCTGTCGTGCAGACGCGCGACCATTTCGATTGCCGCGCTGAAGGGGCAGCGCACGTCGTGCTCCGCGAAAATCTTCCTCATGGTTGCGGTGCCGCTTCGCCCCGCACGAGCGCTGCGAATGAAACGCCGTCATCGGCGAGATCGCGTGGCGCGAGGTTCGTCCTACCCAGCAATCGTTTTGCCGCGTTTGCATCGCGGCTGCGGTTGACGAGACAGATCCCTTCGATGCGTCCTCCGGCGATATAGAACGCCGCAAACTGCTCCGGCGGCGCGCCGCGAACGATCGTCGCATCCCAGGTCGCGGGGCTACCGTAGTATTGTAACTCGAAATCGTATTGATCGGACCAGAAGAACGGAATCGGATCGTATGGTTCGCCCTTGCCGCCCATCGCCGCCCCAGCCGCGGCGCCTTGCAGTTCCGCGTTGTCGAAGTGTTCGAGGCGTGCGTGACGGGCGAGTCGCGGGCGCCACGCTTTCGCGACGTCTCCCGCCGCGAAAACGTCTGGGATCTGCGTGCGGCAGAACTCGTCGGTTACGATGCCGTCGCGCGTGTCGAGTTCCGGTACCATTGAGAGGTTTGGGACGATACCGATGCCGACGACGGCAAGTGAGCACTCGAGTACCCGCCCGTCAGAGAGCGCGACCGCCTCCAAAGCCGTCGTGCCGCGGAACTCGGTAACGGTGCCGGTGACGAGCGTCACGCCGCGGCTGCGATGACGCTGCGCGACGATCGCGCCGACTTCGTCACCAAGAGCGTGCGCCATCGGCGCGCTCGGACTCACGACGGTCACGTCGCAGCCGAGCAGGCGCGCCGATGCTGCGACTTCGCATCCGATAAATCCTCCGCCGATCACGAGCACGCTCGGATGCCGCTCGAACTGCGCTCGCAACTCGGTCGCATCCGCCACGGTTCGCAGGTACCGAATGCCGGGCAAATCGGCGCCGGGGACGTGGAGCCGCCGAGGAGTTCCGCCTGTCGCAAGGAGGAGTTTATCGTATGCAATTTCGGTACCGCTTGCGCACTTCAACCGTCGCATCTGCGGGCTGACCGACGTGACGACGTCGCCTAAGAGCAACTCGACGTTCGCCAGCCTGTAAAACTCCGCACTGCGCAGAGGCAGCGTCTGCGCGGACGTCTCCCCGCGCAAAAAGTCTTTCGAAAGCGGCGGGCGCTGGTACGGCGACTCGCTTTCATCCCCGATCAGCACGATTCGACCTTCAAAGCCCACGCGCCGCAACGCTTCCACGGCGCTGACGGCCGCGAGCCCACCTCCGGCGATTGCGTAGACTTGCATGCGTCTTCTCTTGGCTTAGTCGCGATGGGCCGTTGCGTCGCCCTCCGTCGATTTGAAACCGACCGTACGGTGAGAGCCGTCGCAAAACGGCTTGTTCTTCGAGTGGCCGCAGCGGCAGAGATAGATCGCGCCCGCTTCGTCCGCCTCGCCTTCTTGCGAGATCCCGTGGCCGCTGGGCCACTGCAACCCCATTGCTCCCGTTACCATGTACGGACCATCGGCCGTCGGCACGATTTGAACTTCAGCCATCGAGGATTCCTTTCTGAACGTACGGATACTTAAAATGGGAGAGTCGAGATATTCGCGGCGACAGCCGTTCTCCTTTACCGACGACCACGATCGTGGCTGCTCGGCCGTTCTCCTGTAGTGACTCAGGTCCATTCGCCCGCCTGCGGCCCCGGAGTACGCTGGAGCTGTGCCATACGTCATTACGGAACCGTGCATCGGAGTCAAAGACAAGAGCTGCGTGGACGTATGTCCGGTCGACTGCATTCATGGCGACGAGGACGATCCCCAGCTCTACATCGATCCGGTGGTCTGCATCGACTGCGGCGCCTGCGTGTCGGCCTGTCCGGTCGAGGCGATCTTTGCCGAGACCGATGTGCCGGCGAAATGGGAGCACTACGTCGCAATCAACGCCGACTACTTCGCACCGGAGGTCGAGAAAAAGGCAAGCGCCTAGTCCTTTGAAGGCCGCTGCTCCTTCGGGGCAAGGCTGCGTGATTGTGTCCCGGCGCGTGGTGTACGAGCCGCGGCCCGGCGAGGTAGACGCGGACTTTCCGCCGCGTGAGCAGGCGCTCGTTCATGAAATCGAGTCCCCATTCTTCGTTGAGTTTCGTCGGCGGCGGCGCCGTGTTCCCGCGGACAGGTCGGACGCGTCGCTTCTTTCGGGGCCGAACCTGCAGGCTCTCCTGGCGATAAATGCGGCGCAGACGCTTGTGATTCATGATGATCTTCTCGCGCTTGAGCAAAATCTTGAGCCGTCGCCAACCGAATCGTGGTCGCTCTTGCACCAGGCATCTCAGCCGGTCGCGTACGAGCTCGTCGTCGGCGGCCTTGCAGCTCTTGTACCGCATGGTTGCTCGCGGGCAAGCCGTGATGACGCACGCTTGCCGTTCGCTGAGCCCCTCGTCTTCGAGGGCCTTCACCGCTTCTTTGCGCGCTAAGGCCCCACCCGTTTTTTCGGATCACCTCGGAGATGGCACGGATTTCGAGCGCCTGTCGCGCAATGATTCGCTCCATTTGCGCGTTCTCGGCCTCGAGCTCTTTGAGTCGCGCAAGGTCGCTGACGTCGAGTCCACCGTACTTGCTACGCCACAGCCGTAGCGTGTTGACGTGAACGCCGTACTTGCGCGAGAGTTCGGCTGCCGGCCGCGGATGCATTACGAACACGGCATCGACGCATGGCAATGGTCACAATCGCGATCCTCATCGTGGGAGCAATTTTGTGGTTCGCTCGTAGCAGCCGCGCCGAACGTACCATCAGCTAAGCCGATCGGACTTTTTCACTACGGGTGCAATTGCCTGGATGGCGCCCTCAGCCCCGAGCTTAGGAGCTGGCCAGCGCGGCATTGTTTCTGCCATGAGACCACGAAGATCGCGAAGCGCGCTTCGGTATTCCAGACGCCGGCGGAATTCGTCATACTCCGCGCTTCATCGAGGCCGGGCAGCTCCCTACCAGCCGAGGTGAACGTGAAATGCGAGACGGGGCCATTACCAGCGCCGACGGCACTTGCGCAGCACGATGCAATCACTTCTCGCTAGAATCGGAACGGTCCTAATCGGTTTTTGGGTTCCTCGCCGGGCCTGAGCCTCGGAAACTAGTCCAAAGGCAATTGTGGGTTTCCGGCCAAGAACGGCCAACAAAGGAGACCGGCGATGCGCAAGCGACGCTACACCGAAGCGCAAAGCGTCGCGATTCTCAAAGAACTCGATGCGGGCCGACCGCGACGGCGATCATGACGACCCTGCGGAACGCTCTCAACGGAGGAACTCGCGCAGCCACGCGCCGATGCGGCGCCAGCAGTCGGCGATGTTCGCTTCACTCCGCAGGACGTGATCCTCGCCCCAGTAGCGAACGAACTCCGCGCGCTTTCCTTGCCGGTACAGGGCGGTAAAAAACTCCTCGCCCTGCGTTATGGATACATAGTCGAGGTCGCCCTGGACGATGAGCAGCGGCGTGTGAACGGCCGCCGCGTACGTGAGCGGGCTGTTGCGCTCGTACCGGGCGGGATCGACCCACGGTGGCGCGCCGAAGTTGCCTTGCCCGTCCTCCATCAGCTCCTCGGAGAACTCATCCGCCTCGTTCACGTTGTCGCGATAGCGCTGGCGGGCGTCGAAGGTGCCATATAGGCTCGTCCAGTCGCTGATGCCCGCAAGCGCGATGGCCGCCTTGAAGCGACTCGTTTGCTCGATCAGACCGTAAGTGCTGAACCCGCCGTAGCTCTGCCCCATCACCGCGATGCGATGCGTGTCCACGTACCCGAGCTGCACCGCGCGAGTGACCGCCGGCAACACGCCATCCGTCAGCCGCGTGTACGGGTCGCTCGGTACGCCGAAGGGCGGAAGCGGCATGCTCGGAAAGATCACGGCGTAGCCCTGTGCCGCGAGCAGCTGCAAGTTGAGCGCGTGCACGAGGTTGAGCGATGCAAGGTACGGCGTATGGGCTGCGCTCATCAACGACCCGGCATAGACCCAAACGACAGCGGGATACCGATGCGTCGGCACGTACTGCGGCGGTAAGAGAATCCAGGCCGTCAGGTGCTCTCCGGCCTGACCGGTATAGGCGTAGTGGACGAGGCGGCCTTCGCCGTACCGCGACAGCCACGTGTTCGCTGCGTACAGTGTCCGCTGCGATCCGCCATGCTCGCTGTACCGAAGAAAACTTCCGTCGCGAGCGTTCTGAACGGTTACCAGCTCCAAGTTCTGCGGCGTGAATGCGTTCAGGGATTCGGCGTCGCGAAGGCGCGCGAGCTGCGTAATACTGCGGGATGCGACGTCGAAGGCGAGCAGCTGCTGCGGCTGCTCCCCGCGCGAAAGGACGATCGTTGCGCTGCCCGTGTCAGCACTCGACGGCCAGACGATGCCGGTCAAACCGGACGGCGATCCCGCGACGTGCGAAAACGCGGGACTTCCGCCGGGGGACAGCCGCATCAGGCTGCCGCCGCTGACGAAGACGAAGCGACGCCCGCCTTCAACGGCGACAAGCGACGCTGGCGCGTTCTCCAGCGAAGCCGTAAGGTTCGTGACGTTCCGCGAGCCGATGGCGTACCAGTCCCACCGCGCCTTTTCGATGGACTCGCCCGCGGCGTGCGCGTAGACGAGGAGGGCCGCGTTCGGTGCCCAAAGCGGCGCTCGTTTCGCTCCGTTCGGCCCGAGATCGATGTCGAGCGACACCGGCAGCACGTCGATGCAATGCCGTGCAGCAACGCCGCACCGGTAGATGCCCAGGTGCGACTTGAACTCGGTCGTGGCCGGCTCGCCCATGAGCGCGATCGCGTCAGCCGCACTCGACCAGCGCATCGGAGCTGCCCCAACGAAGCGCGATGGAAAGTGGGCCACACGCATACCGCTACGCAGATCATAGATCGCCGGCTCATAGATCGTGTTATCGAAGTCCGATTGGAGCCGCCGGCCGGCGCGCGGATGGAGGATGCCGACGGCTTCCAGCGTTGCGACGTAGCGATGATCCGGGCTGACCGTCACATCCGCAAAGGCCACGGCGCGCGCGAGAACCGACGTCCGCACGTGTTCGTTGGCGAAATCCAGATCGAGCAGCTCGCCCTGCGGGCGCGTCGCGACGTCAGCAGCAACGCCGCTCTCCAGCACGTTCGCCGTCGAAACACGGCCCCGCCATTCGAGCGGCCACTCCCGCATTGCGACAAGCGGCGTCTCATACTCGACGGTCATCGACAACGGCTTCTTCCCCGCCGGCAGCACTTGGCAGACGATGCGTTCGTCGCCGGCCCATGTGAAGCCAGGATTCTCATAGCCGGCGTTGAGCGCACGGTCCGTCACCCGCCGCAGCCCGTGCGCCGCATCCCATATCCAGAGGAACACGTTGCCGCCGCGTGTCGACAGCATCGCGATGCGCTTGCCGTCCGGCGACCATTGCGGATCCCAAAAGCCGGTGCCGTCGGCACTGCCGTCGGTGATGCGCCGAGCGGTGCCTGTTCGCAAATCGGCAATGTAGACGTCGGCGTTATCGTCGTCCTCGAGAAACGCTTGCGCCATGTTGCGTTCCTCGTGTAACGGACGCTTGACGACGAACGCCGCGTACCGGCCCGAGGGCGAGAACGTCGATGGGTCGCCGAGCTGCTCGAGGCGATACATCGCCGAAACCGTGAACGCGAGTGACGCGAGCATCTACCGAGCTCCCCCCGGGAGAAGCCTCTTGAGTTGCTCCCAACGCCGATACTCCGCTGCGTTTGCCGCCCGTTCATCCTCACGCCCGCTGAGCCAAAAATCGAACCACTCCACGTTGCCCTGAATCGAGGCGAGCTCTTCGAGCGGTTGGACGATGACGTGAGAGGCCTCCGGGAGTTGAACGAGGTCGACCGGCTTATGCAGCAGCCGCAGGCCCGCGTATTCGCTCCACGCGTTCAAGATCGAGTTTCCGTCGTGGACTTCGATACGAATTGGATCCGTAATGTCCTGGAAGCTGAAGAACGGAGAGTTCTTTAGCCAGTCCTCGACGCCGTTTCCGAAGGGCAACCGTCCGCCCATCACTTCGACCATTTGAACGCCGAAGCCATTGTCGACGGAGTTCAGCTCGTTGGCGATATCATAGTTTGTCCCATCGACGATCGAGATGGCAGCAAAGAGCGATGGATCCTTGGCGACCGCGTACATGCCGTAATAGCCGCCATAGCTCCATCCGATGAATCCGACTCGATGCGGATCGATGAGGTCGTCTTTATCGAGACTTTCTATTAACGCCTTAAAGCTTTCGACCTCTCGCGGAGCGTCCTGCGGAGTGAGAGCAAACGGGGAGCCCTCGGACATTTGAACGACAATTGCCCCGTGAGCGGCCATCGCACGGCCGACCCACCCGGAAGCTACACAAGCGAATCCCGTGCAGATCTCGCCGGTGCCAACGAATCGATGGGGATTCTGCTGGTATCCGTGCGCTTGGATGATGAGCGGATAGCGCTTCCCCGGCACGAAGTCCGGCGGCTTGATCAGTATCCCATTCAACTCTTTTCCGCCAGGAACGTTCCAATGGAAGATCGAGGCCTCGCCGAGAGCGATGCTCTTCAACTGCGGATTCGGGTCGAGAATCGTTCGCCCGGCGCTCCCGTCGCTCGCGTATAGCACCGGTGGAACGTTGAGATTTTGCCGGATCGAGATCGCAAGGTTTCCGTACGCGGAGGCGTTCGGAACCGGTTCGCGCCGCTCTCCCCCATCCGTCCAACGCCCGCCGGTACGACGGTATGAATCGATAACGAGCGAACCCGCCGGACGCGCCAGGTTCGTTTCGTGATAGATAACGGAAATTGAGTCGGGAGAGCTCCACGACATCGAATCTGGGTAGAGGTGCGTTCCGTTTCCCGTCCCTCGTTCGTCGAGTGCGATCGTATGAAGCGGCGCGACTTCCGTGAGGTGACGCGTCCGCATATCGTAGAGCGCTATAACCGGGTCTCGAGCGCGTTCGGTGCGCTCAGCGCCGGTCGTGCCGGCGAGCGGCAAGAACGTCCCTTCGATAAGGAGGTACCGACCATCGGCGGACCAGACTGACGGCGACGGCCCCGGATAACCCAGGCTTTCTGCGGTCGGCGCATGCGTCACCGTCGTGCGTGTACCGGTCCGGACGTCGATAATATTGAACTCTTGCGCAGCCGACCATGACGGAAGGGCGAACTGATCCTGCGAGGCGATCAAGCGATACTCGGATCCCCAAGGGCGGTACCCCTCCCACGCACTCGGGATCCATCGAATCGCCTGTGTAAAAAAGATCCGTCGCCCATCCGGAGAGATCGACAGCGGGTCGGACGTATCGCGGTTGTAGTAGTTCACTGTGACCGGTTTACCGGTCGACCCGTCGATGACGAGTCCTGCCTTGCCGTCGCGTACTATGCCCAGCTCGCATTGATTGGGCGTATATTGATGAAGCGCTTCCGGAAAAAGTAGCCACGGCAGCTCGCTCCCAGTGAGATCCCGCTCGACCGGCACAGGCGGCGCACGGTACGGAGTCATAAGCAGGTAGGCGATGCCGCTCGATCCTACCTCGTATTGCACGACATCGTCGCCGTCCGGCGTGAGCTGGCGCAGTGTTTCCGTCTGCACGTCGACGGTATAGACGTGCCCTTCTCCGGCTCTCTCGCCGATGAAGTACAGACGTGAGCTGTCGGCACTCCATTGCACCGAAAATAGAATCGGCGCGGGCTCGGTCGAGGCGCTTGCTTGAAGCGCCTGCGTGAACGTGACGACCGGACGCGAGAGCGTGCCGTAGCCAGCGGCCGACGAACTGTCCAAGAATCGTCGCACGGCGGCCGTTCGAAAGACGCGAATCGTCGATCGCACCTTACCTGAGGGCAGCACGCCGCGCTCCGTTACGACGAAAAAGTAATGGCCGTTCGGCGAGAAGCGTACGTGGGTGGGCGGTAAGATGTAGCCCTCCTGCAGATTCGCAAAGTTCGCCATCTCGACCTCAGTGCGGGCCGTAAACGGATGCAGACTCTCGGCGTACGCCGGAGCGGCGACGAGAAGCACCAAGCAACAGACCCCGATTGCGCCCATCATGCGGGCGAAAATACGCGAGCCGTGAACGTCACGAAGTCTTGCAGCGAATCCGCATACGTGCTCGCCGACTCCGTGTCGGGACGAAGGTCGTCGATATGGAACACGAGGTGGACCGCACGCGCGCGCTCGTTGGGAGCAAGTTTTCCATCGGGAAGCGAACTCGTGAAGTCGACGATCGCTCCTCGTTCTTCGATTCCATTTTCGCTCCCTACGATCAATCGAGGTCTTCCCATACCGGAGGTCAGCGTTATGAGCCGCGCCTGCACGGGACCCGAGATGGAGATTTTGGACGTATCCACCAAATAGGCGTCGACGCTCACCTCGGCATTCGCGCGATCAAACCGAGCGTCGCCGAACTCGATCGCCACGTCCTTCGTGATGTCGCGCTCGTGCGCAAGCTGCGGAGAACCGTTAGGGACGGCCTCTCCGCTCACCTCGATGGGCGCCGTCCAGGCCTGCGGGACGCCCGTGCGATTGTCCACCCACAACGCGTGGAAGATGCCGTTGGAGTCAGCGGCCAAGCCTTCCGTGTCGCCGCCGATGAACGAAAATCGGGAGTTGTATCCGATGGTCGCCTGCAGGGGCTGGCCGTGCGCGAGCGCCGTGGGATCACCGCCTCCCGAACCCATTGCGTCTAACGCAAATTCGGAGCCGCGGTAAAACGTCGCGGGCGACGTGGCGACGCGCACGCTCGGCGCGAATGTCTCGCCGCCGTCGAACGAGGCGGTGAATCGCTCGTAGTACCCGAGATCGTGAGCGCTATCGCGACGGTCCATCCACGAGACGCCGACAATGCCCTTTCGGTTGACGGCGACCTCCGGCTCGTTCGCGTCCGGACCCTCTCCGGGCTTGCGCGCGAGGTCGTCGCTTACGGTGACGGGTGCCGACCACGTCTTGCCTTTGTCGCTCGAGTACGAAAGGAATATCTGCGAGCGGCCGTCGCTAAGCTGCGCCCACGTCACGTACAGTCGATTGCGAAACGGGCCATTCGACGTATCGACCGCCATCGACGGAGGAACGCTGACGATTCCGAACTTCTGCGTCGTGAACTTCGCGACTGTCACCGCTTTCGTAAAGCTGAACCCTCCATCCGTGGAGGAAATCACTTTGAGCGCGAACGGTATCTCCCCAGGGACCGCCGGTGTCGCATACTCATTCTCCAGATCCGGATAGAGCACGACGTACGTCCCGTCAGACATCACGACGGCGTTGCCATCGGCGAACGTGTAGTGATCGTCGAGAGGCGAAAGCAGCGCCTCGAGATGGAACGAGCGACCGTGGTCGGTCGATACCAAAACTCCGACGTTGTTCGTTATCTGATTGATCCTTCGAGGATCGTTTTCGAGCGACTGCAACGACATTGCACCGTTGACGTAAACGCGACCGTTGAACCGGCCGCCCGTCGTATCGACGGCAATGTACTCGCGGTCGCTCTGCCGCCCCACGAACGGCCGGCCCCACCTCTCGCCTCCGTCGTGAGAAGCGTAAACGACCGTGTGGCCATGCTGCTTGCCATCCGGGCCCTTTCGCTCTTCCAACTCGGCAAAATATGCGTTCCCGTCCCTGCCGAAGGCGCACGCGGGATCGCCTGAGCCAAAGGAGGCCGCGGTGACGTTCAGCGTCGGCTTCCAGCTCGTACCGCCGTTGCTGGAAACGTAGACGACGGTGCCGTACTCCGACAGCGACGGTTGGTGAAGCTCGTACGTCGAGCACGCGATAAGATGTCGCGCGTTCGAGGGGTCGGCCGCGATCAGCGTCTCGTAGTGCGGCGTATTCCTTAGGGCCGAACTCACCTGCGTATTTTCGCCCACGTGGATCCGCTCGAACACTTGCGCAGAACTGGGAGAGGCGAGCAGCACGGCTGCTAGCGCGCACGGCGCGGTGATGCTAACGCGATTCATATCCATCGATCCTCACAACGATTGCAGGGTTCTGCCCGCTCACGATGATCTTCCACGTACGCGCTGCGGTCTCGGCGCCCGGCGCCAAGACGCTGCGCGCGCTTCCACGTCTCACCACCGTCCTTCGTGCTGTACACGACGTCGTCAAGGCGAGCGCCCTCGATCACGAAGCACGTCGCGACCATGTCTTTGGGGTCTCGGGGATCGACCACCACCATCTGCTCCGCGTGCGGTTCGCGTGGCATATCGGTCGAGACGTCGCGGTCCGCCAAAAAGGTAACGGCGGCCGACTGCGCATATGCGGCTCCCGAAAGAATCACTGGCGCCGCAACGACTCCAACGCCTGCTCGAACCCCTGAAATCATCAGCCGCTCGGGCTATGGAGATTCATAACCGTCGATTCGGAGGACGATCGCGGGGTTCTGTCCGCTCACGACGATCTTCCACGTACGCGCTGCGGTCTCGGCGCCCGGCGCCAAGACGCCGAGGTTGCCCAGCATGCGCGGACCGTAGGTGTACACGGCTCCCACGCCACGCCGGCCGTTGTCGGCGTTGACGAGTGACGGTTTCACGCGCGGGTTCCACGATGGCGGCAATAACGGGGTGTCGACCCTGAGCACCGTCACCGTAAATGGCGGATAGAGCGGACGCGTTCCGACATTATGCAGGCGCACCGGAACCGACAGCAGGTGTCTGGCTTTGTCCCACGTCCTCGCCCCAAACTGAACGTCGACGTCCCCACTCACGTCGGCAGCCGAGAGATTTGCCGGAACGTTCGTTCCGGCGCCAACGGTCACGCTCGCAGTCCACACTTGGCTCGTGCCGGTCCGTGCATCTGCCCAGATCGGGTGAAAGGTGCCGTTACGATCGGCGACCATCTGTACGTAGTCGCCGCCCGAGGGAAAGCGTTGCGTGGGATCGGTGAACTCGACGAGAAGATGCTCCTTGAGTTTCGACTTCTCTTCGCGGTATGCGAAGGCAGTATATCCCGCCGCTCCGGGCAAGCTAAGCGCGGCCGGCGTGCTTTGGATCGGAACCGGCTTCGAAAACGTCGCACCGCTGTCCGTGGAGTCGGCGAACATCTCGGTGATGTCACGCGACGCATTTAAATACTGGAGATAGGCGACGCCAAGCACGCCACGATCGTTGACGGCAAGCGAGACCTGGTACTGCGCATCGCGAGGATTGGCCGTCGTCAGGATCGCACGCGGCGTGCTCCAGTGACGCCCCTCGTCCGTCGACTTCGTGAAGAGCAAGCGTGAGTTCTCCGTTCGCATGTCACTCCAGACGCCGTACATCACGTCGCGATGCGTGACGGGTGATATCCCCGCGGTGAACTGCGGAATGGGATCGCCGTCAAAATCCGTCTCGCCGGCGGCCATCCTTCGTTTGTAATTCGCCATACCAGGCCAGACGTACGTGCCAATCACGTGCGGCATCGCAAATGTCCGGCCGCCGTTCTTTGAAATCGCGACCTCGACTTTTTGCGTACGCGTCTCCGGGGGAAGGCCGCTCGCCCCCACCTTGCTCCCCATGATAAACGGGAATATCACCGTCCCGTCCGAGAGAACCACCGGCCTGCTGTTGAAGCACCATCCGTCGATGACTTGGACCGGTCCGTGAAACAGCCGCCCACCGTCGCTCGACCAGAGCAGTCCGCATGCGTTCAGTTGCGGCTGCAGCTGCAGCGCATAAAGAGCGCTCATGTAAATGCGCCCGCGATATGGGTCACGCGACGTATCGATCGTCAGTTGCTCGTGATCGAATCCGTGTCCTCGCCCATTTGCGGTAAAGGAGACGTGGCGGAACCAGTCGCCGTGATTCGCTGAAGCGAAGAACTGAATGCCTTCTTTGCTTCCCTGATGTCCTAAAGCCGCAAAGTAGATGGTTCCGTCCGGATCCGTTGCGAGCTGGACGTCACCGAGCATCGATCCGTTGTTGCCCAGGAGCAGTGGCGCCACGCTCCAATCGTAGCCGCCGTCGTGTGAGACGAATGCCTGCGGCGGGCTGGAAAACGTTCCGGATTCCGCCGCTGCCACAAGGGTCGCTGCGGCGGATCGATCGGCGGCGATTGCCGGCTCGGCGTTCGACGCATGCGGATTCGAGTCAACCACGGAGTCCGGCCCATAGCTGATGCGCACCGTAGCTGATTGCGAAGATGCGGCCCCGAGAAGCAGCACCAATGCAACCGCAGTCGCTACCCTCCGCATGTATACCCCTTACTCACGGACGACGGGAGTAGTGCCAATCCGCGGTTACCGTCACGGCGCGAGGCCCATATGGCAGAATCACGAATGCGCCGGGCCAAAATCCGTTCGATCCATGGACGACCGGCGTCAAGTCGCCGATGTACGCAAAGTTCTCCTCGGATCCCTGGTCGAAACCGGTAACGTTTCGGAACGTCGCGATGAGATCGATATTCCGCGTTATCGCATACCCAGCGTGTGCGTCGAGCTCGATAAATGCGTGAGGTTCGTCGTAGATATTGTTGAAGCCGTAGTACGTCGGCGCCAGGTCGAAGTACGTGCCGGGATGCCAGCGATAGCCGAGCAGCGCAGAAGCGCTCGTGTAGGGAACGGCGCCTCCATTCGAGTAACCGTTGAAGTTTATTCCCGGAATAATGTCTTGGTTCGTGCAGTTCACGCATCCCGTAGCCGGATTATCGTAGAAGCCCGGCGGCACGCTCAACACGTACGAGCGGGTGAACGCCAGCGTCCCTCGCCAGTACACCCCAGAGGCCACGGTGCGTTGAACGTCGAGGTTGATTCCCTCGTAACGGCTATTGGCTAGGTTGCCAGACTCGTTGATGTACAGCGGAAGGCCGTTGAACGTCGAGATGACGGTGTTCGTATAGTATTGTCCGTAGAGGTTCGTTTGATAGGCATCGAACGACAGCACCGTGTCGCGGTGCAGACGCACATCCGTACCTAGATCGTATCCGAATGACTGCTCGGGTTTTAAGTGGATATTGCCGACCGTTTCGTCGTACTCGCCGGCACTGAAGACTCTCGAGTAGCCAGTGAGGGTGTAGAGCGCAGGGAGCGCAAACCCGCCGCCTGCCGACCCACGAACGGCGATGTCGGGAGTTGGTCTCCAGACGATGCCAACGCGCGGAGCGTTGTAGCGAAAGATTGAATCCGTCCACTGCGTCGTGTTGTTCGGGACCGGTACGTGAAAATCGCTCTGCGCGAAATACCAGGAGAGCCCAACCGATAATCTGTCCGTTATATCAGTGTCAAAATGCACGCGCGTTTCATCGGTCGTATCAGAAGCGGCGGCGGATTGCGATATAGAAAAGAGCGGGGTCGTACCGAGTGCAAACAGATCCTCGTACGGATTGTCGTAGTATGACGTGACAAAGGAGACACCAAAAGTGGACCTTGAACCGACCTGCAACGCATAGCTCGCCATGAGATCTCGGTTCTTCGTCGTGACGGGCTCGTACGTGAGGTAGTCTGGAAAGGTGACACGGGCTTGCGTTCCATCGTACGCGGTCGGCGTTCCTGGGGACGTCGGTCCAACGTTGGCCGTGCCCCACAAGGTGTAGGTACCGTCGTCAAGAGCTTCTGGTGAACCTCCCGGAGGGTAGTAGAGGAACGTGTTGTTCTGCACTGCAGAGAGACGAAGGACCCCGCCTCCGAAAAAGGCCGTGAGTTTTTCTTCCAGCAGACTCTCCATTTGGTCTTCTGAAACCGGCAACGTCCATGGGAAAGAGTACGTCGTCTGACCGGCAGGGCTTGGCGCGAGGCTTCCCGAGTACGATGGTCCAGGTGAGAAATCGACGGGCCAGTAGCCGGCCGAGAAGGGCGCGTGAGAACGCTGCCCCGCGTAAAAGACTTCGGCCGTAATCGAAGGACTAATCTGGTAGGCAAAGTCCACGGCACCGCTGTGCGTGGTCCAAGCACTTGAATATGGGACGCCGCCGACGAGTAACGAGTCGGTCAGCGAGCAGAAACAGTACGGCGTGCCGTGTCCGGGATAGACTTCAGTGCCCGTATTGGCAAACTGAACCGTTTGTCCGTTAATGGTAGACGGGGCGGTGGAGAGATCTGCCGTAATGCCAACCTTGTTTCCCAGTGGACCGGGGCTGTCGTTCACGGCGTAGTAAAAGGTCGCAGAGAGCCGGCCCAGACGTAAGGCAGCGGTTGCGTTCGTAATGCTGCCTCCGTATTCGTCATTCCCTTCCGAGAAATCGAAGTGATCCTCGGTTACCGGTCCGGGCGGATGCAACACGAGGCTGCCGCCAATCGAATCCACGATGCTCGGAGCGTTCGAACCAGGTCCGCGCACGATGTCGGCCGTGGCGAACGCGTTCAGGGGAAGCATGCTCAAATCGGAGCCGCCTCCCGGGTTCTCAATGAAGTTGGCGTCCGAGGTGCCCTGAAGCGGCATCCCGTCTATCGTCGTCGACGTCTCGTACGGCAGCGCTCCGTTGATCGAGAGCAGCACCGGCTCGTTCGGCGAGTCAGGAATCACACCGGCGAAAATGCCCCCTCCATCGGTGTTGCCTGACTCGGCAACGCCTGGAACCTGAGCGAACAGCTCCTTCCACGTGAAGCTGCCCTGGAGCAAGTAGCTATGGGGACTCACGGAGGTGATGCTCGACGAGGTTACATTGATATGCGCGCCGGAGCTCGTGGTCGAGACGTGAGCGATCGTTCGGAGATTTGAAGGCGCTTCGTACTGGATGGCAACGTTGAGGTCACCATTGATGGTGATATTGCTGCGCGACGCCGTGCCCAACGACGACGTGACGGTGATCTCGTACGTACCCCAAGGAACGGTGAGGAAGGTAAATGATCCGTCGGCCCTGCTTGCGGTAGACTGCACCGAGGGCCCAGTGAGGGTAACCTTAGCGCCTGCAATCGGCGCGCCGCTGCTCGACCTAACGGTTCCGGTGATATTCGCCGTGTGTGCAGCCGATTGCGTGACACCAGGTGCGATCTGCGCTACCACAGGCGAACTGGCAAAGGTTGTCCACGCCACGACTAGGGCGAGCATGGTAGCCATTCGGGTCGTTAAGCGCATGATGAAGCTCCTCGTCAAATGAGCAAACCCACTCCGGAGGTTGCCTACGGGTTATAATGATAAGCCGAACCTAAGATTCGTGCATCCTGGAATCCGGGATTGTTGCCTTCGCGGCATCCAGGAATGCAGCGTAGAGGCGCACCGATGCCTCGTCCGCCGGCAAATACTCCGGGTGCCACTGTACGCCATAGAAGAAAAACTCTGGATAGGTCAGCTCGACGGCCTCGATGATGCCGTCCTCCGTGTACCCAACCCCGCGTAGCGGCGGCGCAAGCGCACGGATAGCTTGGTGGTGCAAGGAGTTTGTCCATACGCGAACGTCGCCGAAGATTCTCGCCAACTGCGAGTCCTCGGACATGTGCACCTCGTGCACCTGTTCACGCGGCGGCCTCTTGAGGTCCCGCACTTGATGGTGGCTGATGGAGTAACGCGGGCCAAGTTCGGCCGGGATGTCCTCGATGAGCGTGCCGCCGAGTGCGACATTCGCAATTTGCATCCCGCGGCACACGCAGAGCATGGGAACCTGCTCTGCGTAGGCCAGACGTAGGAGCGAAAGCTCGCCGGCATCTCGCTCCGGATCAACTCGGTCCCAGCTCAGATCTTCTCTACCGCCGTAAAGCGAGGCCGCAACGTCGCCGCCACCGCTGAACAGCAGCCCATTCAGCTCGTGGCTTTTCACCGCTTCCGACGTCGCTTTCCCCTGCGTGAGCACCACGGACTGTGCGCCGAGCGACTCCAAAAACGCAATGTGACGCTGTACTTCGCTTCCGGAGGTCTGGCTGCCGGAAAGCTGATATGCAGGAGCCGTTATGCCGATCGTAGACCGCACGGCTCGCATTCTAGCAGGTTACGGCGTTTGCGCCCTCCCGGAATCCGTGACCATATTCGTGAGCTGGTGGCGCGAGCGAATGCCGAGCCGGTTCATGATCGAGGCCATGTGTGACTCGACGGTGTGTTCGCTTATCGAGAGCTCGCGCGCGATGGATCGGTTCGTCAAACCCTTGAGCGCAAGCTCGGCCACCTCGGCTTCACGCTTCGTCAGCGTCGAAAGGTCGCCGAGCATCGTCCGAAAGGCTCGCAACGGGGGCGACTCGCTGACGTTGTTGCTCTCGGGGTGCTGCTCGTCGGCATATCGCAAGGCCACACGCTCTTGCGCGAGCCAACCGATGCGCTTGAACCGGCGAGCTGCTCGTTGCGCCGATTCTCGCTGACGCCCGGCGTCGCGCTTTGCCCGAACCGCTTCGAAGAGATCGAGATAGGCGAGAGGAAGTGAAGCGCTGGGCAACCTCGCACGCGCCTGCAACAACGAACGAGCCCGCTTCTGCTCTTCTTCGTTGCCAAGCACAGCGGCGTCGATGAGCAGGTCGCTGGCGTGATCTGCGCTGAGTACCGCAGGAAGCGCGCGCCGCAGAAGCGTCGTCGCCGCCGCCAGCTCTCCTCGAGTTACGTGCATGCGCACGAGTGCGGAGACAAGTGGACCGATGCGCGCCGACTCGCCGGAGGCAAAGGCGTACTCGATCGCGTGCTCGTCGCTGCAGCGCCGCAGCAATCCGTCGTCACGGAGCACAACCGCGAGACGCGTTCCAATCGGCGTCAGGAGAATCCTGATGCAGGGCGCCTTGCAGTCGTACGTCAGCGAGTCGAGGACGAGCTCTCGCGCTCGTTCGTACTGCTCGAGCTCCAACAGAAGGTCGGCGTAACGCAAGGAAAGGTAGGGAATGCGCCACGCAATATGCCGCTCGCGGGCAACGAAGAGCGCTCTCTCGCGGCAGAGTTGTGCGCTCTCGATACCGCCCAGTGCCATGGCCCAAATGCTGTAGTCGTCCCATACCGACGTGATCAGTAGCCTTCCGAAAGATCCTTTCCAATCTCTGCGGCGGCCTCGAAATCTCGATACGCAGACGCTCGATCGCCATGCGCTGCAAAGAGAATGGCTCGCTGATCCAGGTTGACCGAGTACCAATCGGGGTTGTCCATGCCGCGGGTGTTCTCGGCACGCTCGAAGAACGAGGCGGCGGCGCCATGCCGTCCCAAGAGAATGAGGTAATGCGCCATTTGAAGATTGGCACGGGCAGTGAGCGCCTCGTTCTTCGCGGCGGTGGCAACTTGCAGAGCCTCACTGATGAGCGGCAATGCCGAAACGGTCTGCGCATTGAGCCGCACTGTCGCGCGAGCTGCAGCAGGATCGTTATGACGTCGGGGGCGCTGGCTCCAGCTCTTGAGCTGCGGACGCTCTGCAGTGCGCGCTCGAGCCATGGCCCCGCTTTTTCCGGTTCGTGGCTAAGGAACAATGCGTTGGCGTACTTCTTGCACAGGCGCCACTCGTCGCGCCCTTCCAAAACGGCAGACCGCAGCGCCTCCTCGTACTGACTCAAGCCCTCGGGATATGCATAGCGCGCGCACGCATAGTCACCCGCCGACTCGTGTGAGAGCAACGTCTTGTGAAGTCCCGATTCTTGTGCTTTTTGCGAACGCCGCTGGCGCATGCGTTCCTTTGCAGCCTCGTTGCACGGGTCGCACACGACACGCGGCAGCGACGCCGGGTGCCGTAGGCATACCGTACACACGTTCCGGGCGCGGGCTGCCTTTCGCCGTCGCACGAAGCGGCTCTCCATGCCACGTCGTCTTTGACCCTCGTGCTGTAACGCCTCAGCACGCTACAGCACGCCTCCTCCAGGTCACCGCGCCCGTTCGGGGGATCGGGGCGCTGGGGATGCGCCGAGCCTAGCTTCACGCTAGAATTTGCAATGGATGAAGACGGCCGGATCGCCCTTCGCTTATCCGCTCTCTCGGCTTTGCCGCGAGCGCCTCCATCGTCGTGTGCAACGTCATCGGGCAGGGCATCTTCCTCAAAACCAGCGTGATGACGTGCGCGATGGGCTCGCCGACGTCGGTCCTCGGCGTTTGGCTGCTCGCCGGCCTGCTCTCGCTCTGCGGAGCGCTGACCGTTGCCGAGCTGGGCGCGATGATGCCGCGCTCGGGCGGCACGTATGTCTTTCTCCGGCGAGCCTACGGGCCGGTGCCGGCGTTTGCCTTCGGCTGGATGAGCTTCTGGGTCTTGGGACCAGCAGCGATCGCCGCCCTCGGCTCGGGCGCAGCGATCTTTCTCAACGCCTTCTCCGGCGGAGCGTTGAACCGGCTCACGACGACGTTCACACCCTTCGGAGCGCACGCCGCCGTCACGGAACTGCAATGGGGCGCGCTCATCCTCATCGCCTCCTGCGTGGCAATCAACCTCGCTCCCGTCGGTCTCAACGGGCGCATTGCCACCGTCCTGAGTATCGCGAAGCTGTCGCTCCTCCTTGCTGCGCTGTATGCGTATCAGGGACTGTGGATCATCACGTCGATCGGCGGCGAGATCAAGAATCCGGGCCGCGTTATTCCGCTCGCTCTTTGGAGCAGCGCCGTTGTCATCATTCTCTGCTACCTGCTCGTGAACACCGGATACTTCTTCGCGATGACGCCGCGCGGCATTGCCGGCCTGTCGCTGAACACGTCGATCGCCGTCGAGGTCATGAAGCGGATCTTCGGGGGCGTCGGACAAGAAATAGCAGGGGCGGTGCTGTTCATCTCGACGATCGCCGCGCTCCATACGACGATCTTGACGGAATCCCGGACGACCTACGCCCTGACGCGTGACGGCGTCCTGTTTCCGGGACTTGGCGTCGTTGCGCCACGCTGGCACGTTCCGGCGCGCGCGGTGTTGGCTATCGGAGTCATCGCAGCGGTTCTCGCGATGCTGGGCTCGTTCGAAACGTTGACGAACTACTTCATCTTCAACGTTTGGCTCTTCAACATTGCAACGATCGGCGGCGTGAACCGCAGGCGTCACGCCCCTATCGCACGTGGGGATATCCCGTCGTTCCGTTCGTGTTCGTCGTGGCCGCCTCATGGCTCGTCGTGCAGACGTTCGTGAGCTCTCCGGTCGATTCGAGCGTCGGCCTGCTCATCATCGCAGTCGGTCTTCTGTTCTATTTCTACCGGGTGGTGCGCGGGCGCTTCACACCGATCTCCTAGCGCTCTGGAGGCCGAAGGCGCATAGCCTGCGCGGCGCATCGCTCGGCGGAACCTTATATCCAAGAAAATCGGAGGCGTGCGCTTATATCCAAGAAAATCCGATTATTTTATGATAGAGCAACCTCCCACTGCCCAGAAAGGGACTCGAACCCCCACGATGTTGCCACCACTGGTACCTGAAACCAGCGCGTCTACCAGTTCCGCCATCTGGGCATAGGCGCGACCGCCACGCATTCGTTTCGGCGGCAGGAGGCCCTCCTTCCGTGACGACCCGCAGGGCCGGTAGCCCTGCGAGCGTGAAACCCCGAACGGTGGCCTTAGGGTTGTGGCGCCCACGCATGTCCCGAAGCGTCAAAGGCGTCGTGATTCCGCTATCGAGAACCGCATTTTCGCGCGACCTCGATCCGTATTCGCGCGCCGTTACGACGGCGGCGGAGCGCGTCAGTCCGGCCGTCGTCGCGATCGAGGTCGGAGCCGGGCACCGCGTTGGGAACGGCAGCGGCTTCATCTTTACGCGCGACGGGTTCGTGCTCACGAACAGCCATGTCGTGCACGACGCGCATCAGATCGCAGTCGCCCTTCTCGACGGACGGCAGTTCGACGCGGAGCGCGTCGCCGACGATCCGCAAACCGATATCGCCGTGCTTCGCATCAACGCGCGCGACCTCTCTCCCGCGGCCCTCGGCGATTCCAATACGCTGCGCGTCGGGCAGCTCGTCGTCGCCGTCGGAAATCCATACGGTCTCGCGACGAGCGTCACCGCCGGTGTCGTGAGCGCGCTCGGCCGCTCGCTGCGTTCGCAGTCGGGACACCTCATCGACAACGTCATCCAAACCGACGCCGCACTGAATCCGGGAAACTCCGGCGGACCGCTCGTCACCGCACACGGCGACGTCATCGGCGTGAACACGGCGATTCTTCCCGGTCAGGGCCTGTGCTTTGCGATCGCGATCAATACCGCGACGTTCGTTGCCGGCCTGCTGATTCGCGACGGGCGCGTTCGGCGTGGCTATCTCGGTATCGCCGGTGCCGATATTGCGCTCTCGCAAGCGATGGCGCACCGCCTTCGGCTCGCCGACCCGCGCGCGGTCCTCGTCGTGTCCGTCGAGCCAAACAGCCCGGCAGACAAAGCGCATCTCGCCGACGGAGACGTCATCGTCAGCCTCGATCGCAAGCGTCTCTTCGGTGTCGATGCGCTCCACAAGGCGCTCACCTCACTCGATATCGGCCGCAACTATCCGCTCGAAGTGCTCCGTAAACGCGAGCGCCTAAACCTCACCGTTCGTCCCGTAGAATCGCCGATCTAGTTCATGAGACGACTGATACCGATTCTCGGTATCACGTTTGTCGACATCATCGGCTTCTCGATGCTCATTCCGATGCTGCCGTACTTCGTGACGCACTTCGGCGCATCGGCCTTCGTCGTCGGACTGATCTTCGCAACGTTCTCGCTCTGCCAACTTCTCTCCGCACCACTCTGGGGAAACATTTCCGACCGCGTCGGACGAAAGTTCGTCCTCGTCACGAGCCAAATCGGCGCGACGATCGGCTGGGCGATGCTCGCCTTCTCACCGAACATCACCTGGGTCTTCATCGCGCGCATCATCGAGGGCGTCTCGGGCGGCAACATCGGCATCACGCAAGCGTACGTCGCCGATCTCGTCGCGGCGAAGGATCGCGCGCGCGCCTTCTCGTTCATCGGCGCGACCTTCGGTGCCGGGATGATCTTCGGTCCGGTGATCGGCGGCGTGCTCTTCGCGAAATACGGGTTCAAGGCGCCCTTTCTGTGCGCCGCCGGCCTCCAGTTGCTTACGCTGCTCTTGACGCTCGTCTTCGTACCGGAGTCCCGGCGGCGCGAGGAACGCGAGCACGTGCTCTTGCGCGAGGCGATCCAGATTCTCCGTCATCCGAAGATGGCGTATCTCCTCGCGCAGAAGCTCGCGCTCTCGCTGGGCCTTTACGGGTGGTACTCTGCGAGCGCGCTCTATCTCCAGCGTCAGCTCAACTTTACGCTCGTCGACACCGACTACTTCTTCGCGTTCTTTGCGATCCTCGGCGTCATCATGAACGTCGGCGCCGTCGGAAGAACGTCGAAGCGCATCGGCGATCGCGCAATGAGCAACGTCGGGTTTGCACTTCTGACGCTCGCGTTTTTGGTGCTGCCCTTCGTCCACAGCATCGCCATGCTCGCGGGCGTTCTCGGCGTGCTCTTCGCGCTCGGCTCCGCACTCTCGCAGAACGGAATGACCGCGCTCATCAGCAACTCCGCACGCGATCGCGAGCAGGGAACGATCCTCAGCGTTGGATCGTCGCTCGACTCGCTCTCCGGAATCGTCGCGCCGCCGGTCTCCACGGGCTTGCTCGGCGCCAAGGGGCCGGCATTCGCCGGCGTCGAGTCGACGATCTTCGTCATCGTCGCGCTCGTGATGGGACTCTCCGCCTCGCTTCGAGAGTCGCGCGAGCCAAAAGACGCGAAGGCTGCAGGAATAAAAGTCTAGGAGCCTAGGCGGCGCCGCGCTTGCGGCGTGGCTTGCTCTCTTTGCGTTCGCCTCGCTCCTTGAGGCTGCGCTCGAGAACGTCCATGAGATTGACGACCTTCCCTCGCGACGGCACGGCCTTCTTCGCCTTGGGAAGCTCCTTGCCCGAGACGCGCGCGTCGATGAGCGCCATCAGCTCGTCCCGATAACGGTTCACGAACTTCTCCGGCTCGAACGCGTCGACGCTCATCGAGTCGACGAGCATCTTCGCCATCTTTAACTCCGCTTGCGGAAGACGCTCCTCCTCGGGTAGGTCGAGGTCGGAGCGACCGATGAGCTCGCTGGGCCAGCGCATGAGATCGAGAACGAGCGCGTCCTCGGACGGTTTCACGGCCGCAATGTACTCCTTCGTCCGGATGACGACGCGCGCGATCGCGACGCGGCCGGCCGCATCGAGCGTCTCGCGCAAGAGCGCATATGCGTGGCGTCCCTGCTTCGTCGGCTCGAGATAATACGGCTGCTCGAAGAACATCGGGTCGATCTTCTCGAGCTCGACGAACTCGAGGATGTCGATGGTGTTCGTTACCTTCGGGTCGATGCGCTCGAAATCGGCGTCGGTGAGCACGACGTGCTCGCCCTTCTCGTACTCGTAGCCTTTGACGATCTCTTCCCACGGCACGGGCTTGCCGTCGACGCTGCAGATGCGCTCGAACTTGATTCGTCCCTCGTCCTTGCCATGCAGCATGTGAAACGAGAGATCGTTGCTCCGAACCGCGCCGGTGAGTTTCACCGGAATCGTCACGAGGCCGAAGGAAAGAGAGCCTGACCAGATCGCGCGCGCCATGTTACCTCCAAAGGGTGCGGACGCGCTCGACGACGGTGGCAAGCTTCGCCCGCTTCCAGCTACGACCGCTCCAGCGGTCTCCCTCCCGCTCCAACGCTTTTGGCGCCGTGCGAATCGTATACTTCGCGAAGGCGTCGGCCGGTACCGGCGTGCGCGCGCGCCGGAACGCCTCGACCTCGCTCCAGAGCAGCGGCCACGAAACCGGCGCTCGGTCGCGAGCGCGGACCGAGTACGGCGCGACGAGCGTCTTCCCGCGGCCGACTTGCACGTAATCCATGTAGACGGCTGCCTGGCGGCGCTTTGCGATCGTACGCTGCAGCGTCACGTCGTCGCCGCAGATGCCGGCGATGCGCCGCGCGACGAGCTCGGCGAAGACCTTCGCTTGATCGTACGTGTGCCCGGGATGCAGCGGAACGACGACGTGGAGGCCCATGCCGCCCGACGTCTTCACGAGCGGGACGAAGCCAATCTCCGTCAACGCGTCGCGCAGAGCGAGCGTCACGCGTGCGAGCGTCGCAAGCGTGCACGTCTCGCCCGGGTCGAGATCGAAGAGAATGAAGTCCGGTTCGTCGAGCGACCGCACGCGCGAGGTCCAGATGTGCAGCACGATCGCTGCGAGATTTGCGAGGTAGACGAGCGCCGGCGCGTCGTTACAGAGAACGTAGCGAATCCTCTCGTGCCTTCCACCGCTGCTATCGAGCGTGACGCTGCGAATCCAGGCCGGCATTCCCTGCGGCGCGTTCTTCTCGAAGAACGAACTCGCGCCGATGCCATTCGGAAAGCGCTCGAGGGTGAGCGGGCGGTCGCGCAGATACGGCAACGCGAACGGCGCGACCGCGTGATAGTACGCGATGAGGTCGCGCTTCGTATATCCGTCGCGCGGCCAGAGCACCTTATCGAGGTTCGAGATCGAAAGCGTGCGGTTCCCGACGCGCACCTGCGTACGCCGATCGGCCATTTATACCGGGATCTCGCGGACGACGTCTTTGGGATCCTTATCGACGCGCAGGCCGAGAAACGAGGCTTGACGCACGTATCCTTCGCGCGTCCACTCGGCAAAGCGAATCTGCGCGACGAGCGTGGGCTGCGCATAGTGTGCGCCGCGCAGAACCTCGCCTTTAGCGAAGGGCGACGTCGTGCGCTCGAGTCGCTTGAGCTTGCCGTGCAGCTCGCGCAGCAGACGATCCCCAAAGCCGGTGCCGACGTTTCCAGCGTAGACGAGCCGGCCCTTCTCGTACGCGCCCAAGAGCAGCGAACCCAGCGCAACGCGCGATCCTTGAGGGTCGGTCCAGCCGCCGATCACGAACTCTTGCTCGAGAAACGCCTTGATCTTCAGCCACTCACGGCTGCGCCGTTCCCGATAGAGCGAGTCGCGGCGCTTGGCAACGATTCCCTCCAAGCCGGCCCTCTTCGCCCGATCGAAGAACGCTATGCCCTTGCCGACGATGTGCTTGGAGTAGAGCACGAGACGATCGTCGCGGATCAAGCGCTCGAGAAGGTCCTTGCGGCGCTCGAGCGGCACGTCGCGAAGATCGCGCCCGTCGGCGTACGCGAGATCGAACGCGACATAGACGAGCGGCGCGTGCGTCTTTGCCGCTTCTTGCAGGCCTTGAAAGCTCGATCGGCCCTTCTCGTCGAGAAAGCAAATCTCGCCGTCGACCTGTATGGGTATGCTTGCGAACGCATCCTTAAGGCCGGCCATCTGCGGAAATCGCCGCAGAAGATCGAGTGAGTTTCGGGAGACGAGGGAGAGCGCGCCGTCCGCATTCACGGTGCAGATCGCACGATATCCGTCCCACTTGATCTCGAAGAGCCACTCGTCGTCGTCGAACGGTTTTGCCGCGAGCGTCGCAAGCATCGGCGATTTCAGCGCAACGAGACGCTCGCGTTTCACCGTCGCGCGCGCGGGTAACGTTTTCGTTTTCGGGCGCGAGTTCCAGACGCGAGCGCGCGGGTCGCGCCCGATCTCGTCGATGGTCTTTGCGCTCTTCACCGATCGCGCGTGACGCGCGATGTCCCACTTTTCTTTTGAATATTCGTCGCGGTCTTTGAAGAGCAGCCACGGCTCGCCGCTCTCACCCTCGCGCGCCTTCATCCGTACGAGCGTGAAGAGGCCTTTGAGCTTCTCCCCACGCATGACGAACTTGATCTTCCCGTTTGCAATTTCTTTTGCGGCGTTCGTGCCCTCGAAGAGCGCGTACGTCCCCTCGTCCCACACGATGACGCTTCCGCCGCCGTACTGGCCCTTTGGAATCGTCCCTTCGAAGTCGCGATACGACATCGGATGGTCCTCGACGTGCATCGCGAGGCGGCGCTCGCCGGGCACGAGCGTCGGGCCCTTCGGAACGGCCCACGATGCGAGCATGCCGCCGGCCTCTAGGCGGAAGTCCCAGTGCAGCCGCGACGCATGGTGCATCTGCACGACGAAGCGGAGCGCCCCCGCTTTGCGTTCGCGACCGGTCGAAGGTTCGGGCGTTTGCGCGAAGTCGCGCTTCGTGCGGTATGCTTCCAGCGATCCCGAGCTCCGCGTTCCGGCCGTCCTTTTTTTCGCCGAACCCCGTGCCTTCACGATGCTTTGCCTTCCATCGGTGCGAAAGAGGTTCTGCTCATGAACGCGTTTCGCTTTTCGCCTCGCCCGAATCGAGCCGCAGAGATCGGCTGGTTGCCATGGGGCTCGGCGGCATTCGAGCGCGCGCAACGCGAACGCAAGCCCATTCTTCTCTCGATCTCGGCGGTGTGGTGCCACTGGTGCCACGTCATGGACGAGACGTCGTACTCGGACCCTGCCGTCATCGAAGCGATCGCAGCGCGCTTCGTTCCGATTCGGGTCGACAACGACGAGCGACCCGACGTGAACGCTCGCTACAACATGGGGGGCTGGCCGACGACGGCATTCCTCGCAGGCGACGGCACGCTGCTGACCGGCGCAACGTACCTTCCGCCGCCGCAGATGGCGCGAGTCCTACGCGAAGTTGCAGACTGGTACGACACGCACCGCGACGAGATTTCCTCGCATATGCAGGCTTCCACCCCGCAGTTCGCACGCGAGGAGCCGCGGGACGACCTGCAGAGCGCGCAGCGGATCGTTGCCGCGATTGCGAGCACGTACGACGAGGAGTTCGGCGGTTTCGGCGACGCGCCGAAGTTTCCGCAACCCGAACTGCTCGAGACGCTGCTCCTCGAATCGGAGGCGACCGGCGACGAACGCTTGCGTTCGATGGTCGTGCGGACGCTGCTGGGCATGTCGCAGGGTGGGATGTACGATCACGTCGAGGGCGGCTTCTTTCGCTACTCGACGACGCGCGATTGGTCGATTCCACACTTCGAAAAGATGGCCGAGGAGCACGCAGGGCTCATTCGGACGCTCTCTCTCCTCCTCGTGCGGATATCGCACGAGCAGCTTGCGGCGACGTTGCGCTCCTGCACCGAATACGTTATGCGCGTCTTACGCGATCCCGTCAGCGGCTTCTTCGCGGGCAGCCAGGATGCGGACGAAGAGTACTACGCGCACCCGATGGAGGAGCGCCGGGCGATGCAGCCTCCGTTCGTCGACCGCACGCTCTACGCCGATCGTAACGCGGCGCTCGCCGGTGCGCTTGTGCTGGCCTCGGCGACGCTCGAAGACGAGAGGCTTGCAACTGCCGGCACGCACGTGCTCGACGCGCTTTGGGAGATGCGCGACGCCGGCGGCTTGCTCTACCATCTGCGTCGCCGCGGCGAAGCCCCGACCATTCGCGGCCTGCTCGGCGATCAAGCGGCCTACTTGCGCGCACTCGTCGAAGCGCACGAAGTCACCGGAGAGGAGCGCTTTCTCGAACGCGCCTGCGCCATCGCCGACGCCGCGACCGACGCGTTCTCGGCCGAAGATGGCGGATTCTACGATCACGCGGGAATCGAAAGCACGCTCGGACGCCTCACGTTGCGCGATCGACCGATCGCCGAAAACGCCGTTGCGGCCGAGACGCTCCTGCGCCTGGAAGCACTGAGCGGACGAGCACGCTATCGCACGATCGCAGAGCGCGCGCTGCGCGCGTGCTCTCCGGCGGCCGCAGGCGCCGGAGCGTTCGCCGCGCCCTACGTTCGCGCGGTGCGGCGGCTTGCCGCGCCGGCCTGGGCGTTGCGCATCGTTGCAACCATCGCCGACGGAGCCTCATTCCGCGAGGCTGCGCGCCGCCTTCCATCGCCGTTCGTCAACGTTCGAAGCGTCGCTCCAGCGCGCGCTAGCGACATGGATCTGCCTGCATCGCCACATCCGGCCGCGTATCTCTGTAAGGACGGCGTCTGCGGTGCTCCGGCGAGGAGCGCTGCAGATCTACGCGCCGCGTACGATGCCGTCCTCGCATGAATCGGCCGAGATGGAGCGCGCATCTCACGCTTTTCGTCCTCACGCTCGCGCTCGCGGCGGCGCTTCGTCTCTACGCGCTTGGAGGCGTACCATCGGAACTCATCGCCGACGAGCTCGAAACCTTCAACTCGGCGCGAAGCATCGCGACGACGGGGCACGACGTCGACGGCTCGCTCCTCCCATTCTTCTACTCGCGTTTCACGCGTAACCCGCCGCTGGCCGGCATCGCGTCGTATGTCTCGAGTCTCGTCTTCGGGAACAATCCGTTCGCGCTGAGACTTCCGGCGGCGCTCTTCGGTACGATCGCCGTTGCGCTGCTGTACGGAATCACGCGCGAACTGACGCGGCGGCGCGACTGCGCGCTCGCGGCCGCACTCCTTGCGGCAACGCAGCCGATTCTCGTGCAGTTCGCGCGGATCGCTTGGGAGCCCGGCTGCGAGCTTCCTTTTCTCCTTGGCGGGCTCTACGTGCTCGTACGGTGCCTGCGCGCGGCAGACGAGCAGGAGGACGATGAGCCGCTGCCGCTGGGCCCGCTCGCCCTGGCGGCACTGCTCTTAGGCATCGCGTCGTACACGTACATGGCGACGTGGGTCTACGCCGTCGTGCTCGCCGGTGCGCTGTTCGCGGTGAACGTACGGCGGCTGCGCAATCGGTTCACCATTGCGCGCGTGCTTGCAGCGGCCGGCATCTGGTTCGTCGTCTCCGCCCCGGCATTATGGATGTGGTTCGCAGATCCGCTGACGCACCTTCGCACGCACAGGATCTCGGTCTTCGCAAGCGGCATCACCTTCGGCGCTCTCGCGCTCTTCTTTCATAACTATGCGCAGCAGTTCGACTGGTCGTATCTCGCGACGACCGGCGACCCGATCCCGGGAGAGACGTGGCGGTATCTCGCCGGCTTCGGCGCCTTCTTCTGGTGGGTGCTGCCGCTCGCCGCGATCGGCCTGCTCTTCATGCCGCGCGTCGTGCAGAGCCTCCCCGCTCGCCGCTGGCTCTGGATTTGGATCGCCGTCTACCCCATCGGCGGGGCGCTAACGAACGAAGCGATCCCCAGCGCTCCGCGAACGCTCGCAGGCGCGCCGGTCTTCTGCGTCCTTGCCGCAATTGGATTTTGCGCGATCGTCGACCGCATTCGCGGCGCGGTCAAACTCCCCGGCGAAGCCGTCGTCTCGTCTGCAGCGCTCTTTGCGGGCGGGACGCTCGTTTCGACGATTCTCTTCGCGCGCTTTTACTTCACCGATTTCGTGCACGTCTATCCGAATGCGTGGGACTCCGGCACGCGTTCGCTCTTTACGCTCGTCCGTAGCGAGGCACCGCGATACTCTCGCATCTGCTTCTCGCTCTATCCCGCCTTCTACGCGCTCGACACGTACGTTCGCTACTATCTCAGCGGCGTTCCGACGACGACGATTGAGGACGCACGCGATCCTTCGTGCAACGCTCCCGGCACGCTTCTCGTCACCGATTCATACTCCGAATCGCTGCGTACCGATTTCACGCCGCTCGCCACGATTCGCGATGTCGACGGCATCCCATTCGCGTACGTTTCGGCCCGCGCGGTACGAGGCTAGCGCACGACGCTCTGCCAGTACCAGCAGCCCCAGAGGCCGACGGCGATCGAGTACGCCATGAGCGCCATCGCCCATCGCGGCAAGCGCTCCCGCGCCGCTAGCATCATGAGCGCTAGCGCAAACGGTTCGAAATCGAGCGCGTGCCGCATACCGAACTGCTGAAATCCGTTCACGTAGTAGAAGAAGTTCGGCGCCGCGCAGAGGACGGTTGCCGCCCAGAGCGAGCCGACGAGGCGTCGCGGCGCTCTCGCAAAGAACGCGAGGAGCAGCCCCGGGCTCGTCCAGGTGATTGCGAGGCTCGTGGGGCCCGTGGGAAACGCCGTCGAGTAGGACGGCACGATCCACGGGTAGGCGTTTACGAAGGACGGCCACTGCACGAAGAACGACGAGAACTGCATGACCAAGTAGCGCAGCGCAAACGGCGACCCCGTCGGCATCCCTTCCGGATCCGAGTGGAACCAGAGCGTGTATCCGATGTCATCCCACGTTCCGAAGCGAAGCTCGTTATACGAAAGCCATCCGACCGCAACGGGCACGAGAACTGCGAGCATCCCGGCGATCCTCGCACGTCGCTCGCGTACGCCCGCCGTGCTGAGGATGACGTACGCATAGACCGGCACGGCGAGCACGAGCGAGAAGCGGGATTCGAACGCGCACGCCGCCCATAGCATGACGAGCCACGCACGACGTTTGCCGCAGAGTTCGACGAGCGCGAGCAGGGTGAAGCAGACGGCGCCGACGTGCGCGAGGAACCATACGCCGCCGAGCATGCCGCACCACAGAAGGTCGGTTCCTGCGAGCAGAAACGCGCAGATCCACGCATTTGCGCCCGGACGCAGGCCGAGGCGCGAGCCGAGCTCCCACGCCGCACCTACGGCAACGCCGGTCAACACGATCGAGAGCAGCGACTGCGCGAGATTTCCCAACGCCGACGCCGGGAGCAAGAGCAGCGCCGGCAGCGGCGCCTCGATGACGTACCAAAGGCCGCCGTACTGCACGGCGTCGATGAACGGTCCCGGCCACGTAATCCAGAGATGTCCGGCGCGTAAGGCTTGCGCGAGGAGCACGTAGTTGTCGTACGGCGTGACGCGACCTGATGACGCGATTGCGGTGACGACGAGTGCGACCGCGCCCGCGATCGCGTATCGTGGAACTCCCTTCACCGAGCCGCAAGCCGAGAGATCTGCGAGTTGCGCAGCGCAATGAGACGATAGCCCGCAAGGCCGCCCACATTCGACGCTCCGACGACGAACACCGGACGAGAGCGCAGCCACGCACGAGCGTGCGTGCCGAGATCTCCGACCCATGCCGCCGCAACGATGCGCCGCCCGAGCGAACGTTCGACGTATGCTGCGTAGGCGAGCGGCGGTGCGTCGAGCCAGTTCGCCACGACGATCGCGTTCGTAGGCGTTCGCTCCTGCACTTGCGAGACGATCGCTCGCGCGCTTTCATCCGTCGCCTGCGCGAAAACCCACCGGTTCGTCGCGACGAGCGCCAGCGCGATTACGACCGCGGCGGCGGCGGCGATTGCGCGGACCCTCGGCTCTCGCCGGGCGATCTCGCAGAGTCCCTCGCCGATGAAGATCGCGGCAACGACGAACGAGTAGATGAAGTATCGCCGCGGATCGGATTCCGGCGGAAATCCCAACCCAAAGACGACGGGCGGCACGGCGAAGAGCAAGAGCGCCGCCGTCCGCGTGCGATCGTTCATCCAAGCGGCGCCGATGCCCACGATCGCGAGCGCCACGCCCACCGGAAGCAGTTCGTGGAGCGCTTCCGCCGAGTAGAGCGCGATTCCGGCGCCGCGCGAAGCGCCGAAGAGGATTGCGTGCAGTACGCCGGCGAGGTTGAAGTCGCCGCCGCTCACGAGCGCCGCAAAGCCGTGCAGCGTTGCGGGACGATCGTAGTTCCAGAACGGTCCGCCCGTAATGCCGAGACGCGTCGCCGGATCGAGTCCGTGCGCGCTGACGTAGAGGCTGCGCAGCGGAAGATAGACGTACCAGATGACGGCGCTTCCGACGGCGATTGCGGCGGCGCGCGCCACATCCGCGGCTGCGAGCGCTCCGGGCCGCGTCGCGATGACGAACAACGCGCCGGGCAACGCGAGGGCGAGGACCGGATGCACGGCAAAGCCGACGCCCCACGCGAACGCCGCCAAAAAGAGGTCGCGCCGACAGCCGCCGCGCTGCCAGCGCAGCAGGTAGAAGATCGTCGCCGCGAAGGCGCACGCCGCGAGCGCATGGACCTCGGCCCGCGTGCCGCGCGTCCACACGATCCCGCCGAATGCGAATACCCACGAGCAGCCCATCGCAATCCATACGCGGCCGCCCCGCGCGATCGTCCGAAAGACGAAGTACGCGGCGCCCGCCATCGCGCACGCACTCATGAGGCTCATCCGAAAAGCGACCGAACCGATCGCTACGATATGGGAGAACGCATAGCCGATGAGGACGTACGCCGGGAAACCCGTCGGGTGCGCGATGCCGAGGATCCACGGCACGGTATCCATTTCGCCGGTGTCCCAAAACCATACGTCGCGGCGAGCGCTCAGCGCGTAGACTGCCAGCGGCACGCACCACGCGAGCACCGCGGAGATCCACGGAGCGGCATTTGAGAAGCGCAACGTGCAGCGCCCCTAGAGAAACGTCGAACGCGGGAGGCTGGACGGAAACTCGTAGTCGCTGAAGACGATTCGCTCGCGTGCGACGCTTCCGCCGATGGCGGCACTCGCCGACGCGACGAGCGGCACCCAATAGCCGCCGGCCGAGCCGAACTTCACGCTCCCGCTGCCGCTGGCGAGCGCGCCGCTCGTATGAAACTCGACGACGCGCGGAAGAAAGCTCTCCCCGTCGATGGTGACCCGATCGACGACGAAACCGCCGCCGTGCACGAGCGGCTGCGTCTGGTAGACGTAGTCGAGATGACTGCCGTCCGCAATGCTCTTGACGAAGAGCATTTCGTAGGCATCGGGTCGAGGAGCCAGTGCCAGGACGCCGTACGGATCGGGCCGATGACCGATGCGCACGCGCTTACGCTTGAGCGCGAGACCGTTGACTGCGAGCGTCTCGTCGCGAACGTCGATGCCGCTGCGATAGATGCGATGGCGCTGCTCGATGTTCTCGGGCCCAGCCTGCGAGACACTGTAGACGAAGACGACGGCTTTCGGCGCCAGGAGTCCGGCAAGCGCAATTCCGTATCGTTCGAGAACGACTTGAGAGTCGAGCGGCGCGGGAAACGCTCCGAGCCATGCGACGGCGAGCACGAGCGCGAGAACTCTCATGCGAGAACGGCTTCACGCATCGCGTTCACGGCGGCGCTCGCGCCGCTCGGCTTACGGCCGCCGCCGTGGGCTTGCGTCGGCTGTCCACCACCTTTTCCGTCGACGAGAGGAGCGGCAAGCTTCACGAGATTTCCGGCGTGTACGCCGAGCTTCACGTGATCCTCGCTCGCGCTGACGATGAGGCTGACGCTGCCGTCGTCGATGCCGGCGAGCGCGATGACGCCCCTGCCGAGAAGCCGGCGAATCGCCTGACTGAGGTGGCGCAGCGACTCCGGCGTCGCCTCGTCGACGACACCGCCCACGAAGGTGCGATCGCCACGGTGCTGCGCGCGCTCGACGTATGACTTCGCATCCGCCGCCGCGAGACGAGCGCGAAGACGGCCGATCTCGTTCTGCAAGTCCTTCATGTCGCGCTGCAGATCGGATACGCGCTCGTTTAGGTCGTTCGGAGTCGTCGCCAGCGACGACGCAAGAGCGCCGACGAGTTCTTGTTGCTCCCGCACGAACGATTCGGCCGCATCGGAGACGCACGACTCGATGCGGCGGACGCCGCTCCCGATCGAGAACTCGTTCAGGATGACGAAGAGACCGAGTTCGCCGGTCGAGTGCGAGTGCGTGCCGCCGCAGAACTCGATCGACGGCCCGGCCTCGACGACGCGAACGCTCTCGCCGTACTTCTCGCCATGCATCCAAATCGCACCGGTCTCGCGCGCCTCCTCCAGCGGAAGCACGCGCGTTCGCAGCGGAGAGTCGTCGCGAATCATCTCGTTGACGCGACGCGCGACGTCGGCTCGCTGCTCTTTAGTGAGGCTTCCCGCCGGCCAGCGAAAATCGAATCGCATCCGGTCGATGCCGACCCATGAGCCCGCCTGCGCGACGTCGTCGCCCAGCGCATCTTTGAGCGCACGCTGCAAGAGGTGCGCCGAGGTGTGATGACGCCGAATCTCGCGCCGCCACCAATCGTGCACGGCCCCCTCGACGCGCTCGCCAAGCGAAAACTCACCGGAGGTCACGACGCCGTAATGCGCGACCGCCTCTCCGACGTGCTGCGTATCCTCGACCTCGAACGATGCCTGCTGCGAGCGGATCGTTCCACGATCGCCGATCTGACCGCCGCGCTCGGCGTAGAACGGCGTCCGATCCAAGACGATTCCGCCTCGCTCGCCCGCGCGCAGAATCGCCACGGGCTTACGCTCGGAAAGGAGCGCCACGATTTCGCCCTCGCCGCGCAATCCATCGTATCCGGCGAACTCGGTGACGATCGCCGGAAGGTCGGCGAGCGTCACCGCCGCACGCTTTCGCGCTGCGTCGTGGCGCGCGCGCTCGCGCTGCTCCTCCATCGCGACTTCGAATCCGGTCTCGTCGAGCGCGAGACCTCGCTCGGCGGCGATCTCCCGCGTCAACTCCATCGGAAAGCCATACGTGTCGTGGAGTCTGAAGACCTGATCTCCCGGCAAGATCGCTTCGTTGGAATCGAGCGCGTGCGCGATGCGCTCGTCGAGAAGCGCGGTTCCGCGCTCGAGCGTCCGCTCAAAACTCGTCTCTTCCTGCGCAATCGTTCGTGCGATCCGCTCTTCGTTGCGTCGCAGCTCCGGGTACCCGGATACGAGCGACGCGACGACGGCGGGAACGAGCGCGGCGAGGAATCCGCTGTCGTACCCTAGGAGGCGGCCGTTACGAACCGCACGGCGGATGAGGAAGCGCAGCACGTATCCGCGATCGACGTTCGATGGAAAGATACCGTCGTTGACGAGGAAGACGGCAGCGCGAGCGTGGTCTGCGATGACGTTGCGCCGGACGGAGCCTTCAGCCCCCGCAGACGTGCTAGGCTCCATGGCGTCGACGATGTCGGTGAAGAGATCCGTCTCGTACATCGACGTTTTGCCGTTGCAGATCGCGAGCATGCGCTCGAGTCCCGCGCCGGTATCGATCGCCTTGTGCGGAAGTTCGGAGAGTTGCCCGTCGAGGCCGCGATTGAACTGCTGGAATACGACGTTCCAAAACTCGACGAAGCGAGCGCCCTTGTTCGGCGCATCGTCGTGCGGCCCGCTCTGATGCTCCTCGCCCGTGTCATAGAACAACTCGGTGCAGGGTCCGCACGGGCCCGTCGGGCCCATCGTCCAGAAGTTCTCCTCGCCGCAGCGCGCGATCCGCCCGGCATCCAGGCCGACCTCTTCACGCCAAATGCGCTCGGCCTCGTCGTCGTCGGTGTGGACCGTGACGGCGATGCGACGCGGATCGAGAGCCAACCACGCACGAGACGTAGAAAACTCCCACGCGAACGCGATCGCTTCGGGTTTGTCGTAATCGCCGAAGCTGAAGTTTCCGAGCATTTCGAGGAAGGTACCGTGCCGCCCGGTGCGTCCGACGTTTTCGATGTCGCTCTTCGCACCGGCGACCCGCAGGCACCGCTGGACGGTGACGACGCGCGGCGCCGGAGCCGGACGTTCGCCCACAAACACCGGCACGAACTGCTCCATGCCCGCGATGGTAAAGAGCGTCGTCGACATCGCATCGGGGATGAGCGTTGCCGACGGCACGCGCACGTGCCCCTTCGAGACGAAAAAATCGACGAACGCTTGGCGCAGCTCTTGACTCTTCATGGACCGGCTCCAACCTTAGAGCCGGCCGGCGGCCCGACCTTTGCAGACCGCCGGCGAGCTGCGTTCTTAGGTTATGAGTGCAGGTGGTAGGCCGCAGCGAGATCCTTCATCGCCGTCGTCAGGATTGCGTGGTACTGCGCGTCGGCCGCAAGCCCGTACTTCGCATCGATGTCCTTCATCACCTGAAGGTGGATGGGATGCGAGACGGCGCGATCGAGCATGACCTCGACGTTGAATCCGCGCCCGGATTGACCGGCGCCCCAGAGCGCCCGCGCAAGCGCCGGGCCGTTCGACGGATTCGGGTTCGGCGTCGACGGGAGCGCGACGTGCTTTTCGCGCACGATGCGCAGTGAGTCGGAGACGACGAAGTTGAAGGTCTTGACGAACTGCGCGATCTGGCCTTTACCGTACTGTGCGGTCAGCTTCTTCAGCTCGGGGTTGAAGAGCGAACCCGTGAGCCGATGGAGCAGCGTCACCGTATTGAAGTCTGCCGGCCCTCCGCCGGCCTCGATCATCGAAAGCGTAACCGCGAGCGCCGGCGCGCCCGTGTAGACGCAGCAGGAGCCCGAGAAACGCGTTGGCTTGTCGACGATGTTGGGCAGGAGCGCGGCGGACGCAATGCCGGCGCACGCGAGCGTCAGCGCTAAGGCGATCGTTGGAAATCGCAGTGTATTCATGATTCCCCTTTCTTGGTAATGAAAGCGATGATTCCACAGGATGAACGGCGCACGGGCGCCATTGGATTGCCTATCGAAGAATTCGTACGAGGGCGACCGGCTTCGTCGACGGATGCAGGGAGCCGCCCGCAGGCTCGATGCTGATCGCGACGGCGACGACCTGCGAGGCGGCCCGCGGCACGCGCACGACGCTCTGCCCGGGGGAGAACGTCACCGAAGGTGCGACGGCGCGCGCGCCGCGCGCGAGCGTCCACACCTGGTAGACGCGTCCCGAGGGCAGCGCGCGCAGATGCTGCTTAATCGAAATGCGGTCGCCGCTCACGGTGACGACGCCGCCGGCAAACGCGTACCTCGCGGCCGACGTGCTCGCGGGCTGCTCGCGATACCGAATCGCGACGGAGACGAGCGCCGCGACGACCACTGCAACGAGACACGCTGCGGCAACGACGCGCGAGACGCTCGCCGCTCGCGACGGCGAGCGACGTACCGCGCTCATGATGCGCGCTTTCAGCAATGGGCTGACCTTTGGGCCATCCTCACCGGTCGCGCAAGCCTGCGCCGAGTACGCAAGCGCGCTCACCGCCGGGCGCAGATCGCGATACTCTTGCGCGCAACCCTCGCACGTGCGAAGGTGCTTGCGAACGTCGGCGCCCTCGCGCCCGGGAAGCGATCCGAGCGCGTAGCTTGCGACGGATTCCATCATATCGTCGCGCTCGGTCATGACACGCTCGCCCCGACCAGCGCCTCGCGCAGGCGGCGAAGGGCCGCCCGTATCCGCGTTTTGACCGTTCCGAGCGGCAGCCCCGTCTTTCGCGCGATTGCGTCGTGCGACAGGCCGCCGAAGAATCCCAGCTCGATGAGTTCGCGCTGCTCGGCCGGAATTCGCGCGAGCACCTCGCGTACGTGCTGCCCTTCGAGCTCACGCACGGCGCCGTCTTCGAGCGCATCCTCGGCCACGAGCGATGCGGCTGCGTCACCGTCCACCGTGATCGGTGCCCCGGCGCGCAGAACGTCGATTGCGCGGTTGCGCGCCACGCGCGCGATCCAGCCGCCGAAGTTCCCCGACCGGAAGATGGCCGGCTCGCCCCAGAGCTTGAGGAAGACGCTTTGCGTCACGTCTTCGGCGCCTCTCGCGTCGCCGAGCACGCGCAGCGCGACGCCGTAGACGACCCGATGATACTCGTCGTAGAGCGCCTCGAAGGCACGAGCGTCTCTCGCTCGTACTCGGGCCATAAGCTGGGCCTCGTCCACGCTCCTGCCTTCGCCGTTGCATGCTCGCCGACTGCCTCACCTCTGCTAACGGAGGAGGCAGCCGTATGGATTCTACTCTCTGAGAACCGCCCGTAACTTGTCGAGGGCCTTTGCCTGCAGGCGCGAGACGTGCATCTGCGAGACGTTGAGCCGCTGCGCGATCTCCGTCTGCGAGACGGACTCGAAGAATCGAAGGTAAATGATGATTCGCTCGCGTCCGGTGAGCACGGTAAAGGCACGCTCGAGATTGGCTCGATCTTCGAGCATCTCGAGACCCGAGTCCGTCACCCCCACGGTGTCGGCGAGCGTCTGCGAGCGGCGATCCTCGCCGGAAATCTCCGAATCGAGCGAGAGGAGATTATAGGCTTGCCCGAGCTCTTGGGCCTCGAGAATCTCTTCCTCCGTCGCGTCCAGACGCTGCGAAAGCTCCGCCACCGTCGGGCTTCTGCCCATCTCCACGGCCATCTTCTCGCTCGCGCGATTGACCGCAAGGTTCAACTCTTGCAGACGCCGCGGCACCTTCACGGCCCAACCTTTGTCGCGAAAGTACCGCTTGATCTCTCCGACGATCGTCGGCGTCGCGTACGTCGTGAACTCCACACCGCGTTCGAGTTGGAAGCGATCGATCGCCTTGAGAAGTCCGACCGTGCCGACCTGCACGAGGTCGTCGATCGGCTCGCCTCGATTCGCAAACTTGAGCGCGAGAAATCGCACGAGATTGAGGTGCGCGATGACGAGATCGCTGCGAAGCGCTTCGTACTCCGGCTCGATCACGTCGGGCCGAGCGTCGTGGCGCTCGCGCTCTTTTTCGAACCGAGCGAAAAGACGCCGGGTGCGCTCGCGCGTGGACCGAACGTCGTGGCTTCGTTGCTTCACGCCGTCGCGTCTAGATGGGAAGGCGCTTGAACATGACGAGGTCCGCGCTTCCACCCGCGCGCGGATCGTACTCGACGCTATCCATGAGCGCCCGAATGAGAAAGATCCCGAGGTGGCCGGGCGTTGCGGCGGTCGCGTCGATTTCCTCCGTCTGCGCAGACGGAATGCCGAAGTCCCGTACTCGAATGCGCAACCCGTCGGGAAGACTCTCGCAGAGGAGGTCGGCGCTGGTCGCACCGTGCTGGATCGCGTGTACGAGCGCTTCGGCAACGGCGAGCTTGAGATCTTCGATCTCTTCGATGGGGAACCCAAGCCGTGACGCGACCGCCGAGACCGCGAGACGAGCGATCGAAACCCACTCGGCCTTCGCAGGGATACGCAACTCGACGACGTCGGTCGCCGCACCTTGCGCCGATGCGTTCATACGAGCGCGCGCATTGCGGCGTCTTCGCTGTCGAAGATGCCGAAGATCATCACCAGGCCGGTGATGTCGAATATCTTCTTGATCTGGGGGTTCGTACAGACGAGATTCACGGATCCGCCGTGCTCGCGCACGCGCTTGAGTCCTCCGATGAGGACGCCGAGCCCCGTGGAGTCGATATACCGAACCTTTTCGAGGTTGATGACGAGATTATACACGCCGTTGTCGATGAGGCTTCCGATTGCGTCCTTCAGTTTCGGAGACGTGTAGACGTCGATCTCGCCGGTGAGCTCGACGATCGATGCATCGTCCTTCGCCTCTCGCACGTTGACTTTGATGTCCAAGAAATGCTCCTATTGGTCTGGAGTGCGCGACTCGTCGGCCGCGCCGTAGTCCGAGCGCGAGCTGTCGACGACGTGACGGCCGCGCTCGTAGAGATCGTTCGCGTTCGCTTGCCACTGCGCGGCGGCTTGCGTGACGCGATCGCGGACGTCGGTAACCTTATCCCGCAAATCTTCCGTCGCATCTTTCGCAAAGTTCGAGGCCTCCTTCGCCTTCCCCAAAAATGCGTCGCGGGCGTCGTCGCGAGTCAATGCGATTGCGATGACCGCACCGATCGTGGCGCCGACGAGAAAGCCTCCGAAAAAGCCGCTCCCGCGGCGGTCATTTGCCATGATGCACGAACTCCTCGGAATCGTCCTTTGGACTCTTCCCAGTGACGAGGCGACGCAAACCGGCGCTCACTCCACCCAGCGTCGCCCCGATGTTGATAATGGCCGGCGAGATCGCTTGACGCACGAGCGCCGTCGTCGAGGAGAGCGACTTCGCGACGCCCTCCAGCGAGCCGACGGCGCCGCCGAGCTTCGCAAGCGTCTCATCGGCGGTCGCCGAGATTCCCTGGACGTGTTCGAGTGCTTCGCCAATGGGAGCGCCGATGCCGGCGATTTGCCGGTCGACTTCGTCAAGGGTCGTACGCATTCGCAAGAAGAGTCTCGCAAGCGCGACCATCGCGACGAAGACGCCGAGTCCGACGAGCAGGACGCCTATGCCGACGCCGACGTCGAGAACGTTTGCCCAGTCCACGCCATGTAATCCTAAGACCGGCGCAGTTCCGTGACGACGCTGCGCATGACCTGCAGGACGGAGTCGATCTCCTCCTGCGTCGTCGAGCCCCCGAGGGAGATGCGAACGGCCTCGCGCGGGTCGCCGTTTTGCAAGGCCCGCGCGACGTGGCTCGGCTCCGCAACGCCCGAGGTGCAAGCGCTCCCAGGCGAGACCGCAATGCCCTCCAAATCGAGCCGCGCGGCAAGCGCCTCGGCCCAGACCCCTTCGAAGGAGAGATTTTCAATGTTGGGTAGGCGAGGAGGCCCGCCGTTGGCTCGGGCACCCGCAATCGCCAAGAGGCCCCGCTCGAGACGATCGCGCAGCGCTTGCACCCGGGCATTTCGCTCCAGGCGCTCCGCATCGGCCAACTCGAGCGCTACCGCGGTCCCGACGGCAGCCGCGACGTTCTCGGTCCCGGCTCGCCTTCCGCGTTCCTGCCCTCCTCCCAGCACGAGCGGCCGCATGTCGACGCCATCCCGAACGTACAGCGCGGCAAAGCCGGTAGGACCGCCGAACTTGTGCGCGGCCAGCGCGATGGTCTCCGCGCTAATTGCCGCGACGTCGATCGGAAGCCAGCCGGCAGCGGCGACCGCGTCGCAGTGCATCGCGATGCCGCGCTCCGTAGCCGCTGCCGCAAGACGCTCTACCGGCTGCAGCGTTCCAATCTCGTTGTTCGCGTACATGCACGTCGCGAGGATCGTATCGGAACGTAGCGCAGCCGTAAATGCCGCCTCGTCGACGAATCCGCTCGCGTTGACCGGAGCGATCGTCACGTCAAAGCCGTCGTCGCGCAATGCATCGAGCGCCGCAAGAACGGACTGATGCTCGATCGACGTGCCGACGACGTGACCTCGCTTACGTCCTCGGGCGAGACCGAGAATCCCCAGCGAGTTCGCCTCCGAGCCGCTCGCGCAAAAGACGATCTCCTTTCTCGCCGCGCCAAGCGTACGCGCGATCCTTTCGCGGGCTTCCTCGAGTGCGGCGCGGGCTCGCCTGCCCTCGAAGTGGAGCGAGCTTGGATTGTAGACTGGCCCGTCCAGGTATGGGAGCATCGCAGCGAGCGCTTCGCTGCGTAGCGGCGACGTGGCGGCAAAGTCGAGATAGATTCGAGGTTGCGTCACAGCGCTTTCCAAGGAGCGACTTCTACGATGTGCTTGTGCGAAGCTCCATTGCACACTCCGAGAAGTAGCAACGGGAACGGGCGGCTCGACGAAGGTCGGGCCGCCTTCAATTTATTCACGTCTCCCGCGGCACGTCGTCGTCGACGTAGACGTGTCCCAGGAGATTCTCGGGCAGAAACGTCTGCGGCACGTCGTAATCGTCGTGTGAGTAGTGATAGTCGCGACCGTAGCCAAGCTCGCGCATGAGACCGGTCGGCGCGTTGCGGAGGTGGAGCGGCACCGGATCGTTGCGCTCGTCGCGAACGTCGCGCAGCGCGGCGGAGTACGCCCGGCCGACCGCGTTGCTCTTGCGTGCTCTTGCAAGGTAGAGCGTCGCGTGCGCGAGCGGGAAGAAGCCTTCCGGCATCCCGACGAAATGCACGGCTTGCTGCGCGGCGACGGCAACCGGTAACCCGCGCGAATCCGCGAGGCCTACATCCTCGGATGCCGCGATGACGAGCCTGCGCGCGATGAAGAGCGGATCTTCGCCGCTTTCGATCATGCGTGCGAGCCAGTAGATTGCGGCGTTCGCGTCGCTTCCACGAATCGACTTGATGAACGCCGAGATCGTGTCGTAGTGCGCGTCGCCTCCTTTGTCGTAGAGCGACGCCCGACGCTGCATCGCGTCGAGAATCTCCGCCCGTCCGATCGTACGCGTACCGTCGGTGAGTGCCGCCGAGGACGCCGCCAGTTCGAGCGCGTTCAACGCCGTACGCGCATCGCCGTTCGCGAGACCGACGAGTTCGGCGCGTCCTTGCGCGTCCAGCGCGATGCCGGCCGCACCGAGCCCGCGCTCGCAGTCTGCAAGCGCGCGATCGACGATCGTTCCCACGTCGTCGTCGCGCAGCGCGTGGAGCACGAAGACGCGTGCGCGAGAGAGCAGCGCGGAGTTCACTTCGAAGGACGGATTCTCGGTCGTCGCGCCGATGAGCGTGACGGTGCCGTCCTCAACGTACGGGAGAACCGCGTCCTGCTGCGCTTTGTTGAAGCGATGGATTTCGTCGATGAAGAGCACGGTACGCCGTCCCACGCGGCGCCGGGCTTGCGCCTGCGCGACGACGCGCCGCAGATCGGCGACGCCCGCGCTGACCGCGGAGAGATGTTCGAACTCGCTGCGCGTCGTGCGCGCCACGATCTCCGCAAGCGTCGTCTTTCCCGAGCCGGGCGGTCCCCACAGGATCGCCGACGGCACCGCGTCCCGCTCGATCGCGCGTCGCAGCGGGCGCTCGGGGCCGATTAGTCCGTCCTGCCCGACGAACTCGTCGAGGCTCCGCGGACGCATGCGCGCGGCAAGCGGCACGCTCGAAGCCGGCGGTTCGAAGAGGCTCACCGCGGCCGGGGTGTGCGAAGTCCCGGTATTTTGATCGGCTTCGGCGTTGCGATGTGTATCTGCGATTGGTTCGGGAACTCCATCGTGACGTTGCCCTCGGCGTGCGCCTCGCCGGTAAGCGTGTCGTAGGCGATGTGGTCGGCGACGACGCTGCGCAAACCTTGCGCGACGCGCGCGTGACCGGAGAGGTAGAGCATGTGGCTGGCATCGTTGAGCATTCCACGATCCGCATCGACCGTCGTGTTCGCTTGAACGTAGTGCACGTGCCCGGTCGCCGTGTACACGCGCGCGCGGCCGTCGACGCGCACGACGTCGGCTGTGAGCGTCGCGGGGCCGCTTGGATGCGAGATGCTTGCGCCCGCGAGGCCGGCGAAGTTTCCCGTGTGGTCGTGCATCGTCACGTCCCCATACAGCGTCACGATCTGCGTTTTGTAGTTTCCGTTGGCGCGCTGCGCCTCGACGTCGCCGCCTTGCCGCGTCATCTCGACGCTGCTCGGAATGCTGAAGTCGCCGCTCTGCTCGTTGAAATCGAGCGCGTTGGCGTGCACCGTCCAGACGCCGACCGCGTAGGAGTCGGTGAAGTGCGACGGCATCGGCACGGGCGAGGGCGACGGCATCGCGGCGAGGAGCGCGGCGAGCGCTCCGGTCGCCGCCAACGCGGTTCGGGCGCATGGCGATTGCAACGCTATCTTCATCCCTGTGGACCGAGATCGACGATCGAGACTTCGGCCTGCGGCGCGACTTCTCCGCGCTCCATGAGCGCGTCCGTCTGCGGAAGACCGTTCAAATCGGCGCCGTCATACGACGTCGCGCAGGTAACGAGCGGACCGCATCGATCGAGCAGCGCGCGAGCGAACGGATCGTCCGGAACCCGGAAGGCGAGCGTCGAGCCGCGCACTGCCGCGCTCGCGAGCCACCGCGGGCGGCGCAGGACGATCGCCGCCCGCTGCGGCAATCGCTTGATCGCCGCCACGGCCAAGGCATTGCCGGAGGCGAGCTCGAGAAGTTCCGTCGTGCTCGCGACGCAGATCGTCGCAGCCGGCGTGCCGCGCGCGTGCTCCCAAACGACCGTACAGGCGGCGGGTTGGAACGGATCGCCGCCCAGGACGTATCCGGTTTCATCGGGATAGACGAGCGTTCCGCCGGCAAAGACGATCCGCGCTGCCGCGTCGACGAGATCTTCGACGCGCTCGTTGCGCACGTCGAAAATCTTCACACGCTGACGCGCATCCCGGTTCCCATCGCCACGCAAGAGAGCGGATCGTCGGCGACGATCGCAGGCACTCCGGTGATCTCGGAGAGCAGCTTGTCGAGGCCGCGCAGGAGCGCGCCGCCGCCGGTGAGGATGACGCCGCGATCGATGATGTCCGAGGCGAGCTCGGGCGGCGTCTTTTCCAGCACCGATTTCACGGCGTCGACGATCGATCCAACCGGCTCCGAGAGCGCCTCGCGCACCTCTTCGCTCGTAATCTTCACCGTTTTCGGCAAGCCGTTGATGAGGTCGCGCCCGCGAATCTCCATCGCCAGCTCCTGATCGAGCTTGTACGCCGATCCGATTTTGATCTTGATCTCTTCGGCCGTGCGCTCGCCGATCATGAGGTTGTAGACGCGTCGGATGTACCGGACGATTGCGTCGTCCATCTTATTTCCGGCAACGCGCAGCGACTGCGAAACGACGATGCCGCCGAGCGAGATCACCGCGACGTCCGTCGTCCCGCCGCCGATGTCGACGACCATGCTCCCTGACGGTCCGTCGATGGGAAGCCCCGCGCCGATCGCGGCCGCCATCGGCTCCTCGATGATCTCGACGCTGCGCGCGCCGGCGAGTTTTGCCGCATCCTTCACGGCGCGCTCTTCGACGCTCGTGATCTCCGCCGGAACGCAGATCGTGACGTGCGGCTTCGGTTTTACCAGCGACGACCACCACGTTCGGTCTTTCGTCACCTTCTTGATGAAGTGCGCGAGCATCGCCTCGGTGACTTCGAAGTCGGCGATCACGCCGTCGCGAAGCGGGCGAATCGCCTGAATGTGGGAGGGCGTCTTGCCGAGCATCTGCCGAGCCTCCTCGCCGATGGCAAGGATGCGTCCGCTGTTCATGTCCTTCGCGACGACGGACGGCTCGCGCAAGACGATTCCTTTGCCGCGAACGTGCACCAGCACGTTGGCCGTTCCAAGGTCAATTCCGATATCCAAGCCCGCTCCGTATCTTTACGAACAGAAAGAAAGTTAGCCCGCAGCCGTGTTGACGCGCGGATATTCGCTCGTTTCGAAGATTTGCGCCGGTTCGACGAACTGCGTCACGCCGCTCGTCCGCTGCACCTGTCCGCCGAGCTCCGAAAGCGTCTCCGCGAGACGCTCGTAACCACGGTCGACGAACTCGAGACCGATGATTTCCGTCTCGCCCGCCGCGCCCAACCCGGCGATCACGAGCCCCGCGCCGGCGCGAATATCCGGCGCCTCGACCGGTGCTCCGGAGAGCGCCGGAACGCCTTTGATGACGGCGGCATTGCTCTCCATCGAAACCTTGACGTCGGCGCCCATGCGGGCGAGCTCGTTCACGTACGAGAAGCGCGCGTTGAAAATCGACTCCTCGACGACGCTCGTTCCCGCCGCCGTACAGAGAAACGCAACCGCTTGGGGCTGCAAGTCGGTCGCGAAGCCTGGGTACGGCGCGGTGACGATGCTCGTGCCGCCCTTGACGCCCTCGCCGCGCAGCCGAACCCAATGGTCGCCTTGCGTTACCTCCGCACCGCACTCGACGAGCTTGACGAGCACGCTGCCGAGATGCTCCGGGCGGCATTCGGTCACGGTGACGTCTCCGCGCGTAACCGCGCCCGCGAAGAGGAGCGTTCCCGCGACGATGCGGTCGGGGATGATCGCGTACTCGACGCCGTGAAGTTCGGCGACGCCGTCGACCACGATCGTATCGGTGCCGGCTCCGTTCACGTTTGCGCCCATCGCCCGAAGAAAGTTCGCGAGATCGACGACCTCCGGCTCCATCGCAACGTTGCGCAGCGTCGTCGTCCCATCGGCGAGCACGGCACTGAGCATGGCGTTCTTCGTCGCGCCGACGCTCGGCATGCGAAACTCGATCGTGGTTCCGTGGAGGCGCTTTCGCTTGCAGTGCGCGATCAGGTACCCGTGAGCACTACGAACCTCGCAGCCGAGAGCAACGAATGCCTGCTCGTGCATGTCGGTGGCGCGGGTGCCAAGCACGCATCCGCCCGGCAACGGCACCTCCGCGCGACGGAATCGTCCCAGAAGCGGGCCGACGATGTCGAATGAAGCGGCGAGTTTTCGCACGAGCGTATAGGGCGCGCGAAACGCGTTGACGTTGGAGGCGTCGATCGTCAGCGTGTGGTTGCCTTCGTAGCGGATCCGCGCTCCGAGCGCCTCGAGCAGCGACCACATGACGGAGACGTCGGTGATGCGCGGAACGCCGTGGAGCGTTACCGCCGACTTCGCGAGCAGCGACGCGGCCATGATCGGAAGCGCGGCGTTTTTCGCGCCGTGTACCGCAACCGAGCCTTCCAAGCGTGCGCCGCCGCGAATGCGCAGCGTCGTCTCCAAGCGATCTAGCATTTCATCAGTGTCCCCGGGAATAGCGCGAGATTCGCTTCCCATGCGATGTTGCCCCGCATCGCGCGACGCGCGCCGTTACGGCTGATGGCCGGTAAGCCGTAACTTGGCTGCGGCGAACTCCTCGGCGAGCCGGTCGGCGGAGCGCCGCGCCTCCGCGAGCTCCTGGCGCGCCTTGGCCACGTCCACCTCTTCGAAGGCCAAAGCCTCGTCGACGAGCACGGTTACGCGATCGGGCAGCGCTTGAATGAACCCGGCGCCGGTCGCGCGCTCGAGCCGCTCGGCATTCCCGTCCTTTCGCACGTTCGCCCGCAGAACTCCGGGCCGCAGCGCCGCAAGGAGAGGCGCGTGCCGCGGCAGGATGCCCTCCTCTCCCTCCGTCGTCACGGCGATGACGAGCTCGGCCTCGCCGTCGAAGACGACGTCCGACGGCGTGATGAGCTTGAACGGCAGCGTCGCGGCCACTCCGCCGCCTTAGACCTTCGAACTCATCTTCTCGGCGTTCGCCTTGACCTCGTCCAGGCCGCCGGCGTAGAAGAACGCGCCCTCCGGAAGCCGATCGACCTTGCCGTCGAGCACCTCTTTGAAGGACGCGATCGTCTCGGCAAGCTTCACGTATTTTCCGGGCCTAGCCGTGAACTGCTCGGCGACGAAGAACGGCTGCGAGAAGAAGCGCTGAATGCGGCGCGCTCGTCCGACGACGATCTTGTCGTCTTCGGAGAGTTCTTCGACGCCGAGAATGGCGATGATGTCTTGCAGGTCGCGATTTCGCTGGAGAACCTCCTGCACGCCGCGCGCGACGCGGTAATGTTCCTCTCCCACGATCTGCGGATCGAGAATGCGCGAACTCGAGGCGAGGGGATCGACGGCCGGATAAATCCCCAACTCCGAGATCGGTCGCGAGAGCGCGGTCGTCGCGTCGAGATGCGCGAAGGTCGTCGCAACGGCGGGATCGGTGTAGTCGTCGGCCGGAACGTAGACTGCCTGCACCGAGGTGATCGAACCCTTGCGCGTCGAGGTGATGCGCTCTTCGATCGCACCCATGTCCGTCGCGAGCGTCGGTTGGTATCCGACTGCCGACGGCATGCGCCCCATGAGCGCGGAGACTTCGGAGCCCGCCTGCATGTAACGGAAGATGTTATCCATGAAGAGGAGCACGTCGGCGCCGAGCTCGTCGCGAAAATACTCCGCCATCGTAACGCCGGTCTGCGCGACGCGAAAACGGACGCCGGGCGGCTCGTCCATCTGCCCGAAGACGAGCGTCGTCTGCGCGAGAACCCCGGACTCTTTCATCTCGAGCCACAGATCGTTTCCTTCGCGCGTTCGCTCGCCGACGCCGGTGAAGACGGAGAATCCTTTGTGCACGCTTGCGATGTTGCGAATGAGTTCCTGAATGAGCACGGTCTTGCCGACGCCGGCTCCGCCGAAAAGACCGACCTTGCCGCCGCGGGTGTACGGCGCCATGAGGTCGATGACTTTGATGCCGGTCTCGAAGACGCGCGGCGTCGGCTCCTGCTGCTTGAACTCAGGCGCGGGCCGGTGGATCGGCCACTGCGCCGCGGCTTTCACCGGTGCGTCGGAGTCGATCGTCTTTCCCAAAACGTTGAAGATGCGTCCGAGCGTCCCTTCGCCGACGGGAACCGTGATGGGGCCGCCGGTGTTCGCCACCGGCGCTCCGCGCACGAGCCCGTCCGTCGAACCCATCGCGAGACAGCGCACCTGATTGTTGCCGACCTCATCCTGGACCTCGAGCACGAGCTCGCGCTCCTGCATCGCCGTCCCGCCGAGGCTCGTGGGCGAGACGCCGCCGACGCCGGCTTCTTTCGAACTCGCCGCGGGATTCACGACGACGCGCAGCGCGTCGTTGATTTTCGGCAGCGTCTCCGGCATAAACTCGACGTCCACGACGTTGCCGAGAACTTGTACGACTCTTCCGGTGTCAGATGGCACGGTTACTCCGTTCTCCGTATTGCAAAGGGGAATGAGAAGCTCGGGCACGCGGTGCCTTCTGAGACGCTCGTCATCCCGCGAGCGCCTCCGCGCCCGCGACGATCTCGAGCAGTTCCTTCGTGATCGCGGCTTGGCGCGCGTTGTTCATTTCGACCGTCGACTCGTCGATCGCCTTGCCGGCATTGTCGGTCGCGTTGCTCATCGCGATGAGTTGGGCTGCGAAGAACGCGGCGTCGGTTTCGAGCATCGCCGCATAGAGCGTGAACTCGAGGTATTTCGGCAGCAGGTGCGAGAGCACGATCTCAGGCGAAGGGAGAAACTCGACCGCTCCCCTCGTCGAAGCGCTGCGATCACGGTCCTCGGCGATCGCTTCCTTGAGAATGGGAACGAGGCGACGCTCCTGCGGCCGCTGCGACATCATCGACACGAACGTCGAGGAGACGAGCACGATCTCGGCGATGCGGCCTTCGGTGAAATCGAGGGTCGTTTGCGATGCGACCGCGCGTGCGATCTGGAGCTTGTCGCCGGCGAGCGGCCACGACGCGCACTCGGGGCCGGCGATCCGACGGGCCGCGTTCCTCGCCTTGAGTCCGATCGCGTAGAGACGCGCGCCGGGATGCGCCTGCACGAACTGCTCGGCGAGGCGTATGACGTTGGCGTTAAACGCGCCGGCGAGGCCTTTGTCGGCAGACATGACGATCGCACCGGGCGGCGCGCCCGCTTTCCCCTCCTTCATGAAAGGATGGTCTAGCGCGCCGACGGCCGCAACGAGATCGCCGAGCATCTCGGAGAGCGTCTGCGAGTACGGCCGCGAGCGCTTGCGCGCCTGCTCGGCGCGCCGAATCTTCGCCGCGGCGACCTGTTTCATCGCCTTCGTGATCTGCTGCGTGTTTCGTAGCGATCGAATTCGATCGCGCAGTTCGCGTACGCTTGCCACTGCTGTTAGAAGGCTTTGTTGAACTCGGCGAGTGCAACGTCGAGGCTCTTCTTCGTGTCGTCGGAGAGCTGGCTCGACGAGGCGATCGCCTTCGGAATATCGGGAAAGCGCTCGTGAACGAACGCGATCGCGCCCGTCGCCCAGTTCTGCAGGCGGCTCGTTGCGAAATCGTTGACGAACCCACGCGTTCCCGCGTAGAGGAGAATCACTTGGTCTTCGAACGGTTGCGGTTGGTACTGCGCTTGCTTGAGGATCTCGGTGAGCTTCTCGCCGCGCAGGAGTTGGTTCTGCGTCGCCTTGTCGAGGTCGCTCGCGAGCTTCGCGAATGCCGCGAGGTCGCGGTACTGCGCGAGCTCGAGTTTCAACTGACCGGCAACCGATTTCATCGCCTTCGTCTGTGCCGCGCCGCCGACGCGCGAGACGGAGAGCCCGACGTCGATCGCCGGGCGAATGCCTTGGAAGAAGAGGCTCGGCGTCAAGTAGATCTGACCGTCGGTAATCGAGATGACGTTCGTCGGAATGTAGGCCGAAAAATCGCCCGCCTGCGTCTCGATGATCGGCAATGCCGTCATGGACCCGCCGCCGAGGTCGTCGCTCAGTTTCGCCGCACGTTCGAGCAGACGCGAGTGCAGGTAGAAGACGTCGCCGGGATACGCTTCGCGACCCGGCGGCCTGCGCAGGAGCAGCGACATTTCGCGATACGCTTGCGCGTGCTTCGTCAGATCGTCGTAGATGACGAGGACGTCCTTGCCGGCATACATGAGCTCTTCGCCCATCGCGCATCCGGCGAATGGCGCGATCCATCGCAACGCCGCCGCATCGGAGGGGCTGACGGTCACGATCGTCGTGTACTCCATCGCACCCTTCTGCTCGAGGACCTTCGACAGCGCCGATACCGTCGAGTTCTTCTGCCCGATTGCGACGTAGATGCAGAAGACGTTGCGGCCGCGCTGATTGATGATCGTGTCGATCGCGATCGCCGTCTTGCCGGTCGAGCGGTCTCCGATGATGAGCTCGCGCTGGCCCTTGCCGATCGGAACGAGCGCGTCGATCGCGCGGATGCCGGTCTGAAGCGGTTGAAAGACCGGCTGGCGCTGGACGACGGTCGGCGCCGTGTTCTCGACCGTTCGCAGCCGCGTCGCTTCGATCGCTCCCTTCCCGTCCACGGCGTGACCGAGCGGATCGACGACGCGGCCCGAGAGCGGCTCACCCGCCGGTACCGAGGCGATGCGGCCCGTCCGGCGCACGCGGTCGCCTTCCTGAATCTCTTGGTCGGATCCCATGATCACGACGCCGACGTTGTCCTCTTCGAGGCTCAGCGCGACGCCGAGCAGACCGCTGCCGAACTCGACGAGCTCCGAGAGGCGCACGCCTCGCAAGCCGTAGACGCGCGCGAGATTTGCTCCGACCGCGATAACCGTGCCGACCTCGTCTTCCGCAAGCTCGTTCTTGAAGTTTGCGATCTGCGACTTCAGCAGTCCGGCGATTTCGTCTGCGTTGATCATCCGTGTGATTCCCCGAGATGGTACGTCATGATGCGCTCCGTAGCGTGCGGGCGAGCTCGTCGATTCTTCCGGCGATCGTTCCGTCGATCACGCGGTCGCCGAGCGCCACGCGCACGCCGCCGACGAGGGTAGGATCGGTGAGAACGCGCGGTTCGAAGCGGCGTCCGAAGACGCGTTCGAGCCGTTTACGAACGTCGGAGATCTCTTTGGGCCCCAGCGGTCTCGCCGACGCGATCGTGAGCATTTCCACCCCCGCGCCGCTCTTTTCGAGGGCTCGATACTCCTCGAGCACGAGATGCAAGAGCCGCTCGCGATGCTTGCGAACGAGCAGGAGAACGGCGTGCAGGGCGACCTCGTCGACGCGTCCTTCGAACACGGCGGCCAGCGCGCGCTCCTTGTCGTTGCGATCGATCGTCGGCGCGAGAAAGAAGGCCCGCGCGGCATCGTCGGCGTCGATTGCATCCGTCATGCGCGAAAGGCTCTCGCCGGTGCGCTCGATGCCGCCGCGTTCGGAGTTGACGCCGTAGAGCGCGATCGCATAGCGCCGCGCGAGCGTTCGCGAGACCATCATCGCGGCGTGCGCTCCACGCGCGAGAGAAACTCGTGCACGAGCCGCTTATTCGCCGCCTCATCGACGCGTCGCTGCGCGGCGTCGCGGACGGCCGCGAGCGCCTTCGCGACGATCTCACTACGGAGCCGCACCCGCCCGGCCTCGCGCGCGCGCTCGATCTCGCCGTGCGCGTTGCGGATCGTCCGAGCGCCCGCGCTGCGCGTCTGCGCAATCGCCGCTTCGCGCTCTCTCGCAGCGTGCCGCTCCGCTCGGCCGGCGATGCGCTGCGCGTCGTGGCGCGCGCTTTCGATGTCTTCCTGGAGAAGATCGATCGCGGCCTTGGCTTCGTCTCGATGGCGCTCTGCCTCGGCGATCTGTTCGTTGCTGCGCCGCTGCGCCGCCAGGACCATCGGCATGAGATAGTGTACCCAGATGTACGCCAGCGCGACGACGAAGAGGATCGCCGACGCAACTTGGCTCCAGATCGCAACCTGAAGATAAAACGCGTCCTGCGTCATGCGCCGCTCTCCGCGAAGACGCGCTCGAGCATCGTCTCCGCGAGCGCGCCGACGATCGGAGCCTCCTGCGCGCGCGCTGCGTCGAGCTCCGCGCCGACGCGGCGTGACGCGTCGTCGGAGATAACCTTCGCTTTCGCCGCGAACTCCGACGCAAGCGTGGCCGTCTCGTTCGTCGTCTGCGCCCTCGCTTGCGCGACCCGCCGTTCCGCTTCACGCCGCGCCGCGGCGCGAATGCTCTGCGCCTCGTCGCGCAGCGCCGACGCTTGTTCCTGGTAGCGATCGTAATCGGCGACGACGCCGTTGATGAATTCGCGGCGGCGTCTGATTGCGGCGGCGACCGGGCGCAAGAAGACGACGTTCAGAATCGCGAAGAAGATCGCGAAGTTCACGAGCTGGATGACGAGCGTGCCGTCCGGGAAGAGAAACACGCTACTTCGGCAGGTGCGCGATGAGACGCGGCACGTTCGCGACGACGAGGAAGATGTAGAAGGCGAAACCGATGCCGATGATCGGGAACGCCTCCAGGATCCCGATGCCGAGAAACATGAAGAGCATGATGTTCGGGCGTGCTTCGGGTTGGCGAGCGATCGACTCGACCGCCTTGCTGGCAACGATGCCGTCGCCGATCGCAGAGCCGAACGCAACGCCGGCGATGATGATCCCGAATGCCACGAGCGTCATGGCGGCGATGAATGCTTGCGAGGTCAAGAGACTGTCCTTTCTCGTTGACGGGCCTGGAACATCAGTGTTCCTCCGCGAGCGCGAGCGACATGTACACGATCGCGAGAAGTGTGAAGACGAACGCTTGGACCGTACCGACGAAGAAGTTGAAGAACTGGATGAGGAAGGGCACGAACGTCACGGCGAGCGAGAGATCGAACGGGCCGATCTTGACGTGCGCGACGACGACGGATGCGACGATGATGAAGAGCAGTTCGCCGACGAAGATGTTGAAGAAGAGTCGCGCGCAAAGCGTGAGCGGCCGCACGAGTTCTTCGAGCGTATTGATCGGAGCGAGCCACCAGAACGGTCTGAAGACGTGGCCGAGGTACGCGATCCCTCGCTTGCGCAGCGCGACGATTTGAATCATGAAGAAGACGATGAGCGCGAGCGGGAGCACGGTGTTGATGTCCGCCGTCGGCGAACCGCCGAAGGGCAGCCCGACGGCTTTGAACGGAATCATGCCGAACTGATCGAGCAGGAAGATGAAGATGAAGAGCGCGATGAAAAACGGAACGAACGGTTCCCCGTCCGGTCCGACGGTGCTCGTCACGAGGTCCGACAGGTAGTCGATGACGCCTTCGAAGATCGTTTGACGCTTCGAGACGTATGGCGAACGATAGCTCTGGCCGATCCACGCAAAGAGCGCCAGCGCGATGAGCATGACGAGCCACGTCGTGACGATCGTGTCCGCGTGCACCGCTCCGAGCACTGGGAGGTGCCACAGCAAGTGTTCCCCGATGTGTTCTTGCACGTTCCTCTTATCGCGTGACGGTCACGGCATAGGCCGCCGTCGGGAGAAAGAACCCGGCGAAGTACCACGCCATCGACCACCAGGGTCCCGAGGCGGCGAAGGCCACGGGCACTATACCGAAGAGCCCTATCCGAAAAAAACTACTTATGACGAAGGGCCCGGAGTGGCGGCTGTGCGCCAGCCGCCCCACGCCATGCGCCGTCAGCATGGCATTGAGGATACCGCACAGGCCGCCGACTGCCAAGGCAAGCGCGGGGAGCGCGAGCCAGTGGGCGGCGAGCAAGGCTGCCGGAAGCGCTGTTGCCGCGGTCCAGAACGCCGAGGTCCGAACGGCCGCATTCATCATTCCACGCTCGGCGAGCCGGCTCGAAACGGCTGCGGATAGGGCCCGCCCCGCAGACGAGCGAGCAGCCACCGTACGATGCGCCCCGATGCGTGACCGTCGCCGTAGGGGTTCGCAGCCTTCGCCATGCGCTCGTACGTCCGCGCGTCCGAGAGCAGGCGGTGCGCGCTTTGGACGATTTTATCGCGCCGATGGCCGACGAGCTCGAGCGTTCCCGCCTCGACGCCTTCAGGCCGCTCCGTCTCGTCGCGCATGACGAGCACCGGTTTGCCCAGGCACGGCGCCTCTTCTTGAAGTCCCCCAGAGTCCGTGAGCACAAACGTACAGGCTTTGATCGCCGCAACCATCCGCGCGTAGTCGATCGGTTCGACGAGCACGACGCCCTCGACGCCGCGGAGAACGTCGTATGCGACGGGGCGGACGCGCGGCGAGGGATGCACCGGCCAGTAGAGTTGCGGGCGCATCGGAAGCGCTGCGACCTCGCGCATCGCCTCGCACATTTCACGCATGTAAGGATGATTCTCACGCCGGTGCGCCGTCACCGTAACGATCGGGCGCGCCGCATCGAGCTCGTTCCATCGTGGCGGCGCCGGCAAATCGCTTCGCCGCGCGGTTTCTAGGAAAGCGTCGATCACCGTGTTGCCCGTGATCGTGACGTCGCTCGCGCTCGCGTGCTCGGCAAGGAGATGGTCCCGTGCGAGCGACGTTGGCGCAAAATGATACGACGCGATCGTTCCCGTGATGCGGCGATTCATCTCTTCGGGAAACGGCGTCCAACGGTCGCTCGTGCGAAGGCCCGCTTCGACGTGCCCGACGGGGAGGTGCGCGTAGAATGCCGCGAGCGCCGCGGCGCTGCTCGTCGTCGTATCGCCGTGGACGAGCACGACGTCGGGCTTTGCGGTCGTTAGCACCGGTTCCATGCCCGCGAGAACGCGCGTCGTCACGTCGGTGAGCGTTTGATCGTCCGTCATGATGTCGAGATCGTGGTGCGGCGAAATTGCAAAGAGCGCGAGGAGGTCGTCGAGCATCTCGCGATGCTGCGCGGTGACGCAGACGATGCTTTCGATCTGCGGAGTCGCTGCGAGTGCGTGGACGACGGGCGCCATCTTGATCGTGTCCGGGCGCGTTCCGAACACCGTCATGACGCGCAACGGCGATTCGTTCATCGAGCGCTAGTTGGCGTGATGGAAGACGTGCGTGAGACCGCCGGAGACGTAGACCGCAACCGTCCCGAGGATGACGCAGAGCGCGTAGATGAGGATCACCGCTTGCCGCACCGAGAGGCCGAAGCGCAGGACGAGTTGATGGTGAAAGTGCCCGCGATCGGGCTGCGTGAGCGCCTGTCCGGCAAACGTCCGGCGCAGGATCACGGCGGCGGTGTCGACGACGGGTAATGCAAGGACGAGCAGCGGCACGACGAGACTGATCGCGATCGCGGTTTTGCTCGTCCCGATGATCGAGACCGTCGCAAAGACGTACCCGATGAAGAGCGAGCCGGCGTCGCCGAGAAAGATCCGCGCCGGATTGAAGTTGTAGGGTAGGAATCCGATCGCCGCGCCGCCGAGCGCGAGCACGACGATGGCGACGACGGCGTCGCCGTGAAGAAAGAATATCCAGAACATGAACAGGCTCGAGATGAAGGTGAATCCGCCGAGCAACCCATCGAGCCCGTCGATGAAGTTGATCGCGTTCATCATGCCAACGTACCATAAGAGCGTCAGGGGCACGCCGAGCCACGGCGAGAAGTCGATCCAGTTCGTGCTCGCGTTGTGGTTGAACGGATTCGTCACGCCGGGGATCACGAAGCCGTAGAGCATCGAGACGAGCGCGACGAGGATCTGCGCGATGAACTTGTTCCTCGGCTTCATCCCCATGAGGTCGTCCCAGACGCCGACGCCGAGAATGAGCAGGCTGCCGAAGAGAAGGCCGACGAGCTGATGGATTTCGGCGAAGCGGTCCGCGAGGACGTTGTAGCGGTGCGCGAGCGGCGCGTAATGGGCGGAAGGCTCGAGCGCGTACGGCGACGAGAGCGCCAAGCCGAGTACGGCAAAGAGTGCGACCGCAAAGCCGAGATAGACCGCGACGCCGCCGATCCGCGGCGTCGGCGTCGTGTGCATGTGGCGGTCCTGCGGGCCGTGAACGGCGCCCAGCCGACGAGCCATGCGGATGACGAGCGGCGACGCCGTCACGGCAATCACGACGGCAATGACGAAGGCCGCCGTATAGACGAGCGCCGCGGTCAGCATGGCCTAGTCGCCGGCCGCCGGGCCAAGCGAGACGAGATCGATGGCGGCTTCGGCGAGCAGTTGCCTGCCGGCCGGATCGGGATAGGGATCAGCGTAGGCGATCTTCACAATGCCCGCGCTGATGAGAAGCTTGGAGCAGCCCACGCATGGTTCATGCGTAGCGTACGCCGTCGCTCCCTGCAGCCCGACCCCGTGGAGCGCGCCTTGCACGACCGCGTTCGCCTCCGCGTGCGTCGCGCGAATGCAATGCCCGTCGCGGATGATGCAGCCGGCCTCAGTGCAGTGCGCGGTACCGCGCGGGGCGCCGTTATAGCCCGTCGTGAGGATTCGGTGCTCCCGCACGAGCACGCATCCGACGGCCATGCGCGGACACGTTGCCCTCGTCGCGACCTCGCGCGCGATACGTATGAAGTACTCATCCCAACTAGGGCGCGTCACCATTTTATTATCCCGAGCGTAGCGAGCGGAGCGAGTTTGTCATCCCGAGCGTAGAGAGCAAAGCGAGCGGAGTCGAGGGACCGCCCTTAACTCTTGCGCGCCATCGCCGGAACCGACGTGAGGCTTCCAAACATGCGATCTCCGGCGTCGCCGAGGCCGGGAACGATGTATGCATGATCGTTGAGCCCCGCGTCGACGGCGGCGGTGACGATCCGCGCGTTCGGGTGCGCGGCGTGCACGTTTTCGATTCCCTCCGGCGCGGCGATGAGACAGACGAACGTGAGGTTGCGTGCCCCGCGTTCGACGAGCGCGTCGAGCGCGGCGACGCCCGAGTTTCCCGTCGCGAGCATCGGGTCCAAAAGGAAGACGTGACGATCGCCGAGCTCCGGCGGAACGTTTGCATAATAAGGAACCGGCGTCAGCGATTGCGGATCGCGGTAGAATCCGAGGTGCGCGACGACCGCGTCGTCGACGACTTGCAGGAACCCGGGCAACAGCCCGAGCCCCGCGCGCAAGATCGGTGCGACGACCGGCCGCGTTGCGATTCGCTTTACGGTCGTGTCGGTCAGCGGCGTCTCGACGCGCTCTTCACGCAACGGCAACGCTCGCGTCGCCTCGTACGCGAGAAACGCGCCAACCTCCTCAACGAGTTTGCGAAAGACCGGCACCGGTGTAGCTTTGTCACGAATCCGCGCAAGACGATCGGCGACGACCGGATGGTCGAGGACGAGAATATTTGACTGTGCGGACACGCTCTTACCTTTCACGATGCGTGATGACCGCATCGAGCATCGACGGGCTACAACGCATCGGCTTCTTCGTCGTGCGGCTCTTCATCGTCAAGCATCCTGCCGGGGATCAGAAGCGGGGCCGATAGCTTCGATCGGATCTCCGGCGAGCCAACCGTTAACGATGCGCCAGCGGTTCGGTTCGCGGCCCCTCCCTGTGATGTCGCCGATGCGCTCGAACTTCGACTTGCTAACGTCAACCATCGGCGTGACCTCGTCCGGTTCGAGGCCGAACATAACAATCGGCAGTGTAATGGAAAGTTCCGCTGCGGGAAGTTCGCGCCTGGCGCGTTCGAAGTTTACGACGTTCTGGTCAATTCTCCGAGCCAAGGAATACGTCGGTACTGCCGAAATTCCTAGGTGGATATCTTTCGCCGAATACCCGGCCTGAAATTTGAAGACGTCCGTATACCAGCGCGCCATGTTCCCAAACTGCACTCCGATCTGTATTCTTACGTCGCCGAACGCTTTCCTGAAATCCGCTTTCAGGTTACTACCCGGAATTGCGGTTGCGAGTGGATGGTACTCCCAACCGAGATCAAGCGCAAACTTTCTGTCGAAATATGTGTTCATGAGCTGCTGGATGACGTCGAGGCCCGGCACTCGCGTTGACTTGTTCGGCCAGATAAAGGGCGGCGCACCCTCGAATACCCCAAGGATTTCTTCCCAGACCGCAACGTGATCGTGGTGCTGCAATATCTGCACCGCGTAGCGATAAGAGAACTCATGTACCTTCACGCGCGGCCCCTCGAGTCGCTTACGCGGCGCAGCGCTGCTATCCTTGCCTATTTACAGCCGAGAGCGGGATCTCTCCAACGTCGCGGTCCCAGGGCGCAGTCGCCACGGCGCCCCGCGGCGTATATACCGCACGGTGCATTGGACGCGTGCGCAGGGTCCCGCGTGCAGCCGCACGGACGCGGGATCCTGCGATATTGACGTATTGTGCGACGACCTCTGCGCCTGCGGCGCGTCGGCCGCGCAGAACGGCCGCGACGGCCGCGGAGCCGGCACCCATGTAAGGATCGAGAACCAAGCCTTGGGCCGGCGTAAGCGCGAGAACGAGCCGCTCTACGAGCTCAACGGGAAACTGACAAGGGTGCTCCGTTTTTTCCACATGATTATGCTTGACGTTTGGAATGATCCATACGTCGCCGGGGTTCTTGCCTAACGGGTTAGCCGAGAACTGGCCGGCCTTGGGCCCCTTGAAGTATTTCTTGCCGGGATACTTCTGCGGCACACGCACCGCGTCGAGGTTAAACGCATACTCCTTGCCCGGCCGGGTGAACCACATTATCGTTTCGTAACGGCCGGAGAAGCGCCGCGCGCAGTGGAGCCCGTGCTCGAAGTGCCAGACTATTCGGTTTCTAAGGACGAGACCCAGCTCGCGGAACACCGGATACAGCATAATATCGATCGGGTACAAGGCATTGTCCGCAACGTGGTTCCCAACTTGCCAGCATATGCTTCCCAAGGGAGCAAGGCGCTCGATGCAAAGCCGAATGACTTCCCTTTGCCCGGCGATATATTGATCGATCGTGAGATTTCTTCCACGCTCGTATCGCTTTCCGATATTATATGGCGGCGACGTGACGACGAGATCGATGGTTCCGACAGGGATCTCGCGAAGAAAGTCCTCGCAGCGTCCCTTGAAGAGCGAAACGTCGTTCTCGTCTGAGTAGTGAGCGCCGATTTTGATGTTCGAGACGCTACGTCTGCCCATGTCCCCCAACTCCAGCGACAACTGTTCTTGTCCGGCATGCACGCCGGTCTTTCACGACTACGAGGCGCGCCGACAAGATCCTCTCCGAACGTATGTTCGAGGAGGCACCTCGACCCCCTGCCCATCTCGTCGTGTGCTCGCGCGGACGAAGGCTTCCGACCCGAGAAGTCGCCGCAACCGCCGTAATGTGAGGGAGGTCGCATGGATCGTCGTCCGACCACTTGGAAGACACTCGTGCGCGAAGTCATCGATCGGCTGCCGCGGACGTTCACGCTCCACGACGTTGCCGCGCAGCGTGAGTACTTCGCGAAGCACTACCCGAACAATCGATTCATCGAAGCGAAGATCAGACAAAGCCTTCAAATCCTTCGCGATCAGGGTCTCATTTGGTTTGTAAGGCCCGGTGTCTACGAACGGACGACCGCGTCGCAGCCGGTGTTCAGTCCATTCTTCGACCCATCCGTCGCCGAGGGATTCGTCAGCAAGTCGCAGATCGCGCGGCTCACCGTCGAGACGTGGGCGGAACAGAATCTCTACTGTCTCTCATGCGACGCCGACGAACTCGCCGCGCTGCCTGCGAACACGCAAGTCGCCGACCTCGAATGTCTCCGCTGCGAGCGACGCTACCAACTCAAGAGTAAAGACGGACGCTTCGGCGGTGTGATTACGGGAGCCGCGTACGCGCCGCTCGTTCGTGCCGTGCGCGAACGCCGAGTTCCCGACTACGTCCTCGTCGAATACGATAAACGCTTCAGCATCATGGTTTTCGTCAGCGCGTTACCGGGGCGCTATATCAGCGAAGCCTGCATCGTTCCGCGAAAGACGCTTGGAGCGTCCGCTCGGCGCGCTGGCTGGCAAGGATGCACGATCGACGTTCGGCCGCTCGGCCCCTATCGGGTCTCCATCGTGGAACCGGCGGGACGGGAGCGGGCAATAGTACGATCGGACTGGGCAAAGGCCAGCCGGGACGCAGCGCCGCGCGAACGTCGAGGCCAAAGGTAAGTGCGAGTTTTTGATCGCCCCGGAGGCAATTTTCGTTTTCCAGCGCCGGATCATCGCCTTCGCCATAGTCCTGGAGGTCGTGCGCCACGCAGGCGCCCGGACGATTGAGTTTCGCTTGCGTCAACGTATTCAGCCGGGCAGACATCGCCGGATCCACGTTCTCGCCGTCCCGCCACCCGCGTCCGTCGTCCGATAGCGGACCGCCTATCCTACGGCACGTCGTGCTTTCCCGTTAATTCTCGAACTCGGCCGCGAAGCGTTGCGCTTTTCGCGCGATCGGCGACATCCGCTAATCCCTCGTTGATGATGCGCGCGACCTCGTGGCACTCATCGACGTCGAAGCCGCGGGCGGTGATCGCCGGCGTTCCCAAGCGGATGCCGCTGGCGACCATCGGCTTCTGCTGGTCGAACGGAATTGCGTTCTTGTTCACGGTGATGCCGATCTCGTCCAGGTACGCCTCCACGGCTTTTCCGGTAAGACCCTTCACCGAGACGTCGACGAGCATGAGGTGCGTGTCGGTTCCTCCACCGACGAGGCGCAGGCCGGCGCGCACGAACTCCTGCGCCATCGCCTTCGCGTTATCGAGCACCTGCTGCTGATAACGCTTGAAGTCCGGTTGGAGCGCTTCGCCGAACGCGACGGCCTTCGCCGCGATGACGTGCATGAGCGGACCACCTTGAATTCCCGGAAAGACGCTCTTGTCGATCGCTTGCGCCCACTTCTGCGTGCACAGGATGATGCCGCCGCGAGGCCCGCGCAACGTCTTGTGCGTCGTCGACGTCACGAAGTCGGCCGCAGGAACGGGCGACGGGTGCAAGCCGACGGCGACGAGGCCGGCGATATGCGCCATGTCGACGAGAAGCGTCGCGCCGATCTCGTCGGCGATCTCGCGAAACGGCGCGAAATCGAGCGTGCGCGGATAGGCGCTCGCCCCCGCGATGATCATCTTCGGCCGATGCTCGCGCGCGAGCGCACGCATCTCGTCGAAGTCCACGAGCTCGGTATCTCTTCGTACGCCGTACGCAACCGCGTTGTAGAGCTTGCCGGAGAAGCTCACCTTCGTGCCGTGCGTGAGATGACCGCCGTGCGCGAGCGACATGCCGAGAACCGTGTCGCCCGGCTGCAGATGCGCCATGAACACCGCCATGTTCGCCTGCGCGCCCGCGTGCGGCTGAACGTTTGCGTGATCGGCGCCGAAGATGCGCCGCAGACGATCGAGTGCGAGCGTTTCGACGACGTCGACGAACTCGCAGCCGCCGTAGTAGCGTTTTCCGGGATACCCTTCGGCATACTTGTTCGTCATGACGCACGCCATCGCTTCGCGCACCGCACGGCTCGCGTAGTTCTCCGATGCGATGAGCTCGAGGTTGTCGCGCTGGCGACGCTCTTCGCCGGCAACGGCGGCGTAGACGTCGGGGTCCTGCGCCTGCAAGCGGCTCGTCGCGATCGTGTCCATCTTGGGGGAACCTCTGATTAATCCGCTGCACCGAGCGCAACGAGCGTTTTCGCTGCAGGTCGAGGAGCGCGGAGGGAGCGTAGCCGGGGCGCTCTGTGACCGACGCAGCGACAAAGAGATGCAGCGAAAACGCCGTTGCCATTCGGGTTTGCGCCTCGAGGGCCCGTCTGCGTTGTCATCCGCTCGGTCACAGACCGCCGTGGGTATGCTTCCTCGCTTCCTGGCATCCGAGCTCTCGGGGCGTCAAACGATCGATACATCGGATTAATCAGAGGTTCCCTAGAGAAGTTCCTTCGGCGTCTGCGCTCCGGTAACCGCTGCGGCCTCGATGGCCTTCAGGGTTCTCTCGCGTTGATCGTCCCCGAACTCGAAGAGCTGTTTGACGCGATGCGCGTGACGGCCGCCATCGAATGGCATCTTCAAAAACACGTCGACGATCCGCGCGATCATCTCCCAGCCGGTCAGGCGCTCCGAGAGAGCGAGGACGTTTGCGTCGTTATGTCGGCGCGCGAGTTCTGCGGAGAGCGGCTCGGCTACGGGCGCGCATCGGATGCCCGGAACTTTATTGGCCGCCATCGCAATGCCGAGACTCGAACCGCAGACGACGATGCCGCGCTCGGCCTGACCGCTCGCGACTGCCTCGCCGACGGCAAAGCCGTATTGTGGATAATCGACGGGCGTCTCGTCGTGCGTTCCAAAGTCGACGACGTCGTGACCGCCCGAGCGGAGCATCGCGACGATTCGATCTTTGTCCGAGAAGCCGGCGTGGTCGGCGCCGAGTGCAATCTTCATGGCAAGGGCTCTCCAAGGTGCAGTCGAAGTTCGAGCGGCGATGAGGCTGGCGTGTTCGAGCGGTGCATTCGACCGCGCGCTCTCGAGTGGGGAGCTGACGCAACTCGAGTTCATCGAAACCTGCGCGCGCGAACTTGCCTGCGACGGCGTCGTTCTCGACGTACGCCATTTTCCGCGTGCGGATGACGACTACCTCGCGCAACTCAAGAAGTTGACGACCGATCTCGGCGTGACGGTCGCCGCCTACGTCGACGAAACGTTCTTTCTCGCGCAGGCCGACGGCATGGCAAAAGGCGTCGAGCGCGCGCTTCTTCTCGGCGCTCCGCTCATCGCCGCACCGCTCGCCCGGGAGGCATCCTCGCCTTGGAGCGCGCAGCTCACGCGGATCGCCTGCGCGACGAGGCTCGCGAAGACCGCAAACGTGACGCTCGCGGTGCGCAACGCTCGGCGCACGTTCGCCTCCTCCGGCTACGACTGCAAACGTCTCTTGAAAGAAGCCGACTCCGCGTGGCTGCGCCTCGGCCTGCAGCCGGCGGACTTCGACGGCGCAACCGATTCCGGCGCGCTCGCTTCGTCCGTCGTGCTCCTCTGGTGCGATGCCGCCTCCGACGCGCAACGCGACGGCGTCGATCGCCTCGCAGGATTCCGCGGATTTCTCGTGCTCGACCGGCGCGACGGCGCGGCGAGCATCTCGAGCATGCGTGCGGCACTCGACGAGCGCCGGGGAAAATATTCGTAGGCTCGACCGCACCTTCGTCTGCCGTGTGGGGTCATGCGAACCTGCTCTCGCAGGTGGGTGCGGCCCGGGCGCCGGTGTGATAAGCGCTCGGCTCACACGCCGTCGTATCCGGAGCTGATGCTCCCTAGGTCACACTGTAGGTTCGGCCACCGAGCACGGTGCGCGTGAGGCGCAGTCGAGCCCCTTGAGCGTACCACCCAGCGTCAAGAGGTCGGGTCCTGCGAGTGCCCGATATGAAAGTGCATCTCGAACGGGCACGCATAGGCGTGAAGCGAAACGCCTCGGTCTTCCGCGCGACGAACTTCGTCCCACGCCTGCTGCTCCGTTGCGTACGCCTTCTTGCGCGTGCAGGCCTGCGTGCGCCGCCGCTCTTCTCCACGCCGAATGCGCCGTTTGCTGCTCATCACATGCGTATGCCTTCTCCTCGATGCCTGGGACCCCTAGACGCTCGGGCTCGAGCGCGTGATGGATAGGCGACATGACAACGCTCTCCACCGCCACCTACGTTCACCGAGGTTCGCTTACGCTCGCGCGCGCCGCCGTCGCCGACTACGTCGCTGCAAAGGCCTATCTCCGGCGCGATCCCGGCGAGCGCCGCCTCTTCGACCGCCTGGAGCACGCGCACGGGCGTTACTTCACGCTGCGCGTCAACGATAGGAACGACGACTCTTTCGATCCATCGACGGATACGATCGACTGGGATCCCCACTCGGCGATGCGCACGAGCAACGGCGGCCGCCAGTCGCCGACGCTTGGCCTCGGACACGAGGTCGATCACGCCGTGGAATCGCCCCGCCGGGAAGCGCAACTCGACGCACGCGCGAGCGTTCGCTTCGACAATGCCGAAGAGCGCCGCGTCATTCGCGGCTCCGAGCTTCACGCCGCGCGCACGCTCGGCGAAGGAACGCGCGACGATCACTTCGGACGGTGCCATCGCGTCTCGTCGCCGACGATGCGCTGAGAACCTGAGCGCGGGCGCTCTGCTCGCTCGCGGCGAAAGCCCGCCTGCGTGTTAGGCGAGAACTTTGAGCGCGAGATTCGCGAGCAACCCAGCGTGTGGCGCACGATTGCAGCATCGGCAAAGGCGCAGGTGCTTGCCGACGCGCTGCGCGGGCGGCCGGTGCTTTTTCTCGGGAGCGGCAGTTCGCTCTTCATGGCGCAGCTCGGCGCGCTCGCGCTGCGCAAGCGCGGCGTCGACGCCCACGCACTGGCGGCGACCGAAGCTCCGTTCGACCACGAAGCGTATCGCGAATGCGTCGTCGTGGCGTGCTCGCAGAGCGGGCGTTCGACGGATCTCCTCGCCGCGCTCGACGTCATCGCACCGCGCACGCTCGTAGCGTTGACGAATACGGCCGACTCCCCGCTCGCAGCGTCCGCGCAGACCGTCATCGACGTCGAGGCCGGCGTCGAGCGCGCCGTCCCCGCGAGCAAGAGCGTCAGTGCGACCGCGGCGATCCTTCTCTGGGCGGCGAGCATCGCAGGCGCGGAATCGGGCCGCGATACGCGGTCGCTTCGTCACGTCGCCGACGCCGTCGAGGCATGGCTGCGCGAGCCGGCCGGCAAGATCGCCGACGCCGGCGACGCGATCGCCTCGTGCGAGAGCGTCGTCGTCTTGGGGACCGGATATGGACTTCCGATCGCGCGCGAGTTTGCGCTCAAACTCAAAGAGGCGAGCTACATTCACGCGGAGGGATTCTCGGCGGGCGAGTTCCGTCACGGCAGCGCGGCGATTCTCGATTCATCGTATGCGGTTGTGGGCGTCGTCGACGATGCCGCACGCGACATCGTCGAGAAGCCGCTAATAAAGGCGCGCGAAGCCGGCAGTCTGTGTTACACGATCGGCGGGAGCCTCGACTCCGTCGCGCCGCTCGGCCCCTCAGGCGAAGGCGAGTTTGCCGTGCTCGCGTGGATCGCCGTCGCGCAGATGGTCGCGTTGCAGACCGGGCGAGCCCGTCGTATCGACAGCGACGCGCCGCGCGGCCAATCGAAGGTTCTCGGCGCGTGAAGCGCGCAGAGGCTTGCATGCGCCCTGCCGCCGCGCTCTTGCTCTGCGCGCTCCTCTTCTCGTGCACGCGGCAATCGCCGCCTTTGCGCGGACACAAAAATGCGTGGACGATTCCCGGCGTGGTGCGCATCGGCGCGAAGGAAGAACCCGACAGCCTCAATCTTATGTTCGGGCATACGCTCGCAACGGATCAGATCGACTGCCTGCTCTTCTCCTTCATCCTGCGAACCGACGCGAACGGAAACCTCTTTCCCGATCTCGCCACCGAAGTTCCCACCTTGAAAAACGGCGGCATCAGTGCAGACGGCAAGACGATCGTGATTCATCTCCGACACGGCGTTCGGTGGTCGGACGGCGCACCGCTCACTGCGGCGGATTGGCTCTTCACGTATCACGCGGTGCTCAATCCGCGCAATAACACGAAGACGAACTACGGCTGGAACGTCATCGCATCGGCAAGCGCTCCGAATCCGTACACGATCGTCCTCCACCTCAAGCGGCCCAGCGTCCAGGCGCTGGAGATTCTCACGATGGGCGGCGATGCGTATCCGCCGCTTCCCGCACATCTCTTGGCGAAGCTTCCCGATATCAACCGTGCACCGTTCAACAACGCGCCGATCTCGAGCGGGCCATTCGTCCTGAAGGAATGGAACCACGAATCCTCGCTCGTCTTCGTTCCGAATCCATACTATTTTCGCGGGCCGCCGCACCTCAAAGAGATCGTGTGGAAGATCATCCCCGATCCGACGACGCTCATCGAAGAGCTGCGGACGCACGAAATCGACGTCTATCCGAGCGTCGACTCCGACGAAGTGCGGTATCTGGCCGGCATTCCCGGCATTCGCGTCGTGACGCGTCTCGTCGCGAATTGGCGCCATCTTGCAATGAACATGCGCAAGGCGCAGCTCTCCGACGCGCGCGTCCGCGCCGCGATCGCGGAAGCGGTCGACTGGAAGCGTCTCTTGGACACCGTCTATCACGGCTTCGGGGTTCCGGCGGTCTCCGATATTTTTCCGCAATCGTGGGCTGCGCCGAACCTGCCGGCGTATCGCTACGACCCCGCCGGCGCGAAGCGGCTCCTCGCCGCCGCCGACTGGCGCATGGGCAGCGACGGCGTCCTCCATAAGGGCACCCTTGCGATGCGTCTGGAGATATCGACGACCGCCGACGTTGCCGAAAACGAGCACGCCGAACTCGTCATTCAATCAGCGCTGCGACCGCTGGGAATCGCGCTGCAGATCCGCAACTACCCGCCGAACGTTCTCTTCTCGCAGAACGGCCCGGTTTACGGCGGACGCTACGACATGGAATGGTCGGTCGAGACGAACGGAGCCGACCCCGACGATTCCGGCTCGTGGAACTCGCGCTTCATCCCGCCCAACGGCGCGAACACATCGTGGCTGCACGACCGCATCGTCGACGAGACCTCCGACGAAGCGGCGAGTACGTTCGACGACGCCAAGCGCAAGGCACTCTACCAGCGAGAGGAAGCGCGGCTGCGCCAACTCAATCCGGCGATCTTCGTTTACTGGGAGAGAGCGTACGTCGCGATGAACGGCGACCTACGCAACTACCGCCCTGCAGCGTTCATCGCCGACGAATGGAACGCATGGGAGTGGTCGATCTAGGGTCGACGAGCGTCGAGCGGATCGCACGACGGGTCGTCGCTTGCAGGAGGTGCCCGGAGCTTCGCGCGTACTGCGCGCGCGTCGCCCGCGAAAAGAAGCGAGCGTACCAAGACGAGCCCTATTGGGGAAAACCCGTTCCCGGGTTTGGCGACGCGCGCGCCGGCGTCATGCTCGTCGGCCTCGCACCCGGCGCGCATGGCAGCAATCGTACCGGACGGCCGTTCACCGGCGATGCGTCGGGTGCGTTTCTCTACCCGGCACTTTATCGCGCCGGCTTCGCGAGCACAGGCTCGGCGACGGGCCGCAACGACGGGCTCGTTCTGCGCGATTGCTTCATCACCGCGGCGATTCGCTGCGCGCCGCCGGCGAACAAGCCGACGCCGCAGCAGCTTCGCAACTGCTTTGGCTATCTTCTCGCCGAGTTCGACGCGCTCGCGCGGCTTCGGGTGGTCGTCGCGCTCGGCTCGATCGGTTTTTCAGCCTCGCTGCGCGTGCTGCGCGAACGCGACTACGCACTCGAGCCCAAGCACCCCGCTTTCGCACACGGAGCCGAAGTTCTTGCGCGGACTCCAGCGCGAACGATCCTCCTCATCGCATCGTACCACCCGAGCCGTCAGAACACGAACACCGGCACGTTGACGGCGGCAATGTTCGACGCGATCTTCACTCGCGCGGCTGCGGCCGCAGCTGAAGTTCCCTAAGCTGCTTTTCGGACGCGGCGGACGGCGCACCCATCATGAGATCGCGCGCGGTCTGCGTCTTCGGAAACGCGATGACCTCGTGGATGCTCGTCTCGCCGCACGCCAGCATCGCGATGCGATCGATGCCGAGTGCCATCCCGCCGTGCGGCGGCGCGCCATAATCGAGCGCTCGCAGAAAGAATCCGAACTGCTCCTCGATCTGCTCCGCCGTCATGCCGAGCATGTCGAAGATGCGGCGCTGAAGTTCGGCCTTATGGATGCGGATCGATCCGGATCCGAGCTCGTACCCGTTGAGCACCATGTCGTAATGTTGCGCGCGCATCGAGCGCGGATCGCGCTCGATGAGTTCCCACTGACCGGGAGCCGGCTCGGTGAACGGATGGTGCGCGGGAACGGGCTTGCCGCTCTCCTCGTCGATCTCCAGATACGGAAAGCCGGTGATCCAGCAGAAGGCAAACGCGCCATTTCGAGCGAGTCCGCATCGGCGGCCGACCTCGCCGCGCATCTTGCCGGCGACGCCGAGCGTCGCATCGCGCTCGCCGGCGAAGAGCAGCAATGCGTCGCCTCGCTGCGCGCCGGCGCGAGCGACGGTCGCGCCGACGTGTTCCTGCGAGATGAATCGCTGCGCCGACGATTTCACGCCGTCGGCGCCGAGCGCGATCCACACCATGCCCTTGGCTCCAAATCCCCGGGCGATCTCGGTCAGGGCGTCGAACTCCCGCCGCGAAAGCGCGGCGCCTTCGGGGTAGCGCAACGCAACGATCGTTCCGGCGCTCGCGAGCACCGACGCGAAGACCGCGAACTCGGTTCCGGAGAACACGTCGCCGACGTCGTGAAGTTCGAGACCGAAGCGCAGGTCCGGCTTGTCGGTCCCGTAGCACAGCATCGCCTCGTCGTACGTCAGCACCGGAAACGCAGGCAGCTCCACGTCGAGGACGCGCTTCCAGACGGCGCGCATGCACGACTCCATCGTCTCGAGCACGTCGTCTTGGGTGCAAAAGCTCATCTCGACGTCGAGTTGCGTGAACTCCGGTTGGCGATCCGCACGCAGGTCCTCGTCTCGCATGCAGCGCGCGATCTGCATGTATCGCCCAAAGCCGGAGACCATGCAGATTTGCTTGAGGATCTGCGGCGATTGCGGAAGCGCGTAGAAACTTCCGGGATAGAGCCGGCTCGGCACGAGATAGTCGCGCGCACCTTCGGGCGTTCCTTTGATGAGCATCGGCGTCTCGATCTCGATGAAGCCGCGCTCGTCGAAGAAGTCGCGAATCGCCTTGACGATGCGATGCCGCACGGTGAGATTGTGCTGCATGCGTGGACGGCGAAGGTCGAGATACCGGTATTCTAGTCGAAGGTGTTCGTCCGGCGCTTCGTCGGCGTTGACCTGAAAGGGCGGCACTTGCGAGCGGTTGAGGACTTCGACGCTCTCCGCGACGACCTCGACGCCGCCGGTTGGAAGGCGATCGTTCTCCGTTCCCGCCGGGCGCTTGCGGACGGCACCGCCGACGCGAACCACGTCCTCGCTGCGAAGATGCTCGGCGAGCGCGAACGCCGGACGCTCCGGGTTAAAAACGACCTGCGTGAGGCCATCGCGGTCGCGAAGATCGACGAAGATGAGGCCTCCGTGATCGCGGCGGCGGTGTACCCAGCCGCAGAGCTCGACCGCACTGCCGTCGTCAACCGCCCGCAGCCCGCCGCAGGAACGCCGCGTCATCGGGCTGCCAGCGCCTCGTTGATGCCGCTCACGTAGTAGTACTGTTCTATGACGCTTCGCGCGAACGCACTATCCGAACAGCGCGCGTCGATATACCCGAGCACCGGCGGCATCTTCGTCAGAAGCGCGTGGATTCCGCGCGACAGCGGCGTCATTCCCAAAAGCAGCATGACCTGCGGGTCGGGGTGCTTGCGATAGAACCGCACGGCCGAGTGTCCTGCGAGGCGCATCTTCTCGCGCTGGTCGTCGTGGGGAACGTCCTGCCAATGATAGTTCACCGCGAGCGGCTCGTAGAGAATTTCGACCCCGGCTTTTGCAAGGCGATAGCCCAGTTCCAAGTCCTCGTGCCCGTATCCGGTGAAGCCTTCGTCGAATGCGCCGACGTTGCGGAGGTCGTCGCGCCGAACCGACGCATTCCCGGTGAGGAAGTAGAGCCACGAGAGGCGCTTTCGCGAGGGCGGATGAAGCGATCCGCGCAGTTCGGGATGCTCTCGCTTTCGCAGATAGTCGTCGTAACTGCGAACCTGTACCTCCAGCCCGACGACGGCGATATGCGGACGCGCCCGATGACGCGCGCGATGCCGGCGCAAGAGGTCCCCAGATGCGAGAATGTCGGAGTCGTTGAAAAGCACGATCTCTCCGCGTGCTTCGCGTACGCCGGCATTTCGCGCCATCGCTCTGCCGTTGTAGCGGCCTCGAATATAGCGCAGGCCGCGATGGTCGGTCGAGAGCTCGGCAACGAACTCGAGCGTTCCGTCGGTCGACTGCGAGTCGCAGACGAGCACTTCGAACGCATCTTCGCCGATGTCTTGATCGAGAAGTGACGGCAGGACGCGCCGCAGCGTCTCGAGGCGGTTGTAGGTCGGTACGACGACGGAGAGATCAAGCATGGATAAGTTGCGCTACGCCGGCGACGACGCGCTCTCGAAAATCCGCAAGAGCGCTGCGATCGTCGCCGGCCGGCTTTCGAACGAGCACGTTCGGCACGCCGTACGGCGCCCACTCTTGGCTGGCCAGCGCAAAGTATCGGTGCTCGAAGACGACAACGGTCGGGCGCAGCACGGCGCTTGCGACGTGCGTCGCCGCCGTGTCGACGGTCACGACGCACGCCGCTCGCTCGAACGCAGCCGCCCAGACGAAGAACGGAAGATTTTCCAGGAGCATCCAGCGCCGATCCGGCGCTTCGAACGACGCCGCGTACGCCGCGCTCTCCGGCGGGCACGTTACGAGGACGGGAAGTCCGAGATCGGCCATCTGCGAGAGTAGCCTGAGCGTCGACTCGGCCGTGCTTCCGGTCGAGAACCAGCGGGCGCCAAGATGCAGCACGATCGGCCGCTCCGGCACGCCTTCGAGCGCAGCGCGATCCTCGTTCCGCACGTCGAGTCGCAAGCGTGGAACGCGCTCGAACGCTCCGGCAAGTGCGACGAGGTCGAGCAGTTGATCGACCTCGTGCCGCACTCGGCGTTCCGGCTCTCGTTCCGAGAGCGTCGGATCGGCCTCCGAGAGCATCAAGGTATCGACGCATCGTGCGGCGACGAGCCGCACGAGCCAGCGGCGCCGGTACGTGTATCCAACCCTGCACGCGGCACGAGTCGCTCCCGCGATCCGAAGATCGGCTATTCGCGGAGCGAGCGCGACGGCAAGGTCGAAACGCGGAGCTTGCCGGCTCCAGTCGACGGCGTCGGCGGTCCTCTCGAACGCGACGAGCTCGTCGACGTCGTCATTGCGTTCGACGACGACGCGATTGTAAGAACTCGTCACGATCGCGACGTGCGCCGCTGGAAACGACCGCCGCACCGTTGCGATCGCCGCCGTCGAAAGAATGAGATCGCCGATCCGATCGGTTCGCGCCAGGAGAATGCGCATCATGCGCCTCCCTCGCCGCCGCGCGCGCGCTCGAGTTCCTGAAAATAGCTCTCCTTTACGAGGCGACGCGCCGCCCTTAGCTCGGCGTTCGAGAGCGGGCGGTCCGCGGCGACGGCGCTCAGCCGGCGGCGCAGGCGCTCCTGGACGTGCGCGCCGCGAAGGATGCCGTGCAGCGCGCGCGCCGCCGAAAACTCTCCGGTCGCGAGCGTGGCCCGCCAGTGCCGATGGAGTCTGCCCAACTGCACGGCCGTGCGCGCCTGCGCGCGTGCCTGGCGAATCATCGTCTCGACGTCTCGTCCGAGCGGTCGAGCCTTGTAGTGATAGACCAGGGCCCTCGCGTCGAACGTCGCGCGCACGCCGGCGCGGCGCAAGCGCAGCCCGACGTCGATGTCTTCCCAGCCGTACTCGGCGAAGCTCGGATTGAACCCTCCGACGTTCCGCAGCGTCTGCAGCGGAACCGAAACGTTCGTCGTCCAAAAGTAGTTCGCGCTGTAGTCGCGCAGTGACCAGACCGGCGGCGGCAGATCGTCGAAACTCTCGACGGTAATCGCGCCGCCGCGGACGATGCGGCTCGGATCGCGTACCGCCGCGCGCAGGTGCTCTTCGACGAAGTTCGGCAGCGGCAGCACGTCGTCGTCGATGAAGACGATTCGCTCTCCACGCGCGAGCGCGATGCCGGCATTGCGCGCGCGTGCGAGGCCGGCGTTTGCTTGCGTGACGACTTCGAACGCGCACGTCGCGCGCGCTCGCGCGCGGTCGATCTCGGCGCGCGTGTCGTCCGTCGATCCGTCGTTCACGAGAACGACCTCATACGAATCCTCCGGCACGGTCTGCTCGAAGCACGCGTCAAGCACGCGCACGAGGAGCGGCGCGCGATTGTACGTGCAGAGTTGAATCGTCGCCTTCATCGAAACGCGACCTCGATTCGGTACACGAGCTCGTCGACCGCGATCGCGAGAAGCGCCGCGGGGATCGCCCCGAGAAGGAGCATCCGGGGATCGTTGAGCGTCAACCCGCTCAGAATGAAGTCGCCCAGACCGCCGGCGCCGATGAGCGCGGCGATCGTCGCCGTTCCGACGGCGATCACCGCCGACGTGCGCACGCCCGCGAGAATGACCGGCAGCGCAATGGGCAGTTGCACCCACGTGAGGATTTGCGCGCTCGAAAGACCGATGCCGTGCGCAGCATCGAGAACGTCCGCGTTCACCTGCTGCAGACCGGAGCGCGTGTTCGCAACGATTGGAAGCAGCCCGTAGAGCACGAGCGCCACGAGCGCCGGCAGCACGCCGATCCCGAAGAGCGGAATCATAAGCGCCAGCAGCGCGATGCTCGGGATGGTCTGCAACGTCCCGACGACCTTCATGATTGCTACGCCGACGCGCGGCCGGCTTGCCGCCAGAACTCCGAGCGGCACCCCGACGAGCACGGTGAAGATCACGGTAAGGACCGTGAGCTCGACGTGGCGCTCCAGCGCCCTGGCAAGGAGCAGCGCGGTCGACTCCGGCGCGCGCGCGCGCGCAAAGTGGAATCTGCGGAGAAGGAACGCGGCGGCGACGTCGCCCGGCGAGCGATGGTCGATGTCGACTCGCGCATTGAGTTTCGTCATCGTCGCGACGTCGATCGATCCGGCGAGCATGCGGAGAACGGATCGCAGTTGCGGCGCTCGCACGAGCGTCGCGTTTCGCACGAGATAGAGCGCGCGATACTGCGGGAAGAAGTGCCGGTCGTCCTCGAGCGTCACGAAGCCGTACCGCAGCAGCTGCCCGTCGGTCGAGTACGCGTCCGTCACGGCGATCGCGCCCCGCGCCAATGCCTGGTATGCAAGGCTCTTCTCCACGTCCACGGCGTCGACGTTCCCGAGACCGTACGCGCGCTCGAGCCCGGGAAGCCCGTCGCTTCTCCGCAGGAACTCCGGGGTTACGCCCCACCGTAGGCCGGGATGCGCGGCCAGGTCGGAGATTTTCGAGATATGCAGGCGGCGTGCGACCGGCGCGCTCATCGCGAGCACGTACGTGTTGTTGAATCCGAGCTCGCCCGACGCGAAAATCCCGTATCGCCGCATCATCTGCGTGCGAATCCGTCCGATGGAGTCGTTTGCGTGCAGGATCGTCGCGTCGATCGTTCCCGTGTACTCCGGATATGCGTCGATCGCGCCGGAACGCAGCGCGGCAAAGACGAGCAACGTCCCGCCGAGATTCGTCTTTCGAACGACGCGGTACGGCGTCTTCGCTTCGATCGACTGCGCGAGAATCTCGCCGAGAATCTGCCCTTCCGTGTCTTGTTTCGATCCGACGACGATCGTGACGACGGGCGCCGCCTGGGCGGCGGCTCCCGCCGCGACGAGGAGCATCGCAGTAACCACGATGACGCCGCGCATCATGCGGGCGTGCGGCGGCGCAGAAAGCGCGCGATGTATTCGCTCGCCGGATTTTCGCGCAACGCGCGCGGGGTATCGACCTGCACGATCCGGCCGTCGTCGAAGACGGCAACGCGATCGCCGAGGTAGAGCGCCTCCTCGACGTCGTGCGTGACGAACATCATCGTCTTGCGCAGCTCGCGGTGCAGCGTCGCAAACGAATCTTGGAGGTCCATACGCAAGATCGGGTCGACCGCTGCGAACGGCTCGTCGAGAAGCATGATCGGGGGATCGGCATAGAGCGCCCGCGCAATCCCCACGCGCTGGAGCTGCCCGCCCGAGAGCTCGCGGGGATGTCGCTCCTGAAAACCCTCGAGGCCGACCTGCTCGAGAACGACCCGCGCGCGAGCCATTCGCTGCGGGCGCGGGTCGTTGCGCGCTCGGCCGATAATCGCGACGTTCTGGGCGACGGTCATATGCGAAAAGAGCCCGCCCGACTGAATGACGTAGCCGATGCCTCGCCGCAGCGCAGTGATGTCCGTACAGCCGGCAACGTCGGTTCCGCCGACGACGACGCTCCCGGCATCCGGCGTCACCAAACCGTTGACGGTTCGCAGCAGCGTCGTCTTGCCGCTTCCGCTGCGTCCGATGAGCACGAGGAGCTCTCCCGGAAAGACGTCGAGCGTCACGTCCTCGAGCGCGAGATGCGCGCCGTAGCGCTTCGTGACGCTCTCGAACCGAATGAGCGCGGCGCTCATCGCAGAAGCGACGCCAACGCGTCGACGATCCCTGGAACGTCGAGGTGTTCGATGCACGCATAGTCGCGGCACCGCTCCTTCGTGTCGCCGTCGTGACAGCGATACGAGGCGCGAACGACGACGGTCTTGCGGCCGAGCGGCGCCCAGCGTTCCGGGAAATCGCTCTGGAACGGAAAGATTCCGAGCGTCGGCGCTCCGACGCTCGCCGCGACGTGCATCGTTCCGGTCGTGATGCCGACGTACGCCGCGGTGCGCGAGGCGAGCGCGCCGAAGCCTCCGATGCCCACGCGGCCCGCGAGCGGAATCGCTCCGCCGTCGCAGATCTTCCGCACGAGCTCTGCGTCGGCTCGTCCGCCGGTAACGGCAACCGGCATCGAGAAACGCGCTCCTAGTGCGAGCGCGAGTGCTCGCCAACCGCGTACGGGCCACGCGCGCGTGGACGCGATCGCATTCGCAGGATGAAGAATCAAGAACCCGCCTCGCTGAAAACCGTGCTCGTGCGCCACGCTTTGCGCCTCGCTCTCGTCTTCGGGAGTTGGAACGAACCTCGGAATCGCGTCGGCTGCGTCGCAGTCGAGCGCGCGAGCGTAGTCCAGAAGCACTTGCGTCCAGTGCGAGGTAACGTCGCCGGTCTCACTGCGAACGACGACGCGCTTCGTGAAGAGCCTCGAGTAGAGACGGCGCGCCTGCCCGACGCGCACGGGAATTTTCGCGCGATGCAAGACGCGCGCGATCCGTGCCGTCGCCCACGTTACGACGGCCGCGTCGTAGCCGCTGTCGCAGAGTTTTGCGGCAAGCGACGCTTCGTCGCCTCCGTCGTCGACGAGCACTGCGTCGACGTCGGGTACCCGCTGCAGCGCCGCGCGGTGCCCCGGCAGCGTGAGAGCGTCGACCCTCGCGTACCGTTCGTGCAATGCGCGAGCGACGACGGAGGCGAGCAGCGAATCGCCAAAACCCCCGCCCGCGCACGCGACGAGCGCGCAGCCTTTTGCGACGTCACTCATCGATTGCGCGCACGAGCTCTCGAGTGTACGCAGCATCGAGAAACCGCGCGCGAGCGAGAGAGCGCAGGGGCCGCGGGACCCACGGCGTGCACGCCGCTCCCGCAAAGATCGCGAGCACGCTCTCCGATAGGAGATACTTTCCGCGCAGGACGTTGAGCGGGTGAAGCCCGGTCGCGAGGCGAGCGCGCCGCGTCGGCTGCTTGCGTACAAATCGCACCGCCATGCGTGCTTTCTCGACCGCCTTACGCGCGTCGTCGCGAAGGGCGTCGTGCGAGGCCGGCTTGTGATGCCAGACGTACGCGTCCCACGCGAAGCGCCGCTGCAGGCCGAGCGAACGCAGCCTCATTCCGAGCTCCGTATCCTCCCAGCCGTAGAGATCGAAGGCTTCGTCGAAACCGCCGACCGCGTCGAACGCATACCGCGGAAGCGAGACGTTGCACGTGCAGAAGAACGCGCGCGAATAGTTCGTCAGCGCGGGCCGCGGCCGCTCGTCGTACGAGGCGACGTTAAGAATCGGGCCGCTGACGGCGAGGTCGCCCTCCGCGTGAGCGGCGTCGTGCGCGGCGACCCATCCGGGCGGAGCCTGGACGTCGTCGTCGCAAAAGAGAATGAGATAGCCTTGTGCTATGCGGACGCCGGCGTTGCGCGCGAGGCCGCGATTGGCGCGATCCTCATAGGCGTATCGCACCGGCACGGGACCGTGCGCGTCCGCAGCCTGCACGACGGCGCGCGTCTCGTCGCTGGAGCCGTTGTCGGCAACGACGACCTCGAAGGACGGCGCGCCGATTTGCACGCGCAACGACCGCAACGCGCGCTCGAGCAATGCGGCGCGATTCTTCGTTGCGATGACGATCGACATCCTCATGTGAAATCTCTATGCAAAATCTACGAGCGAGCGGGCCATGCGCTCCGACGCGCCGGCGTGCGCCGCATAGAGCGCTCGGAGTCGGACCGCGCTCTCCTGCAGCCACGCACGGTCGTCGAGCGACTCAAGCGTCACGCGGGCGACGCGTCCGGGCGTCAGGGTTCCGTGAAGCTCCCGCACGACCATCTCGCCGAGGTCGATGTTCGGCTGCGTATGGAGCGCATGCCTGCGTGAGAGGGCGACGGCGACGCGGCGCTTGAGGAGACGCCCGACCGCGGGAACGCGATCGAGGTACGTCAGCGGCCCGTTGATCGTTGCAAGCTCCGCCGCATTGAGCGGCGTGATCGCGATCGTCGGAATGCCGAGCGCTGCGAGTTCGATGCACTTCGTTCCCGGCAGCGTCACCGCGACGCGCGCCGACCGCGCTGCGGCGAGTGCGTTGCGGAGCACCGGGACGCGCGCGCCGCCGTCCTGCGAGACGAGCGAGGTCTGCCCGCCCCCCACCTCGAGCGTGCCGCGCTTGCCGTAGACGCGCGGATCGCCGCCGCGCTCGATCGCCCGAGCGAGCTGCTCGTTCGTCGTGAACGGCGAGATGCCCAGCGCGATCGGAATCTCCGGCCGTTCGCGTTTGCAGCGTAGCGCCATCGCGAAGAAGAACGGCACGAGGTGCTCGACCTCGTACGTGCGCGAGCCCGGCATGACGAGCACTCCGTCGACGGGCGCTCCGAGTTCGGGCTCCGCGCGCGCCGACGATAACGCGCCGTCGATTGCAAGATTGCCGACGACCTCGACGCGCGCCGGCGGAATCCCCCAGGCACGCAGTTCCAGAGCGTTCTTTTCGTCGAGAGCGTACGCCCGCGCGAAGGCCCTGCGAAACGCTCTGCGCGAGAACTTGTACGTCGCCGCAGCCGCGCCGAAGCGCCGCCGCAATCGGAGCGCGTGCATGAGATCGCCGCCGAGGTATTGGACGACGTCCGCGCGATCGGGCACGCCGGATGACCTTCGCCCGAGCGCGACGGCGACGTACTCCTTCGGCTCGTAGACGCGGGCTTGCGGAAAGCGTTCGCGAACGTACCGCGCTTCGCGACCGCTTGCATATTCGTCGGGCACCATGAACGCGTGGACGTCGGTTTGCGGAGCGATGGCATAGAGGCGCTCGAGAAGCGGACAGAGCCAGCCGGCGACCTCGCCGGGGCCGTTTGAGGTTACGACGAGACGCATGCGACGCCAGGAGCCTTATGGCTCGGCATAGCGCGCGACGATGCGCGCGATCGTCTGCGTCGTCGACGTTCCCGGCATGTGCGGCGCGAGCACGATCGTACCGCCATGCTGCAGCACCACGGCGCGCTCGGGCAACTCGTCTTCCCGATACTGCGCGCTCTTCGTGTGGACGTCCGGCCGAATGCGGTCGAGGACGATCTCCGGAGTGCGCTGTGAGAATCCGACGACGGCATCGACGCTTCGCAGCGCCGCCAGCGTGCGAGCGCGCTGCGCGAACGGAACGATCGGCCGTTGCGGCCCCTTGATCGCCGAGACGGAGCGGTCGTCGTTCAGGCCGACGAGGAGCGCGTCGCCCTGCGCGCGCGCCCAGGCGAGAAACTCGACGTGCCCCGCGTGCAGCACGTCGAAGCAGCCGTTCGTAAAGACGACGCGGCGTCTCGCGGCCCGTTGCGCCTCGCGCCACGCGACCGCGGCGTCGAGATCGAGCACGAGCGCGAAGTACGGATCAGCGCTCATGCGCCACGAGCTCGAGGATATCGTCGGCGGTCGCCGTTGCCGTACCGAGCTTTTCGACGACCGCTCCGGCGGCGTAGTTCGCAAGCTGCAACGCATGCTCGATCGGCGCGTGCGAGGCGAGCGCGAGCGCGAGCACGGCAACGGCGGTGTCGCCGGCCCCGCTCACGTCGTAGACCGTGCGCGCGACGGCCGGCACGTCGAGCCGCTTGCCGTCGCTGCCGAAGAGCGACATACCGTGCTCGCCGCGCGTGATGACGACGTACCGGCTCGCAACGGCCGCGAGCAGCGCTGCGCCCGCCTCATCCAGCGAAGGCCTGTCGGAGATTGCGATACCGGTTGCCTGCTGCGTCTCGTGCGCGTTTGGGGCGACGCACGTGACGCCGGCGAAGATCTCGATGTTCGCGGGCTTTGGATCGACGACGACGATCGGGCATCGCAACGCCGCTTCGACGATCTCGCGCGAGAGGAGCCCCTTCGCGTAATCGCTCAGGATGACGGCGTCGCAGCGAACCGCGCGCTGCTCGACGAACGCGCAGATGCGCGCGCGTTCGCGCTCCGGCGCGGACTCGACCGACTCCCAGTCGGCGCGAACGACCTGCTGGCCGTGGGCGACGACGCGCGTCTTGCGGGTCGTCGGGCGGTCCGCTGCCGTGAAGACGCCGGCGGCATCGATCTCGCTTTCGTCGAGCAGTCCGCGAACGCGGTCGGCAAACTCGTCGGCGCCGACGAGCGCGCAGAAGCTCACCCGGGCATCGAGGGCGCGAAGGTTGCTCGCGACGTTACCGGCGCCGCCGAGCGTAAAGGAGTGGTTGGTGACCGCAACGACCGGCACCGGAGCTTCCGGGGATATCCGAGAGACGGTTCCCCAGATCCATTCGTCGATCATGAGATCGCCGACGACGAGCACCGAACGTCCTCGCATGCCTTCGACGAGCGTGCGTGCATCGTCGAGCGCGAGACGTGGAGAACCCGCGGAGTTCAACTCCTAGGAGCCTGTCGGGTCATGGCCATTTTCGGGTTACGTGCCGAATTTTGTTCGGAGACGAGGCGCGAAGAGGGAGCAACGCCGTAGCGTTGTGACCGACGAGCAACGAAGTATTCGGACAAGAGGCGGTCCGAAGACGGAGATTTGCCGTAACCCGACACGCTCCTAGTCTCCGAAGAGAATGCGCTGCTCGGTAAGGTCGCAGACGATGTGCGCCATGACCAGATGCACTTCTTGAACGATTGCCGAGTAGCCATCGGGCCCCGACAACACGAGATCTGCCGTGCCGCAGATCGCGCCGCCGCCGTTGCCCGTGAAGGCGACGGCAACCGCGCCTTTGCGTTTGGCCGCTTCGAGCGCGCGCACGACGTTGCGCGAGTTTCCGCTCGTCGTCAGCGCGATCACGACGTCGCCCCGCTGCGCGAACGCCTCGACTTGTCGAGCAAAGATGTCGTCGAATCCATAGTCGTTGCCCACCGCCGTGATCGTCGACGTGTTCACGGAGAGCGCCTCGCTGGCAAAGCCGGGGCGTTCGCGCAGAAAGCGACCGGAGAGTTCTGCCGACATGTGCTGCGCCTGCGCGGCGCTTCCGCCGTTTCCGCACCAGAGGATCTTCTTGCCCGCGAGCAACGCTGCGACGATGGCGCCCGCGATCGCCTCGACTTGCCCGCGATAGTGCGGCGCATCGAAGATGCCGCGCCGGTCCGCCAAAATCTCGTCGAACGTGCGCCGGCCTTTGACGTCGCTGGTCAAGGCTGAATCCACACGAGCTCCTCGCCCTGCGAGACGAGTTCGCCGTTTCCGGGAATGACCCGGAGCACGGTTCCCGCATAATCGCTCTGGATCTCGTTGAAGAGCTTCATCGCTTCGAGTACGCAGAGCACCTGTCCCACCTCGACACGGTCACCCTCGCGCACGAATGGTTCGGCGTCCGGCGAGGGCTGTCTGTAGAAGACGCCGGTAAGCGGTGCGAGAACGCGCTTGCAGTTCGCGGGCGCGGCGTTCGGCGCGGACCCTTCGATCGCGGCCGGCTGGGCGCCGCCGGTGAGGGGCTGGGGTACGGACTGACGCCGGACGAGCTCGTAGACCGCATCGCCGGCCTTCACCTTGATGCGGTCGAGATCGTGCTCGCGCATGATGCGCAGGAGCTCGTCGAGCGTCTCGCGGTCGTTCATCGCTGCAACGCTTCTACAACGGCAGCCGCAACGACTCTCGCCTCCTGCAAAGCGAGCCGTTCGTCGGTGCGCTTGCCGAGGTCGCGCAAGACCGCCTCGGCGTGCGCGATCTCCTCACTGCCCACGACGAGCGCAAAGCGCGCGTTGTTGCGATCGGCAATCTTCAACTGAGCGAGCAACTTGCGGTCCCCGTAATCCATGAACGCCGGCATCCCCAAACGCCGAATCTCCGCGACGATCGGCAGGAGCGTCGCGCGCGCTCGCTCTCCAAGTGCGATGGCTTGCACGCCGTCGCGCGCCGGCACCGCGCTTGCGCGCGTCGCTTCGACGACCATGAGAAAGCGCTCGATGCCCAGCGCGAATCCCACGGCAGGCACGGAAGGCCCGCCGAGCGACGCGATGAGCCCGTCGTAGCGTCCGCCGCCGCAGACCGCGCTCTGCGCGCCGAGAGCGCCCGACTCGATCTCGAAGACCGTGCGCGTGTAATAGTCGAGCCCGCGCACGATTCGCGAATCGAGCGCGTACGGGATCGAGAGCGCGTCCAGCGCCCTGCGAAGCGCGTCGAAGTGGCTGCGACACGCATCGCAGAGATGCTCGTCGAGTCTCGGAGCGCTCGCGACGAACGGCGCGTCGCGCTCTTCCTTGCTGTCGAGCAAACGCAGCGGATTGCGTTCGATTCGCCGGCGGGCATCGTCGGAGAGCGAGTCCAGGCTCGCGGAGAAGTGCTCGAGCAGCGCCTGCCGGTACCGCGGGCGGCACGCATCGTCTCCGATCGAGTTGATCTTCAGCGTTGCGTCGGTGATCCCGTGCGATCTCACGAGCTCCCACGCAAGCGAGATGACTTCTGCATCCGCTTGTGCGTCGGCGAATCCCACGCACTCGACGCCGAACTGATGCGCCTGCCGGAGTCGCCCTTTCTGCGGCCGCTCGTACCGAAAGATCGGGCCGACGTAGTAGAGTCGCTGCGGCTCCGCTCCGACGAGGTGGTGCTCGAGCATCGCGCGCACGACCGGCGCCGTCCATTCCGGTCGCAGCGTCATGCTGCGGCCGCCTTTGTCGACGAACGTGTACATCTCTTTTTCGACGATGTCCGTCGTCTCGCCGACGCCGCGCACGAAGAGCTCGGTCGCCTCGAAGATCGGCGTTCGTATTTCCCCGTATCCGAAGCGCCGCGCGAGCGCGTGAATTGCCGCCTCGAGGGCTTGCCATCGCGCGGAATCGGGGGGAATGACGTCTTGGGTGCCGCGTGGCGCGGTGATTTTTGCCGGCATGAACTCCGTAATCGTAACGCTCTGCGTGCTCTGCGCGCTGGCATTGCTGCCGGCGCCGACGATTCGCGGCGTGCTCGCAACCGCCGCCGCTTCCCTGTTCGAAGGAACGCCGTTTATTCTTGCCGGCATCGCGTTACGGGCGCTCGTCGTACGCCACGCACGCGCCGACGGCCGCACCGCGAGCGCCGCGGTCGCGCTGCTTGGATGCGGCTGCGCCGGCGGTGCATCGGCACGATCCCTGCCTGCGGCCGTCGCGACAGCGATGGTGTTCGGGCTCCCGGTCGCCCTGCTTCGCCTCTGCGGCGGCATGCTGGCCGCGGTCTCTCTGCGGTCGCTTCGCGAACGCCTGCCCTGCAGGCATTGCCCGGAAGACGCCATCGACGACGGGAACGCGTCGCTCGCCGCGCAACTCGCGGCGATGCTGCCCGCCGCGCTGCTCGGCGCGACCGCGCTCCACGCGTTTGCGAACGTTCGCTTCGACCTTGCGCCGCCGTTGCTGCAATGGCTCTTCGGCGCGACGCTCGGCGCGCTCGCATCGCCGTGTGCGCTCGGCGCCGTAGCGATGAGTGCCTCGCTACACGCGCGCGAACCGCTAGCGGCGATCGGCGTACTCTGCACGAGCGGCATCCTCGATCTTCGCGCCGTTCTGCCTGCCCACGATCGCACGAGCGGTCACGACGGACTCGCCTACGCGCTCTGCGCCCTCGCGCTCGCTCTCGTCGCCGCTCGCGGCGGCGATGCGCTCGTCCATCCGCGGTTCGTACTTGCGCTTGGGCTCTGCGCGGTCGCGTGCGGATTTCTTGCCCTGCGACACCGCGGCGCTTCGAGTTCGCGTGCGCGTCTCGCATCGTTGCTCATGCTCGCAGGAGCAGTCGTGACGGCGCCGCCGCCGATCTACACCGCTACCGAGACGACGCTCGCGGATCTCTTCGTCGGCGAGCGCGTCACGTTCACCGGCGAACTCGTTCACGGTAAGGATGCGGACGCGCTCGTGCGCTTTGCAATCACCTGCTGCCGTGCCGACGCCGCGCCCGTCGCGATCCGCCTCGCTGCACGGCTTGTGGGACGAAACGGCGAATGGGTCCGCGCGCAAGGTGACGTCCGTCGCGCCGGATCCTCGCTGGCGCTGGATGCATCGCAGATACGACGCGTCGCGCCGCCGAGCGATCCCTTCATCTATCGCTAGCGTCGCCCAGGCGGCAGTTACGCGGGCGTGCGCGGCTCGAGAAGCTCGACTGGAATGCCGTTGGGGTCCTCTACGAATGCGATCGCACGCGTGCCGCCCGGCGAGCGGTAGACGTCTTTGAGAATTTTCACGCCCTTCGCGCGCAAGCCATCGACGTACGTTTGCAAGTCGCCGTCGGATTCGAGCGCGAGGTGCTCGTAGCGGTTGCCGAGCGCGTACGGAGGATGCGCTTCGAGATCGTAGACGAGTTCGATGTACGCATTCCAGTCTTTGCCGACGAACGCCATGTCGGCGTTGCCGGGATAGTGATGCGGCCCTCCGAGAAGCGCGAGACCGAGCGCGTCGCGGTAGAACGCGATCGACTCGGCCATGTCGTTGACGAATATCGACGTGTGAAGATAGCGCGGCATTGCGTCGACGAGCTTGCCGCCCCAGCCTCGATACTTCCTCTATCTTTTAGCCCGGCGTCTGCAAGGCGGCAAGCCTTGGGATGGCCTCGCTCGCCATTCGGAAAAAATGCGGATCGATCTCGATGCCGACGCCGCGAACGCCCCGAGCGTGGCAGGCGACTAGCGTCGTGGCGCATCCAGCGAATGGATCGAGAACCGTGCCGCTTCCCAGCGGCAACAATGCGTCAACCATCTTTTGCAGAAAAGCCTGCGGTTTGACGGAGGGGTGCGGAGCCAGCCTGCGTTCGCGATCGGGAGTGATCCCGGAGTCGATGACGTCGAGGAAGGGTGTCTCGGGCGCGAGACGGCGCAGACCACCGGTTCCCCACGTGCGCAGATTCAATGCGACCGTCTTGCAGTCGATGGGCTTTCGGTAGAGTCCCCACGGTTCCCAGCACGATCTCGGCATCGTCGACACCATGCCGAACTCTGCGTGCGCCCCTTTCGGTTTGTCTCCACCACGCAACGTTCGCACCAGTCGTACGACCTCGCCGCGGCGCTCCATTCCGGCACGTTCGAGCGCAATCGCAACAAGCGGGGCGAGCAGCGGATTTGACGCAACGAGCGCGTGCGCGCCCGGCTTTAACACGGGCAATAGCGCGCGTCCCCATTTCTCAAAAAACGAAAGCAAGGCCGTCCGGTCAACATCCGATAGGACCGTGAAACGCGGGAGCGGATTACGGACTGCTCCATCAAACGAAGGCGGTATCCTCCAGATGCCGCCACGTCCCGTACGGAGTTTTCGCTGCTCCTGAGCCGTATATTCGACGAGGCCGTAGGGCGGATCGGTCAGCACCGCGTCGATAGCGTTGCGTGGCGCATCGCGCAGCCAATCCATGCAATCGCTAAGGTAGAGGCGCTGCTCTCCGAACTCGAAGACTGCGCGCTCGTTGTCGCGCCCGCTGACCTCTAGCGGCAGAGCGTCGGTCATCGCTTACTCCGCTTTTGCGCGATAGAGACCGCGGTCGACACGTTCGAAGGCCACGATTTGGGGATGCGACCGCACGGACGACGGTGAAGCCGGTCCGAGAGTGCGCTCAAGGCGCTTCCGAATTTCCGTGGTCGTGGCACTAAACGTCGTTTTTGACGACCGTTCGGTGAGCCCTTCGCATCCGCAGGATACGAAGCCGGAGACGTTCCGTGCGGTTCAATCGGGCGTTCCGGCCAGCTTAATGTAAGAAGTATCGGCGCGAGGAGAACACCAGAGCGAGTCCGGCGTCGTCGGCCGCGGCGATGACCTCGGCATCGCGAATCGAGCCGCCCGGCGCGATGACCGATGCACATCCGGCGAGTGCCGCCGCCTCGATTCCGTCCCGAAACGGAAAGAACCCGTCGCTCGCGCACGCCGCGCCGCGAGCTCGATTGCCCGCGCGATCGCCGGCGATCCGAACGGCACCGACGCGATTCGTTTGACCGGCACAGATTCCGCTCGTCACGCCGTCCGAGGCGATCACGATGCCGTTCGACTTGACGTGGCGCACGACGTCCCACGCGAATAGGAGATCCTCCCACTGCGCATCGCTGGGCGATCGCTTGGTGACGACGCGCAGTTCTTCCGGCGCAGCATCCGTACTCGCCGTTTGCGAAAGCGTTCCGCCAAGCGCGCTGCGCAGGTTGCTCGCCTCGACGATGCGCTGCGGCAAATCCGCTTCGAAACGCATGACGCGAAGGGTCTTGCGCCTTCGCAGCAGCGCAACGGCGTCGTCGTCGATCGCCGGCGCCATAGTCGAGCACGTAGCGGCGCCCGCGAAAGAAGACCACCCCCTTTCCCAGCAGCCAAGGCGCAAAAACCATCCCGTCATTCGATTCGAAACGGGTTTTCCCC
>JBOHTS010000022.1:0-1194 GCA_050733755.1 Candidatus Tyrphobacter sp. | reverse complement strand
ACGTGCGCCGCTTGTCGATCCCGGCATATACGTCGCGATCTTCGTTGCACCTGAGCGCGCCGCGCTTAACGCGGCAATCGACAAGCGTTTCGACGCGATGCTGGCGGCCGGCGCGCTGAACGAGGTTGCGACGCTACGGGCACGCGCGCTCGATCCTGCCTTGCCGGTCATGCGGGCGTTGGGCGTGCCGCATCTCCTGCGCCATCTTGAAAGCGAGATCGAACTCGACGAGGCGGCACGGCTCGCCAAGCGCGACACGTGCGCCTATGCCAAACGGCAACTTACCTTCGCCCGCCATCAGCTCCCGGATTTCCGCTGGGTCGCGCCGCAAGAGGCGGAGGCGATGGTGACGGAGGCGGCGGGTTAGCCGCGATGAACCCTCTCCCACAGGGAGAGGGTTATGCGCCGAGCGCATCTGCGAGCGCACCGAGGTCTTCGGCCGCGATATCGACGGGCACGCTCGGCCTGCTTTCGCCTTTGCCCTGCCCCTTCTCATCCGGCCGCGCGATATGCGCGGTGCGCAGTCCGCAGGCCGCCGCCGCTTCGAGATCCCAGGAATGCGCGGCGACCATCATGCAAGCTTGCGGCGGCAGGTTGAACGCAATGGCGGCGCTTAGATAGACGCCCGGCTTCGTCTTGTAATCGCGCGCCACCTCGGCGCCCAACACCGCATCCCAGATAAATCCGTTGCGACGGGAAAGATCGACGATCAGCGCGATATTGCCGTTCGAGACTGGCGCGAGCAGGAATTTCTCGCGCAGCCGCGCAAGCGCCGCCGGCACGTCGGGCCATGCGTCGAGCCGGTGCCAGGCAAGCGTGAGTTCGGCGCGCGTCGCTTCGTCGAGTTTTTCGAGCCCAAAGCGCGGCAAGATGCGATCGAGGTTCTGCCGGTGGATGACGTCCAGCGTGACGAACGGGCTTTCGCCGCTGCGGATCGGCTCCATGCCCGTCTGATATTCGCCGCGCCAGGCGTCGGCGAATGCTCCCCAATTAAACGACACGCCGCGCGGCTGGAGCAGGCGCTCGGCTTCCCGCGCCACTCCGCCGCGCCAGTCGACGAGCGTGCGGAAGACATCGAAGAAGAGGGCTTTGATGGGCGAGGCCAAATCGAACTCTTGGAGTTAGCAACGTAAATTAGCCGTCCGCGCCAGCGGTCAAGCGCGCAAAACGGCAGAATTGACACCCGACCCGTCT
>JBOHTS010000021.1:0-182185 GCA_050733755.1 Candidatus Tyrphobacter sp. | reverse complement strand
CTCAGTTCGGATTGAAGGCTGCAACTCGCCTTCATGAAGTCGGAATCGCTAGTAAACGCAGATCAGCTACGCTGCGTTGAATACGTTCCCGGGCCTTGTACACACCGCCCGTCACGTCACCTGAGTTTAGTGTACCCGAAGCCGTCCGTGCAACCGCAAGGAGCAAGACGTCTAAGGTATGCTAGATAAGGGGGACGAAGTCGTAACAAGGTAGCCGTATCGGAAGGTGCGGCTGGATCACCTCCTTTCTAAGGAGTACAGGTCGCTGGATCTCACAGATGTGAATCGCAGCGGCGTATGTACAACTTGAGTCGACCACAGTCTTTTGCGCGGCTCTCGCAATGAGGGTCTTTCGAAATATCTCGAGTTCGTCTCGAGATCGAAACTGCACTGTTCAGCTTTGAGGGAACGAGCCCTCAAGAGTTCTTCGAGAGCGCTGCGATCGCGAACGCTTCGACCGAAAGGCCGATATCGTCTCCGAGCGCAGCGTCCGGCGAGGCGCGCGAGGCCGAATCGAACAACGGTTCACGAGGCCGAGCGCAACAACGCCGGCGGAGACGAGATCTTTGAAAACTGCATAGAGAAGAACTTTCATGTGGATACATGAGAGCGGCTGTTGGAGCACAACCTGGCTCCAGCAGTGCAATTTTGCGTAGTCAAAAAATGAACAAGGGCATGCAGGTGGATACCTTGGTTCCACAGGCGATGAAGGACGTGCCAAGCTGCGAAAAGCTCCGGGGAGCTGCTAAGAAGCGATGATCCGGAGGTCTCCGAATGGGGCAACCCACACGCCGTCATTGGCGTGGACGCCGCGATGAATTCAATAGTCGCGAGCGAGCGTACCCGGTGAATTGAAACATCTCAGTAGCCGGAGGAACAGACATCAAACGAGATTCCCCTAGTAGTGGCGAGCGAACAGGGAACAGCCTAAACCGTTCGTGTGCAAGCATTCGGGCGTTGCACGAGCGGGGTTGTACGACAACGGTCTCGGGGCCGAATCCTCGAGCGCGAGTTACCATATCGAACGCTAGTAGAAGCCGGCTGGAAAGCCGCACCGTAGAAGGTGAGAGTCCTGTAGATGAAAGCGGTCGGTCTCGCGTCGTTGTTCGTGAGTAGGGCGGGGCACGAGAAACCCTGTCTGAAACCGGGAGGACCATCTTCCAAGGCTAAATATTCTGTGGAAACCGATAGCGTACGAGTACCGTGAGGGAAAGGTGAAAAGAACCCCCGCAGGGGAGTGAAAGAGAACATGAAACCGCGTGCCTACAAACCGTGAAAGGCCAATGCGCAAGCACGGCTGATCGCGTGCCTATTGAAGAATGAACCTGCGAGTTACTTGTAACGGGCTTGGTTAAGGTGTTGAGCCGGAGCCGTAGCGAAAGCGAGTCTGAATAGGGCGTCTTGTCCGTTGCAGTAGACCCGAAACCAAGTGATCTATCCATGGCCAGGGTGAAGCATGATTAAACTCATGTGGAGGCCCGCACCTGTCGTTGTTGAAAAAACGTTGGATGAGCTGTGGATAGGGGTGAAAAGCCAATCGAACTTGGAGATAGCTGGTTCTCCCCGAAATAGTTTGAGGACTAGCGTCGCGTGTTAACCCTCGGGGGTAGAGCACTGACAGGGCTAGGGGTCTTACCAGATTACCGAACCCCATCAAACTCCGAATACCGAGGCGAACTACGCGGCAGTCAGACGGTGGGGGATAAGCTCCATCGTCGAAAGGGAAACAGCCCAGATCAACAGCTAAGGTCCCTAATCGATGCTCAGTGGTAAAGGAAGTTTTGTCGCTCAGACAACTAGGAGGTTGGCTTAGAAGCAGCCATCCTTGAAAGAGTGCGTAATAGCTCACTAGTCGAGTGATGGAGCGCCGAAAATGTAACGGGGCTCAAGCATCGAACCGAAGCTTTGGGGTGCCGGCGCAAGCCGGTGACGGTAGGGGAGCGTTGTGGTGTAGGCCGAAGCACGACCGCGAGGACGTGTGGACGACCCACAAGTGCGAATGCAGGTATAAGTAGCGAGAAATGCGAGTGAGAACCTCGCACGCCGGAAGTCTAAGGTTTCCTGAGCTACGTCAATCGTCTCAGGGTGAGTCGGGAGCTAAGCCGAGGCTGAGAAGCGTAGGCGATGCACAAGCAGTTCATATTCTGCTACCACCGACGACCGTTTAGACTTTGGCCGGCGATGTTGAGCGCGACCCGTCGTCCTTTGGGACGCTGTTCGTACAGCGCGAAGGATTTTCGTTCAGAACGAGGAGCGAGGAGCCGAAGCGATCTTCAGTGGATCGCGAGGCTCCGCAGCGACGACGTGCCTGGGCGAAAAGACGAGCGCCTTCAGCATCGACTGTCATGGTCTATGAATTGATGGGGTGACGCAGGAGGATAGTTCAGCGCGCCGATGGATGTGCGCGCCTAAGCTGGTAGGCGGCATCGTAGGGAAATCCGCGATGCTAACGCCGAGAAGTGAATGCGAGGCTCTTCGGAGCCGAAGTGAATGACTCCACGCTGCCAAGAAAAGCCTCTAAATAGGATCGTAGGTGCCCGTACCGTATACCGACACAGGTAGACTGGCAGAGCATGCTAAGGCGACGGGAGAATCCCTGTTAAGGAACTCGGCAAATTGACCCCGTAACTTTGGGAGAAGGGGTGCCTTCTTCGGTCTAGACTTCGCGTCGAAAGCTGAGGGGGGTGGCACAAAATAGGCCCAAGCGACTGTTTAACAAAAACACAGGTCTCTGCGAATGCGAAAGCAGACGTATAGGGGCTGACTCCTGCCCGGTGCTGGAAGGTTAAAGGGACGGGTTAGCGCAAGCGAAGCTCGGAACTGAAGCCCCAGTAAACGGCGGCGGTAACTATAACCGTCCTAAGGTAGCGAAATTCCTTGTCGGGTAAGTTCCGACCTGCACGAATGGAGTAACGACTTGGGCACTGTCTCAATGGGGATCCCGGCGAAATTGCAGTACCAGTGAAGATGCTGGTTACCCGCAGCAGGACGGAAAGACCCCGTGAAGCTTTACTGTATCCTGATCTTGGGTTTTGAGATTGTCTGTACAGGATAGGTGGGAGCCATTGAACCGAGGGCGTTAGCCCTCGGGGAGGCAACCTTGGGATACCACCCTGACGATCTTGGGATTCTAACTAGCCGCCGTTATCCGGCGGGAGGACATGGTCAGGTGGGCAGTTTGACTGGGGCGGTCGCCTCCCAAAGAGTAACGGAGGCGCCCAAAGGTTCCCTCAGGACGGTCAGAAACCGTTCGCATAGAGTGCATAGGCATAAGGGAGCTTAACTGCGAGACGGACAGGTCGAGCAGATGCGAAAGCAGGGCTAAGTGATCCGGCGGTACCGAATGGAAGGGCCGTCGCTTATCGGATAAAAGCTACTCCGGGGATAACAGGCTTATCTCCCCCAAGAGCTCACATCGACGGGGAGGTTTGGCACCTCAACATTAGGGGTGGGATGATGGAAACATCATCGAATGGTTCCGGCTTATAACGGTGAAACCCAATCGACTTTGGAAGAGTCGAGGGCAATACCGTGGGAAGTCTGACGGAAGTGCAACGCTCTCGTCATGACCCCGTAACGACTGATCCATCCCGTCAGGGATGGTGAGATAGCGCGTCGCTGCTTGCTCCTTGCAAGCAAATTTAATGGTCGCTATCAGACGCCGGCCCCTCGCTCGCGTTTACGCGGGCAGGGTGAAGATATAGTCTGCGCCACTAGTAATGGTGGAGTTACGCGCGATGTCGGATCGTCGCATCCTGGGGCTGTAGTTGGTCCCAAGGGTTGGGCTGTTCGCCCATTAAAGCGGTACGCGATCTGGGTTCAGAACGTCGTGAGACAGTTCGGTCCCTATCCGCTGTGGGCGCGGGAGGTTTGAGGGGAGTGGACTCTAGTACGAGAGGACCGAGTCGAACGAACCTCTGGTGAACCGGTTGTTCCGCCAGGAGCATAGCCGGGTAGCTATGTTCGGATCAGATAAGCGCTGAAAGCATATAAGCGCGAAACTGACCCCAAGATGAGACCTCAATCCCGTGCAGGGTGAAGAGTCGTGGTAGACTACCACGTTGATAGGCCGGGGGTGGAAGCACCGCAAGGTGTGGAGCTGACCGGTACTAATCGCTCGGAACTTTTTTGCCTACACAACGCGTCTCTCGTGGATCGCATGGAAGTTCTTCTCTGCGCAGTTTCCCACCGCGATCGGCTTCTGAGCTACGGCTCGCCATCGCGGCGGGGATCCAAAGAACCGCGCGCAAATTTTCGTTCCGACCGAGGAGACGAGCGGGCGAAGTGTACGACGGGTACACGAGCCACGAGTCGACGACGGTGGGGACGAAAAGAGGCGCGCGGGAGCGGTTTCTGGCGCCTATGGCGGTGGGGTCACACCCGTTCCCATCCCGAACACGGCAGTTAAGCCCGCCAGCGCCGATGATAGTCGGGCCGCAAGGCCCCTCGAAAGTAGGTCGGTGCCAGATTAGAAGAGAGCCCGCGCTCGTCGCGGGCTCTTTGCTTTTGGCGGAGAGCGTCTGCGAGTTGCCGAAACAGCCGAGCGAATGCGTGCTTCGCTTTGGGTCGCGGCGATCGCCGCTCTCGTACTCTTGCTGCCGGCCGGCGCGCGCGCACAAGCCGCTTCGTCTACGACGGTGAGCGTCGACGTGATCGATGCCGAGAGCCTCATCGATGCGGGAAAATACCAGGATGCCATCGCGCTGCTGAACGCTGCCATCGCCGCCCATCCGCAGGATGCGCGAGCGTTCGTCGACCGCGGCGACGCCTACGAAGACCTCAGCCGCCAAACGCAGGCTATCGCGGATTATACGGCTGCGATTACGATCAACCCGGAATACGCGTATGCGTATGCTTCGCGTTGCGAGTCTCGATACGAGTTAGACGATCTCGCGGCGGCGCTCGACGATTGCGACCGTGCGATCTCGCTGGACTCGCACTCTGCATACGCGTACCGCCAGCGCTCCCTCGTCGAGCAAGACGAGGGCGCGAGCGGCGGCGCGCAGAGCGCGCTGCAGGACGCGCAGGAAGCGATCGCGTTGGAGAGCGGCAATAGTTTCGGCTACGCCGTGAAGTGCCGGGCCGAGGTGCGCCTCATGCGCTATGCCGATGCCGTCTCGGATTGCTCGACCTCGCTCAACCTTGGCGATAAGGGAGATTGGCCGTACTTCTATCGCGGCTTGGCGGAGATTCACGAGCAATCGTGGCAGAGCGCGAACGCGGACTTCACGGCCGCCTTAGGCAGAGAAGCGGCTCCGTCGGGCACGTACTACTGGCGCGCGCTGTCGCGCTACCATCTCGCGCAGAACGACGATGCGCTCGAAGACGTCATTGCCTACATCGGCACGAGCCCCGAAGACGGCGACGGATACCTGCTGCGTGCGCGCATTCAGCTCGCGCTCGGCCGCAGCGCCGACGCGCAGGCTTCCGCGCAAACGGCGCTGGAACGGTACCGTGTCGCTAACGACGCCGACGGCATGGCGCAGGCGCAGGCGTTCTTGCTGCAGTTGCAGTCCACCCCGCAACCGCACGCATAATCGAGCTCGACTTTAGAGGCCGCGCGCTTTAGCGCGGGCGCGGCCTGATGCGGTAAATGTTGCCGGTGGCGTCGTCGGCGACGAAGAGCGAGCCGTTCGGTCCAACGGCAACTCCCGCCGGGCGGCCGATGCGCGCCGTCGGTCCGCGCTGAAAGCCGGTAAAGAACGGACGCCACTGCGTTCGCGGGTCATTCCAGTTCACGCCGGTCGCCGGCTCGTCGCCATTCATGGGCACGAAGACGACTTGCGCAGCGGCAGCATCGGCACCGGCGGTCGTTCGATGCCAGGAGCCGTGCGCCGCGAGAAAGAGTCCGCCGCGATACGAAGCCGGGAACGCATACTTCGCGTGGGGATCGAAAGGGTAGAACGTCGCGCCGATGATCGTCGAGTAAGCTGGAATCTCGACGAGGGGCACCACGGTGTCGCGGCAATCCGCGCCGCGAACATATGCGACGCGATCCTCTTCACAGTCGGGCCAGCCGTAGTCCGCAATCCCCGCGTGCGCCGAGAGGTCGTCGGCGAACTCGTACGGATGACCAAAGGCGAGATCGTCTTGCCCGGCACCGGCGACCCAGAGATGCCCGCTGCGCGGATTCACCGCGAGCGCGATGGCGTTGCGGATGCGACGCGCCTTCTTTGTATACGCGCCGCCGTCAGGTGAGAAGGCTAGAAGCGATGCGCGCGTTGGGTCGACCTCGCGGCATGCGTTGCACGAAGAGCCAACTGAGACGTAGAGCGTTCCGCCGGTGAAGGCGAGCGACGTCGTCTGGTGGATGTCGCCGTCGCTGTGCGGCGCAACCGGCCCCATTCGCACGCGCGCGATGCGCGTCGCCGAAAGCGGGCGAGGATCGCCGGCGCGATAGTCGAGTCTCCAGACGGCGGTATTGCTGCCGACGTACACCGCGTGCTCCGACGCGACGAAGGTGACGCCCGCGTTGGGCGCGTCGCCGTCGGGATCTCTCCAATAGACGCGCGGCGAGTCCGCGCCGCCGCTAGCGTCTGCGTGCGCGACGATGTAAACGTCGTCTCCTTCGGATCCGACGAAGAGGTCGCCATTAGGTGCGAACGCCAGCTCGCGCGCGTTCGGGACGTTCGCGACGATCTCACCGGTGAAACCGCTAGGAAGCCTGAGTCCCGCCGTCAGCGGGGCCGTGCCCGTGGTCTGGGCGCGACAGGCCGACGCCGCAAGCGCGAGAGCCAGGAAGGCAAAGAGCATCCTATCCGCACGCATGAGGACGGGTATACCCTACCGCGTGGCCGGGTTCCTTAGCCTGGCGGAGGCGAAGCCAGATCGCCGCCCTGCTGCTGGCGCTGGCGGCGAATCTGCTGCAGCTCGCTGCGAAGCTGCGCGCGTTGAGCGGGCGTCAGAATCGCCATTACCTGCTGCCTGAGCGTACGCATCGCCGCTCTGTCTGGAGGCGACCCGGGCTGATGGCTCTGACGGTACTGCCCGCGCAGCGTCTCGATCTGCTGCTGCTGCGCGGAGGTGACGCCGTCGAGGCCTTCGATGAGGCGCCACATACCCGGACCGCGGTGGCCGGTGACGACGCCGCTGGCGGCCGGCGTAGGGGCGGGCCCAGGCATCGTCTGCGCGAGCGCCGGGGCCGCCATGCTCGCCGCGAGGAGCGCGGCGAGAAGAAGAGATGGTTTCATGCTCGATACTCTACGGTGCGCTTGCCGGGCTTCGCCTGAGAAGCGGGTGAGAAAGCGGTGAAACTAGGAGCCCATCGGGTTATGGCACGTCACCGTCTTCGGGCCGCCCTTTGTCCGAAACTTCGTTGCTCATCAGTCACAACGCTACGGCGTTGCTCCCTTTTCGCGCCTCGTCTCGGAACAAAATTCGGCACCGAATCCGAAAATGGCCATAACCCAACAGGCCCTAGCGCTTGGGATGGATTGCCGCTGCTTTCACCTCGCGCAGCGCGCGGGCGTCGAACTGCGCGAAGTTCTTCTCGAAGAGCGCCGCAAGCGTCGCCGCTTGGGCGTCGTATGCGCGGGGATCGCTCCATGCGTTTCGCGGATCGAGCACCTCTTGCGGCACGCCCGGCACGCTCTTAGGAACGAGCAGCCCGAAGAAGTCCTCGCGCGTAAAGTCATTCGGGATTCGGCCTTCGATCGCCGCGTTCACCATCGCGCGCGTGTGCGCGATGGACATGCGCCTGCCCACCCCGTACGCACCGCCCGTCCAACCGCTGTTTACGAGCCAGCACCCTACGTCGTGTTCGCGGATCTTCTCGCCGAGGAGTTGCGAGTACACGGTCGGATGATGGACCATGAACGGCGCGCCGAAGCACGTCGAGAACGTCGCCTGCGGCTCGGTGACGCCGCGTTCGGTTCCGGCGACCTTTGCCGTATAGCCCGAGAGAAAGTGGTACATCGCCTGCTCGCGCGTGAGCTTCGAGATCGGCGGCAGAACGCCGAACGCGTCGGCGGTGAGCATGATGAGCACCCTCGGATGCCCGCCCTTGCTTCCACGCACGATGTTCGGGATGAACTCCAGCGGGTATGCCGCGCGCGTGTTCTCGGTCTTCGCGTCGGAGTCGACGTCGAGTTCGCGCGAGTGCTCGTCGTACGAGACGTTTTCGAGCACCGTCGAGTAATGGTGGGTTGCGGCCCAAATCTCGGGCTCCGCACTCGCAGAGAGGCGAATGACCTTCGCGTAGCAGCCGCCTTCGAAGTTGAAGACGCCGTCGTCGGCCCAGCCGTGTTCGTCGTCGCCGATGAGAGGGCGGTGCGGATCCGACGAGAGCGTCGTCTTTCCCGTGCCCGAGAGCCCGAAGAAGAGCGCGAGGTCGCCGTCTTTGCCGACATTCGCCGAAGAGTGCATGCCGAGCGCACCGCGCAGCGGCAAGAGATAGTTCATCACCGTGAAGACCGACTTCTTGATCTCGCCTGCGTAGCGCGTTCCCCCGATGAGAATCATCTTGCGCCGAAAGTTCACGAGAACGAACGTGCCGGTGCGCGTGCCGTCGCGCTGCGGATCGGCCATGAACTCCGCCGCGTCGACGACGGTGAACTCGGGCGAGAACTCCGCCGGGACCGTCGCGGGCGTAATGAAAAGGTGGCGGGCGAAAAGGCTCTGCCACGCCTTCTCCGTGTAGACGCGCAGCGGAAGGCGAAAACGTTCGTCGGCGCCGACGTAGCAGTCCAGAGCGTAGACGTCGCGCGACGCGAGATGTTCCTGGACGCGCTCGCAGAGTGCGTCGAACTTGCTCTCCTCGATTGGCTCGTTCACGTCACCCCAGTCGATCGTCGCTTCGCTGCCCGGCTCGCGGACGAAGAACTTGTCTTTCGGCGAGCGCCCCGTGTGCGGCCGCGTATCGACGATGATCTGGCCGTCCGGACCGAGAACGCCTTCGCCCCTCCGAATCGCATGCTCGACGAGCTCGGCGACGGAAAGGTTCTCAAAGAGCGTGCGCGCGCGAAGTTTATCCGGAACGGTAAGCATCGTTCTCCCTCTGGCGAATCTGCCGGTATGCACAGAGTACTCGCCTTTGGCGCGCTCACTTTCCTCTGCGTGCTTCCCCTCGCGGCCGGGGCCTCGCTCCCTTTTCACTTCGGCGAGTTCGCGAGCGGCAGCCTCGACGGAATCACCGACGTGCCGGGCGTCCGCGTCGCGAATCTCACGAAGAACGAGGGGTCCGATATCCGAACCGGCGCCACGGCCGTGTTGCCCGACGCCGATCCTTGGAACGCAAAGGTCGCTGCTGCTTTTGTCGCTTTCAACGGCAACGGCGAGATGACGGGAACGCACTGGATCACGGAGTCTGGGTATCTCGAGGAGCCGATCGTTCTCACCGACACGCTCGATGTCGGCCGCGCCGACGACGGCGTGGTCTCGTGGCAGCTGGAGCACCATCCGCAGATCGGGCGCAGCGACGACGTGCCCCTTCCGGTGGTCGCCGAGTGCGACGACCAACTGCTCAACGACATCCGCGCCCGCGTCGTGACCGCCAAGGACGTCGTGCGCCTTCTCGATAGCGCTCGCGGCGGTCAGTTCGAGCGCGGAAGCGTTGGAGCCGGTACCGGAATGCGCGCGTTCGATTTCAAAGGCGGAATCGGCTCCGCATCGCGCGTGCTGCCCGCGGATCTCGGCGGCTACACCGTCGGCGTGCTCGTGAACGACAATACGGGGAGCACGCGCGAGCAGCTCGTCATCGACGGCGTACCGGTCGGCGAGCGCCTTCGCAACGTCGACCGCACGACGTTTCCCCGGCGCATGTCCCTGGGCGGACGCAGCGCTTCCGGGTCGATCGTCGTGGTCGTCGCGACGAATGCGCCGCTCGAAGCGCGCCAGCTCCGTGCCCTCGCGCTGCGAGCGGCTCTCGGAATGGGAAGAACCGGCCTTACCTCCGACGTAGGAAGCGGCGACTTGTTCGTCGCCTTCTCGACGACGCGCGTCTACAAGCATCACGGACACTTCAGCGTAACGGCGCCTTCGGGCGCGGTGCTCGAGAACGACGATCGCCTCGACGCTCTCTATCGCGCCACGGCTGAGGCGACGCAAGCGGCAATCTACGACGCGCTCTTCGAGGCCACGACCGTGACCGGTCAACGCGGCGTCACCGTGCATGCGCTTCCGCGAGAACGGGTAATTGAGATGCTGAGGCAAGCGGGAGCGATTCGGTGAAGGTAGCATTGGGAACTGTGGGGCACTTCGGTCTGTCGGTGCGCAAGCCGCGCGAGAGCGCGCGCTGGTGGCGCGAGCACTTCGATCTCGAGGAAGTCTTCCGTGGAAGAGATTACGTCGGGTTGAGCAACGAAGCCGTGACGATCATCCTCCATCGTGGCGTGCCGCACCCGAAGGTCGTTTCACACATGTCGTTTCGGCTGAGGGACATGGACGCGCTGCGCGCGGCACTGGAGACCTTACGCGAGGGCGGTGTCGATCTCGAAGATCCGGGCGACGAAATCGGCCCCGCGGCGCCGGGATCGAAGAACATGGGACTCTGGTTTCACGATCCCGATGGATATCGCTGGGAGCTCAGCGTTCAGGCTCGATAAAGGTGGTGCTGCCTAAATGCGAATGCCGTTCGCCTTTAGAGTGGTGAGCGTCACGACGCTGCCGAGGATGAAGCCGGCGACGACCTCGAAGCGGCCGTGCCAGCCGCTTCTCACGAGGCCGTATCCGAGAATCACGAGCACGACCAGGGCGAAGATGAGGTAGCGCCGATCGCGTACGACGAGCGCGGTCGCGACGCAGGCGGCGAAGGTCTCGTGTCCGCTAGGAAAGTACGGATGCGTCTTCCAGAGATCGAACCAGCGATTCACGTGCGCGAGAACGAAGGAGAGGACGACGGCCTCGATGGTGGCGCGTATGAAGGGGCCCCTGCCCGCGCGCGCGTCGCGGCTCGTGGCGATGAGCCATACGACCGCGGGAAGCGCCGCGAGCGAGTCGAGAAGCGCCGCAATCATTCTTGCGCGTTGTTAGCGGCGGCGCGGTAGAAGCGGCAGCAGTCTTTGCCTGCGTGCTTCGCTTCGTAGAGCGCCTCGTCCGCGGCGAAGAAGAGGCTCTGCGCGTCGCGCCCGTCGTCGGGGTACATCGCGACCCCGATGGAGGCGCGTAGGTTGCTGCGGCGCAGCGCCTCGAGCAGGCGCTCGGAGCCCTTCATCGCCGCGGTGCGGTCGCCGTGCGTCATCACCACGACGAACTCATCCCCAGCGTAACGCGCTACGATGTCTCCGCGGCGAGCGTTGCTCGCGAGAACTTGCGAAAAACGCTTGAGGGCGAGATCGCCCAAGCTGTGGCCGCCGCTGTCGTTCACGCGCTTGAGGTCGTCGAGGTCGAGGATGAGGAAGGCGAGCGGCGTTTCATAGCGCTCGGCGGTCTTCAGCTCGTGGTCGAAAAGCTCGCTGAGCGCCCGCCGATTTGCTATGCCGGTGAGGGCGTCGGTTAGGGCCAGCCGCTGCGTCTCCTCGAGAAGCCGACGGGTCTCCTCATAGAGGCCGGCATTCTCCATCGCCATGGCCGCCTGGGATGCGAAGTCGAGGAGCATGCGGGCGGTATTATCGCCGATCCGCTCGGTGCGCGGGTCGTCGCCGTAGAGCAGGCCCCTCACGACGCCGCGTGCGACGAGCGGGACGAGGCAGTAGGCTCCCCTCGTGTCCGCCAGAGGGGCATTCGCCTCGCCGGCGCTCCCCGTGGCCACCGCGAGCGCGCGCGCCGCAACGTCGTGCAGGACCGAGCCCTCGCGGTAGCCTCGTTCGTCGGCCGCGCTGCTAACATTGCCCTCGCCGTCGGAGTCGAGGCGCCGCACGATCGTCCCATCGCCCAGAACGTCGAAGAGGATGACGCGGCGAAAGGTCAGGGCTTGATGCACGCCCCGCAAGACCGTTGACAGGATGTCGTCGATCTCCAGCGTGGAGTTCATCGTCGAGAATACCTGCTGGAGGACGAAGAGTTCGTCGACTTGCTGGCTGAGTTCGTCGCGCTCGGCCTCCACGGCAGCGAGGCGCTCGCGCGTGAGGGCGAGTTCCTCGCGCAGGGCATCTGCCCCGCGCTCGGAGGAGCCGCTCATCCTCTCCACGGATTGAGAGCGCACAGTTGCGCCAGTTCGTTCATCTTCACGTTCACTCCGAGTACTCGCTTCTTGACGGAGCCTGCCGCATCGATCGGCTTTGTCAACGCGTCGCCGAGTTTGGATCGCCCGCAATCGCGCTCACCGACCATGGCGTGATGTACGGCGCGATGGAGTTCTATCACGCCGCCCGCGCAGTGAACGTCACCCCAATTATCGGCTGCGAAGCGTACGTAGCGCCGCGCGGCCGCCTAGACCGTACCCTGCGCGACGAAGCCCATGTCACCCTGCTGGCAGCCGATCTCGAAGGCTACAGGAACCTCGCCACCCTCATCTCCAAGGGCTTCCTCGAAGGGTACTATTACAAGCCCAGGATCGACCTCGATCTCCTCGCGCGCCACAGCCGCGGCGTCATTGCGCTCTCTGGGTGCATCTCTGGGCTCGTTGCCGCCCCGCTGCTGCGCAACGACCGTCCCGCCGCGGTGCGCAACGCCAAGACGTACCAGCAGATCTTCGGGGACCGGTTCTACATCGAGGTCATGCGGCACGGTATGCCCGAGCAAGAGATCGTGAACGCCGGCCTCGTCGAGATCGCGCGCGAGATCGGCGTGCCGCTCGTCGCGACGAACGACGCGCACTACCACGAGCGAGCCGACTCCGTGGCGCACGACGTGCTCCTTTGCATCGGGACGGGCAAAACGATCGCCGACACGAACCGCTTGAAGTTCGCGACGGACGAGTTTTTTCTGAAATCGCCGGACGAGATGTACGAGCTCTGGGCCGATCTCCCGCAAGCCTGCGAGAACACGCTGGAGATCGCGCGGCGCGTCGAGTTCGAGCTGCCGAAGAAGGCCTTCGGGATGCCGGAGTATCCCCTTGCGCAGCACGAGAGTGCCGACGAGTACCTGCGCGCTCTCTGCGAAGAGGGGCTCGCCGCTCGATATGGCGCGCAGCGTGCGGGCGAAGACGAGACGCTGCGCGAGCGGCTCGACGACGAGTTGCGGGTCATCGCGACCATGAGATACGCGCCGTACTTTCTCATCGTCTGGGATTTCATCAAACACGCGCGCGAGCTCGACATTCCCGTCGGGCCGGGTCGCGGATCGGCGGTCGGTTCGATCGTCGCCTACGCGCTGCGCATCACCGATCTCGACCCCTTGCAGTTCAACCTCATCTTCGAGCGATTTCTCAATCCCGATCGGATCTCGATGCCGGACATCGATACGGACTTCTGCGTCGATCGGCGCGATGAGATCATCGCATACGTGACGGAAAAATACGGCGCGGATCGCGTCGCACAGATCGTGACGTTCGGAACGCTCGCGGCGCGGGCGGCCGTCCGGGATGCCGGACGCGTTCTCGGCGCGCCGCTCCCGGACGTGGATCGCGTCGCGAAGCTCATACCGTCCGGGCCTACGGGCCTGTCGATCGAGCAGGCGGTCGGCCAGATTCCCGAACTGAAGCATCTCTATGAGGGCGACGCGCAACTGCGGCGCCTGCTCGATACGGCCAAGACGATCGAAGGGCTCAAACGCAATGCGGGAACGCACGCCGCAGGCGTCGTCATCGCGGACCGGCCACTGAGCGAGTACGTACCCCTCGTTCGCTTCGGAGAGGGCAGCGTCGACACGCAGTACGACATGGAGTGGATCGAGGGCCTCGGTCTTCTGAAGATGGACTTCCTGGGTCTGCGCAACCTCACGGTCATGCACAAGGCGGTGGCATTGATCTGCGCAAGCGGCGTTCCGCTTTCTCTCGATCGCATCGCGCTCGACGATCGCAAGACGCTCGAGATGCTCGGGCGAGGCGAAACGGTCGGCGTCTTCCAGTTGGAGTCGGAGGGCATGAAGCGTGTCTGCGTGGAGCTGCAGCCGTCGTGCTTCGAGGACATCGTCGCGCTCGTCGCGCTGTACCGCCCGGGGCCGATGGAGTGGATTCCGCAGTATATCAGCAACAAGCACGGGCGCACGAAGATCGCCTATCTCGACGCCAAGCTCGAGCCGATTCTCCGCGAGACGTACGGCATAGCGCTCTACCAAGAACAGGTCATGCTCATCGCACGCGACGTCGCCGGCTTCTCGATGGCCGAGGCCGACGAGCTGCGTAAGGTCATGGGCAAGAAACTCAAGGAGCAAATCCCCGTCTATCGCGAGCGATTCGTAACGGGAGCGATGCGCAGCAGCGCGATGAGCCGTGCCCTGGCCGAAGAGATATTTGCGTTCATCGAGCCGTTCGGAGGTTACGGTTTCAACAAATCGCACGCCGCGGCGTACGCGATGATCGCATACCAGACGGCCTATCTGAAGGCGAACCATCCGCTCGAATACATGACGGCGCTGCTCACCTCGGTGAAGGATCGTACCGACAAGCTCGCCGAGTACATCGACGACGCCCGGCGCAGCGGCATCGCGGTTCTGCCTCCGGACATCAACGAGTCCGGCATGGACTTCACCGCGGTCGCGGGGCAGATTCGCTTCGGGCTCGCAGCCGTCAAAGGCGTGGGCGAGGAGGCGGTCCGCGCGATTATCGCGGCGCGCGAACGCGGACAAGCGTTCGCGGATCTCTTCGACGTCGCGACGCGCGTGAACGTGCGGCAGGTGAATCGGCGGGTCTTCGAAGCGCTCGTAAAATGCGGAGCCATGGATGCGTTGAGCGGAAACAGAGCGCAGAAGCTCGAGGCGCTCGATCGCGCCATGGACGTTGCGGCGCGTTCGACCCGCGACGCGGAGCTCGGGCAAACGTCGCTCTTCGGCGACGTCGCCAAGGACGCTCCGTCGCTCGCGCCGACGCTGCCGGTCGTTTCGGCGCCGTCGAAGCACGAGATGCTGGCCTGGGAGAAAGAGACGCTCGGCATGTTCGTATCGGGTCATCCGCTTGCGGAGGTACAAGACGATCTCGCCCGCGTGGGTGCGCTCGCGATGAAAGAGTTGCGCGCGCGTGAGGACGATGCTCAGGTCACCATTGCCGGCGCGGTCGCGTCCGTGCGGCGAACGACGACGCGCGCCGGCGCGCAGATCCTCATCGCGCAGCTCGAAGACACGAGCGGCCACTGCGAAGTCGTCGTCTTCTCGTCGCTCTACCCGCAGGTACAGCAGCTCTTCGAAACGGACCGCATTCTCATCGTCAAGGGACGTATGCGTCTGCGTGAACGACGCGTCGTGGGCGGCAGTGCGGAGGAGACGCCGCCGGACATCTCCGTGAGCGCGAACGAGGTCGCAATCTTCGAGCCTCGCCCGCAACGGCAAGCCATCGTCCGAGGATGGCACATCGAGGTCTCGCAGCGGGATCAGATCGATCGCTTGGCGGCCCTCATCGACAAGTGGCCGGGCGATGCGGCGGTGACGATCTACGCGCGCGGCCGGGCACAGCGCCTCGCGCGAACGATCGCCGGCGACGCGCGCGTGCGCCCGGAACTCGAACGCATCTTCGGCGGCGGACGCGTGCGCGAGGCGTGAAGCTCCCATCGGGCGTCCGCGACTGGCTGCCTCAGGAGTTCGCCTTCAAGCGCGACGTTGAAGAGCGGATACGCGATGTCTTTCGCTCGTGGTCCTACAGCGAGATGCTGACGCCGACGTTCGAGGGATACGAGACGCTCGAGCGGGGTTTGGGCGACCGCCTCATGCGCCAGACGTTTCGGTTCTCCGATCCGCACGGGGAGGCACTCGCGTTGCGGACGGAGATGACGACCCCGATCGCGCGCGTCGTTGCCGCGCGCCTTCGTCAAGCGAGCCTCCCGCTTCGACTCTGCTACATCGCGCCGGCGTTTCGGTACGAAGAGCCGCAGCTCGGACGCATGCGCGAGTTTACGCAGGCCGGCGCGGAGCTCATCGGCGCGAGCGGCGCCTCCGCCGACGCCGAGACGCTCTTCATGGCGATCGAGACGCTCGACGCGGTGGGACTAAAGGACGCGCGCTTCGACATCAACGACGCGGCGATCGTCGACGGCGCGGTTGCGAGCACCGGGCTCGACGGCGAAGCGGCGGAGGCGTGCAAGCGCGCGATTGCCGACCGCAATCTGGTTGCGCTCCACGAGCTCGAGCGCGAAGGTGCCGTCGATGCAAAACGACTGCAGGCACTCGAGCGGCTCACGATGACGCGTGGGCGCGACGAGGTCCTTCGTTTGGCAAGGCCGGTGTGCTCGACGCAGCGATCGCGCGACGCGCTCGGGCGCCTGGAAGAGATTCTCGCGCGGGCCGACGCGCTCGGCTGGGGTGAACGCATCGGCATCGACTTTGCGCTCTTGCGCGATCTGCGCTACTACACGGGCTTCGTCTTCGAAGGGTATATCGCGGATCTCGGCTTTTCGCTCTGCGGCGGCGGGCGCTACGACCAGCTCCTACCGCGTTTCGGCTACGACGTTCCCGCCGTCGGATGGATGGTTGGGACCGAGAGAATTCTTCTGGCCCTCGAGCGCCGGCGTGCCGACGAGCGGCCCCGCAACGAGGTCGACGTCCTCGTAAGCGGTTCGGATGCGGTCGCTCGCGCGCAGCGGGCAAAGGGACTGCGCGTTCGCCTCGACGTACGCGGTCTCGATCGTCAAGCGCTGCTCGCCTACGCCGCGCACAAGGGCATCCCACGCGTCATCGTCGCCGAGGGCGAGCACGTTGAAGAGTTTGTCGTCCGAGAGGATCCGGCGTGAGCGGCGACGGCATCGTCATCGCGCTGCCGAAGGGCGCGCTCTTTGCGGAGACGGCTGCGCGACTGCGCAGCGTCGGCATCGACGTGCCTTCGGACGTCGGTCGCACGCTCCGGTTCGCGCTTGCGGATGGACGGACCGAGTTGCTCGTCGTACGCTCGAGCGACGTTCCGGCGTACGTCGAATTCGGCGCCGCCGATTGCGGCGTCGTCGGCAAGGATACGCTCTGGGAGACGGATCGCTCCGTGAGCGAACTCGCGGATCTCGGCTTTGGCGCGTGCCGTCTCGTCGTTGCCGCGCGGCGCGTCGACGGCTATCACGAAGGCGTTCGCTATCCCACATTTCTGCGCGTCGCGACGAAGTTCGTACGCAGCGCGGCGGCATACTTTTCGGAGCGGGACGTTCCCTGCGAGATCATTCCGCTGCATGGTTCCGTCGAGCTGGCACCGCTTGCGGGGATTGCGGACGCGATCGTCGATCTCGTCGCAACGGGCCGGACGTTGCGCGATCACGACATGGTCGTCGTCGAGGAGATCGCGCGCTCCTCCGCTCGCTTCGTCGTAAACCCCGTGCGCTTCCGCGCGAAGTACGAGGCGCTCACCGGGCTGCTCGAGCGGCTCTTGCATGCGTAGACTCCCGATCGTCGAGAGCACCGATCGTGCGCTCGACCTCTTCTATGTCGCAGGATGGGAGCCGGCGCAAGCGGTGGTCGAGGCGGTACGCGAGATCGTCGCGGCCGTTCGCGCACGCGGTGACGACGCGCTCGTGGAGTACGCCCGGCGCTTCGACGATCCGCAGTTCGAACGTTCCTCGCTGCGGGCGGCGGTCGCGCCGATCGACGTGGAACGCCGCGCGCTGCCTGTCCCGGTGACGCTGGCACTGGACGTCGCAAAGGCGCGCGTGAAGCGCTTTCACGAGGCTGCGCGCCTGAAAGACGTCGTACTCGAAGAAGAAGATGGAACGCGCATCTCATTGCTCGCGAGGCCACTCGATTCGGTGGCGGCGTACGTGCCGGGCGGAAGCGCCGCACTGATCTCGACGGTGCTCATGACCGTCGTGCCTGCGAAGGTTGCCGGCGTTCGGCGCGTCGCCGTCTTTACGCCACCGCAGCGTGGAGGCGGAGTCGACCCCGCAATGCTGTATGCTTGCGCGCTTTGCGAAGCCGACGAAGTCTACGCAGCCGGCGGGGCGCAGGCGATTGCGGCCGCAGCGTACGGAACGGAAACGATCGAGCGCTTCGACAAGATCGTGGGACCGGGGAACGTCTGGGTGACGGAGGCAAAGCGTCAGGTTGCCGGCGTCTGCGCGATCGACGGGCTGGCCGGCCCCTCCGAGGTACTCGTCGTCCTCGACGACGATGCCTGCGCCGAACTCGCGGCGGAGGAACTCCTCGCGCAAGCCGAGCACGATCCGCAGGCGCGCGTGGCGGCGCTCTCGGAGTCGCGCGCGGCGCTGGCGCGCGTGGCCGATGCTCTCGAGCGCGCGCCGTACGAGCGCATGGCACGCGCCGCGATCGTCGAGGGCGTTATCGCCAACCGCTGCCGGCTGATTCACGCGGGAAGCTTCGACGAACTCTGTGCCGCAATCGATCGCTTTGCGCCCGAGCACCTCAGCCTGCGGATCGCGCAGCACGAACGGGTTCTCGAGCGCGTCCGCAGCGCCGGAGCGATCTTCATCGGGGAGAAGACCCCCGTTGCCTGCGGCGATTACATCGCCGGCACGAATCACGTGCTGCCGACCTCCGGGAGCGCTCGCTTCGGCTCGGGCCTCTCAACGCGTGACTTCATGCGGACGTTCTCGGTCGTCGAGAACGGCGCGCGCCGTATGCGCGAGGACGCGCCGCTCGTGCAGGCGCTCGCGGAGTTCGAGGGGCTCGAGCGACACGCGGTGACGGCACGTTTGGCGGCGGAGCGCGGCGGATGATTCGACTCGTTGCCTTCGATTTGGATGGAACGCTCGTCGGCCGCGATCTCGTCTTGAGCGACCGCGTGCGTGAAGAAGTTGCACGAGTGCGTGCGGCAGGCGTTGCCGGCTGCCTCGTCACGGGGCGGATGTACCAGGCTTCGCTTCCCTTTGCGAGGACGCTCCGCCTCACGGCGCCGATCGTCTGCTACCAAGGAGCCGCGATCGTCGACCCGGCGAGCGACGAGGTGCTCTTCGATCGGCCGCTTGCCGCCAAGACGGCGCTCGACGTAGCAGCGAAGGCCAAGAGCGATGGAATGCACGTCCAACTCTATCGCAACGATCGCTACTATTGTGAAGAGCGCAATCGTTTCTCCGATCTCTACGCGAGCCTGTCGAAGGTCGAACCGATCGTCGTCGCGTCGCTCGAAGCGGAGTTTTCGGGAAGCGACGCGACGAAGGCCGTCGTCGTGGCGGACGCGCAGGCGGCCTCCCGCTATGCCGGCGTCGTGAAGACGTACCTCCAAGGACGAGCGTACGTGACCCGCAGTTACCCTGAGTTCGTCGAGATCTTGAACGCGGACGTCGACAAGGGCTCGGCGCTGGAGTTCGTCGCGCAGCGCCTTGGATTTGCGATGGATGAGGTCATGGCGATCGGCGACTCGTGGAACGACGAGCCGCTTCTCCGGCGCGCCGGCGTCGGCGTTGCGATGGGCAGCGCCCCGCCCGAGATCAAAGCGCTCGCCGCGACGGTCGTAGCGGACGTGCAGCACGACGGAGTCGCGGAAGCGCTCGTGCGGTACGTTCCGTGAGCGGTCGCAGAAGCCGGCGCAGCGCCGCCGCGGGACTCAAGCCGTTTTGGTTCGTCGGCGGTGCCGTTCTCCTCGTTGCGATCGTCGCCGGGTATCTCATCGCGAGCTGGCCGGGCTTTGCGCCCAAGCGCGTTCGCGTCTTTGGAAACAGCATCGTTCCGGCATCGGAGATTCTCTCTCGCGCGCGCGTGAATCCGCGAGAGAACATCTGGCTGCAGAGCGCGGGCGCCATGGCGCGAAGGATCGAGACGATCCCGTATATCCTGCGGGCACGCGTTGCTCGTATCCCACCTGCAGAGATCGTCATTACCGTGACGGAGCGTAAGCCCGCGGCGGTCGTTCGCGGACCCGGCGGCAGCGCGCTCGTCGACGCCTCGCTTCGGGTTCTTGCGCCAGGCAGCGTCTCGGGGCTGCCGGTGATCGCGCTGAATGCGCCGGTCGCGCTGCGGCCAGGGACGTTTCTTACCGGCCGCGCTCGAGCGATGCGTGGCGCCTTGATTTCGCTGCGAGCGCACGACATCAGCGTGCGGGAGATCGCGGACGATGGCGGCGACGTGAGCGCCGTTCTCTCGGGAGGCGTGCGCGTGCTCCTTGGCGACGAGGCGAATCTCCACGCATCGATCCCGCTCGTCGAGCCGATTCTCGCCCGCTTTGCGCTGCTGGGACGGCCGGTCGCGCTCGTCGACCTCCGCGCACCGCAAGCGCCCGTGGTCACCGAGCGCTCGCATCCGCCGGCACATTCTATGCACCGGTTTCGCTCGTTGTCCACACCACCTCACAAGTTGTCCTCAAGGAGTCGCACACCACCCCGCTAACCACGAGCCAGGCTCCCTGTTGCTCCTACAGGTTGTAGGATTTGCTGGGAGTTGCCGCAATATATGGCACGAATGAAGCATGGGATCGTCTGCGGTCTCGACATCGGCACGACCAAAACGTGCGCGGTCGTCGCCCTCGAAGGCCCCAGCGGTCTCGAGGTCGTCGGCGTCGGCGAGGCACCGTCGCTGGGTATGCGAAAGGGCGTCATCGTCGACCTCGACCAGACGATCAAGTCGATCGAGGCTGCGACCGAGCAGGCGGAGCGCATGGCCGGCGTCCCCGTCGAGGACGTCTTCGTTGGAATCACCGGCGACCACATCCGCTGCACGAACAGCCGCGCCGTCGTGGCCACGGCGAACGAGACGCGTGAGGTTGGAGAGATGGACGTCAAGCGCGTCGTCGATGCGAGCAAGCTCATCAATCTCTCGGCCGACCGGCAGATCATCCATGCTCTACCGCGTTACTTTACGGTTGACGGACAAGAAGGCGTCGAGGATCCCGTCGGCATGGCGGGTGGACGGCTCGAGGTCGACACACACATCGTCACGGGTGGGCAGACGTTCATCACAAACGTGCTCAAATGCGTGCACCGTGCCGGGTTTGAGGCTGCCGGGGTCGTCTTCGAGCCGCTCGCAAGCTCGGCGTCGACCCTGATGGCCGAGGAGAAGCAGGTCGGTGCCGTCGTGCTCGACATCGGAGGCGGAACCACCGATATCGCGGTGCACTCCCTTGGCAGCGCAATCTTCACGGCGACGATCCCCGTCGGCGGCAACATCCTCACGAGCGATATCGCGCTCGGCCTCAAGACCTCGCACGACCAGGCAGAAGAGGTAAAGCGGCGCTTTGGCTCCGCCGTGCGCGACGGCGCCGACGAAAACTTTCCCGTTCTCGCGCTTGATGGGAGAACGAGCAAGGAGACCTCGACGTCGCAGCTGCGCGCCATCGTCGTCCCTCGCGTTCTCGAGACGCTGCGAATGGCTCGGCAACGAATCGTCGAAAACGTGCCGCACGACCTCGTCCTCGGCGAGGTCGTGCTCACGGGAGGGGGATCGCTGCTCGTGGGCATCGCACCAATTGCGGAGGACGTCTTCGGCCTGCCGGTACGCATCGGCGTACCGCGTAATGTGGTCGGGCTTACCGAAACGGTTGCCCAGCCGCAGTACGCGACGGCAATCGGGCTCATCCTGTTCGGCGCGAACGGGAACGGGTCGCTCATCGAGACCTCTGCGCGCACCGGATCGCTCTGGCAGCGCGCGCGAAAGCTTTTATCAGACCTTTGGAACTAAACTTCTTTCACTCAGAGGAGAACGCAATGGCAGACGGACGGCGCTACGTACCAGAACACGCGGCGACGATTAGGGTTATCGGCATCGGGGGCGGCGGTTGCAACGCCGTCAACCGGATGGTCGAAGCGGGGCTGGGCGGCGTGGAGTTCTACGCGGTGAACTCCGACGTCCAAGCGCTGCGCAACGCACTCACGGAGAACACCGTGCACATCGGAGGCGGCATGACGCGCGGCCTCGGCGCCGGCGCGAACCCGACGCTCGGTCGCGAGGCGGCCGAAGAGTCCCGCGAAGACCTCTCGATGGTGCTTAGCGATGCCGACCTCATCTTCATCACCGCGGGCATGGGCGGCGGCACCGGAACCGGCGCCGCGCCGGTCATCGCGGAGCTCGCGCGCGAGGCCGGCGCGCTGACGATCGCGGTCGTCACGAAGCCGTTTGCCTTCGAAGGCCGCAAGCGCATGCAGGTTGCCGAGCACGGCATCGCCGAGCTCGAGCAGAAGGTCGATACGCTCATCACGATTCCCAACGAGCGCATCCTCCAGGTGATCGAGAAGAAGACGCCCCTCAATGAGGCATTTGCCTATGCCGACGACATCCTCAGACAGGGGATTGCCGGTATCAGCGATCTCATCACGCAACCCGGACTCATCAACCTCGACTTCGCCGACGTCAAGACGATCATGACGGACGCCGGCTCCGCGATGATGGGAATCGGCGAAGGGAACGGCGAGCATCGCGCTGCGGACGCGGCGCAGAAAGCGATCGCATCGCCGCTGCTCGAAACGACGATCGAAGGCGCGCGCGGCGTGATCTTCAACATCACGGGCGGCCCGGACATGGCGATGTACGAGGTGAACGAGGCTGCCGAGATGATCAGTCGTGCGGTCGATCCCGACGCGCAGATCATCTTCGGTGCATCGGTCGACAAGGCGATGCAGGGCCGAGTGCGCGTGACCGTTCTCGCGGCTGGTTTCGGTCCGGCACGCAGCGTTCGCGGCTCGGTTGCGGGCTTCACGTTCGATTCGGGCAAGTTCGAAACCGTCGCACCCGTCAATATGGACGATATCGAGGTTCCTGCGTTCTTGCGGTATCGGGGATAGGCAAGGGTCGCGGACGCGCGCCGCTGCCATCGTGGCGTACGCAGCGCGAGTCGTACTCGACAGCGTCAGCGAAGCGGGGATTCGTCTCATCACATTGGAGGTGACGTTTCCCCGCTTCGTTTTAGCCGAGTTCAATACGCATAGAAGTTTTTCGCGGAACTCGGCGAGTTCTCGCGCGGTTCCGACGTCGAAAACCATCGAGCGCGTCGAGGACGATCCCGTCACGCCGATCGAATGGGGACGCAATCGTAAGGGAATGTCTGCGAGCGAGCAGTTGTTGCAGCGGGAACGCGAAGAAGCGGAGCGCGCGTGGCTCGACGCGCGTGACGCGGCGGTGGGGCAGGCGCAGAAGCTCCATCATCTCGGCGTCCACAAGCAGGTCGCGAACCGGCTTCTAGAACCGTTCTTGTGGCATACGGCGATCGTCACGGCGACGGAATGGGAGAACTTCTTTTCGTTGCGATGTTCGGCAAATGCCCAACCCGAGCTTCGTGAAGCGGCCATCCGCATGCGCGAGGCGATCGGTGCGAGCGTTCCGGCGGCGGTCGGCACCGGCGCCTGGCATCTCCCCCTCGTGCAGCCGGACGAGCGCGCTCTGGCGCTCGAGGTCCGCAAGAAAATATCCGTCGCGCGCTGCGCACGCGTCTCGTACCTGACGCACGAGGGCACGCGTGTCATTGAAAAGGATCTGGAGCTCTACGAACGTTTGCGAGGCGATCGGCATCTCTCGCCGTTCGAGCACGTAGCGACGCCGGCGGCCGACGCGGCGTTTCACGCAAACCTTCGCGGGTGGATGCAAATGCGCGCAGAGATTGAGAGTACCCCGTGACCGCAAGGGCGCGCCAACATGGAAAAAAGGACCTTCCGGCTACTTGCACTGCGAGCAAGTTTATGGCATAAGGGAGTTGCCTTAGAGCGGCAGCGAGTCGGGTGCTCGCAGCAACGCAGCGTGAAAGAAGAGGACGGGCGTGACTCTTTCTGCGGAAATGCGGCTGGGTGCCGGTTCGAACGTACCGCCGGTTGATGGCGAGGCACTGCGATATATACCCTTCGGCTTTGCGTTGCGGCACGACGTGCTCGCGTACGCAATAGAGGGCGGCGAACTCTTCGTCGCCGTTGCCGATGACGAACCCGCGACGATCGACCGCGTGCGGCTTCTCACGGGAATGCGCGTCGTCGCCACGCGCTTTGCGCGCGAGGCGATCGCGAGCGCAATCGCGTCGGCGTACGACGACCCTGCGAACCCGCAGGGGCGGGATGAAAATGCGGCGGCTCCTGCAGTCCGGATCGTCGACGAGCTTCACGCGTCCGCGGCGAGCGGACGCGCCTCCGACATTCACGTCGAGCCTTCGAGCACGGGCGGCCGAATTCGACAGCGCGTCGACGGAAGTCTCGGACCGGTGCGCGCGCTCGACAAGAACCTCTATTCCCAAGTCGTTGCAAGGATCAAGGTTCTCGCGGAGTTGGACGTTGCGGATCGCCGCCAGCCGCAAGACGGTCGATACACGTTCGACGCCGGCGGCCGCAGCATCGACGCTCGCGTTTCGTCGATTTCGACAATCGACGGCGAGCGTCTCGTCATTCGCATATTCGACTCGGCGCGGCAGCGTCCGCGCCTCGATACGTTAGGAATGGATTCCGGAGTGCTCCATCGGTGCCGCACGCTGATCGGCGCGCCCAGTGGTTTCGTCGTCGTGTGCGGACCGACGGGTAGCGGGAAGACGACGACGCTCTACGCGGCCCTGTGCGACCGTGCCTCCGATCGCGAACATCTCTGCGCGATCGAGGATCCGATCGAGATGCGCCTCGATGGAATCGCACAGATTCAGGTCAACGTACGTGCCGGGCTCACGTTCGCGAGCGCACTACGGGCGGTGCTCCGCCAGGACCCCGACGTCGTGATGATCGGCGAGATCCGCGACGCCGAGACCGCCGCCGTCGGGGTGGCGGCGGCGCTCTCGGGCCAGCTCGTGCTTGCGACGATGCACAGTTTCGATGCCGTTCGGGCGATCGAACGGCTGACGGACCTCGGAATCCCGCGCCACGCGCTCGCCGCGTCGCTCTCGGGCGTCTTGGCGCAACGTCTGGTGCGAACGCTCTGCGAGTGCGTCGGCGCGTCCGAGTGCGCGCGTTGCCGCGGCAGCGGCTTTTCGGGACGTACGGGTATCTTCGAGTGCGTCGTCGTGGACGAGGCGTTGCGAGAGGCGATCGCCGCCGGTGCGTCGAGCGCAGAGCTGCGTCACATCGCAGAGGGCGACGGCGGCGCGACGCTCGCGAGGGACGCGTTTCGCCACGTGATGTCCGGGAGAACGACGGCGGCGGAGGTGGCGCGGGTGATCGGCGAGTGACGGATCTGCGGTGCAGCGTATTGATCTCCGATCTTCTGCACGCGGCGAGAGCACAAAATGCCTCCGATCTCCATCTCGTTGCCGGTCTCGCGCCGATCGCGCGAATCGACGGTAGGCTCGTCGCGTGGGATGGAGCGGCGATGGATGCGCACGACCTGCGATCGCTCGCGCAGGAGTTTCTCGACGAACCGGATCGATCGCAGTTGCAGCGCGTGGGCGACGTCACGGCGGCCGCCGGCGACCCAGAGACGGTCCGCGTTCACGTGACGCGCGTCGCGCAAGGCGTCGCCCTAACGCTGCGCTTCCTTGCGCGAACCGTGCCTTCCATCGAGGAGCTCGACCTCCCCGAGATTCTCGCTCAGATCGTTCGCCGGCCGCACGGACTCGTCGTTCTCGGAGGGCCTACGGGGAGCGGAAAGACCACGACGCTGGCGGCGCTGGTCGCCGCGATCAACCGGGATTGCGCGAAGAAGATCGTGACGATCGAAGATCCGATCGAGTACCGGATCGCTTCGGCGCGCTCCGTCGTCGTTCAGCGGCAGGCGGGACGCGACGTGCCGGACTTCGCGCACGCCGTGATCGGTGCGCTGCGCAGCGATCCCGACGTGATCGTCATCGGCGAAATTCGAGACGCGCAAACGGTGGCGGCGGCGATCGCCGCCGCGGAGACGGGGCATCTCGTCCTCGCGACGCTTCATACGGGGGATGCGTCGCAGAGCGTCGACCGCCTCGTCGACGCGTTCGCCGGAGAGAGAACGGAGTACGTGCGCGGCAGAATCGCGCACGTGTTGCTCTGCGCGATTTCGCAGCGGCTCGTTCCGCGCGCGAGTGGCGGCGGGCGATGCCTCGCGGCGGAGGTCCTCGTCGTGAACGATGCCGTGCGCCATATGATACGCGAAGGGAAGCACCATCAACTGGGGAGCGTCATGGCGACGGGACGAGCGCTCGGGATGCAGACGCTCGCAGCGCACCTCGCGGCGCTCGTCGAGCGCGGCGACGTGAGCCCCGCCGCAGCGCGCGAGGTGCTTGCATGATCGAAGCGCTCTATCGCTACTGCGCGCGTTCGCAAGGGCTTCGCGTCACGGGCACGATGTACGCCCGCTCGGAGGGCGATGCGGTCGCGAGGCTTCGCGCACGCCGCCTATTCGTTACGTCACTTCACGAATGCACGTCAGTGCAGGGCGGCCTGTTGGCCGCGCTGGATCGGATGCGATCCGCGGGGCCGGCGCGCGTCGAGTTCTTGCGAGCGCTGGCAATACTCGTTTCGGCTGGAACGCCGCTGCTGCGCGCGCTTACGGTCGCCGGCGCTCAGTGCAAAGATGCTCGATTCGCGGAGACGCTTCGTGCGCTCGCCGACGACGTTCGTGCAGGCGCGTCGCTTTCGGACGCGATGAGCCGCCGGCCGACGGATTTCCCCCAGAGCGTGGTCGCGATGGTCCGAGTCGGCGAACTCGGCGGTGTGATGGACGACGTGCTCGTGCGGTGCGCGAACGCTATGGAGCGCAGCGATGCGCTAGCGCGCCAAATGTCGAGCACGCTCGCGTATCCGCTCTTCGTCCTCGCGGCTGCCGCGTTGTTGGTTGGATTCCTTCTTGCGGTGACGGTGCCCGGCTTTGCCTCGATTCTCGCGCAACTGCATGCCGCCATCCCATGGCCGACGCGATTGCTTTTGGCTGCGAGCGAGCGTTTTCGCAATCCCCTCACGTGGATCGCCGGTGCGGCGATCGCGGTCTGCGCGTTCGCACTCTGCGCGGCGGCTCTGAAGAGAAGGAGCGTGGCGGCAGTGGTCGACCGCGCGCTCTTGAGGCTGCCGGTCGCCGGACGCCTGCGCGTGGCGGCGAACGTCGCCGCGTTTTCTCGCACGGCGAGCACGCTGCTGCAGTGCGGCCTGGCGGTAACGGCGGCCGTCGAAGCGGCGGCGGGCGTCGTGACGAGCATCGCGTACCGCAACGCCGCGGCACTCGCGCTGCGTCTGCTGAACGAAGGCGTGCCGCTCTCGTCGGCACTCGAGCGCACCGGGGTCTTCGACGGCCTCTGCGTTGCGATGGCGGCGGTTGGTGAGGAGTCGGGGTCGCTCGACGCGACGATGCTGCGCGTTGCGGAATACTTTGAGCTCGAGCTGCAGACCGCGCTGCGCGGGCTCGCATCGGTGGTCGAACCGGCGCTGATCCTCGTATTGGGTGCGATCGTCGGCGGAATCGTCGGCTCGATACTCGTGCCGCTCTACGGTGCCGTTGGAAGCATTCGGTAATGACGACGGTGCTTACTCGCGACGACGCCGTCGGGCAGTACGCCCATCTCTGTTCGCGAGCGGCGCGTCGATTTGCCAGGCCGGGCCTCGACCGCGCGGACCTCGAGCAAGTCGCCGCGATCGGTCTCATCAAGGCTGCGGATCGTTACGATTCGCACTCTCCGACGCCGTTTGAAGCCTACGCGTGGCTCCTGATGATCGGCGAGCTCATGCACTACGTGCGCGACTGCGAGCGTCTCGTTCGAGCGCCACGGAGGCTGCGAGACCTCGACCGGCGATGGCTGGCGGCGGAGCACGACGTTTGGATGGCTTCCGGGCGTGAGGCCACGCACGCCGAGATCGTCGCGCGCACGGGAGCGGACGCGGCTGCCTGTCGCGAGCTGCGGCAGTACCGAGCGGCCGGCCACATCGTTCCGTTCGATGCGCTTAGCGCGCCGGATCAACGCGCTCTGGCATACACGATCGAGGACGAGCTCGAGCGAATCGGTCTCGAGAGCATCGTCTCGGGTTTTTCACCGCTCGAGCGGACGATCATTAGAGAAATCTACGAGTGCGATACGCCCATTGCCGCGCTCGCCGACAAGCTCGGGTATTCGCGGCGCCACGTGGCCCGACTCCATCGCCGCACGCTGCGCAAGCTCGCAAGTGCGATGCGTCCTTCGGCGACGTGCACGGGGCACTGCTAGGGACGCGATGAAATGTGGCGAGAGACAGCGAGGATTTACGCTCATCGAGATGATGATCGTCGTGGCGATCATCGCGATTCTCGTGACGATTCTCGCTCCGAACCTCATTCGCGCTCGGGCTCAAGCGCAGACTGCGGCGTGCGAGGGCAATCTCAAGGAGATTGCGACGGCGCTCGAGCTGTACGAGACTGACCACGATACCTATCCGCAGAGCGGAAACGTCGATGCGAGCAACACCGATTTGCTCCCGTACGTTCAGCAAGTTCCCGTCGATCCCGCGGCCGGCCCGGGCAAGCCGTATACGTTCACGGTCACGTCGGGAACCGACAACGAGCCGTCGTACGTCATCACCTGCCCCGGAATCCACGACCCGGCAACGCTTCAAAGCATCAGCCAAGGAGATACGACCGCAACGCACATTCAATACGGATCGCAATCTGGATTTGCGGCGGTCGACTCACAATGAGCATCGCGTTGCCAGACATCTATCGCGCGGTATCAACGGGATCGCCTACGGCTCCGGCGCTTGCGTTCGGCACCGGCGTCATTTCGTCGATCGGGCCCTGCTTGACGACGAGAGCGGCGGTGTTGCGCGGCCTCCTTGCGCAGCGGACGGGCTCCGCGCGTGCGATGCTCGCAGGCGCGTTCGTAGCGGGGCTTCTCTGCGCGTTTGGGCTGATCGGGACGTCGGCGTCGCTCTGGTACCGCATCGCACACGCCTCGGAGTTCCTCTATGCAACCCTTGCGGGGGTGCTCGTCCTCGCGGGCGCAAGCGCGATCGCAGCGCGTGCGAGCGGCATCGAATGCCGCGTGAAGCGCCGCATCCGCGCTTGCGCCGGCGGAGCGTTCGTGAGCGGCGCGGCTTTGGGATTGCTCGCGTCGCCCTGCTGCGCCCCGGCAATTGCGTCAATTGCCGGCCTGGCAGCGCTCAACGCATCGCACGGCATCGGCATCGCGAGCGTCTTCTGTTTCGGCACGGGAAACGCCGCGCCGCTCGTTGCGGCGGCCGCGTTCGACGCCCCCCGCCTGCAGCGTGGCGCGTACCGCGAGGCGGCGGCGATCGTCAATGCCGGCGTCCTCCTTTCGCTCGGCGCGTACTACGCGGTCCTCGCTTGAGCGACGTGGCGATTCCACTGCGCCGCCGCATTGCGCTCGTCGCCGTCGCCGCCGGCGCAACGGCGATCGTCTTACGAGGCACGCTCGCATCGGCGCTCGTTACGCGCGGCGACGAAATGCTGTACGCCGGACAGCGAATGCGCGCGCTTGCGTTCTATCGGCGCGCGCTCCTCGTTGACGAAAACGATGCCGACGCGGTCGACCGGTACGTCTTTCTATCGATGACGCTCCATCGCGCGGACGCTCTGCGGCGTGCCGTCGCGGTCGCGACGCGGTTTCTCACGATCAGGCCCGCCGACGCTCGCGTACGCTTCGATCGCGCGCTCTGCGAGTGGCGGCTGAAGAGAGCGCCGCAGGCCGAACGAGATTTCGTTGCCGTAGCGCGCGTGAAACGCGACGCCAGGGCCTACGTCTTCGCAGGCTACGCCGCGGCAGCAACGGGAGCCCAGGAGCGTGCGCGGCAATGGTGGCGCGCCGCGCTCGCGCTCGATGCCGCGTATGCGCCGGCGCGGCGCGCGCTCTCGCGATGATTGCGACGATCTCTGCGGTCGCGATCGTCTTCGCGAGCACGACCATTGCTGCGGTGGCGTGCGCGCGGCGCTTGGGCGAACGCCTGAGTCTTGGGACGAAGAGCTACGCATTCGTAGCGGCGGCAATGGCCGGCGCGGCATACGCGCAAGCGCTTCGCGGCCACCGCTGGAACGAACCGTGGTGTCCGGCGCTCGTGGTTGGGTTCGTCAGCGCGTATACGGATATAGCGCTGGGCTATATTTTTGACGGCGTACTCCTCTTCGGAGCGGTCTTGATGCTTGCCGCGACCGCGTCCGTCGCGCAACTCGAGTACGTCGTCATCGGTGCGTGCGGCGCCGGCGTTCTTCCGCTGGGACTTTTCTGCGCCAGCCGCGGGCGCGCTCTCGGACTCGGCGACGTCAAGCTCGCGATCCTTCTTGGGGGTGCGACTGGGGCGCGCGGCGCGATCGCGATGCTCATCGTAGCGGCAGTCTCCGGAGGAGCCGTCGCGCTCGTTTTGCTGGCGGCACGCTTGCGCAAGCGAACCGATGCGATTCCTTTTGCACCGTTTCTCGCACTCGGTGCTTGGGCCGCGGTAAGCGGCGTGATCCGGTGATGGCGAGCCTCGAGCCGCTCGGCATCGATATAGGGGCTGCGCGCGTTCGCGTCGCGGTCGCGCAGCGTGCCGGCGACTGCCTGCGGATTGAGGCGGTTGCGGCGCGCGACTTGCCGCCCTCCGAGAACGATGTCGAACGCAGCGGCGATTTCGAGGCAATCCTGCTCGAAGAGATGCTGGAGGAACTCGGCGTACGCCAGCGTGCCTGCGTCTTCGCGCTCGGCGCCCCCGACGCGACGTTGCGAGCGGCGGCCTTTCCGGCCCAGATGGGCTACTGGGAACGCCGTGCGGCGGCGCGCTTCGAAAGCCTGCACGACGAAAGCGGGGACGAGACGAGCGTCGTCCGGGTTCACGCGATCGATCGGCCGTCGCATGCGTTCGTCATTGCTGCAGCAAAGGAGGGGCCGCTACGAAGCCGGCTGCGTGCGATGAAGAAGGCCGGGCTGAGGGTCGTTGCCGTCGACCACGATGCATGCGCGCTCGCGCGCGTCATGCCGGGTTTCCAAGCGATCGTCGATGTCGGCCTGCGGCGCGCCAGGCTTCACGTCTTCACGACCGCGGTTCCTCAATCGCTGACCGCGCTCGCCGGGGGTGTGAGCGTGACGCAGGCCATCGCCGAAGATCTCGGCGTCGAGACCGAGATCGCCGAGCGGCGCAAGCGAATTCTTGGAGCCGCCGGCGCGTCATCCGCACTCGCGGCCTGCGCAAACGCGATCGTCGACCTCATCAAGAAGGCGCGACTGGCTCCGCCGCGCTGCAGTGCCATCGCGATGATCGGCAACGGCGCGCGTCTGCCGGGCTTGGCGGACGAGATCGCAGCGCGCAGCGGAATGGAGGTTCGGATTCCCGTCGTCGATCTCTTACGGACGTCGCCGATCGCGCACGATGTTTTACGCCTGGCGGCTCCGGATTGGACCCTTGCGGCGGCGCTCGCGACGTGGCGTGCGGCGTGAGAATCGACTATCTGCGCGACGCCTCTCCGGACGCCGTGGCGCGGCTTCGCGAGGCCTTCGAGCTGCCGCAGGTGCGGCGGCTGTGCAGCTTTCTGCTCGCCGCGATCGTAATCGACGCCGCCGGATGGGCAATCGAACGCGGCCGCGTGGACGCTGCCGGCGCCGATCTCGCTACGCTCGCGCAGCGTGTCAATCGCGCGGACCTCGCCGCCGCGCGGGTACGGGGTGAGGAGAAGTCGCTTCGCACGTGGCAGTCGGCGTACGAGTACGTCGCGCGCGCTCGCGACTCGGGTGCGGCGATGTCGACGCGCATCGCACTCCTCGCGAACGAACTGCCGCCGCAGACCTGGCTCACCTCCCTCGAAGTGGGGAGCGACGGTGTCGCTCTCGACGGGAGAGGTCTCGATCTTGGCGACGTCGGCGACGCGCTGCGCGCGGTGAGCGCGTCGAGGCTCGTCGAGGTACGCGCCCCGAGCGATCCGCATTCGAGGATCCTTGAGTTCGAGATGCGGTCGGCGCGTTGACGCACGTGAAAGCGGCGTCGCTTCGCGCGGTGTGGTTTGCAGCCGTCGCCGGCGCGTGCATCGCGTACGTCGCGGCGGTTCTTCCCCAGCGGCACGTCCTTCGAGCGATCGGCGATCGCGAAGCGGCGCTCTACGCGAGGGTGAATCGCGACGACGCGATGCTCGCGCGCGAGCCGGCGATCGAGGCGGCGCGAGAACGAGCACGCGCTGCCGTGCTCCGCATTGGCCGCCCTTTAGCCGCCGCGACGCTGCTCGAAGCGCTCGAACGCTTGCGAGCACGCTTTGGGATTCGCGTGGTATCGGTTCGCCCGGCGACCTCAACGTTGCAAGCGGGAATGCCCCCGGCACTCGCCGCGGACGACGTGCGGGTCGAGCTCGTCGGGAGTTTTCGTTCGATTCTGAACGCCCTGGCATCGCTGCGCGCTGAAAGCGAAGTCGTTGAGGTCGACTCCGCCGATTTGAGCGTTGCAAGAGGAACGGCGGGTGCGCAGCCGCTGCTCCATGCGGCGATCGGAGTGCGGCTCTACACACTGGCTACCGCTCGGGAGAGGAGGGTGGAACGTGCACGGCCCGTCCCTACACGATAGCGAGCGCGCCACGCTCTTTCACTGGGGAATGCTCGCGATGTTTGCCGCTTGCGCGCTCTCGCCGCTCGTAGGGCGCACCGCCCAGGGAGGCCGGTATGCGCAGCGCGCATTTGCGGACGACCCTTTGTCGGTGAGTCACGACACGCCGGTGCGACTCGTCGCCGCACGGCGCGATCCCTTCGTTGCGCAGTTCGTCGACCTTCCATCGGGAGCGACCGTTCACGTCCTCATCCTCGGCGACAGGCCGCGCGCGCTCGTCCAGATTGGAGGAACGTCGCTCATCGTCGGCGTCGGCGATGTGGTCGAAGGCATGCGCGTCGTTGCCATCAACGAAGGCGGCGTTTGGCTTGCAGACGGCGCGCACATTGCGGTGGCGCCGCGATGAAACGCACGCTCGCTCTCGCTGCGGTGATCGCCCTCGCAGGAGCGGCCCCAAAGGCGACGATCTCTATCGACGTTCGCGATGCACCGCTTGCATCCGTCATCACGATGCTCGCCGGAGAATCGGGACGAAGCGTCGTCGCGGACCAGTCCGTGCGCACGGAGCGCATCAGCCTTCACCTTGAACGGGTCGATTTTCGTCAAGCGCTCGATGCGATCGCGGCAGCCGGAGGCCTGACGATAGCGCGGCGCGACGGGATCCTCTTCGTCGGAACGCCGGCTGCGCTCGGCCGAGAGCAGGGCGAATACGCGCCCGCCTCAAGCGTTATCCCACTGCATCATGCGATCGCCGCCGACGTCGCGAAGGCGCTCATTGCGATCCTTCCCGCAGGAAGCGTCGTCGTGCCCGACGAGCGAACGAACTCCGTGGTTCTTTCGCTCGATGCTGCGACGCTGGCGAGGGCACAGACGCTCATCGCGTCGCTTGACGCCGACGTGACGGAGTCTCCGCGCGTTCGCTCGATCGCGTATCGTCTACGCTACACGCGCGCGAGCGACGTCGCAAAAGAGCTCAAGGCGCTCCTTACCGATGGCGCCTTCGTCGCCGACGACCGAGGGAACGCGATCGTCGTCACGGGCGACGATGCGGCGCAGGATGCGGCGAGTCACGCCATCGCGGGAATCGACGTGGCCGGCCCGCAGGTGCTCTTCGAGGTTCGCGTTGCCGACGTGACGCCTGCGAGCGACTCGAGCGACGTGGGGCTGGAGTTCGGAGGGCTCGACCTCACGGGGCAGCCGCTCTCGGGTGCGACGACGTATGCGTTTGCTGGGACGAGCGTCGCGCTGAACGTACGACTGAACGCGCTCGTCACGAGCGGGCGCGCGCAAATTCTCGCAACGCCGCGGCTCGTCACGCTCAATGGCCAAGAGGCCGACCTTCTCATCGGCGAGACGTATCCCGTCGTGTACAACACGTCGGTGCTCGGTGGCTCCAACGTGCAGTTCGTCGATATCGGCGTCAAGCTTCGTTTGACGCCGGTGATCGGCTCGGACGGCACCGTCACGGCGGAGCTGCACCCTGAGTACAGCGAGCTGCAGGGCTTCACATCGTCAGGATATCCGATCATCGCGAATCGAAAGATCGACTCGACCCTGCGCGTGCGCAGCGGTCAAACGATCGTCCTCGGAGGGCTGCTGCGCGACACGTCGAGCGAGACGATCGAGCGCGTTCCGTGGCTCTCGCAGATTCCCGTCGTCGGCAAAATCTTCGAAGACCGGCAGACCTCACACGAACGCGACGAGATCGTCTTTCTCATCACGCCGCACATCGTCGACGAAACGAACCCGCCGTCGCACTGAATGGGAAGGAAGCAACCGGGCGCAGGGAAAATGGTGGACGATGCGCTTTGCGTTGGTAGCCGGCATTTTTCGCGTTGCTCTAAGCGTCGCTTTTGCCTTCTCGCTCTGCGTCGCAGCCGTCGTTCGATCGTCGCCGGAGCGGGCGATTGCGGCCGCACAAACGGGCCCGTGTGGACCGGTCGTCGTATCGCACCTGGTCGTCGACCCGCCCGACGTCGAGATGTCGAAGGCCCCGCTCGATGCGTCGGACGATCACGAGCTGATTATGGCCGTGCACCACGACGGCGAACGCTACTGCTATCGCTACACATGGCAAGGTGCGACGTACACGGCGTCTCCGACGATTCGCGTGCGCCGCGGCGAGCGATTCGCGATTCGGATCGTCAACGACATCGCCAGCCAAAGCGCCGGCGAGCGCGCTGCGTCCACCGCGATTCCGCCATGCAAGCCGATGGCGATGCCGCCCGCGCCGATCGAGCATTGGGTGGGCTATCTGAACCACGTTATCGACGATCGATACATGCGGATCACCGACCTCGATACGAACCTCCACCTCCACGGATTCGAAGGGCCCGAACTCGAGGAGAACATCTTCCTCTCGACGCTCAGCACGCCGATACATGCCTGTGAATATCGAGTTACGATTCCGCGGACGCAGCCGCCGGGTACGTATCTCTACCATCCGCACGCCCACGGATCGGCCGACGACACGGTAGCGGGAGGCCTCGACGGAACCTGGATCGTCGAGCCGGACGACGCCCGCATCCCTCGGGCCGACGAGCACGTGCTCGTGCTGCGCTATCGCATCCCGATCGAGTTCGATAACGCGTTCGTGCCGAACGACGGAGGCGCGGGGCTCGCAGCGGCGGCGGCGCACGTCGCGGCGCTCGCGCCGGCAGCGCCCGTGAGATACGACCCGTTTAATCCGCCGCCGTGGCCGGTGACGTTTCCCATGGACGCAGGCGGCGTACGTGGCGATCCTCGCGGCTGTACCGGACTCGGTTCCGAGCCGCGCATAGCCGTAAACAACGCCGACGCTCCGGCAACGATGACGATTGCGGCGGGACGGCCGCAGCTGCTGCGGTTCGTGAACGGAACCTCCGACACTGCAAAGCTGCTCGAGGTCCACGATGCTTCGGGGCATCTGCAGACGCTGCACGTCGTGGAAACCGATGGCGTGCCGGTCTCCGGCGACACGGAGCGGCCGCTCTCGAAGTATCTCGCGATGCTGCGCGTCATGCTCTCGCCGATGGCTCGCGCGGGCATCATGTTCACGGCTGCGCCAGGGCAGACGTACACCGTCTCGAGCGAGCCGTACTGCGATGGATCCGACGGCTTCTTCGAGATGCACCACGACATCTTGACGATTTCAAGCGTTGCGTCGACGGAGAGCGGCCCGGCCGTCGCGCAGCCTCAGGCGATTGCGCCCGACGATACCCCGGCGGCGCGACTCGTCGCCTTCGTCCGCGCGCACCCGAGGCTCGTTCGTCGCCGAGCGATCACGTTTACGGAGTATTTCTTCCCCAAGCGTTACCGCGTTCCGGCGCACTACGGGTTCTACATCACCGATACGACGAACCCGAACTTCCACGAGCATCCGTTTTGGCCGGAGTACGCACGTGGCGCGGTTGTCCCGGAGCGCGCAGACATCGTCGTCAAACAAGGAACGATCGAAGAGTGGTACCTGTTCAATGCGACGCTCGAGACGCACGATTTTCACATCCATCAGATGGCCTTCGTCGAGGAGCGGAGCTATGAAGGAAGTCCGCTGACGGTGGACACGGCTTTTCTTCACGTCGGCCGCACGCTGCGCAACCCGCGGGACCCAAACTATCCGCTGGTGGTGCCGAGCGTCACGAAACTCATTCTCGACTTTCGCCACGTTCCAAAAGGCTCGTTCGTCTTTCATTGCCACATGCTCTTTCACGAAGATCGCGGTATGATGGGCGTCGTCCGCGTGATCTAGAGCGACTCGGGGCCGGCGCGTGAGTCGCGAACGCGCGCGGGGTACATCTTGGTGCGAAACGGTTGATAGGTGCCACAGCCCGTGCGCCACAGGCGCGACACTACGGCGACGTCTAAATCCGTGTCGCCTGCCGCCGTGCGGGGCACGGGAGAAACGCCGCTTGCCTTCTTATGGGAGAGCTTCCGGGCGCTGCTTCCGACGCTTAGCGTGGACGTCCTCGGGACGATCGTCGTGTACTACGTGCTCCTGCCGCATTTTTCGGCGTCGAGCATTTGGCCGATTCTAGGCGCGTCGCTCGTGCCGATTGCGTCGAACATCGCGAACTTCGCGCGACGCAGGAGCGTCGATATCATCGGCCTCATCATCCTGCTCGGCATGATCGTCGGTTTGATACCTGCAGCGTTTGGCGGCACGCAGCGAATGCTGCTGATTCGAGAGTCGTTCCTCACGGGACTGATCGGGGTCGTGCTGTTGGTTTCCCCGTTCGTGATGCGGCAGCCGATTTTCTACTACGTCTTTCGAGAGTTTCTCACCGCAAACGACAAGCTTCCCGAAGGGCACTTCGAGGTGCTCTGGCGGGCTGCGTACTTTCGCCGCGGCGTTCGCGTCGTGACGATCGTATGGGGCGCGGTGATGCTGGGCGACTTCGTCATGCGCGCGTTCATCGCACTGCGAATGAGCGTCGGCTTCGCACTCGGCGTCGCGCCGGTGCTCACGACCATTCTGCTCCTCATCCTCGGCGTCGCGACCGCCATTTGGCTTGGGCACGAAACCTCGAGAGTGCTCAACCGCAAGAGATAGGCGCGGGCAGCCCAGCTAGCGCGAGCCGAACCGTCGTGCGATGGCGTCATGCCGGAAGTCGAAGATCGAGCGTATGTCGCGCTCTACGAGCGGTGCCGCGATGGTGCCGAAAGGCGCGAGCGGCAAGACGTACTGCACTTCGTCGTCGATCTGCGTGCCACCGTCCGCGGGCCAAAACGCATGCGCGTGGCGCCATAGCGGGTACGGCCCATGGAGCTGCACGTCCACGAAACCGTTCGGCGGGTCCCAGAGCGCGATCATCGTCTTCCAGCGGATGCCGATCCCGTGCAGGCGCAAACGATGCACGGCCTGTGCGCCGCGGCTCATGCGCGGCGGCATCTCGGGAGTCGAAAAGCATAGGCTGGGCGGAGCAATTGCTTCCAAGTGTTTTGGATCGGCAACGAAGTCGAACACGCGCTCCAAAGGCGCAGCGACACGTTGCGTGCGCGCGTACGTTCGCAGGACATTCGTTTGCGACGTTCCACGAACGATCGCATGCAGCGCGCGTTCCAGGTTCGGATGGCGCCAACGAAAGCCCGCGTCCTCGGCGGCCGTCGGAAGGATCAGTTGACCGCCGACGAGCGTTTCGGCAAACGCGCCCAGTACGAGACGAAGCGCAAGCGCGGGTGCGGGGAGCGCAGCCGGCCGGTGGAGCGCGGCGCCGAGCGCCTGCGCGAAGCGGGCACACGTCGCATAATCCGGTGCGACCGCGTTGATGGGGCCCGCCACGCCTGTGTTCTGCGCCGCAAAGAGATAGAGCTCGCACAGATCGTCGAGATGAATCCAGGGAACGAATTGGCGCCCGCTGCCGAATGGGCCGCCTAGACCCGCGGTAAAGGGCACCCGCATCCGTGCCAGCGCACCTCCGTCGCCGAGCACCATCCCGGTCCGAAGGATCGCGACCCGCATGAGCGAGGCAGCGGCCATTGCCTCGCGCTCCCACGCGACGCAGACCCGCGCCAAAAAATCACTCCCGGGCGCTGCCGTCTCGTCGAGCGCTTCGTCTCCGCGCGACCCGTAGTACCCACTTGCCGATGCGCTCACCAGAACGCGCGGCGCGGTCGCGCAGCCACGCAGAGCCTCGACGAGCGCCAGGGTACCCAGCCGGCGCGAGTCCTCGATAGCGCGCCTTTTCTCCGGCGTCCAGCGCGCCGCCACCGATTCGCCCGCGAGGTGGATCACGGCCTCGACATCGTCAAAAAGCGACGGTTTGAGGGCGCCCGCTCGTAGCGATTCAGGGCGTATGGAAATCGGCACGGGTTCGTAGCCGCGCTCCCGCAGGAGCGCGCTCAGACGCTGCCCGATAAAGCCGCTTGCCCCAGTTATCGCAATGCGGCGCATCTCGTTAGCGTGTCCTCCAAGCCCGCGGTGGACATGGTTCGCAGGCGCCCGTGTATTCGGTCCGTTCCGATGAGGCGGGACCTACGGGAGTTCGCACATTTCGTCGGCCCTGAGACCTGCAGTATCGAGTATGCGCGAGCCTAACTGCACCCGCTTGTGGCGCCGCACGAATCGCATTTCTCGCAACTGCCGTTGCGAACCATCGTCAGCTGTCCGCACTCCGAACACGCGTTGCCGGTATAGCCCTTTGCGCGCGCGGCGGTGATCTGCTGCGTGCGGGAAGCCGTTGCGGTGCCGGTTCGCGCCGAGCGCGACGCCGGCTCTTGCGGCTGCGGTGACGCCTCCGCGGTCCCTGCATGCGTTGCGCCTCCGACGTGGAGGTGCTCGCTGACCGGATGCAGTCGATCGCCGAGTCCCGCAGGGCGAACTCGGACCTCGCCTTCCTCTTCGGCGACGAACTCTTCGTCGGCTTCCGGTCCCATCGCGTCGACCTCCATCGATGGCTGGACGTGCGCGAGATCGTACCGCCCGAGGTATGCGACGGCGAGCTCGCGGAAGATGTAGTCGAGAATCGACGTCGCCATCTTGATGTGATCGTGTCCCGAGACGGGGCCGTTGGGCTCGAAGCGCGTAAACGTAAACGCCTCGACGAACTCGTCGAGCGGAACGCCGTGCTGCAAGCCGAGCGAGATCGCGATCGCAAAGTTGTTCATGAGCGAGCGGAAGGCGGCGCCTTCCTTGTGCATGTCGATGAAGATCTCGCCGAGCTGACCGCCCTCGTACTCGCCGGTGCGCAGATAGACCTTGTGTCCGCCGACGATGGCCTTCTGCGTGTAGCCGCTACGGCGCTCCGGTAAGCGGCGCCGTTTGGCGATGTACCGGTAGACGATCTTCTCGGCGACTTGGAGCGGCTGCGCGTAGGGCTGTTGCGGCCGCGCGTTGTCGTCGACCTCTCCCTCGCCGGGGAAGTCGTACGAAGCCGCGAGCGGCTGCGAGAGTTTCGAGCCGTCGCGATAGAGCGCGACCGCCTTCACCATGCGCTCCCAGGAGTAGCGATACGCCTCCTTCACGTCTGCGATCGTCGCCGTCTGAGGAAGATTGATCGTCTTGGAGATCGAGCCGCTGATCGACGGCTGCGCTGCGGCAAGCATGTCGACGTGCGCGAGCGGCCGAATGAAGCGCGTCCCGCGCGTACCGCATGGCGTCGCGCAATCGAAGACCGGCAGGTGCTCGTCTTTGAGATACGGCGCGCCTTCGAGCGTCATTCTTCCGCAGATATGCGCCGACGCCTCCTCGATCTGCTGCGTGCTGAAACCAAGACCGTCGCGCAAGATCGAGAAGTTCCAATCGCCAAGGTGCTCCTGGTCGATGCCGAGTTTGCTCGTGCAGAACTCGTCGCCCAGGACGAAACGGTTGAAGGCAAACGAGAGTTCGAAGGCGGTCGGCAGCGCCGATTCGATCCGTGCGAGTGCGTCGTCGTCGAATCCTTTTGCGCGCAGCGTCGCCCGATTGATGTGCGGAGCTTCGTCGAGGTTGCCGGTCCCCTTGGCATAGGCCTCGATGGCCTCAATTTGATCCTGCGCGTAGCCGAGCTTTCGCAACGCATGCGCGACGGACTCGTTGACGATCTTGAAGTATCCGCCGCCGGCGAGCTTCTTGAACTTCACGAGCGCAAAGTCGGGCTCGATGCCGGTCGTGTCGCACGACATCACCAGCGCTATGGTCCCCGTCGGCGCGATCACGGTGGTCTGCGCGTTGCGGTAGCCGGCGACTTCGCCGATGGCGAGCGCTTCGTCCCAGGTCGAGCGCGCGAGCTCCCAGATCTTCTGCGTGAAGAGGGTTGGAATCTGCGCCGTGGGTGCAATCGAAAGCCCCTCGTATTCCTGCGCGTTCGCTTGATAGGCAAATCGCCGGTGGTTGCGCACGACCCGCAGCATGTCGCCAGCATTCTCGCGGTAGCGCGGAAATGCGCCCAGTTGCCTGGCCATCTCGGCCGAACAATGGTAGGCGGCGCCGGTCATGAGGGATGTGATGGCCGCGCACCAGTCGAAGGCGTAGAGCGAATCGTACGGCAGGCCCATGCGCATGAGCAGCGTTCCGAGGTTCGCGTAACCCAGGCCGAGCGTTCGGAAGTCGTACGATTTCTGCGCGATGATCCGGCTTGGAAACTGTGCCATGAGCACGGAGAGCTCGAGCGTGAACGTCCAAATGCGGCAGGCTTGTGCGAAACGGCGCGCGTCGAACTCGCCGCGCTCGTTCTCGAACTTGACGAGGTTCAAACTCGACAAATTGCACGCGGTATCGTCTAAAAACAGATATTCGGAGCAGTTGTGCACGTATAAACCGTTCGCGTCGAATGCGGCCTTGCCGGGAATCGTGCAGTCGTACACCTGCTCGACGCCGTCGAAACGCACGGCGGCGAGCGTCACGTACGGCCTTGTGACGACGAGGGATGCGCGAGCATCGGCCGATGCGGAGATGCTCTGACGCACGTCTTGCGAGACGAGACGCCGGCGGTGCAGCGCTCGCACCGACTCGTGGCGGTTGTGCCGGTCGTCGTGGATCGCCAAGCGCGCTCCGGGCGTCAACTGCGATACGGGCTGCCAGGCCTCACCACCCTCCTGCACGACCCGCACGAGATGGTTTGCCGTCGCGCGCAAGAGCGTCTGACCCGCGCGATCGACGAGGCGGAAGACCGGCTTGAATCCGGTTGGGTAAAAACCGCGGCCGTCGCAGGGATACTCTTCGCCGTCGACGAGCGCCGTGAAGGCTCGGGCGACGAGACTCGCCGCCGTGGCAAGACCGCGCGTCGTCTGCACGAGCGTCTCACCCGTGACGCACGGGTTGCTCGCATTGATGCGGCCGTCCGCCGGGCACGTGTGCCACTCGTTGATGGTCGTATCGAACTGCACGCCGGGATCGGCGCACTGCCATGCGGCGGTGCCGATCTGTTCCCAGAGATCGGCGGCCGGAACGGAGCGCGCAACGCCGCCGTCCGTTCGCCGAATGAGGTCCCAGGACGCGCCGCTATCGAGCGCCGCGAAGAACTCGTTGGGAACGCGCACGGAGTTATTCGAGTTCTGCCCGGAGACCGTGCCGTACGCTTCGCCGTCCCAGTTCACGTCGTACGTGTCGAACTGCAGCGACGTGTAGCCTTGGCGCGCAAAGTCGATTGCGTACTGGATGTTTGCCGACGGAATGCCGGCGAGTGCGGCCGCGCGAAGCGCGCCGCGCAGTGCCGGGTTGAGGGCGGGGTCGAGGCGCGCGCTTTCCGGCAGGCTTGGGTCGCTCGCCGCGCGGATGATCGCGTTCAACTGCTTCTCGACGGCCAAGGAGCCGGCGACGAGCGCGGAGACCTTCTGCTCCTCTTTCACCTTCCAGTTGATGAACTGCTCGATGTCGGGATGGTCGAGCTTGAGCACGACCATCTTCGCAGCGCGGCGCGTGGTGCCGCCGGACTTGATCGCGCCCGCGGCGCGGTCGCCGACGCGCAAGAAGGACATGAGCCCGGAGGAGGTGCCGCCGCCTGAAAGGTGCTCCCCGGCGCTGCGGAGTTTGGAGAAATCGGAGCCGGTGCCGCTTCCGAACTTGAAGATGCGCGCTTCGCGAACCCAAAGGTCCATGATCCCGCCGTCGTTGACGAGGTCGTCGTCGACGCTTTGAATGAAGCAGTTATGAACGACGACGTTGTTCGTAAGAAACGTGTGGCTCGCGGTCTCGATGTCGTAGACGGGGATCGGTTGAGCGAGCGCGTCGATCGCGACGATCTCGACGGAATGAATTTCGAGGACGGCCGTTGCGAGCGCGGCGTGCCTGGGCGATGCGGCGTCGGAGATTGGCGACGGATCGATTCCGCCGCGAGCGAAGAGCACGTCGCCGGGACACAGCTCGCAAACCTGCCGCCAGCAGGCGGTCTGCTCGTGCTGCGAGTAGACGCGATGATCCGCGGTTGCCTCGATGTACGTTCCGTTCGCAAGATGGACGCGCAGCACGGGCTTGACGCCGGTGCGCTTCGCAGCGACGACGCGCGTCGTTCCGCGGGCGTCGTAGATTTGAAGTCCGATGAGCTGGTGGTCGACGATCGTACCGATCGGAATCGGACCGTCGGGAGTTGAGATCGGCGCGCGATACGGTAGGCACGCATGCGGAGCCGGATGCTCGTAGGCGCTCGTAGAGCGCGTGAGGTCACCCGAGAGAGGGTCGACGTACCAGTGACCCTGGGCGGGGCCGGAGATTCCGTACGCCCAGTGCAGACCGGTGTTGAACCACTGTGGAGAGTTCGGCGCACCGATCTGTCGCGCGAGCATCGCACACATCTCGTCGTAGTAGGCCCGCGCGTCGTCCTCGGAGTCGAAGTAGGAGTGCTTCCAGCCCCAGTAGGTCCAGCATCCGGCGAGACGGTTGAAGACCTCGCGCGCGTCGCGCTCTCCGCCGAACTGCTGGCCGCGCGGCAGGCCCGCCAGCGCAGCATCGTCGGCGGCACTTCGCTGCAGCCACTGCGGTACGCCCGGCTCCTCGATCCGCTGGAGAACGTGCGGAACGCCGGCCTTGCGGCAATACTTCTGGGCGAGAACGTCGACGGCGACCTGGTTCCAATCGGAGGGCACCATGACGTCGTGCGCCTCGAAGATCACCGTGCCGTCCGGATCGACGATCCGCGAGGTTCGCGGCTCGAAAGTCAAGCCGTAATACGGCTCGTTCGGGGCAGAATAGATACGGCGAAACTTCATGCGCTGCGCTCCTCAGGGCATCTATTGTGGCATATTTTTCCCGAGGCCACAAGATATTGGGGTCGAACGGTGAAATCCTTGTGGGCTGGCTGTCGAAGAGCCGGGGATAGCGCGTGGAGGCTGTGGAGGGAACCGAGGATACCGGGGATAGCCGGTGCAAGAGCCGGCCGATGATTGGGCCGGATCGCTTCGCGGCTCGTCTCTGCGAGGTGCCGCTGGCCGACCTCGAGGCGGCGGGCATCTGCGGCCTCATCCTCGACCTCGACAACACGCTCGTCTGCTGGGGAGGGAGCGAGATCGCGCGCGAGCACCTCGCCTGGGTGGAGGAGGCGCGCGTTCGCGGCTTCCGCATCGTCATGCTCTCGAACAACTTCGCAGAGCGCGTGACGGAGATCGCCGCGCAGATGAACGTACCGTTCGTTGCGAGCGCGTGCAAGCCGCTTCCAATAGGGTTTTTGCGCGCTCGCCGAGTGCTCGGTCTGCAGCGCCGCAAGATCGCCGTCGTCGGCGATCAACTCTTCACCGACGTGCTCGGCGGCCGGCTTTGCGGCTTCTACACGATTCTCACCGAACCGCTCGAGCGCAAGGACCATCCGGTAACGAACGTCTTCCGGTTCCTCGAGCGGCTGATTCTCGCGAACCGGCGGTGAGGCTCGCGCTCATCGGCGATCCGGTCGCGCACAGCCGCAGCCCCGCGATTGCGGCCCGGCTCCTGGAAGAAGCGGGAGTCGCCGGAGGCTATGAAGCGATTCGCGTGCGCGCGGGCGACGTCGCGACGACTCTTGCGCGGCTGCGCACGCAGGATTACGATGGGTGCAACGTCACGTCACCGTTGAAAGAAGAAGCATTTGCCGTCTGCGAATCTCTACGGCCGTGCGCCCAAAAGATCCGCGCCGTAAATACCGTGCGCTTTGGGGAGAGAACCGTGGGCACGAACACCGACGGCATCGGGGCAGCAGGGGCGCTGCGGGAGGTGCTGGGTGCGCTGCGCGGCCGCGAGGTCCTCGTGCTCGGCAGCGGGCCGACCGCGCGCGCGGCTATTACGGCGCTCGGCGACGAGGGCGTTCGGCTCTGGCTCTGGGCGCGAAGCGAAGAGAAGATGCGCCGCATCTGCGCCGAGTTCGGCGCGCTCGCGTATGCGCGCGGCACGCAAATAGCCGACGCCGCCTTCTGCGCGCTGCCTCCGAATGCCGATCTGCCCGAACGCATTCGCGAGGCGTTGCGGGCGGTTCCGACGGTCATGGATGCGAACTACGGGCCTCGCGCGACGCTCGAAGCGGCGCTGTCGCGGAGCGTCGTCGACGGCTCGAGAATGCTCGAGCTCCAGGCGCGTGCCTCTCTGCATTTCTGGCTGGAGAAGGAGGTTCGATCGTAATATGATCCGCGTTGCAGCAGTGCTTTCCGGGCTCCTCGTTTTGGCCGCCGTGCAGTTCTCGCGCGTCGTCCCGGATGCGTACGGAGTCTTCCTGGCCACCTGGACGCCTTCAAACAAGCCGTTCTGCGCGGCGATCGGGTCGAGCGCGCAGTGGCATGCGATCTTTGAGCCCGCGGCGGTCATGGGCCGGAACCGGCCGTTCTCGCCGCCGGATTCGCTTTGGCGCGATCGCGCGATGCTCGTCGTCGCTCGCGTCGTTCCGGCCGGCGACCCGTCGCACGTCTTCGTGTTGACCTCGATTTCCGAAGCGAACGGCGCGCTCGTCGAACGGTATTCGTTCAACCCGACCGCGCCGGCATCGTCGACGATGAAGTGGTGGATGGGCATCATCGTGCAGAAGCCGTTGCCTGCGAAGGTTGCGTTCGTCGAGAACGGCCGCCGCGTCTGCGATTTGGACGTTTCGCGCGGACGCCGGCGCAGTCCCTAATGGCGCTACGACAGATTCAGATCTGGTTCTGTGGCTGCAGCGAGCACTGATAGTGATATTGACCGTTCTGCTCGCTCGCCGCCAGCGTCCGACGGTTGACGGCCCAGGAGTCTTGCAGCACGGTTCCGTTGTTCTCCGGGACCGCCCAAGTCCAGGTGATCTCGGTCGATGAGAAATAGGCATGCGCCGTTACCGTCTGTCCGGCGTCGGCGTACTGGCTGCTGGTCACGACCTCCGAAGCAGTGTCGTTTGTTTCGTCGATGGTGATGACCCATGGCCTGGCGATCGCGGCTCCGGAACATGCGATCTGCACGACGCCGGCGCCCTGGTTCATGACGAGCGGGGCATTCTGCTGCTGCGCGTACCCGGGCTGTTGCTGGTAACCTTGCTGCTGCTCGCCTCCTCCGCCTGCCGCGACGAGGCGCGCCTGACCGAGGGGCGCTCCGTCGGCCGAAAATGACTGATACCACTGCTGGCCGCGCGTCCACTGCGAGCCGTCGGAGAAGCCGACGGCCTCCACTTGAATGAAGACGCTGCGCATGCTGCGCACGACGTCGCTCGCCGGAAGCGGATCGCTCCAGCAGTGGTTATCGATGAGCCCATTCCAGTTCCGCCGCGGGGGCGAGAACGTTCCCGTATCCGTCCAGTAGACGGTGCGGGCGTATTTTCCGAGCGACGGCCGGCCGGTTGCGTCAGTGAACGTAAAAGCGAACTTTACCCTCGTTGCGGTTTTGTTGGTAAGGTTGCGGTAACTGACGCACCCGTTCGCATGGGCATCGCTTGGAGAGGTGCCGTTGCTGTAGACGGAAGCGAGCACGACGGCCACCGGAGCGGTGCCGGTGTCGGTCGTCCAAGACGTGTTGAACGAGATCGGCGTGTAGACGTACGCCGTTCCATCGTAGGCGAACGCCCGCGGGAACTGCTGTCCCGGCCGCCACGTCGACCCGTCGTCGTACCGAAGGGCGACGACCGTGAGGGCGACCTTCGAGCCGCTCCCGATCCCTGGAAAGCTGTTGTTATTGATGCCGAGCAGCCAGCACGATTGCGATCCGTCGTTTACGTCGCGATAGTTCGGGTCGCTTCTGTCGGGGGGCTGGATGGTGTTCCCGGAACCGACGGGCGAGTTATCGATCACGTCGGTCGTGTAGACGACTTGACCGAACTGATTTTCGATCTGGAATCGAAACTCCGCGGACTCCACGGTGCGCGACGTAAGATTCATGTATGCGAAGCACAGGCGGATCTGGCCGTTTTGCGCTTCCGAAAGGTCGACGTTCGAGATGCTCAAGGGGTCGCTGCGGTCGACGACGAGCGCGTTGCCTCCAACCGCTTCGGCGCGCGCAACGAAAGCCGTCGCGGGCTGCAGAAGAAGCGCAAATAAGAACGTAACGGCAAGCGACCGTCTCAGCACGACCGTAGGACCTCCCTCGAAGATAGTGACGCGTGCTGGTTCGAGCGAGTGCTCGGCGGGTCCTCGGCGGCCGGTCGGTCGGTCCGAGCGCCGTTTGCCCCAGCCCCCGGCTGGGGATCGGGGCGCTGCGGATGCTATCTCGCTAGAGGGTGAGCAAGGCACTTGCTGGCGGGGCAGCTTGCCCCTTATAATGCCGATTCAGGGACCTGGCACCTAGAGCCTAGGTCCTTGAGAGTGCCCACCGGGAAAGGACCAAGTCACGGCCATCTTCGGCGTTCTGGAGAGAACGCGCGTCCACCGGCTCTACATCGTGGAGCCGCAGGTCGTCATTGCGAAGGCACTCTCCCAATTCCTTCGCGGCCACGCGCACGTTCACGTCGTCGGCGAAGCGCAAGAGGCCGGCGCCGACGCGATCGCGCGCGCCAACGCCGACATCGTCCTCATCGACGGCGACGGTGACGCCGCGGCACTCGCGACGACGATTCGCGTCCTCAAGAGCGACGAGCGGATTCAAGCGAAGATCTGCGTCTTCTCGATGCACGTGCACGCCGAGCGCGCCATGCGGGCGCTTTTCGCGGGCGCGGATGCGTACATCGTCAAGGACGTATCGCCGAGCGATTTCTTCGTCGCGCTCGACAGCGTCGTGCAGCAAGGGATCTACGTCGATCCTCGCATCTCCAACGTGCTGCTTCGCCGGCGCATCGATCGCACGTGGCTCGACGTCGAGGCGCTTTCGCCCAGAGAGACCGAGATCGTCCGTTTGATCGCGCAGGGGCTCTCGAACAAAGAGATTTCAAAGGCCCTCATGCTCGCCGACAAGACGGTGAAGAATCACATCACCAACATCTTCAGCAAGCTGAACTGCACGGCGCGTACGCAAGTCGCCATCTACGCCATCCGGCAAGGCCTCGCGTAGAATCGGCTCCCGATCCCGGGATTAGTGGATCTGCGGGAAGCGAAGGTTCAACGAAAAGTTCGGCGCGTCTTGCGTCATCCCGATTCCCACGATCGCCTGCCAGTACGTCGTGGGGCTCGTCGAGTAGGTCGTTCCGATGTTGAAGACGGCGGCGTTCAACGTACTGCCGATCACCGTCGACCACTTGCCGCCGTCGGGCCGTTCTCGCGTCGGCGTGACGATCGTGTCCTGAAGCGAGAACGACGTGCTGACCTTGTCGTTGAGCGAGAACGCCGTGCCGAGCGTTATCAGCGCAGCATCGCCTCCGGCGATGCTGCCGGGCTGCGTGGACGTTTGCGACGTGCTGATGTCGGCAAAGTGTCCGGTGAAGTTGTGATAGAGGTTCACGCCTGCGAAGAGAATCGCAGGATCGGCCTGCGCGATGATCGTGCCGCCGAGCGAAAACGTGTAGAGCCCCGTTCCCGTCGGCAGCGTGCTCGGATAGGAGAGATTCCCGCCGTTCTGCTTCGTTTGAATGATCTTGATCCCGTAGGGCGGCAAGCCGGTGGGGATCGAGAGACGGCCGTTGAGCACGACGATCGGCGCGCCGGGCGCCGACTGCGGAAGCTGATAGTAGTATCCGGCGCTGATGTCGCCGAACCGGCCGACCGCGATCAGGTTTTGGCTCACGAGCGCCGTCGAGTTCTGCGACCCCTGCGCGTCGTACGTCGAGGCGCGCCAGACCCACGGCACGGAGAGCTCGACCTCCTGACGTGGGGAGTAGCTGTAATCGGCCGTGATGCTCGGCTCGACGATCGTGTTCTCCTGACGCGTGACGTCGATGTTCCCCAAGAAGATGGCGCCGAGCGCGAGGAAGCCGTTGAGGGTGAAGAGACGGTTGTCGGTATACGAGTACTGCAGGGCCGGCGTCAGGGTCAAGCCGTGCACGAATAGCGCGTTCTGCTGTTGGTAGACGGCCTTCACGCTCTGGGTTCTCGGTGCGGCCCCGCCCAGCTGTCTCTGCGTCGGCGGCGCTTGCTGCGCTGCTGCGGCGGGCTGCGGCGGCGGTGCAGCGACAGGAGCGGGCGTTGCAACCGGCGTGGGCGTTCTGGTAACGCCGACCGTTAGGCGGCGAGCCGCGGCGCGGTGGCGTCGCGCGGCCACCAGCGGTGGGGCGTGGCGATGCCGAGCGGCCACCGCCGGCACGGCGTGGTGGCGCTGCGCGCCGAATGCCTGGTCGAACTCGTGCTCGAGCCGGTCGATCTGCCGCTGCTGCGCGTCGTACCGGCGCTGCAGGGCGGAGAGTCTCGCTTTGAGTGCGCGAATCTGCGCCGCTTGACTCGGCGAGGTCGCGGCGTAAGCGGCCGGCGATAGCGATATCAGAAGCAGTACAAAGGCGGTGGACGCGGCGAGAAGCGCCCGCGCACCTCTCACGGAAGAAGTCCGTCCGTCGCCTGCAGCACCGGAAGGAGGTTCGTCCCGCCGTTGCTGCCGGCGAGCCGGCCGAACTGCGCGCTCATCTGCATTGCGTTCGCGATGGTGTTTCCGTTCCCCGCGACTTGGACGCTCTGCGTGATTCCGTTGGCGCCGATCTGCTGCGCGGCCTGGCCGACGCCCTTGACGGCAATCGTGATGCCGCCATAGCCGATCGTGGTGGTGCAGCCGTTCGAGCACGTCGTCACCGTTGGAACGAAGCCGCTCGACGACGTTGCCGTCGCGGACGACGAGCCGACCGTAATCGTCGCGGAGTTCGTGACCGTGTTGTCGCTTCCGGAAACCTGGATGACCTGCGTTACCCCGTTGGCATTCGTCGTTTGAACCGACCCGGTCGCGCTGTTGCCGCCCGAGTTCGTGGATGGAAGCGATCCGTTCGCGGACGAGGAGATCGTGACGGTCTGCGTCTTTGCATCCACGCCGATCGTCTCGGTGGCCGAGGCGGTCCGGCCGTCGATGCTCCAGCTCGTCGTCATGGCGACGCCGAAGTACTCGACCGTACCGGAACCGTTCAAGCCGCCGAGCGGATCCGAGGCCGCGTGAGCGCCGGCGGTCGCAACGCTCTGCGGAACGCGCGCCGTCAGGCCTTCGGCCGGCGGCAGCGGAACGCGAGTTTGCGACGGCGGCACGTACCTGCCGCGCATCGTCGAGAGCGTCGCGTTATCGAGATGCTGCATGGCGCCGAAGAGCGAGAACGGGTCGGACGCGTCGAGCGCCGGCGTCGTATCCGCGAATGCCGGCGCCGCGGCGAAGAGCGTAAGCGTGACGAGTCCGCCTGCTGCGAACGCCGCGCGCGCGAGCGCGCGCCGGCTGGAGCGAGAGAGCCGCTGCGTATCCATCATTAGAGCCTATCAATCCCCGGTATGTAGATCGTTTCAAGTAAAACGGAGTTCAGCATGTAGGCGATCGGAGGAATGCCGTTTGCCATCTGTTCCATGCCCACCGGCGCCGGAACGTTTGCGAGGACGTTGGTGCGGTCGTAGACGATCGCGTGGTTTGGGCCCGGCGCGATGACGAAGATGATGCCGTCCCACATGCCTGCAAAGACGTCGGCGCGGAAGCGCTGGTTGCCGCGAATCGGGTCCGCGACCCAGGTATACTCTGCCGTCGCCTTCCGGAAGACGACGAAGTGCAGGTAGCCGCTCTCGTTGAGAAGGATGACGGTCGGCACCCGGATTTTCTGCAGGAGCGCGTAGGAAATTTTGAAGCCTGAGCCGCTGAGCCCGAGGGCGTCGACGTAGTTCTTGATGTCGAGTAGCGAAAAGCCGCGCTGACGCACGACCGCTGGATTGCTGACCTTCAGCATGCCGTCGATGACGCTGTCCTCGCTCGCGCCCGCAATGTCGTATCCGTACTTGAGAATCGTCGCGACGGAGGCGGCACCGCAGCTGTAGTCCGTGTGCTGGCGAACGATCCCCAGGAACTGCTCGCCGCGCATGCTCACGATCGGAATGCGCACCATGCCGGCACCGGGCAGATAGCCGGCAAACTGCGCATCGCCGCGCCCCGCCGCGGCGGCAAAGGCAGCTGCGAGAACGGCGACGGTGAGTAGTGCACGCATAGATATCATTATCGCAAGCGGCGAATGGGTGGGAGAGCCGAGGCCCTCGCCACCCATTCACGGTTAACCTAGTTTACGGGTTCGTGTTGACGACCAGCACGTTGCTCTGCTGGTTGGCGTTGCCCGAGGCAATATTCGCGCCGATGTTTCCGCTTCCGCCTGAGAAGGCGTAGTCACCTACGGAGGCGTGGTTGTGGCCGTCGTTGCAGTACTGGCTGCCGCCCGTCGACTGCGCCGCACCGGCTCCCGCGTCGTGAAGGTTCGTGTCCGTCAGGACGACGACGGAGTTCGATTGCTGGTTGAGATTGCCGGCCGCGACGTTCGCGCCGATGTTTCCAGAAGCGTCGTCGAAGGCACCGTCGCTAATGCTAGCGTGCTGGCTGCCGTCGTGACTGACCGTGTTCCCGCCGTTGTGCTGCAGCGCGAGGCCGATCGCGATGCTCTCCGTGCTGACGGTGTTCACGTACAGCGCGTTTGCCTGCTGGTTGCCGTTACCCGCCGCGACGTTCGCGGCGATGTTTCCGCTTCCGTGGGCGAAGGCGTTGTTGCCGACGGAGGCGTGGTTCCCTGTGTTATCGTAGACCCGGTTTCCGCCGTTGTGTTGGATTGCGCCGGCTACGACGAGCGTGCTGTCACCGTTCGTTCCGACGAAGGCGGCGTTGCTCTGCTGGTTTGCGTTGCCGGACGCGACGTTCGCGCCGATATTGCCGGACGACGATGCGAAGGCATAGTCGCTGATCGCAGCGTGCTGGCTTCTATCGCCGTTAAAGGTCTGTCCGCCGTTGCTCTGTACGGCTCCCGTCACGGAGGGTGTTTGCGCGAAGGCGGGCGCGGCCAGACTGAGAGCCATTGCGACTGCCGCTGCAGCCGAAATACCCTTAGCGAGTGATGTCATTGAAGTTGGTTCCCTTCCATAGAAGTGACGTTCCGGGCCCGCCTAAGTTCCGGGTCCGGGTTGTAGTTGGAGTTGAAAACTGTTTGTCGTTCGATTCGACGATCCGGCGGTTTGGTTGATCTGCACCACGCCGCTCGCGCCCGAGAATGCGCGCCCCGAGATACCGGCGACGTTGCCCCCGGAGGAGTGCGTATTCGTTCCCGACGTTCGCGAGGACGCTACCGCGCTAGACAAAGCCGCGTCGGAGAGCGAGGTCGCCGCGCCGCCCAACTGCACGACGATGACGTTTCCTTGCGCATTTCCCGAACCGGCCGCCTGGTTGAGCTGGAGAGCTCCGGATGCACCGGCGAAGGCGCCGTCTGCGATGGTTGCGATTCCGGTATCGTGCGCGAAGCCCGATACCCGCTGCGTTAGGCTGACATGCGTGGCACTTCCCGAAGAGAGAACCGCGATGTTCGCCTGTGCGTTGCCGTTGCCGGCTGCCTCGTTCACCTTGATCGAACCCGAGGCGCCCGCAAAGGCGCTGCCGGCGATCGTCGCTTGCTCGGGGCCCCCGGATTGTTGGCCGTGACGATCGTTGTGCGCCAGGGCAATGCACGGAGAACCGAGTGCCACGGAAGCAGCAACGATAGAGATGACCGCTCTAAGACAGACAGTCACGCGTAAAGACTAGCATCCAAAGGTCACGCGCGACAGAGAACAAGGTCTGGATACCGACCCAGGAAAAAAGTCCTAGGCCCGGCTGAAATCCGTTGAATTATCGGGTTTCCAGCTCGAAACAGGGTCCGGGACACCGCCGAGAGAGGATGCGCCTCATTGGCCTGGCGGAGAGGGGGAGATTCGAACTCCCGAGAGGCTTATCACCTCTGCTCGCTTTCCAAGCGAGTGCATTCAACCGCTCTGCCACCTCTCCGTTATAACAGCACTTCGCCTCGCTACGCTCGGCTCCGCGCCCCCGTACGCGGAGCGCACGGGATCCCCAATAGCGAGCCCGGTGCTGCGCACCTACGCGCCCCCCGCTAGGGCTGCTTCATATCTGGTTCTGCGGCTACAGGGAGCACGGCCGGCGCGGCAATACCGAGAGCCATTGCGACTGCCGCTGCGGCCGAAAGGCCTTTAGCGGGTATTGTCATGGACGTTGGTTTCCTTCCGTACTGAAGTGACGATCCGGGCCCGCATGAAGGTCGGGTCCGGACCGCAGTTGACGACGGAGACTGTTTATCTTCTTCGGTGCGAAAACCTTAGTTCTTGAAGACCAGGCCGCCTTTTCGGTAGCGTTCGAAGAGCGACTCGAACTCGTCCGGCGGAAGGGGGCGAGCGAAGAGAAAGCCTTGTGCGAGCTCGCATTCGATCTCACGCAAGAACTCCGACTGCGCCTCCGTTTCGACGCCTTCGGCTTGCACCTTCAGGCTCAGCGCGTGTGCCATGGCGATGATCGCGGAGACGATCGCGAGATCGTTCCCGTCGCTGGGAATGTCGCGAACGAAGCTTTTGTCGATTTTCAGTTTGTCGATTGGAAATCGTTTGAGGTGCGAGAGCGACGAGTAGCCGGTGCCGAAGTCGTCGAGCGCGAGCGCGATGCCGAGGTTCTTAAGTTGCCGCATGATGCCGATGGAATCGTCGGCGTTCGTCATCGCGACGGTCTCGGTGATCTCGAACTCGAGCAGTTCGGGCGGATATGCGACGGCTTCGAGAATCGTTTCGATCGACCGCATGAGGTTATAATGGACGAACTGGCGGGCCGAAAGATTGACTTCTAGGAGGATCGGGGCGTCGAAACGCTCGTGCCACGTGCGGACCTGCTGCGTGGCGGTTCGCAGAACCCACTCACCGAGTTGAACGATGAATCCCGACGATTCCGCCTGCGGGATGAATATCTCGGGCGAGGTAAACGTGTTGTCGCTGTGCGGCCAGCGGCAGAGCGCTTCGCAGCCTACGATCTCGCCCGTTTGAAGGTCGAGAACGGGCTGGTAGAAGAGAACGAACTCGTTGTTGACGAGCGCGTTCGCGAAGCGACGATGCATCGGCTGACGATAACTCAGCTGCCCTCTCCTCCTTGAAAGACCGGGTCTATACGCCGGCGGGATGCCAGATCGTCTTGATTTCGCAGTAGGCTTCGATCTCGTCTAAGCTCTGCGAAGCGGACGCGAACCACTGCTCTCGCGTTCGCGAGCGGCGAGGGCGTGTGCGCTTCACGTTCTCCGCGGCATCGCGCTCGATCTCGAGGGCGAGCTCGGCCTCTTGCGCCTCATAGGCGATCGCATTCACGTCCATGTGCTTCGCGAGCACGGGCCCAAGCTCCATACGGGATCCTGTTAAGACATTGAAAACCCCGGCCGGAAGGTCGCTCGTCGCGACGGCCTCCGCGAAGACGATGGCCGTTCGGGGGTCGCTCTGCGAGGGTACCGCGACGACCGCGTTCCCGCCGACGATCGGCGCAAGCACCGTGGAGACCAGGCCGAGGAGCGACGGCTCGTCGGGCGCCAGGACGGCGACGACCCCCATGGGCTCGGGGGTTGAAAAGTTGAAATGCGGACCGCCCACGGGATTTCGCGTGGAGAGGAGGGCGCCGTACTTGTCGCACCACCCGGCGTACCAGATCGCGCGATCGATCGCCGCCGTAACCTCGCGGCCTGCCTCGGCCGTAGAGCACCCCGTTCCCTCTGCGACGCGCTCGGTGAGCTCGTCGCGCCGCGCCTCCATCATCTCGGCCAAGCGGTAGAGAACGAGGCCGCGAGTCCCCGGAGCGCTCTTCCACCACGCGCGTTGCCCGGCTCGCGCGGCGACCACTGCGTCGCGCGCATCTTTGCGCGACGCTCGCGCAATGTTCGCGGCAAAATCGTCGCCCGCGCGCAAGGGGTCGCTTCGCCCGGACTCGGAGCGAACGAACTGGCCGTTGATGAAGAGCTTGTACATCTTGCGGACGGGAAGCCGCACCTCGCCGTTGTTCTTCATCGAACCGACCTACGACGCTGGAGTAGAGGGGACCTCGAAGCGGAAGGCGGGGTTCGTTTACCACCTGCACCGCATGGGGAAAAGCCAAGCAAAGGAGTCCATCCGTGGCAGAGAAGCAGCCATTTCTGAGCGACGTACGCGAGCTGCGCAGGCGCGCGCGGGAGAACATCGGTCGCGGCGCGGTGACGGAGAGTTATCGCGGCGACCCGAACGTCGCGTGCGAAATTCTGAACGCCGCGCTGGCAACGGAGATCGTCTGCGTCCTGCGCTACAAGCGGCACTACTTCATGGCGAAGGGTCTCAATAAGGACGCGGTCGCGCAAGAGTTCCTCGAACATGCGAACGACGAACAGGGCCACGCCGACCGGATCGCCGAGCGGATCACGCAACTCGGCGGCGCTCCGGATCTCAATCCGAAAGGACTTGCGTCGCGCAGCCACTCCGAGTACGTCGAGGGAAGTACGCTCGTCGACATGATCGAAGAGGACCTCGTCGCCGAACGCGTTGCGATCGAGTCCTACACCGAGATCGTGCGGTACTTCAAAGACAACGACCCGACGTCGCGGCGGCTCATGGAGTCGATTCTCGAGAACGAGGAAGAGCATGCAAACGACATGCAGGACCTCATCGAGCAGCTCGAGCCGGATCTCACCGCCAAAAGCGACGGCTACAAAGGACGGTAGGAGCCGTCGAGTAGCGCGCCGGTTCGCGACGCGCTACTGACCCTGCGCGAGCGAGTACCCCCGCACGCCGTCGAACTCGTAGAGCCCCTCCGTTTTGACGACGTCGAAGCCGGCGGCGTCGAGCGCGGCGACGACGCGCACGGCGTCCTTCGTATTGAACTCGGCTCCGTCACGCTCGAAGCGGCAGGACCAGTGGTCGCTCCAGAACGTATCGGGATCGCCGTTCGGCCACACTTTCGTTCCGCGGTTCGCGATGACCGTGAGTTTTGCGCCGGAGATCGCGAGCGCTCGCATCCGTTTGGCGATGGCGTCGGGATCTGCGCCGGGAAGATCGATGAAGACGTCGACGCCGACGCAGGTTTTTCGAGCGCGCGCTCCGAGCGGCCGCAAAGCGAGGTCCATTCCGGCTCGCTGCGCATAGCGCGCCGGTCGTAGGTGCTGCGGCTCTTGCCCGAGTCGCGCGATCACGGCTTCGGCAAACTCGCGCGTTCCCACGTTCTGTTTGGAGACGTGCTCGTCGTAGACGTCGTACGTATGAACGCCATCCTCGATCGTGCGCAGCCATGCGTTGTGAATGCGCTGCGCGACGTCGCCTTGGCCGATATGCGAGAGCATGAGCAGCGCGCCATGAAGCAGGCCCGATGGGTTTGCGAGATTCTGGCCGGCACGCCGCGGCGCGGAGCCGTGGATCGCCTCGAACATCGAGCAGTGGTCGCCGATGTTCGCCGAACCGGCAAGTCCGACGGAGCCGGTCATCTGCGCGGCGACGTCGGAGAGCACGTCGCCGTAGAGATTCGGCATGACGAGGACGTCGAACGCTCGCGGCGTGTCGACCATCTTCGCAGCACCGATGTCGACGATCCAGTGCTCGTTCTCAACCTCCGGATACTCTTTGGCGATCTCGTCGAAGATCGCGTGGAAGAGCCCGTCGGTCTGCTTCATGATGTTGTCCTTCGTGAAGCAGGTGACTTTCCTGCGCGCGTGGGCGCGCGCGTACTCGAAGGCATACCGAACGACGCGCTCGCTGCCGGGACGTGAGATGAGCTTGAGGCATTGAACCACGTCCTGCGTTTGGCGATGCTCGATTCCGCCGTAGACGCCTTCCTCGTTCTCGCGCACGATCACGAGGTTCATGCCGGGGTTCTTCGTCGCGACGTACGGGTCGAGCGCCGCGCAGGGGCGCACGTTCGCGTACATCCCAAGCGTTTTGCGTACCGTGACGTTGAGACTCTTGAAACCGCCGCCCTGCGGCGTCGTGATCGGCGCCTTGAGGAACACCTTCGTTCGGCGCAACGACTCCCAGGAGCCGGGCTCGATGCCGCTCTGCAGACCGCGGTCGTAGATGGATTTGCCGATCTCGATGCGCTCGATCTCGAGCAGTGCCCCCGCAGCGTCGACGATCCGCAGGGTCGCGTCCATGATCTCCGGTCCGATGCCGTCACCGTATGCGACGGTCACGGGCGTCTTCTTTTCGGCTACAACTGCCATTCTTGAGCGTTCCATTCCTCGTCGAGGCCGTTTGGTTCGAAGTTCTGCAGCCGCGGCGTGTAGACGTAAAACTGCGGCAGGTAGTAGAGAAATGCAGCGGGCGCGTCCTGAAGAAGAAGCGACTCGATGCGCGCGTACGCGCGCTTGCGCACGGCACGGTCGAAAGTCGAGAGCGCGAGCGCCTGTGCGGCGTCCATCTGCGGCGAACAGTAGCGGCCGACGTTGTTTCCGTTTGGCGGAATGGCCGCGCACGTCCACTGCGACGAGTCGTCCGGATCGCTTCCCGATATCCAGTCGTAGATCGCCAGGTCGTACTTTCCGCTGTTGAGAATGCCGCCGTTCTCTTCTGCGCCGTAGAGGATGGCGTACGAGTAGGTTTTGAGCTGGAGGCCGATGCCGACGCGCGCGAGCATCTGCTGGATCTCGACGGCATCATCTTGCGCGGTAGCGCTGCCTTGTCCGAAGACCAACTGCAACTGCAACGGTACGCCGTTGCGCGCGCGAATGCCGTCCGCGCCGACGTGCCAGCCGTCCGCATCGAGCATCGACGCCGCTGCGGTAGGATTATAGGGCGTGGGCTTCAGCGTGCGGTCGAACGCCCACGAGAACGGCGTGAGGTCGGCCGTCGCAAGGGTGCCCAGGCCGTGCGTCGTGTCGCGAATGATCGCCTTCGCGTCGATCGCGTCGGCGATGGCCCGGCGCACGGCGACGTCGTTGAGCGGCGGACGCGCCGTGTTGAAGAGAACCGCGATGAAGTTCGGGGCGCTCACGGGCAACCCGACGAGTCCAGGCTTGCCGAGCATGTTGTGATATGCGAGTGCCGTCACTTCGAACTGAAGGTCCGCCTGATGTGACTCGAGGAGGGTCTGCGCGGTGTTTTGATCGGGAACGATCAGAATGGTTATCTGCGCGATGTGCGGCGCGCCATTGAAGTACTGCGGGTTGGCGTCGAGCACGATCTCGTCGCCGCGCTCCCAGCGCGCGAAACGGAACGGGCCCGTTCCCACGGGAGCCGAGTTGAACGGAATCTCGTTGAGGCTCGAATACTGAGCGAGGAGATGCGCCGGAAGAATCTTCTCCGGCGTATCGCTCTCGGCGAAGAACGTGTCGACCTCGGGAGGAAAGATACGCTTCATGTGAACGACGACGGTGTAGGCGTCGGGCGTCGAGATCGACGAGACGACGTCGTAGCCCTTGCGCGAGACGACGTTGTTGCGCGGGTTCATGATCGCTTGCCACGTGAACTTCACGTCGCGGCTCGTAAACGGAGCGCCGTCCTGCCAGCGCACGCCGTGACGAAGATGGTACGTAATCGTCAATCCGTTCTTGCTGATCCCGCCGTTTGCGAGCGTGGGAACCGCGGCGGCCAGATCGGGAACGTCGTTCCCGTGATTATCGAGCGTGACGAGCTCGTTGAAAATCAGTCCGTCGACCGACGACTCGACGGCATTCTGCGCGAGAATCGGGTTGAGCGTCGTGAGATCGATCGGAACGATGATGCGCAACTCGCTGCCGCCTGCCGCGGAGACCGTTGTTGTTGTGGTGGTGGTCGCCGTTCGGGTGCAGGCAGCGAGTACGGCAGCGAGAAGCGCCGCGGCCACGAAGTTCCTATGCAATGCGAAGGTACTCGTGCAGCCCATGCACGCCGCCTTCGCGGCCGAACCCCGACTCCTTGTATCCGCCGAACGGCGAGCTTGGATCGAATTTATTGAACGTGTTGCACCAGACGACGCCGGCGCGTAGGTGCTGCGCGATCCACATGTTCTTGCTCCCTTCTGCGGTCCAGATGCCGGCCGAGAGGCCGTACGGCGTGTTGTTGGCCTTTTCGATTGCTTCATCGGGCGTTCGGAACGTCATGATCGAGAGAACGGGTCCGAATATCTCCTCGCGCGCGATGCGATGCGATGGATGAACGTTGGTGAAGAACGATGCCGGGAAGAAGAAGCCGCGCGCCGGCAACTCGCAGGGGGCTTCGACGAATGTTGCGCCTTGTTCGATCCCGCTGGCAACGAGCTCGCGAATCTTCTCGAGCTGCACGCGAGAGTTGATCGCGCCGATGTCGGTGTTCTTGTCGAGCGGATCGCCCAAGCGCAGCGTTCGGATACGCCGCGTGAGGCGCGCGACGAGGTCGTCGTGGACGCTCTCCTCGACGAGCAGTCGCGATCCGGCGCAGCAGACGTGACCCTGATTGAAGTAGATGCCTTGCACGATGCCTTCGACGGCCTGGTCGAGGGGAGCGTCGGCGAAGATGACGTTTGCGGCCTTCCCGCCGAGTTCGAGCGTCACGCGTTTGCCGGTCCCGGCGATCTTGCGCTGGATGATCTTGCCGACCTCGGTCGATCCCGTAAACGCGATCTTGTCGACGCCGGGATGGTCGACGAGCGCGGCGCCGGTCTCGCCGTCGCCGGTGACGACGTTGACGACGCCGGGCGGGAGATCGGCTTGCGCGATAATCTCGGCGAGCGCGAGGGCGGTGAGCGGCGTCGTCTCGGCGGGTTTGAGCACGACGGTGTTTCCGCAGGCGAGCGCGGGCGCCAGCTTCCAGGCGGCCATGAGGAGCGGAAAGTTCCACGGGACGATCTGCCCGCAGACGCCGATCGGCTGCGCGGCGCCGGAGGCAGCGCGAACCGCCCACTCGAGCTTGTCGGCCCAGCCGGCATAGTAGAAGAAGTGCGCCGCGGAGGTCGGGATGTCGAAATCGCGTGACTCGCGGATCGGTTTTCCTCCGTCGAGCGACTCGAGAACGGCGAGTTCCCGCGAGCGTTCGGTGATTGCGCGCGCGATCCGGTAGATGTACTTCGCGCGGTCGGCCGGGCTCAGTGCGCGCCAGCGTTCGAATCCCTCGCGCGCTGCCGCAACGGCCACGTCGACGTCGGCGGAATCCGCGTATGCGACCTTCGCGAGCGGCGTCTCATCGGCTGGGTTGATCGTCTCCTCGTAACGCCCGGCCTTCGGCGCAACCCACTCCCCGCCGATGAAGAGCCCGTAACGCTCGCGCAGCCGCGGCCGGGTGCGCTCCGGAGCCGGAGCGTAGGTAAATGACGACAGACTCATTGGCGATCAATCCTTCGGGATGTAGTCGGCGCCGGCGTAATGGCCGGTGCGCTCTTTTTCGATCTGCATGAGGAGATCGTCGAGAAGCGAGCTTGCCCCGAGACGAAGGAGCGACGGCTGCAGCCACTCCTCCCCGAGCGTCTCCTTGACCACGACGAGATACGCAAGCGCCTGTTTGCTCGTGCGGATTCCGCCGGCGAGTTTGAGACCGCGCTTCACCCCCGTACGCGTTTCGAAGTCGCGGATCGCCTCGCACATGACGAGCGCCGTTGGGAGCGTCGCGTTCGTCCCGACCTTCCCCGTCGAGGACTTGATGAAATCGGCGCCGGCTTCGAGCGCGAGGTCGCTCGCGCGGCGCATCGCTTCGTAACTGCCGAGTTCGCCGGTTTCGAGAATGACTTTGAGATGGACCGGGTCGTCGGGTCTCGCTGCGGCGCAGAGCCGCTTGATCGCGGCGATCTCCTCGAAGACGGTATCCTCGTGTCCCGCAAGAAACGCGCCGCGGTCGATGACCATGTCGATCTCGTCGGCTCCAGCGCAAATCGCCTGCGCGGTGTCGGCGAGCTTCACGTCGAGGTCGACGAGACCGCTGGGGAACGACGTTGCGACGGAGGCCACCCGTACGCCGCTACGTCCCAGCGCCGCCTTCGCGACGGCAACGAGGTTCGGGTAGACGCAGACGGCGGCGACGCTGGGAATCTCGCTCCACCCGGGACGCGGCGAGATCGCTTTAGCGCAGAGCGAGCGAACGCGACCGACGGAGTCCTTGCCCTCGAGCGTCGTGAGATCCGTGCAGCGAATCGCAATGTCGATGCCGGCGAGTTTTGCCGAGGTCTTGATCGAGCGCTTGCCGAGTTCCGCCGCTCGCGCCTCGAGCATGACGGCGTCGACGTAGACGCGCGCGCGATGCGGCAGGAGCGCCGTCACAACGTTCCTCGTCTCTCCTGCTCGCGCTCGATCGAGACGAAGAGCGCTTTGAAGTTGCCCTTCCCGAACGAGAGGCTGCCCTTGCGCTGGATGATCTCGAAGAAGAGCGTCGGCCGGTCGGAGAGCGGCTTCGTAAAGATCTGCAGCATGTAGCCGAGGTCGTCGCGATCGACCAGGATGCGCAGTTGCCGCAGCGTCTCGATCGCCTCGTCGATACGCCCGACTCGCTGCTCGAGCATCTCGTAGTAGCTCTCCGGCGTGTCGAGGAACTCGACGCCGTTCTCGGTCAGCGCGCGAACCGTCTGCGCGATATCGTCGGTGCGAATGGCGATGTGCTGTACGCCCGAACCGCGATAGAAATCGAGGTACTCCTCGATCTGGGATTTCTTCTTGCCCTGCGCGGGCTCGTTGATGGGGAACTTTACGCGGTGGCGCGGATCCGTCATCACCTTGGACCGCAGAGCCGTGTACTCCGTGGAGATGTCCTTGTCGTCGAACGAGACGAGTTGCGAGAAACCGAAGACGCGCTCGTAGAACGAACCCCACGCATCCATCTCGCCCCAACCGACATTTCCAACGCAGTGATCGATCGCTTGCAGTCCCGCTCTTTGGGCGGGCACGCTGCGACGAGCCTGCACGAACCCCGGCGCGAAGACCCCGCCGTAGCCGCGGCGCTCGATGAAGGAGTGCACGGTATCGCCGTACGTCTCGATCGTCGCTCGAACGAGCGTTCCGGAGTCGTCGCTCGACTCGGTGGGCTCGAGCACGGAGACCGCGCCGCCGTCGCAGGCAGCGCGCCACGCGGCGCGTGCATCCTCGACCGCGATCGCGACGTCGCGCACGCCGTCGCCGTGCAGACGCACGTGCTCGGCGATGGGACCGTCCGGAGTGAGGCTCGTCGTGAGGACGAAGCGAAGGTCGTTCTGGACGAGCACGTAGCTGACGCGATCCTTGTGACCGGTCTCGGGGCCGGCGTATGCGATCTGCTCGAATCCGAACGCCGACATGTAGAAGTGCGCTGCCTGTTTGGCATTACCGACGTAGAACTCGACGTGATCCCAGTCGATCTGCGCGAGCGGGTGTGCCTTCGTATGCGGGGCGGTGCTCATCTCTTCGCCGTTCCTTTTTTGCGAAGCCTAGGCGGCGGCCCTGTCGAAAGAGCGCCGAATGCCATCGGCCGTGCTCTCCGATTCCACCGTCGCCGCGCTCGAACGCCTCGTCGACTATGCCGGCCTCTTTCCACCAGCAAAGCTGCCGATGGAGGCCGCCGCCGCGGAGTACGAGCGCTGCCGCGGCGGTCCGCACGCCTGGATGCTCGGCAGATTCGTCGTGCCCGCGACGCAGATTGCGTCGCTCGAGTCGTGTTTGAGCGAAGCGACCCCGGTTCCGGCTGCCGTGCTCTTCGACGGCGAGGGCGAGATCTTGCCGTCTGCGCGCGTGAGAGCCGAGAGTTGCGAGGTCGCACTGCGCCTGCCCGGCCAAGAAATCGGCGCATCGCGCACGGCCATCCGCGCGGTGCGTAAAGTGCTCCGGGAACGCGCGCCGGATCTCGCCGTCGCCATCGAGCTTCCGCGCGGTCTCTCATCGGCGCTTCTCGCCGAAGCGATGGACGCGCTCGCCGATTGCGGGTTCGCTGCGAAGATTCGCTGCGGCGGAGTCGTCGCCGATTCCGTCCCGCCCGTCGACGAGATCGCCGACTTCATTCGAGCCGCCTCCCACGCGCGCGTGCCGTTCAAGGCGACGGCCGGGCTTCACCATCCGATTCGGCACTTCAATGATGGCGCCGGCTTTACGATGCACGGCTTTCTCAACGTTCTCGCCGCCGCCGCTGCCGCGCCGACGTGGGACACCTCCTCGCTGCGCGAGATCGTCGCCGACGAGGACGCGCAGGACTTTCGTTTGGACGGATCGGGTCTGCACTGGCGCGGGACGCTCCTCGCCGACGCAAGCGCGCTGACGAGGATTCGCCGCGGCGGATTTCTCGGCGTCGGATCCTGCAGCTTTACGGAGCCAGTCGACGACCTGATAGGTTTGGGCATTCTACCGGCGGCATGAACGGATTCTCCATCGAGAACCTGCCGTATGGTGCGTTCGAGCGTGGCGGCGCCGTCCATCTCGGCGTCGCCTTCGAAGATCGCATCTTCGATCTCCACGCCGCCGCCGACGCGGGCCTCTTCGACGGCGTCTGCGATCGCGCGATGCTTTGCGCCCCGGTGCTAAACGACTTTCTGCAAGGCAGCGTCTCGCTCTGGCACGCCGTTCGCACGCGTCTGCAGACGGTTCTGCGCGAGGTCCAAGATGACGCGCTCTTCGAGCCGCGCAAGACCGCAAGGATGCATCTGCCCATCGACGTCGGCGATTACGTCGATTTTTATTCGTCCGAGAACCACGCGCGCAACCTGGGGCGAATTTTTCGTCCGAACGCGCAAGCGCTGCTGCCGAACTGGAAGTGGCTTCCGGTCGGCTATCACGGAAGAAGCGGGGGCATCGTGATCAGCGGAACGCCGGTGCGGCGTCCGCACGGTCAACGCAAAGCGCCGGATGAGCAGGTGCCCGCGTTCGGCCCAAGCGAGATGCTCGATTTCGAACTCGAGATCGGTTTCGTCACGGGAGTAAGCGACATCTTCGGCGTCGTTCTCGTCAATGATTGGAGCGCGCGCGACATCCAAGCGTGGGAATACCAACCGCTCGGGCCGTTCTTGGGAAAGGCCTTCGCAACGACGATCTCTCCCTGGATCGTGCCGCTGGAGGCCCTGGCGCCCTTTCGCGTCGTGCCGCTGCCGCAAGATCCGCAGCCCCTGCCCCATCTGTGCGTCGAGAGCGCCGGCGCGCTCGACATCGCGCTCGAGATCCTTCTCCAAAGCGCGCGCATGCGCGAGCAAGGCGTTGCGCCCGTCACGATCTCACGCGCGAATGCGCGCGAACTCTATTGGACGATGGAGCAGCAACTCGCGCACGTGCGCGGCAGCGGAGCGCGCGTGCGCGCCGGCGATTTCTTCGCGTCGGGAACCATCTCGGGTAACGAACCCGCGACGTACGGAAGCCTTATCGAGTTGACGTGGCGCGGCACCGAGCCTCTGGAGTTGCCCGGCGGCGAGCAGCGGCGCTTTCTCGAGGACGGCGATGAGGTGACGCTGCTCGGCCGGTGCGAACGCGACGGCGCCGTGCTAGACTTGGGCGACTGCCGCGGAAGAGTCGAAGGCTAAAGAACGCCCTTCAGACCGGCGCCTCGAGCCACGAGCGATAGTACGAGTCGTCTTCGATCGCGCCGGCCGCTTGGGAAATCTGCAGCGGAGCGAAGGTGTCGATCATCACCGCGATCTCGTCGGTCGACTTCTTTCCGAGCGATTGCTCGACGGCGCCCGGCTGCGGACCATGCGGCGCGCCGGCGGTGTGCAACGTAATCGACCCTTCTTCCACGCCGCGCCGGCTCATGAAGTTGCCGCTCACGTAGTAGAGGACTTCGTCGCAGTCGACGCTCGAGTGATTGTACGGGACGGGAATCGCGAGCGGATGGTAGTCGAAGAGCCTTGGGACGAACGCGCAGAACGCGGCGCCCGGCGCTTCGAAGGTCGCATGCGCGGGCGGCGGCTGATGGAGTTTGCCCGTGATCGGCGCGAACTCATCGAGATTGAAGGCGTATGGATAGCAGTAGCCGTCCCACCCGACGACGTCGCAGGGGTGACGCGCGACGATATAGATGGCGCTGCGCTCCTTCCCGGCGACGCGAATTTCGAACTCCCCGCTCTCGTCGATCGGGGCCGCAAGCGCGGGCGCGCGAAAATCGCGTTCGTAGTACGGCGCGTGTTCGGCGAGCTGACCGAACTCGTTGCGATACTTCCTCGGCAACGTAACGGGGCCCGACGTTTCGTAGACGAGCATTCGCGTCGGCTCGCCGGGGTGCAATGCGTAGGTCGTTCCGACGGGAATCACGAGGTAGTCGTGAGGCCGGTACTCAAGGCTCCCGAGGGGCGACCGCAGCGTGCCGCTGCCACGATGAACGAAGAGCAGCTCGTCGCCGCGCACGTTGCGGTAGAAATACGTCATCGATTGCGAGAACTCGGCGACGGCGATCGTGACGTCGGCGTTACCCAGGAGCGCGACGCGCGCTTCGATGGCGTCGTCGCCGGGCGCAATTTTCCCGGTGCGAAAGTGCCGGTTGCGCAACGGCTCGTTGTGCTCGAATGCCGGCTGCCGGCGGCGCCACGGGCGGACGTCGAGCGTCGCAGTCGGCGGATGAAGATGGTAGAGCAGCGAGTAGAGGCTCTCGAAGCCCTGCGTCGAGATCAGTTCTTCGGCGTAGAGGCCGCCGTCGGGGCGGCGAAACTGGATGTGGCGTTTGGGCGGAAGGGTTCCTTGCGCGACGTAACTGGGCACGCGCAACGCTTCGTCGCTCGGGCCGAGCTCTCTTGGCGAGCGCTCCGCGTCAGTGGCGCACCGAGTAGAGCCCTACGAGCTGGGCGCTTGCCAAGACGTGACCGCGAATGCGTTCGAGCACCTGCGGGCCCGACAAGGGCGTCTGAGCTCGCAGGGTCGCGACGTCGAGAGCGTAGAGCGTGAAGGTGTAATGGTGAGGAGGCCCCGGCGGCGGACAAGGCCCGCCATAGCCGCGCTGCTCGAACGACGTAAGGCCAAGCTCGCGCTGTGGGAGCGGGGCTCCGGCGCGCAGTTGGCGGACGGACCGTGGGATGTCGTAAGCGACCCAGTGGTACCAGCCTCCGTGCGCGTCGGGGTCGAAGAGGATGAGGGCATAGCTGCGGGTTGCGGCCGGAGCGAGGCTCCAGTGCAGCTCGGGCGAGCGATTCGCCCCGGGACAGCGGGTATCGCCGTGAGCCGTCCACGACGGCATCTTCAGGCCCGGCGAAAACGTGGCGCTGTGAAGCTGCAGGGCGAGGAGAAGCGCGGCGACCATAGGGGCGCCCTTCGCCACGAGCCTGTGGTATCATGGGCCGGCCATGACGGGGGTTGGGCTTCACGCGGCGTAAACCCGCGAACCCCGCCAGGACCGGAAGGTAGCAACGGTAAGCGAGACCTTACGGGTGCCGTGATCACCCCGGCTCTCGTCGTGGTATCGCCCGAAGGGGGATGCCTACCTCGCGGGCGAACCGGGTTGCTCCCTCCCCAAACTTTCTTCGATGACAGACGACCGATATTACATCAAGATCGTCCCGCATCGGGGCGACACCATTCACCGCTTCGTCGTGAGGCGGCGCGACGCTGCATTTGCGGCGGTTGCGGTATTCGTGCTCGTTCTAGGTGCGTTGGCTTGGCTGGGATTCGAGTCGGCGCGGAGCGCCGCCGATCGCACGGCCCTTGCCCGGATCGCGGGCCAGACGCAGGCGCTCCATCGTCAACTGCAGAGCGTTCAACGGGAGAATCAGGAGATCACCGAGCTCATCGGCGCTCCAGCCAAACGTTCGAGAGTCGTCTCGCACAAGAGCGTCTCGCTCACCGCGCCCCCGAACGTCGCATGGCTCCAGTCGCACGTCGCGGCGATCGCGGCGGCGTCGCGCTCGCTCTCGATCGAGAGCCGCAGGAACGAGACGCTCGCCTTGCGCGTTCTGAACCTGCGCCACCTGCGAGAGCTCGAGCTCGACCGGCTCCTTGCGTTCATCCCATCGATCGATCCGGTGAGCGGCGCCGTCGTCGTAGGATGCTTCTGCTATCGCACCTCGCCGGACGTTGAGTTTCATGAAGGCGTCGATCTCGGCGCGAACTACGGTGAGACGGTGCGCGCGGCGGCGGCCGGAACGGTCGTCTCGGCGGGTTGGGACGGAGCGTACGGCCTGAAGATCGACATCGACCACGGCAACGGCTATCACACCTGGTACGCGCATCTCTCGCACATCGGCGTGAGCGTCGGAGAACGCGTCTACAAGGGAGAGAGCATCGCCGCGGTCGGCGCGACCGGCTTTGCGACCGGCCCACACCTGCACTATCAACTGATGCTCGACGGCCGTCCGATCGACCCGGCGCCGTACCTGCACGGCATCCCGCAGTCCGTTATCGCAAGCCTTCCCTAAGAGCCGGTTGGGTTATGGTACCGCCCTACAGGCTCCTAGCGTGAGCGGAGCCCTCTGCACCATCTACCAGTTGATCTACTGGGTGGTGAACGTCTACACGATCGTGCTCCTCATCTACGCGGTGATCTCATGGATCCCCGAACTGCGCGTGAGCGCCCTGGAGCGCGTTCTGAGCGCTTTCGTCGAACCGCTTCTCTTGCCGATTCGCAGGATCGTGCCGCCCGTCGGCGGCATCGACATCGCCTTCCTCATCCTCATCCTGCTGTTGCAGTTTCTCGTCCGTCCGCCACTTGGCAACCTAGAAGCCGGCGCCTGCGCTCTCGTATACTAAACGGCAATGAAGGCCGAAAACCCGCACCGGCTCGAGCGCGCGGGGCACGTACGCAACTTCTGCATCGTCGCGCACATCGACCACGGCAAGACGACGCTCTCGGACCGCCTCCTGGAGGTCACACAGACCGTGCAGCCTCGCGAGATGTCCGAACAGCTCCTCGACGCGATGGACCTGGAGCGCGAGCGCGGCATCACGATCAAGATGCATCCGGTAACGCTGCGGTATCGCGCGCGCGACGGTGAGGAGTACGAGCTCAACCTCATCGACACGCCGGGACACGTGGATTTCTCGTACGAGGTATCGCGCTCGCTCGCGGCCTGCGAAGGCGCCGTTCTCATCATCGACGCCGCACAGGGCATCGAGGCGCAGACGCTGGCGAACTATCATCTCGCGCTCGAACATGACCTCGCGATCATCCCGGTCATCAACAAGATCGATCTTCCCGCTGCAGATCCCGATCGCGTCCGCGGCGAAGTCGAAGACCTCCTCGTCATGGAGGGCAGCGAGTGCATCCTGGCCAGCGCGAAGAACGGCGTCGGTATCGAGGATATCCTCGAGGGGATCGTCACTCGAATCCCGCCCCCGCAAGGCCACAGCGATCGCCTGCGCGCGCTCGTCTTCAACGCGCAGTTCGATTCGTATCGCGGCGTCGTCTGTTACGTGCGCGTCGTCGACGGAGAACTGAAACCGGGGACGCGTTTTCTCTCGATGGCGCACGAACGGGTCTACGAATGCGCCGAGGTCGGCATCTTCGCGCCGGATATGCGCGTGACCGACGTCCTCGGCATCGGAGACGTCGGGTATGTCATCGCGAACATCAGGTCGCTGGGAGAGGTCGACGTCGGCGACACGATAACGTCTGCCGACCACCCGGCGCACGTCGCGCTTCCGGGCTACCGCAAGGCGGTGCCGATGGTGTACTGCGGGCTCTATCCGAACGAAGGCGTCGAGTACTCGCAGCTGCGCGAAGCGCTCGATAAGCTCAAGCTCAACGACGCCGCTTTCGTCTACGAGCCGGAGAGTTCGGTTGCGCTCGGCTTCGGATTCCGGTGCGGCTTCTTGGGCTTGCTGCACATGGAGATCGTGCAGGAGCGTCTCGAGCGCGACTACGCGCTCGATCTCATCGCGACCTCGCCGTCGGTCGTTTTTCGCGTAACGACGACCGCGGGCGACGTGCAGCTCGTCGACAACCCGTCGAAACTCCCGGCGCCGAACCTCATACGGACGCTCGAGGAGCCATACGTCAAGGCGACGATCATCACGCCGCCGGAGTACGTCGGCGCGATCATGGAGATCACGCAGAGCCGGCGTGGGAACCTCGGCGGAATGGAGTACCTTCACGACGGGCGCGTCATCCTCACATACGAGATGCCGCTCATCGAGGTGATCGTCGACTTCTTCGATCAGCTCAAATCGCGAACGAAGGGATACGCCTCGCTCGACTACGAGCTCGCCGGCTACCGCGAAGGAGACCTCGTGAAGCTCGAGATTCTGCTCAACGGCGAGCCCGTCGACGCGCTCTCCTTCATCGTCGCTCGCGAACGGGCGGCGCAGCGCGGGCGTGCGCTCACGCAGCGGCTCAAAGAGCTCATTCCGCGCCAGATGTTCGACGTCCCGATTCAGGCTGCGATCGGCGGCAAGGTCGTCGCGCGCGAGACCGTGAGTGCGATGCGCAAGAACGTGCTCGCAAAGTGTTACGGCGGCGACATCACGCGCAAGCGCAAGCTGCTCGAGAAGCAGAAGGCGGGAAAGGAGCGTATGAAACGCGTCGGCCGCGTCGAGCTCCCGCAGGAGGCGTTCATGGCCGTGCTCCGCTTGGAGGAGTAGCGCTGCTCGTCTACGTCGCGACGAAAAACGAGGGCAAGTTTCGGGAGCTCGCTTCGATCTTTGCGGGCTCGCCGCACGATGTGGCTCTCTATCCCGAGTACGCGGACGTCGAGGAGGGCGAGGAGTCGTTTGCCGACAACGCGTTGCTTAAGGCGCGTGCGCTTCGCGCGCAGCTCGATGCCGCTGGCGTCATGGGTGCCGTGATCGCCGACGACAGCGGTCTCTGCATCGACGCGCTCGACGGTAGGCCGGGCGTGCTCTCTGCCAGGTATGCGGGTGCGAACGCGACGTGGGAGCGGCGGCGGCGCTCTCTTCTGCACGAGATAAAAGACGTTCCCGACGAAAAGCGCGGCGCGGTGTTCATCTGTTACATGCCGTTGATTCTCGCCGATGGAAGAACGTGGATGGGCGAGGGCTTCGCACGCGGCACGATCGCGCGCGAGGAGCGCGGCGCCGGCGGTTTCGGCTACGATCCGATCTTCATACCAGACGGGCAGACGCAGACGTACTCGGAGATGGGCGAGGAGAAGAAGAACTCGATGAGCCATCGGCGCCGCGCCGCCGACGCACTCCTCGAATCTTGCGGCACCCTGCTATACTAATGCCGTCGTCGGGGCGTAGCTCAGTTTGGTAGAGCGCTCGCTTTGGGAGCGAGAGGTTTCGCTGGTTCGAATCCAGTCGCCCCGACCAAAAACGCGCGCCCGTGCCAAGCTCAACAGCGACCGCCAGCGTGAGAAGGCCGAGATCTGAGCACGGGCCCCTTGCGTTGGCGGGCCGAAGCACCGTCCGGCAACCTCTAGGGCTGAGCGAGGGGCGTTTAACACGTGGCTGGCACGACGCGACTGCGAATACAAGAGCCGGTTAGGTATTACCAGGGCCTCTTTCGGCAGGGCGCGATCGTCTTCGCCGGTTCGGCGATCCTCGGCGCGTGCGGCTTTGTCTTCCAGATGATCGCGAGCCGTCGCCTTGGCGTCGAGGCGTACGGCACATTTTATACTCTTCTTTCCGTCGTGATCATCGCGGGCATGCCCGGCGCCCTCGTGGGTCCCGTAATCGCGCGATACTGCGCCGAATGTCGGGCGCTGCACGACGAAGCGCATGTGCGCGGACTGATGACAGATCTCATCCGGTGGATTCTGGTCGCGGCCGTCATATATATGGCGCTCTCGATAGCGCTCGCACTCCCGCTCGGCGCGTACTTGCACGTTCCAGCGTGGACGTTACCGGTTGCGGGAATCATCGCGGCGATCGCCCTCGCGAGCAATTTGCTGCGCGCAGTGGTACAGGGCTCGCAGGCCTTTTCTAGCTACGCCGTGTCGGCTGCAAGCGAGGGCGTTGCCAAGGTCGTAGCGCTCATCGCGCTGATCGCCGCTGGGCTAAGTCTCGTCGGCGGCCTTGTGGGCTACAGTGTCGGCGTCGTGTTCGGGCTCCTGACCGTTGCGTGGCTTCTCGAGCGACAGCACGCCGGCGTGGCACCGGTCCGCATCCGGTACGACTGGCGACGGATCGCGCTCTCCGCCGGAGGAGCTGCGTCGATCACGATTGCGACTACGCTGATCGGTACCGTCGATGTTATTATCGTTAAGCACTTCTTTGAGCCGTACGCAGCCGGCTTGTACGCCGCTGCCGCGCTCGCCGGCAAGGTGCTGATGTTTCTCGTCGGCTTTGTCCCGATCGTCTTGCTTCCCCGCGTTACCGATCACCATGCGCGCGGTGAGCAGACTCGCGGCGCGCTGCTGGCGGGCGTCATGGTGCTTGTCGGAGTCGCCCTGGCTGGCGGTATCGGGCTGCAGTGCTGCGGTTCGGCTTTTCTGCAGCTATTGGTCGGTCACCGGTTCGCCGCCGCCGCATCGCTCCTGCTGCCATACGCGATGGCAATGGTCGCGTTGGGCCTCACGAACGTGCTGGCATATTACGGAATCGCGACGCATAGGTTGGCCTTCGCAGTTCCGCTGGTCGCCGGCGCAACTCTGACGTTGGTCGCCGTCACACTCATGCACTCCAGCCTCGCAGTTGTCGTGCAAGTCCTTCTAATCGGCAACGTCGTCACGTGTGCTGCGGTTGCCGCCGCGGTCGCGCGCGGAAGGCGCGCGGACTCAAGCCGGGCGGCGACACAGTAATGGGCTTGGGCGCGGGATAGAATCGCCGTCCGAGGGAGTGGGGCGGCTAGCTCGGCGCCGTTGGGGTGGCCGTCGCGCGCACATAGAACTCGACGGTTTCGCGTAGCCCAGTCATGAGATCGGTCTCCGCTTCGAAACCGAAGAGCTCGTGGGCGCGCGACACGTCGAGGCACCGGCGCGGCTGCCCGTTGGGCTTCGTGGTATCCCACACGATCTCGCCGTCGAATTCGCATACCTGCGCGATCAGCCGCGCGAGATCGCGGATCGAAAGTTCGTGCCCGCTGCCGACGTTGACGGGCTCGGCACCATCGTAGCGCTGCGCGCAGAGAACGATCGCGCGGGCTGCGTCGCAGACGTAGAGGAACTCCCGGGTCGGCGAGCCGTCGCCCCAGACAGTGATTTGGCGCGCACCGCTTTCTCGTGCCTCGGTGCACTTGCGGATGAGCGCGGGAATCACGTGCGACGTCTGCGGTTCGAAGTTGTCGCCTGGGCCGTAGAGATTCACGGGAAGCAGATAGACGGCGTTCAAGCCGTACTGCTCGCGATACGCCCGGCACTGCACGAGCAGCGCTTTCTTTGCGATGCCGTACGGTGCGTTCGTCTCCTCCGGGTAGCCGTCCCAAAGCGCAGCTTCGCGGAACGGCACCGCGGTGTGCTTGGGATACGAGCAGATCGTGCCGATGACCACGAGCTTTTCCACGCCGTTGCGCCGCGCGTGCTCGATGACGTGCATGCCCATCATCGCGTTCTCGTAGAAGAAGCGCGCGGGATTCTCGCGGTTGGCGCCGATGCCGCCGACGATGCCTGCGAGATGGATGACGAGCGTCGGGTGCGCTTCGCGGAACATCCGCTCGACGCCAGACGGCGTCGTGAGATCGAAGTCCGACTTGCGCGGAACGAATATGTCTCCAGCGCCCTTTGCCCGCAGTTCCTCGACCACGTGCTTGCCGAGGAATCCCGCACCGCCGGTGACGCAGCTGCGCGCAGCGGTTACGTCCACGTGCCGACGCAAAGGAAGCGCGCGAGCATTAGGCCAAGCGCTTCGTTTCATGGTGCGCACGAACCTTGCCGTTCTCATCGCGCAGGAAGACATTGGGCGTCACTGCGGCTCGACGATGCGGTTGCAGCTCGTGGCCGAGACGCTCGTCGCGGCGGGCACGCGCGTCACGACCGTCGGCTGGGCGAGCGCGCAGCCCCTCGTGACGTACGGCGATGTCGTCGTCGCCGGCGGGCGCGGCGCGGTGGGGAAGCTGCGCGCCATGCTGCGCGGCATCGCGCTCGCGCGTGCGGGTGCCACGCACGTGATGCTCACCTCGATCGGCGCGCCGTACAACGGCTTCGTCGCGTGGTACGCGCGTCGCTGCGGCCTTACGGTGATCTACGACGCTCAGGACCCGGTCTTCGACGCGATTCCCATGGTGTTCGGCAACGGTTTGCTCGTACGCCTTGCCACGCCGCTCGTCAGACTCTCGCAGCACCTGCTTGATCGCGCCACGCATGCGACAATTTGTGCCGGCGGGCCGCGGTTCGAAGCGCGCATGCGCGCCGGGGGGTGGCGTGGGCCGATGTTTCCCCTCCTCAACGTGCACGGCCTCAGCGATACCGCCGCCGCGCGAGATCCGGCGGTGCGGCGGCGATACGAGTGGGGCAACGCCAAGGTCGTCATCTACACCGGCGGCCTGCAGCGCTGGCGTAGGATCACGACGCAGATCGACGCGATCGGGCTGGCACGCGAGAGCGGCGCCGACGTGCGCCTCGTGCTTCGCGGTTTCTTTGCGCAGCGCGACTACGGCGCGTACGCTCGCAGTCGCGGCCTGGGAGACGGCGCTTTCACGGAACTACGCGAACCGCTCTCCGGTATGGCGTTCCATGCGCTGCTCGCGGCGTGCGACTTCGCCGTTTCTTCGGAGCGCGTCGATTTCATCACGCAGTCGACAATCTGCGACGCGCTGGCGGACGGTCTGCGCGTCATCTCGATCGACGACGGGCGCGACATCAACACGTACTTCGGGCAGTTCTTCCGCTATTATGACGGCACCGCGCACGATCTAGCGCGCGTGCTCGTCGAATACGACGGCCGCATGCCGGAAGACGAGTGGCAAACGGCGCGCGAGCGCCTCGCCGCCTTGCGCGAGGAGTCGCGGGCGAACATACGCTCTGCCTTCGGGCAGGCGCCGGCGCCGCCAGACACGAACTCAGCGCGAACTCGCCTGCCCGAATTCGGGGTGAATGAGTGCGGTACTCGGTGATCATGCCGGCTCGCAACGAAGCGAGCCGAATTGAGACGACGCTCCAGCAATACGCAGACGTATTCGACGATTCAGAGATCATCGTCGTCGTGAACGGCTGCACCGACGATACGTACGACCGCGTGGTACGGATCGCGCGCGACCATCCGAACGTTCGCTGGGTCCGCATCGACCGGTGCGTCGGAAAGGGCGGCGCGGTGCGCGCCGGGTTTCTCACCGCCGCCGCTCCCCTCGTCGGCTTTGCCGACGCCGACGGGTCGACCCCCGCGCACGAGCTGCGCAGGCTCTTCGAAGCGGTCGGCGACGCGGACGGCGTCGTCGGATCGCGCTGGATGCCGGGCGCCCGCGTGCCGCGTCGCCAACCGCTCGTGCGGCGAATCGCGAGCAGAATATTCAACGGTCTCGTGCGGGGCTTCTTCGGTCTGCCGTATTCCGACACGCAGTGCGGCGCGAAAGTCTTTCGCGCGAGCATGTTGCAGCGCGTCGTGACGCACCTCGAGACGGCGAACATGGCGTTCGACGTCGACCTGTTATTGGCGCTCAAAGACGCGCACGCAAACATTCGTGAAGTGCCGACGCTCTGGCTCGACGTCGCGTCGGCGGGCTTCACGCTCGTGCCGACCTCCCTGCGGATGCTCACCGCACTCTTGCGGCTGCGCATGCGGCGCTCGTTCTTCCGGATCTTCATCCCGGTCTTCGATCACCTCGTTCCCACGACGCCGATGCGCGCGCACGACGGGTTTGCGATCCTCGTCTTGAACTGGCGCGACCCCACGAACCCGCAGGCCGGCGGCGCCGAAGCGTATCTCTTCGAGATGGCGAAACGCTGGGTCGCGGGCGGGCATCGCGTCTCGTGGCTGTCGGCGTCCTATCCGGGAGCCGCGCGCGAGTCCGTGATCGACGGTATCCCTATTACGCGCGTGGGCACCGCGCTCTCGGTGTACGCGCGCCTTCCGCTCGAGTACCTGCGGAACTTTCGCGACCGCTTCGACGTGATCGTCGACGCGGAGAACGGCATCCCGTTCTTCAGCCCGCTCTTTTCGATGAAGCCCAAGATCTGCGTCGTGCATCACGTGCATCAGGGCGTGCTCAAGCGGCACCTGCGTTTTCCGCTCTCCACGATGCTCGCGTGGGCGGAGCGCCGGCTCATGCCGCGCCTCTACCGTGACGACCGATTCGTCGCGGTGTCGCGCGACACGTGCCGCGCGATGGAGCGAGAGCTGGGCATTCCCGCGTCGAAGGTCGAGGTGATCCCCAATGGCGTCGACGAGCGGCTCGTGCCCGGCGAGAAAGCCGCATATCCGATGGTGCTCGCGCTCGGACGGCTGAAACGGTACAAGCGCGGCGACCTGATCCTCGAAGCATTTGCGCGCGTGCGCAAGAACGTTCCCGGCGCCGTGCTGCACGTTGCGGGCGACGGCGACGACCGAGCGCGCCTCGAGCGCATTGCGCGCGATGCCGGCGTTGCCGATGCCGTCGTCTTCGAGGGCCACGTGTCGTTCGAGCGCAAGCGCGAGCTGCTGCAGCAGGCATGGGTCTACGTCGTCGCATCGGAGATCGAAGGCTGGGGCGTCGGCGTCATCGAGGCTGCCGCCTGCGGAACGCCGGCCGTCGCATTCGCGGTTCCGGGCTTGCGCGAAGCAATCGTCGACGGCATGACCGGCGTCCTCGTGCCAGAAGGAGCGGACTTGGCGGAGCCGCTGCGATGGCTGCTCGGCGATGCATCGCTGCGCACACGGCTCGGCGCGGCGGCGATCGCGCGGGCGCGCGCGTTCTCGTGGGACGCCTCAGCCGAAGCGATGCTCGACGTCATCGCGCGCCAGACCATCGGACAGTACTACGGCTTCGTGCGCAAGGACGGCCGCTGGGCGCTCGCGGGGTCCGGCCTCGCGCACGTCGACTTGAGCGCCGTGTCCGCCCCTTCGATCGCTCCCAGCCCTTGACGGCGTCGCGGCGCGCGTGGACGGCGACGGCGGCATCGCTGTTGCTCCTGGGGCTCATGCTCGTGCACTGGTGGCACCCGGGCACGATCATCGCGCAAGACGACAACGGGCCGCTGCTCGACCCCGGCAACTGGTTCGCGCGCAACATGAGCGCGTGGAGCGACGGCATCAATTATTTCGGCCAGATCGACGGCTCGTTCTCGTTTTTTCCGTTCATGGCGCTCGCGTGGCTGCTGTATGCGATTGCCGGAGCGGGCCTGGGACAAGTGCTGCTCTATTATCTGCTCGTGGCAGCGGCGTGGATCGGCGCGTTCTGCGTAATCCGGCGTGCGGGCGGGACGGTTGCCGCCGCGACCGCCGGAGCGTGGCTCTACACGATCAACCCGTTTACGCAACTGATCGTCGGCTCGCTGAGCTCGACGCAGACGGCGTTTATCGCGCTCTTGCCATGGGTCGCGTTCTTCGTCCTGGTGGCCGCGCAGTCGCCGCAGCGGGGCACGTTCGCGCGTGCGATGCTCGCCGTCGTCGCGCTCGTTGCGCTGCCGGTGCTCGGCGTCACGCCGCTGCTCGTGGTGCAGATGGCGGTGAGCGCGGTTCTCGTCGCCGTGTTCGGCGGGTTCTTCACCCACGACGTTGCCGCCTTCGCGCGCTGGGCTGCCGTAACGGCAGGCGTCATGATCGCGATCTCCCTGTGGTGGCTCGTGCCGGACATCCTCTCGTTCGTGGGCGCGGTGATTCCGCACCCGACGAGCCTTGCGGGCAATGCGTGGACGTACGCGCGCTCGAGCCTGCTCAACAACGAGCGCTTCAACTACATGTGGACGTGGGCGTACCCGGAGTATGTTCCGAACGCGCACGCATACGATGCTAATCCGCTCGTGTACGCGGCCGGATTCTTGCCGTTTGCCGGAGGGCTCTGCGCGCTCGTCGTGCTGCGCGGCCGCCTGCGCTCCGCCGCGCGCTTCGCGATGGCATGCGTGCTCGCGATCTTCTTTCTCTCGAAGGGATCGCATCCGCCGCTCGCTTTCCTGAGCGCGCTCCTGTGGAAAGTTCCCGGCGTCTTTTTCTTCGACGATCCCGACGGCATGCTGGTCTTCGCGCTGCTCGTGCTCGCCGTGCTCTGCGCGCTCGCGCTCGATACGATCGCGGCGCGCGCGGCGGCGTGGGCCCGGATCGCTGCGGCGGCTACGGTTGCGGCAGGTGCGTGCCTCTCGGGCATCTTGCTCGTGACGGGCGCCGTGGAGCACGGCCCCGTTCACGCGCCCGACGGGTTCGATGCGCCGTCGGTATACGTTCGCGTTCCAGCCTATTGGAGTGAAGCGGCGCGTTACTTGAACGGCTCGGCGCCGGCCGGCGGCGTGCTGCTGTTGCCGCCGATCTTGAGCAACGGCTACGACGTTTTCTATCGATGGGGATACTACGGCGTCGACGGAATCGCGCCGGCGCTCATCCGGCGGCCGTTGCTCGAGCTGGACCAAGGCCTCTACAAAGGCCTCGGGTACATCAAGCACCGGGAATCGCAGGCGGTCGCCGACGAGATCTACCGGCAGTTCGACGCGCGCTCGCCCCGTGTCGCAGTGTTGCTGCGTGACATCGGCGTTCGCTACGTCCTGTTTCGCAGCGATTTCTACGATGCGCAGCGTACGTGGCTCTCGGACGCGCAGATCCATCGCGTCCTCGGTGTCGAACCCAAGCGCTTCGGTGCGCTCTCGCTCTACGATCTCGGGGCACCTGAACCGCGCTTGCTCGTGCGCCGAGCCGGCGGTGAGCGTCTCGTCGTCTTGAGCCAACTCTACAGCCCCTCCTGGATCGCCCCGGAGGTGGGGCACGGCGTGCGTTTCCCAACCCATGTCGAGCTGGACGGCTGGAGGAACGGGTGGCTGGTGCAGCAGGGCGGACGCCTGCTGCTCGTCAATGCAGTGGTGATTCTCGAGATCGTGGGCCTCACTTTGGCGGTAGGAGTCACGGGATGGTGCGTTTTGCGCGCCGTGCGGTAGCGCTCTTGCGGTGGTCGCCGCATGCTGGGCTCTTTTTCTTGGCGCTCGCGATTGCGGCGCACGCCATCGGACTGCGCTGGCTCGCAGACATCTACGGTGACGTCGTCTTCGTCTTGACCGTCGTCGCGGTTCTCGTTCGAACGTGAACGAGAGCGCGGTTTCGGCAATCGTCCTCAACTACAACGGCGGCGCGCGCGTCGCGCGGTGCGTTGCGGCGCTCCTTGCGCAAGTGAGCGAGGTCGTGGTCGTGGACAACGGCTCGACCGACGAATCGGCCGAAGCGCTCGAGCGCGAGTTCGGCGCGCGCATCCGCTTGGTGCGCACGAGCGAAAACATCGGCATCTCGCGGGGGAGGAATCTCGGAGCGCGCCTCGCCGTTGCGCCGCTGCTGCTCTTCGTCGACAACGACGCCGTTGCGGGCGACGGGATGGTGACGCGCTTGAGAGAGGCGCTGCTCGCGGATCCGGCGATCGCTATCGCCGGCGCGGTGTCGCTCGACGCGCGGGCCGCCGACGTCGTACAGGCGACGGGGCCGACGTTCGACCGGTGGGGGTTCACGTTCGACGAGACGGCCGGGTTGCGCGTGAGCGAGCTCCCCGATGCACCGGTGCGCGACGTGTTCTACGTTCCGGGCGCCGCGCTCCTGATCGCGGCGTCAACGCTCGCTGCGATCGGCGGGTATGACGACGAAATATTCTTCGGATGCGAAGACGTCGATATCTGTTGGCGTGCCCGGCTCTACGGGTATCGGGTCGTTTCCGTGCGCGGCGCGGCGTGCGTGCACGAGGGCGGCGGAAGCATCGGCTTCGCGCTTGCCGGTAGCCTCTACACGCCGTCGCTCCGGCAAGGGCGGTACCGGACGTCCGCGTACCGCATTACCTCGCGTGAAGCGAACACGTTTCGCATAATGCTGGTGAATCTCGACGCCGGCAATCTGCTGTACTATCTTGCGATCGGCCTTCCGACGCTCGCGCTCGAGATGGTGACGATCGCGCTGCTCGGTCGCTTGCGCGTCGCAGGCGCGTATCTGCGCGCGTTCCAAGCGATGGCCCGCGGCCTGCGCGGCACGCTGGCGCGCCGACAGACCGTGCAAGCGCGCCGGCGCGTTCCCGATGGCGCCATCGTGCGCCTGTGGTCGCGCCGCTATCAGAAGCTGCGCTTCCTACGCTCGAACGGCGTTCCGCAAGTCTTTAGCGCGCCGGCGCGAGCACAGAACGGACGATCTCGGCTTCACGGGCGACGGCGCCGGGCCAAGTGAACCGTTTCGCCCACGCGCGTGCCGGATCGCCGTCGTCGAAGCCGTCGTAGCGCATCACCGCTGCCGCGCATGTATCGCAGTTGCCGATATCGCATAACGTCGCCGCTGGGCCGCCAGAGTCTATAACGATGACGACGGCGCGCGGCATGACGCCGCGTTTCGTGGTTACCGGCGCGCAGCTTGTTGCAGCAACCGCGCTCCGACTGCCGCCACGGTCAGCGCCGCGAGCAGCTCCAGCACGAACTCGACCGCAGCGGGCGCTTCGAAGATAAACAGGCGCTGCGCACGCGAGCGCGCCGGAACCAGCCACCCGTTGACCGCTGCGTCGATGCGTAGGTGCGTCAGCCGCGCGCCGCCGAGATACGCGCGCCAGCCGCCGTCGTACGTCACGTTATAGCGCACGGTGCCCTGCGGCCCGGGCGGCAGCATCGCAACGGCGAGCCACGGAAAAACCAGGCGAAAATCGACAGCCTGCGCCGTACGCGGCGGCGGTTCGAGCGGAGAGCGCGGCGGATCGCCTTGCGCGGCGACGACGCACAACCCGTTACAGCGCACCGCGCGCGTTCCAGCGGGAATGCGCACCCAGCGATAGCCGTGCGTCGTGCGCGTGACGACATGGCCGTCGCTGGCAAGCAACGCGCCGTCGACGAAGACGAGCGCCGAGAGATCGTCGCGTATCGGCAGCAGCGCGCGCGGATCGGTCGTCAGCGCGCCGCCGAACGCCTGCGCGAGGTCCGGACGCTCCGCGAACGCCAGCCGCGCGTCCACCCAGCCTTCGCGCGCGCTTCGCTGTATCGTCGGCTGCGCGATAGGAACGATGGCGGGCAGTTGCTTCCACTGCGCAGGAACGAGCGGGCCGCGCACCTTAGCCGCATCGCCGAAGAAGACGTTGCCGCTCCCGACACGCGTATCGAGCGCGCCAATGTCCGGCATCGGCAGCAGCGCCAGCTCGGGCGCGGGACGGAGCAGAATCGTTTGCGCGGCGTGCGCACGGCGCGACGGTACCGGAAGCGGCCATTGCGAGGCAAGGGCGGTGCGTTCGGTGCGGAGCCACGGCCGCACGATGATGCTGCCGACGGAGAGCGCTTCGAGCGGCCGTACGTCACCGGACTGCTCGAACACGGCCAGAGCGGCGTCGGCAGGATACGTTGGATTGTACTGGTTGAGCGACGAGACGTTGTTCGAGCGTGCCGCGACGTTGGGATCGGCGCCGGAGCCGCGTCCGAGATACGACATCGGCTGAAAAGCAGGCAGAAGCGCGAAGCGCACGTTCCGCCCTGCTGGAACCGCGACGCGCGGCACTTGCCACGCGCGAACCCAAAATCGCGACGGCGGCGCGATAATCCAAACCAGGGCGAGCAGCGCCGTCCCCGCCAGCCAGAGCCACTGCAGCGGGCGCACGCGTGCACAGAGCACGGCCGCCAACGCAAGATAGCCGATCGCGGCGTATGCAAGCAAATCGTACAGCTCGCGATAGAGCCCGACGGCGTGGACGTGCAGCAGGGCCCAGTCGTACACGCCGGCAATCGGACCGCGCGCTCCCGTGGCAAGGACGATTGCCAGGAGCGTCATGGCTGCCAGCATAGTGCGCTTGCGCGCGTACGGCGGCAGCACTGCAGCGAATAGTGCAAGGCTTAGCGTGTCGAGCGCAGCGCATGCGTAGAAACCGCGAAACGCGTCGGCGTAATGCGCGAAATAGCCGTTGAGCTGTAAAGCATCGGCGAGCGTCACCGACTGGCTTCGTTCCCATGCCAGCAGCAGCGGAATTGATGCGAGCATGTGTCGCTCGGCGATCATGCCGTAGACAACCGGGATCCACACGACGACGACGATCGCGAGGGGTCGCCACATGCGGCTGCGTATCGCGACGACGGCAAGTGCGGCGCTTGAAATCACGAAGAACTGCAGTTGCTGCGCAGTGAGCAGTGCAAACACACCCAAAACGATCGGCCGCGGGGACTCCCTCAACAGCTCGCGCACGAGCCAGATGCTCCCGGCATAGGCAAGCAGCATGAACTCATGTCCGGCGATCAGTTCCGTATACGCCCACGGGTTGAGCACCGCGAAGAGCGCCGCCGCCGCGGCACCTACTTCGCCACAACCGGCGTCCTTCGCGAGAGCGCGGGCACCGAACGCGCAGAGTAGGCCGGTGCATGCGAGAAAGAGCAGCGCCGCGAAACGATGACCGCCCATCGCGAGCGACGCAGCGATCGGGAGTGTTAAAAGATAGGCTGCGGGATACGGTTGGGCATTGCCGATGCCTGACGTCGACCATCCGCTCCACGCCCCAAGCACGGCGCGCCACGTCGTGTCGAACGGCCAATCGCCCCAGTCCTGCCTGAGCACGGGCACGCCGCTGATGGCGGTCGCGGCGTAGGCGAGGCCTGCGAGCCCGGCGGCGAGCGCCGAGGCGTAGCGAGTGCTCAACGCGGCAAGCGTGAATCGCAGGGTCGTGCGCGCGTGCTTCGACATCGCCGTCATTCTCGTGGCTCTCATGCGGCTACCGGCGGATTCCACGACCATCATCTGCCTGCACGCGGATCGCGTGGCCTTCTACTACGATCGCTTCGTGGTGCAGGCCGACGGGAACGTCGACGTGCGTACGAACGACGGTGTGGAGATTCACGGCGACTCTTTTTCGATGGACTTGAAGCTCAACCGCTTCCTTGGCGTTGGGCGTTCACGAAGGGCTGGATGGCGGCGTCGACGATGTCGTGCCCGGCCGAGGAGGTGAGGGGGGACGAGCGCGGGGTCCATTGCTGTCCGGACTTCAATGGCTACCGCGGATGCGCTCCCGGACAGTTTGCGCGTCTGGCAAAGGCTGTCAGGACCTTGAGCGTTTCGAGATCGTTGATGATGCGAGGATAGGTTCGATCGAGCAGCCCGATCGTCAAGAGCACCAGATTTCTCGTGGGCGAACCGAAGAGGCGAACGCTGCTCATCCTAAATACAGCATATCGCAAATGTAGTCGCTTGACGGCGCGCGAACGAGGCCCCTTGATCGCGACTTTGGAGGCCTAGTCGGTAATCCCGTCACACAGAAAGCGTACGTTTGGGAAGGAGACAATCCAGAGAGCTACAGCGACCCGACCGGATATCTCACTCCGCCCCCCTGCGATGGAATCTGTGACGACGGGGACGGTGGCGACACGGGAGACAACAATGATGGCGTTCAGGAGACTCCGTCGAGTTTCATGACAGCTACGGAAACGCCGTCATCATTTCAGGTACGCCGGACGCCCTTGAGATTGACCAAAGTCAAGGTCAAAAGAATCTTCCCAATATAATTCTCGATTGGAACCCTGAGATGGAGCAGGTCAGGGAACTGGAAGGCCCCGACTACACATATCCAGGATTGCCACCAGTACGTGCTGTACATATTGTCATGCGCCTCTCAAGAAGGCCTATAAAATAAGCCTAATTCGTGTGCGCCCGTGGTCTAACTGGATAAGGCACGAGCCTTCTAAGCTCGAAGATGGGGGTTCGAGTCCCTCCGGGCGCGATGGGAGATTCGTTCTGTGACAGCATGGATTCCCGAGGGGCGGCATACGATCACACCTCGGTTGTTCGTTCGAGATCGCGACGGGCTGCTCGCGTTTCTGAAGGCCGCGTTCGCCGCCGTCGAAGGACCGCGCTTCAGAGAAGATGCGCCGGTTGACGTTCGCATCGGCGACTCGTTGATCATGATAGCGGACGCGGACGGGCGGCCCGTCACGACCGGCTTCTTCTACGTCTACGTTCCGGATGCGGACGCGACGTATAGTAAAGCCGTCGAAGCAGGCGCAACGACGCTCGAGGAGCCGGCGTTGACATTCTACGGCGATCGGCGCGCGATGGTAGAGGACCCGTTCGGAAACGTGTGGCAAATCGCGACGCACGTCCGCGATGCGCCCGTGGTCTAACCGGATAAGGCACGAGCCTTCGAAGCTCGTTGATGGGGGTTCGAGTCCCTCCGGGCGCGTAAGTATCGCCGGATGCGCGGTGGCTGTAGCTCAGCTGGTTAGAGCGTCGGTCTGTGGAACCGAAGGTCGCGGGCTCGTATCCCGTCAGCCACCCCAGGCCTCGGCAGAACGCGCCTTTAGCTCAGTTGGTAGAGCAGCAGACTTTTAATCTGTTGGTCCCGGGTTCGATCCCCGGAGGGCGCAAAAAAACTCCCTCGAAACGCACGCATGGCTGCGCACCGCTAGCTCAATGGTAGAGCAGGTGACTCTTAATCACTTGGTTGGGGGTTCAAGTCCCTCGCGGTGCAAAGAGAGCGGCCCCGTCGAACGATGCGTTTGGCGGGGCTGGAACCTCAAGCCCCGGCAACGGCGTTCTCTAAAGCGGGGAGGGTAGAGTATTCGCATGATGAGTTTGAGCCGGTCGGCCCTTGCGGGCCTCGGTCTGGGAGCCGCTTTTGCAGCGGCCTCGCTGCTTTTCAATCCGGCGGGAGCAGGCGCGCAACAGCCCGATCAACCGCTGCCGCCGGATCCGTCGTACGCCGTGCATCAGGCCAGGATCGTCGGAACGGTTCGCTCCTTCAACGGTGCGTACACGATGTACGTTCGGGACCGTCACGGAAACCTCGATCGCGTCGAACTGCACCAAGGAACGATCATCACGCCTACCGGGCTGACCCTGCGGGCCGGAATGCAAGTGACGGTATACGGACACGCCGATGGGCCGGTCTTCGTTGCCGACGACATCGAGACGCCGTACCGGTACGTGCCGTATCCGTATCCGAACTGGGAAGGCGCGCCCTGGGGCTGGGGATTCCGTTGGGGATGGGGCTGGCGCTGCTGCTAACCCGCTAGGTCGCGAACGCAGGTGCGTGCGTGCGCGATGCCCTATGTACCTGGGCCGCGGTCGAGCGCGGTTCGGGCAAGTGGCGGAATTGGTAGACGCGCCGGCCTTAGAAGCCAGTGGGGGAACCCGTCAGAGTTCGAGTCTCTGCTTGCCCAAAGACGTGACCCACGGTTCTTAGAAAGCGAGGATTCGTATTCGTGAAGCTGAGGAACCTCGGACCGAGGAGCGCAGACAGGACGTCGGGAGCGACGAGACCGAGGAGCAGGAACGAGTCGGGATGACGAGCGACGAGCGGTTCCGAAGCGTACGAATCGAAGCCGAACGGCCGCGCGGAAGTAGCTCAGTGGTAGAGCATCGCCTTGCCAAGGCGAGGGTCGCGAGTTCGAATCTCGTCTTCCGCTAATCATTTTGCTATGACCGAATCGACGATGACACGGCTCGCACCGACGGAGGTGGAGCTCGAGATCCCTCTCGCTCCCGACGAGTTGGCCGCCGCGGAGCAGCGTGCGTTCCAGAGAGTCTCTAAGAAGGTGCGGCTTCCCGGCTTTCGCGCCGGCAAGGTGCCGCGGCGGCTCTTCGAGCAGACGTATGGCACCGATGCGATCGCGAGCGAAGCGCTCGACGACATCGCGCCCATCGCATTCAAGCGCGCGCTGCGCGAGCACGAACTCGATCCAATCGACCGTCCGACCTTCGAGATACTGCCGTCCGAGCAGGGCGAGCCGATACGGATCAAGGCGCGCGTCGAGGTACGCCCAACATTCGATCTCGGGCAGTACAAAGGCGTGAAGGTGACGGTTCCGGCGATGGTCGTCACGGACGATCAGGTGGAGCGGACGCTCGCACAGGTCGCTCGCGATCGGGCGACGCTCGTTCCGGTCGAACGCGAGGCGCGTCTCGGCGATGCGGTGACGATCGACTATGAAGGAAGAATCGACGGCACTCCGTTCGAGGGTGGAAGCGCACAACGCCGGGAGGTCGAGCTCTCCGAGGAGCGCTTCATTCCGGGATTCGCCGGCGGCATCGTCGGCATGCGGCCGGGCGAGAGCAAGAGTTTCGAAGCGGCTTTTCCGTCCGAGTATCCGCAAGCCGAGTACGCCGGCAAGAGCGCCGAGTTCCGCGTGACGCTTCACGAGGTCAAGGAGGTCGACGTGCCGCCGATCGACGACGAGCTCGCCAAGAACGCGTCGCAAGTCGAAACGATCGAAGAGTTGAGGCGTGACGTACGCGTTCGCCTCGAAGCGGTTGCAAAAGGACGAAGACGCCGCGCAGCGGGGAACGCCGTCATGGAGCACCTGCTGAACGTTCTCGACGTCCCCGTTCCGCGGGGCCTGCTCGAGCGGGAGATCGAGTCGATCGCTGCGTCCCAAGCGCGCGGCGGAGAGAACCAAGACGCCGAGGCCGCCGAGTCGACCGAGGCGCAGGCCGCAAAAAGGGTGAAGGCCGGCCTCGTTCTCGAGGCGGTCGCAAAGGCTGAGCGCATCGAAGCAACGCAGGCTGAGATCAAGGAAGAGATTGCCGCGCTCGCAAGGAGTTACGGGCAGCCGCCCGAGAGAATGCGCAAGGCAATAGGCTCGAATCTCCGCCCTCTCACGGAGGGAATCGTCCGGGCGAAAGCCATGGACCTTCTCATCGAGAGCGCGGTGGTCGAGCCTGCCGAGGCGTTAACGGCGCTTTAAAACTCTGTCAGGACGAGGCGGCGCCGGCCCGTGCACCTGACGATCGCGTTTTTGGGGAGTATAGTTGCACGGTATGGGTCACTTGGTTCCGATGGTCGTCGAGCAGACCGCGCGCGGAGAACGCGCGTACGACATCTATTCGCGTCTGCTCAAAGACAGAATCGTCTTCGTGGGCGGGCCGCTCGACGATCACTTGTCGAGCCTCGTCATCGCGCAGCTGCTCTTTCTCGAAAAAGAAGACCCCGACAAAGACATCGACATGTACGTCAACTCGCCCGGGGGAAGCGTGACCGCGGGTCTTGCGATCTTCGACGCGATGCGCTTCATCAAACCAGACGTCGCGACGATCTGCATGGGGATGGCCGCGTCGATGGGATCGGTCCTTCTCACCGGCGGAGCGAAAGGCAAGCGCTACGCATTGCCGCACAGCAAGATTCTCATCCATCAGCCCTGGGTCTCGCAGATCGGAGGCCAAGCAACCGACGTCGAGATCGCGGCGCGCGACCTCGTGGCGACGCGGCAGACGATCGCGAAGATCTACGAGGCGACGACCGGCAAGCCCCTCGAGCAGATTCTTCGTGACATCGACCGAGACTACTACATGGCCTCCGAAGAGGCGAAGGCCTACGGGATAATCGACCAGATCATCGAAAGTCGGGGAGCGATGCCCACGTCGGCGTAAGGCTGGGGCGACTCGGGGGAGCAGATGTTTCGTTTCGGAGAGGACAAGGGACAACTGAAGTGCAGCTTCTGCGGCAAGTCGCAGGAGCAAGTGCGCAAGTTGATCGCTGGACCGGGCGTCTATATCTGCGACGAATGCATCGAGCTCTGCAACGAGATCATCGAAGAAGAGCTCTACAAGAACGCCGACGACAGTCTGCGGCTGCGCAACATCCCCAAGCCAAAAGAGATCAACCACATCCTCAACCAGTACGTCATCGGCCAGGACCGTGCGAAGAAGTCGCTCGCGGTTGCCGTGTACAATCACTACAAGCGCATTAACGCCGGCTCGACGGCCGACGACGTCGAGTTGCAGAAGTCCAACATCCTGCTCGTCGGTCCGACCGGATCGGGAAAGACGTATCTCGCGCAGACGCTCGCAAAGATTCTCGACGTCCCGCTTGCGATGGCCGACGCGACCTCGCTCACCGAGGCGGGCTACGTCGGCGAAGACGTCGAGAACATCCTCCTCAAACTCATTCAGGCGGCGGATTACGACGTCAAGCGCGCGGAGAAGGGCATCGTCTACATCGACGAGATCGACAAGATCGCGCGCAAGAGCGAGAATCCGTCGATCACGCGCGACGTCTCCGGCGAAGGCGTCCAGCAGGCGCTCTTGAAAATTCTCGAAGGAACGACGGCAAACGTGCCGCCGCAGGGCGGACGCAAGCACCCGCATCAAGAGTTCATCCAGATCGACACCACGAACGTGCTCTTCATCTGCGGTGGCGCATTCGACGGTCTCGACCGGATCGTCGAATCTCGCGTCTCCGCGAACAACATGGGATTCCGCGCCCGTCAGGAAGGCAAGCGGGAGACGAGGATCGGCAAGCTCCTGCAGCAACTCATGCCGGAGGACCTCCTGCGATACGGTCTCATTCCCGAGTTCATCGGACGCCTTCCGATCGTCGTAACGCTCGACGCGCTCGACGACCTTGCGCTGCGCCGCATCCTTACGGAGCCGCGCAACGCGCTCGTACGGCAGTTCCAGAAGATCCTGAACATGGACGGCGTCGACCTCCAGTTCACGAAGGACGCGCTCGTCTCGATCGCCGCGAAAGCACAGCGCCGCAAGACCGGCGCGCGCGGGCTGCGTTCGATTCTCGAAGAGGTCATGCTCGACGTCATGTACGATCTGCCCTCTCTCGCCGGCGTCAAGAAGTGCATCGTGAACAAAGACGTCATCGAGAAGAAGGAGCAGCCGACGCTCGTCTATCAGGAGCCGAAGAAAGAACCAGCCTGACGGCGAAACGTTCGACCCCGTACGATCCGAAAGCCGTGGAGACGCGGCTTTACGAGTGCTGGGAGCGTCGCGGTTATTTTCACGAAGAGCCCGATCCAGCGCGGCCTCCGTTCATCATCTGCATGCCGCCGCCGAACGTTACGGCGAGGGCGCACATCGGGCACGGCTCGACGTACACTCCTATGGACGTGCTCGTGCGCTATCACCGCATGCTCGGCGACAACGCCGACTGGCTTCCGGGAAGCGATCACGCGGCGATTGCAACGGAGGCGGTGCTCGTGCGAGAGCTCGCGCGGGAAGGCACGACGCGAGAGGCGCTCGGACGGCAGCGGTACCTCGAGCGCGCGTGGGCGTGGGCTCGCTCGTGCGGCGAGACGATCGGCGAACAGTTTCGCGCCCTCGGTTTCGGGCCGGACTGGCAGCGCTCGCGCTTCACGATGGACGAGGGTCTCTCCGCAGCGGTACGGCGCGTCTTCGTGCGCCTCTATCGCGACGGCCTCGTCTATCGCGGAAAGCGGCTCGTCAACTGGGATCCGCAGGCTCGCACGACGATCTCGGATGCCGAGGTCGAGCACGAGGAGCGTGACGCGATCCTCTGGCACGTGCGTTACCCAAGCGCGCATGAGGGCCCCGGCATCGTCGTCGCGACGACTCGGCCGGAGACGATGCTCGGCGACGTCGCAATCGCCGTTCATCCCAACGACGAACGCTACCGCGCTCTCGTGGGAACGAGCGTCCTCGCGCCGCCGCTCCTTGCGCGTTCGATACCGATCGTTGCGGACGAGGCCGTCGATCCGGCCTTCGGGACCGGCGCGGTGAAGGTGACGCCCGCGCACGATGCTACGGACTACGAGATCGGCCGTCGTCACGAGCTGCCGATGCCGTCGATCATGAGTCTCGACGCGACCATCACGGGCAAGGAGATCGGCGTCGGCAGGTACGAGGGGATGGACCGCAACCTCGCGCGATCCGAGATCGTTAAAGACCTCGTAGCCGCGGGTCTGCTGGAAAAATCCGAGCCGCACCGGCATACGATCGCGCTCTCGGAGCGAACGGGCGAGGTCATCGAACCGCTGCTCTCCGAGCAGTGGTTCGTACGCATGGAGCCGCTCGCGAAGCGCGCGCTCGATGCGTACCGCGACGGACGCGTTCGCTTCGTTCCGCAGCGGTACGGCCGTACGTACGAGCAGTGGCTGGAGAACATTCACGACTGGAACGTCTCGCGCCAAGTATGGTGGGGGCATCGGCTTCCCGTCTGGTACACCGCTGCCGGCGACGTCGTCGTCGCCGAGTCTGAAGACGAGGCTCGCGCCATCGCGAGCGAGCGGCACGGCACGACGAGCCTCACGCGCGACGAGGACACGCTCGACACGTGGTTTTCGAGCGCGCTGTGGCCCTTCTCGATCCTCGGCTGGCCGGAGCGCACGCCGGAACTAGAGTGCTGGTACCCGTCTCAAACGCTCGTGACCGGGTACGAGATCATCTTCTTGTGGGTCGCGCGCATGGTCATGCTCGGGCTCTACGTTATGAACGAGGTCCCGTTCACCGACGTCGCGATCGCGCCGCTCGTGTTCGACGCGCAGGGCCGCAAGATGTCGAAGTCGCTCGGAAACGCAATCGATCCGATGGAGCTCGTGGAGCGGTACGGCGCCGACGCGTTTCGCGTCGGAATGCTCCGCCAGCTTCGCCTGGAGTCGCAGGACGTTCGCTTTTTCGAGTCGCGCTGCGAAGAGGCGCGCAACTTCAACAACAAGATCTGGAACGCCGCGCGCTATGCGCTCGCGCTGCCGGAGGGTCTTCCGGCCGCGCTCACGCTGCCCGCGCGCGACGCGCTGACGCTGCCCGATCGGTGGATTCTCACCCGGCTTCACGAGACGATCGTCGCGGTGACGCAGCGTCTGAACGGGTACGAAATGGGCGCGGCGGTCGAGCGCCTCTGGCATTTCATTTGGTACGAGTTTTGCGACTGGTACGTCGAAGCGACGAAGCTTCCGCAGGCGCGTGCGACGCGCGGCGCGGTGCTGAGCTTCGTCCTCAACAACGCGATGCGTCTCCTGCATCCCTTCGCGCCCTTCATCAGCGAGGACACGTGGCTCGCGCTCCCGCACGACGGCGAGAGCGTCATGACGGCAACGTGGCCGGATCCGCTCGAAACGCCGGTCGATCGCGCGGCCGCGCAGCGCATGGAACGGATGATGGACGTCGTGACGCAGCTTCGCAACCGGCGTGCCGATCTGCGAATCCCGGTGGGAGAGATGCGCGTCGAGCTCGCAGCGGACGCCTTCGACGAGCACGAGGCTGCGATCGTCGGGGCGCTCGCCGGAGCGAGGGTTTCGTGCGGCGCTCGCAGCGGGAGCGAGCTCTTCGCCGTCAGGCTCGATCGAGAGCAGCGTCTGCAGGAGGAGCAGCGGCTGCTCAAAGAGCGTCTGCGCCTGCGTGCCGAAGTGGAGCGCGGTGAGAAGAAGCTTGCAAACGGCGCGTTCGCCGCAAACGCAAAGCCCGACGTCGTCGAAAGGGAGCGCATGAAGCTCGAGCGGTATCGAACGGAGCTGGCAGAGGTGGATGCTGCGCTCGAGGAGAGCGTGTGAACGCCACCCGGCGAAAGACGCTCGTCTCCGCCCCGGAGATCGAGCGAACGATCGCGCGGCTCGCGCAGCAGATCGCCGAGCCACAGGAGTCACAGAACGGCGTCGTCCTCCTCGGCGTTCGGCGCGGCGGCGAGGCGCTCGCGACGCGCCTGGCACGAGCGATCGCTAAGACGGGCCGCGCGCCGAGCCTCGGCTTTCTCAACATCAGTCTCTATCGCGACGATCGCGTGGCGCACGAGCTGCCGGAGTCGCAAATCCCCGTCGACATCGCCGATCGCGTCGTCGTCATCGTCGACGACGTGCTCTACACCGGCCGGACGATTCGCTGCGCGCTCGATGCCGTCACGGACCTTGGACGACCGGCCGCCGTGCGGCTCTGCGTGCTCGTCGACCGCGGTCTGCGCGAACTGCCGATCCAGCCCGATTACGTCGGACGTGCGATCGCGAGCGATGCGAGCGAGCGCGTCGAGGTTCGCCTCGGCGCCGAACCGAGCGAGGAGGACGAAGTCGTCGTTGCGCAGACGGCGTAGCCTCATCGACCTCGACGGTCTCTCCTCGGAAGACTTGCACGACATATTCGCACGGTCCGCTGCGATCGAGCGCGGCACGAGCGGTGCCGGCATCGCCGGCGCCGCGTGCGTCAATCTCTTCTTCGAGCCGAGCACGCGAACGTTCACCTCGTTCAACCTCGCGGAGCTGCGCCTAGGCGCGCACGTGGTGAATCTCGCGCCGCGCGAGCTCAGCTACATGAACAAAGGCGAGTCGATCGAGGATACGATGATCACGCTCTCTGCGATGGGAGTTTGCGTCGTGGTCGTGCGTCATCCGCAGGAAGGATTTCCGGCGAGTCTTGCGGAGCACTTCGACGGCCACGTCGTCAACGCGGGCGACGGCATGCACGCGCACCCTACGCAGGCGCTTCTCGATCTCTACACGATGCTCGGAGAGTTCGGCTCGCTCGACGGTCGCCGAGTCCTCATCATCGGCGACATCCTGCACAGCAGGGTCGCGCACTCGGCGATGCTGGGCCTGCGCACGCTCGGAGCGGAGGTCGTCCTCGCAGGGCCGGACGCGCTCGTTCCGTCGGCGTACGCAGGCGACGGCATTCGCGTCGAGCGCGACCTCGATGTCGCGCTCGACGGCGCGAACGCCGTCATGCTCCTGCGGATTCAGAGGGAACGCTTTGCGGGGATGCCGATGGACCTCGAAGAGTACGTGCGCCGCTACCGGCTCGACGCAGCGCGCCTGCACCGTGCAGCGCCGGAGGCGATCGTGATGCATCCCGGGCCGTACAACCGCGGCGTCGAGCTCGACGAGAGCATCCTTCGCCTTCCGGGCTGGCGGTACGCGCAGCAAGTCATGCACGGCGTCGGCGTGCGAATGGCCGTTCTCGACTTCTTGGTCAACGGCTAGGAGCCGAATCTCATGCTCGTTCGCGGCGGCAGGCTCGTCGACCCAGCCTCGGGGATCGATGCATTGCGCGATCTCAGGCTGAGCGACAGGGTTCTCGAGATCGGCGAACATCTGGAAAATCATACGCAGGAGGAGGTCGTCGATGCTGCGGGATGCACGGTCGCGCCGGGATTCATCGACATGCACGTCCATCTCCGCGAGCCGGGCAACCCGGAGAAGGAGACGATCGCGAGCGGAACCGAGGCTGCGGTGCGCGGCGGATTTACCGCCGTCGCCTGCATGCCCAACACGAATCCGGCAATCGACGACGCCGCTGCGGTCGCAGCGCTGCTGGACGCCTGCGCTCGAAAAGCGCGTTGCCGCGTCTACCCGATCGCAGCCTTGACCTTGGCGCGAGCCGGACGCGTGCCGTGCGATTTTCTTGCGCTCGCTCGCGCGGGAGCCGTAGCCTTCTCAGACGATGGGGCCTGGGTTGAGAGCGAGGCGGTCGTGCTGCGTGCGATCGACGGGGCGCGTGCGCTTGCGACGCCGTTCATCTCGCATTGCGAACCCGAGGTGCAGGCGATAGAACGCGACGCGGAGCTTGCGCGTCGCAGCGGACGGCCGTGGCACATCGCGCATCTCTCGACGCGCGAGGGACTTGAAATGCTGCAGAAGGCGCGCGCCCGCGGAGCGCGCGTGACGGCCGAGGTGACGCCGCACCACTTGAGCCTCTGCGACAGCGACGCAGTCCTGCGTCCGTCTGCGCAGAGCAATCCGCCCCTGCGCACCGCGGACGACGTACGCGCCATGCGCGATGCCGTACGCAGCGGCGCGATCGACGTGCTCGCGAGCGACCACGCGCCGCACACCGCCGCCGACAAAACCGCGGGCGCGCCCGGCTTCACCGGCCTGGAGGTGGCCGTCGGCGCGTACGCCGCAGCGCTCCCCGATCTTCCGCTGCCGCGCTTCGTCGAGCTCTTGAGCGCGAATCCCGCTCGCGTTCTCGGAGTCGAGGGAGGAACGCTCAAACAAGGTTCGCGCGCCGATCTGACGATCTTTCGGGAGGAATGGTGGCGCGTCGATGCGCGTACGTTCGCGTCGCGCGGGAAGACGACGCCTTTCGACGGCGTCGCGTTCGGACGGCGCGCGATCGCGACGATCGTCGGCGGCCGGGTTGCGTACCATGCCTAGGGCCTCGCTCTTTCTCGCCGATGGCAGCCGCTTCGACGGAGAGGGGCTCGGTTTCGAGGGCGTCGCGTTCGGCGAAGCCGTCTTCTATACCGGCATGACCGGTTACGAAGAAGCGCTCACCGACCCTTCGTATGCCGGCCAGATCCTGACCTTCACCTATCCGATGATCGGAAACTACGGCGTCTGCGAAGAGGCCGCGCAGTATCCGCGCGCGTGCGTCGCCGGAGCCGTCGTCAAGCAGATCGCATTCCATCCGTCGCACCATCGCGCGCGTCAAACGCTGCCTTCTTGGCTGGACGACCAGCGCGTGCCGGCCGTCGTCGGAGCCGACACGCGCGCGATCACGATCGCGCTTCGCGAGCACGGGACGATCTGGTCTGCGCTCGCAGTCGGCGACGAAGCACGCGCCGCCGCGCAAGAAGAACTCGCGCGGTTCGTGCGCACGGCGACGACGCGGGGCCTGGTTCCAAGCGTCGCGACCTCCTCCGGACGCGAGCAGGGGGTGCAAGGAGGACCCCGGGTTACGCTCATCGATTGCGGCGTGAAACGCGCGGTGCTGCGCGAGCTCGAAGCGCTCGGGGCGCGCGTACGAGTCGTTCCGTACGATGCCGATGAGGCGACGATCCTTGCCGACGATCCGAAGGCGATCTTCATCTCTCCGGGACCCGGCGATCCCGCAGATCTGCAGCAGACGATCGAGACGCTGCGCGGGCTCTTGGGCCGTAAACCACTCTTCGGCATCTGTCTTGGACACCAACTTCTGGCGCTGGCGTGCGGGGCCAAGACGTACAAGCTTCCGTACGGTCACCGTGGCGGGAATCAGCCGGTCAAAGAGCGCGAGACGGGCGAGGTGCTCATCACCGCCCACAATCACGGCTACGCCGTCGACGCACGCTCTCTGCCGGACACGCTCGAAGCGACGATGACGAATCTCAACGACGAGACGAATGAAGGGTTCCGCCATCGCGCGCTCGCGGTGGCAGCCGTTCAGTTTCATCCCGAGGCGTCGCCGGGACCCTCCGACGCACGGCACCTCTTCGCGCGCTGGTTCTCCGATGCGGGCATTCTCTAGGAGCCTGCTTCTCGGCTGCGCCGCGGCGCTCGCCGCTTCGTTGGGTGCGGGCGCTCAGAGCCTGCAGCGTGTGAACGTGACCTCCTTCGTGCTTTCGGCCGACACGGCGCATCCGCACGCCGGGCAGACGTTTCACATCACCGTGACGCTTCGTTTGCGCGGCGACGTTCGAAACGTCGAGAATCTGCAGCTTCCACTGCTTGCGGGATTGCAGGTGCTCGGAGACGTTCGAGGCGTCGTGTTCGCACGCGAAAACACGACCTACAAAGAGACGATCACCGTGGCGGCGCGCAGCCGTGGAGCGCTGACGATTCCCCCTGCGACCTTCGACGCGATCGACGCGCGAAGCGGGAAGGCCGAGGAGTACTCGAGCAACGCGCTTCCTCTGAACGTCGGCGGAGCGTCGCTCGCTTCGAAGGGCGCGTTGACCGCAGCGCGCATCCTCGTCTCCGCGGGGGTCGCGTTGGTCGTCCTCGGCATCGTTCTGGCGTTTTCCATGCGGCGCCGACACGTACCGCAGCCCGCGCAAGAACCGCAGCCGCAGCCGCCCTCGCCCGGCGATCCGCTTGCGGAGGCGCTGGAACGACTCGAGCGCAACCAATCACGCCGCGGCGCGCTCGAAGCGCGCACGATTCTCTGGCGCATGGTTGGAGCGGGCAGTGGCGAAACGCTCGCCGACGTGATCGAGGCAAGCCGGCAGCGGCATCCCGAGCTCATGCGCGTACTCTTGGCGCTCGAACGCGCCGCGTTCACGCATGACGACGACGTGCACGGCGGGGTGCAGCAGGCTCTCGCTGCATTGAAAGCGGCGCAATGAACGCAGCACGTCCCGCCGACGTCATCGCCGCGCTCGCAAGAACGATCGTCGGGCAGCAGCGCGTCGTCGAGTCGCTTCTCCTCGGGCTGATTGCCGACGGACACGTGCTCTTAGAAGGCCCGCCGGGTCTCGCGAAGACGCTCGCGTGCCGAGCGCTCGCCGCCGCGCTCGACGGCGCCTTCAAGCGCATTCAGTTCACGCCGGATCTGTTGCCGAGCGATATCGTCGGAACGCGCGTCTTCGATCAGCGCGAGACCGCCTTCACGACAATGCCGGGACCGATCTTCGCAAACGTCGTCCTTGCCGACGAGATCAACCGCGCGCCCGCAAAGGTACAATCGGCGCTCCTCGAAGCGATGCAGGAGCGTCAGGTGACGATCGGCCTCGAGAGTTTTCCGCTCCCGAATCCCTTCATCGTGATGGCGACCATGAATCCGTTCGATACCGACGGCACGTACCAGTTACCCCTCGCGCAGATGGATCGCTTTCTCTTGCGCGCCGCGGTCGGATATCCCAGCGAAGAAGAAGAACTCGCGATCCTCGAGCGATTCGCGGTCGACCAGACCCTCCTCGAACGCGGGATCGCTTCGATGGAGGACGTTCTCGCATGGAGAGCGCAGGCTCGCGCCGTCCACCTCGAGGAACGGCTGAAGCGGTACATCGTCTCGATCGTCGCGGCAACGCGCGTCGAGCACGAGTACGTCGCGCACGGAGCCTCACCGCGCGCGACGCTCGCGATCGCACACCTCGCGCGCGCGAAGGCGCTTCTTGCCGGACGCGAGTATGCGATTCCCGACGACGTGCGCGCCGTCGCGCCGCTCGCACTCCACCACCGCATCGACTTCAACTACCATCTCGCCGCCGCCGGCCGCGATGCGGCAGAGGTCGTGGCGCAGCTCGTTGCGGCCGTCACAACGCCGTGAGCGGGTTCTCCCCGGCGAGCACCGCGATCCGGCGAGCCCTTCTCGCCGGTAAGCGCCGGCCGCGCGTTCCGGGAGGATCGCCGACGAGCCGCATCGCCGACGGCTACGAGTTCGCCGAGCTGCGCGCCTACGTTCCGGGTGACGACGTTCGCCGAATCGACTGGGCGGCGACCGCGCGATGCGGCGATTTGCAGACGCGCGTCATGCTCGAGGACGTCTCCTTGACGTTTGCCGGACTGCTCGACGACACGCCTTCGATGAAGGTCGGGCGTAACCGGCCGCTGCTCGAAGCGGGACGCGAGGCACTGCACGCGTGGTACGCCTGTGCGACCAGCGACGATCGCTGCCTGCGCGTCGCCGGCGAGACGCTGCTGCCCAGCGGCGCCAAGCGCGGTCCAGTCTCCGCCGCGATCGCGCTGCACGCCGCCGTGACCTTCGATCTCGGGCGATCGCTTGCGGTTGCGAGCACGGCGCTGCGCCCCGGAAGCGCACTGCTGGCGATCGGCGATTGGTACGATCTGGACGAAACGCCGCAGACCGATGCCACGCTCGCGCTTCTGAGCAGACGATGCGACTGCACGATGCTCTTCGCACGCGACCCGTGGTTCGGCGGATTGCCGCTAGGCGGGTTCGTCCGGATGCGCGGCGTCGAGGGCGGGAACGTGCGCGCCTACATCGGCGCGGCAGAGCGAGCACGGTACGAGCGAGCCGTGCGCGCGCGGGAACGTACGATGCTCGCGCGCTTCGAGACCGCCGGCTGGCGGAGCGGAATCCTCGACGAACGTGACGGGGCGGCGTCGCTCGCAGCCGCGTTCGGAGTATGACGCTCGCGCACCCCGCGCGCTTCGCCGCAGCGGTCGTCGTCGCGGCGCTGATCGCACTGCTCTATTTCGTGCTCTCCCAGCGAAAGACGCAGCAGGATCTCGCGTACTCGCACATTGCGTTCTTCGTGGCGGCAGCGCAGCCGCGCACGTGGCTCCCGCGGGTTTTAGACGGAGCACTCGTGCTCGGGCTCTTCGCGCTCGCGCTGGCCCTAGGAGGACCGCGCGTCACCGCACCGGTGGCGATCAGGGATGGCTCGGTCTTCATCTGCATCGATACTTCAGGCTCGATGGCGGCGACCGACGTCCTGCCGACGCGCGCGGCAGCAGCCTTGAGCGCCGCACGAAGCTTCATTGAAGAGTCGGCGCCCGGCACGCGTATAGGTCTGGTCGCCTTCTCGAGCGGCGCGGCGCTGATCGCGCCGCTCTCCCCGGATCACGCGTCGGTCGAAGCGGCGCTCGCCTCGATTCCGCCCCCGAACGGAGCGACGGCGATCGGCGATGCGCTGCGCCTCGCGGCGGGCGCGTTTCCACCCACCGGACACCGGCTCATCATCCTCGTCACCGACGGCGTCAACAACACGGGCGTCGATCCGCTGGAAGTCGCGCAGTGGCTAGGGACGCAGCATATCCCCATCTATGCGATCGGCATCGGAACGCAGAGCGGCGCCGAGATTCCCGGAAGCACCGACCAGGCGACGATCGACGAGGGCGCGCTGCGATCGTATGCTGCCTCGAGCGGCGGAGCATATGCGCGCGTCGAGAACGCCAGGCAACTGCGCGAGGCTCTCGCCAGGCTCGGCCGCGTCACCTCGTTCGAACGCAAGCCCGTCGATGCGGCGGCGGAGATCGCCGCGGCAGGCATCGCGCTCGTTATCGGATCGTTTCTCGCAGGCCTTGGAATCGGACGCCTCGTTTAGCGATGCGAGATGGAACGCGTGACCGCAGAAGCGTCATGGTCATCGGCTCCGGGCCGATCGTCATAGGACAGGCAGCCGAGTTCGACTACGCCGGCGTCCAGGCATGCCGGGCGCTGCGCGAACAGGGTTGTCGCGTCGTGCTCGTCAACTCGAATCCCGCAACGATCATGACGGATCCGCAGATCGCGGACGCCGTCTATCTCGAACCGCTCACCGTCGAGTCCGTGCGCTCGATCGTGCAGCGCGAGCGTCCCGACGCGCTCCTGGCGACGCTAGGCGGACAGACGGGACTCAACCTTGCCGTCGAGCTCCACGAAGCGGGCGTCCTCGAAACGTACGGCGTCGCATTGCTTGGAACGCCGGTGCAGTCGATCGCGCTCGCCGAAGATCGCGAACGTTTCAAGCAGAAGATGATCGAGATCGGCGAGCCGGTCGCGCAGAGCTGCGTCGTTACCGAGATCGAGCGAGGCGTGCGCTTCGCGAACGAGACCGGCTATCCGCTCGTCGTGCGCCCGGCGTACACGCTCGCAGGCACCGGGGGCGGTATCGCATACGACGAGGAGCAGTTGCGCGAGACGCTGCGCGCGGGTCTGAATGCGAGCCTGATCGGCCAGGTCCTCCTCGAAATCTCGCTCCTCGGGTGGAAGGAGATCGAGTACGAAATTCTCCGCGACGGCGCGGGCAACTCGATCGTCGTCTGCAACATGGAGAACTTCGATCCCGTCGGCATCCATACCGGCGACTCGATCGTCGTCGCCCCCTCGCAGACGCTCTCCGATGCCGAGTACCAGATGCTGCGTTCGGCAAGCCTCAACGTCATCCGCGCGCTCGGGGTCGAGGGCGGGTGCAACATCCAGTTCGCGCTTCACCCGCAGCGATCCGAGTACGCGATCATCGAGGTGAACCCGCGCCTCTCGCGCAGCTCGGCGCTTGCGTCGAAAGCGACGGGCTATCCCATCGCAAAGATCGCGACGCGGATCGCGCTCGGCCAGCGTCTCGACGAGATCGAAAACCCCGTCACCGGCGTCACGAAGGCCGCATACGAACCGGCGCTCGACTACGTCGTCGTCAAGATTCCACGCTGGCCGTTCGACAAGTTTCCCTTTGCCGACACGCGTCTAGGAACGCAGATGAAGTCGACGGGTGAAGCGATGGGCATCGGCCGCACCTTCCGGGAGGCGCTCTCGAAGGCCGTGCGCGGCCTCGACCTGGGCTACGCTTCGCTTGCGGCTGCAACGCTCGGCGATTGGAGTGAGAGCGAACTCGATGGGGTCGTGGAGCACGCAACGCACGAGCGTCTCTTTGCGGTTGCGGAGATTCTCAAGCGCGCGATCGCCGCGGGCGGCGTCGAGCGCGCGATCGACCGCATCGCAAATCGTTCGTCCATCGATCGGTTTTGGCTCCACGAGATTGCAGCGCTCGTTGCAGACGGCGAAGCAACCTGGGATCCGGCGACGGCGGCGTTTCGCATGGTCGATACGGCCGCGGGCGAGTTTCCGGCGAAGTCGCCGTACTACTATCTTTCCCCGGCCGAGTGCGACGAGCTGCGGCCCCGGGCGGCGGTGAGCGGTCGCGAGCACGTCGTCGTCGTCGGCAGTGGCCCCATTCGCATCGGCCAGGGCATCGAGTTCGACTACAGCAGCGTCCACGCTGCATGGGCGCTGCGCGATGCGGGGCGAGCTGCAGTCGTCGTAAACAACAACCCCGAAACGGTCTCGACCGACTTCGACGTCTCCGACGCGCTCGTCTTCGAGCCGCCGGGAGCCGCCGAGGTCGAGGCGGCATATCGCGCGACGAACGCCGCCGGCGTCATGCTCGCATTCGGCGGACAGACGGCAATCAATCTCGCCGACGAGCTCGCGCGGCGCGGCGTGCGCATCATCGGCAGCGATCGGGCGAGCCTGGACATGGCCGAGAATCGCGAGGAGTTCGACGCAGCGCTTTCACGCCTTGGGGTCGCACGTCCGAAGGGACGAGCCGCGCGGACGTTTCGGCAAGCGCGCGCGATCGCCCGCGAGCTCGGCTTTCCGGTGCTCGTCCGACCGTCGTTCGTCCTCGGCGGCCGCGCAATGGAGATCGTTCACAACGAGGGCGAGCTTGCGGCCTACGCGCAAACCGCGCCTCCAATCGCGCCGGACGCGCCGCTTCTCGTCGACCGGTATCTTCGCGGACTCGAGCTCGAAGTCGACGCCGTCTTCGACGGAGACGACGTCCTCGTTCCCGGAATCTTCGAGCACATCGAACGCGCCGGCGTTCACTCGGGAGACTCGATCGCCGTCTATCCGCCGCAGCGGCTGACCGCGGAGCAGCGATGCAGGGTCGTCGACGTTACCGCAGCGATCGCGCGAGAGCTTCGCATCAAGGGTCTCGTGAACGTTCAGTTCGTCCTCCACGACGGCGAGCTCTTCATCATCGAAGCGAACCCGAGAGCGAGCCGCACGGTCCCGATCATTCAGAAGGCGACCGGACGCAACGTCGTCGCTGCGGCGACGCGTGTCGCGCTGGGGGAGCGCCTGCGCGACCTCCCATACGGCACCGGCCTCGTGCCCGATCCGCCGTACGTCGTCGTCAAAGTACCGGTCTTCTCGTTTTCGAAGATGCGCGGCGTCGAGACGATGCTCGGTCCGGAGATGAAATCGACGGGCGAGGTTCTCGGCATCGACAGGACGTTTGCCGGGGCGCTCCGCAAGGGATTTCTCGCAGCCGGCGTACGCCTTCCCAGCGAGGGCGGTCGAATTCTCGTCTCGCTGTCGAACGAAGAGCGGGAGGCGGCAATCGGCGTCCTGCGACGATACGCCGACCTCGGGCACGCGCTCGTGGCGACGGAGGGTACCGCGGAGGTGCTCGAGTCGGCGGGCATTCCGTGCGGCCGGATCAACACGATATCGCAGGGATCGCCGCACGTGCTCGACGTGCTGCTCGCGCGCGAGATCGACCTCGTGATCAACGACTCCAAGGGGCCGCGCGAGATCTCGGACGACTACAAGATTCGACGCGCCGCGGTCGAAGCGAGTATCGCGTGTTTGAGCAGCCTGGACACGGCGAGCGCTCTAGCGGAGGCACTCAGCGGGGTAGCGGGTCCGCCGGCGAGCCTTCAAGAGTACCTCGCGACGACGCCGGCGACGCCGGTCTGAACTCCGACGAGCCCGCCGCTTTCGTTCTCGGCGGCAACGGCAGCACGCTTGCCTTCACGAGCAGCTTTCGCCCACAGGGCGGGGCGGTTACCGCTCGTCTCGTCCCGCTTGCATGGACGCCGGCAGGTGTCGTACTCGGCGATTCCTGGCAGAACGTCGGCATCGCGCTGCGCGGCCTCGTCGACTGGGCCGACCGCACGTTTCCGCCCGAGGACGAGCGCGCGTTCCTCGCGCCGGTTCGCGACATCGAGTTGCTCGCGCGCTCGCAATGGTCCGCGCAGCTCCCCACCCAACTCGACGAAGAGATCGTGCTGAACATCGAAGATCTTCCCGACGACGTCGCGGAGGCACTCGCGCATCCGGCCGCATCGATCGTCCAGTGTTCCGCGTGCAGGCGGCTGTGCGTGAAGGACGATTTCGTCTGGAAAGAGCGTCAGCTCTGCGCGTGGGACTACCACACACAGGTCTTCGGAAAGCGAGGCCCTTGGCGTGAGGGGGCTTACGAAGAGCACCATTACGACTCGCTCGCATCCTGCGCGTATGTTGCGCCGACGCTTCTCGACGAGCTCGGCGTGCAGATCGCGATGGCGCTCGACGGCGTCGAGGAGCCGACGGCCCGGCGCCTCGTCGAACTCCTACTCGCCGCGGATACCGGCCGCGCTCACCTCGCGGTGCGAACGAAGATCGGCCTGCACGTCCTCGCCGAAGATGCGGCGACACCCCGGTGATCAACACGACGATCCGTCGCCTGGGAACGATTGCGGCGCTCTGCTTTCTCATCGTCGCCGGCCGTCTCTGGTACGTGCAGATTACGCAGGGCGCGCAGATCGCCGCACGCCCGTCGAATCCGAGACACGGCATGCCGGGAGCCGGTCGCGGACGGATTCTCGCAACGGACGGAACGGTTCTCGCATACAGCGCCGGAAGCACGCGGGAGTATCCCTTCGGTCCCGCGCTCGCACAGGTCGTCGGGTACATCTCCGGCCGGTACGGAGCGAGCGGCATCGAGGCGGCGTACGATCGCGCCCTGAGTCCCCCGGACGTCTCGGGCGACGCCGCCGGACAACTCGATGAGATTCGGGCCGCACTCGGCGGCAGCAACGTCGTCTCGCAAGGAGACGACATCGTCACGACGATCGTTCCGCCGATCGAACGAGAGCTCTTCGCGCTCCTCTCTGCGCACGCGCGTGCCGCAGGCATCGTTCTCGACCCGCGCACCGGCGCGGTGCTGGCGATCGCGTCGGTTCCGTCGTTCGATCCCGGTGCGATCGATGCGGAGTTCGCGACGCTTTCACAAGACGAACGCAGCCCGCTGCTCGATCGTGCGACGCAAGGGCTGTACCCGCCGGGCTCGACGTTCAAGATGTTCACCGCGTCCGCCGCGCTCGACAGCGGTACGGTCACGCCGCAATCGCGCTTCAACGATCCGGGGTATCTCGACGTCGGAAACGGCGTGCTCCACGACAATGAGGGCGAGGCAACGGGTTACCAGGACGTGACGACGGCCTTTGCGCTCTCGAGCAACGTCGACTTTGCGCAGATCGCTCTGAAGATGGGCCCCGATACCTTCTACGATTATCTCGGAAGATTCGGAATCGGCTCCCCGCTGGACTTTCAACTTCCAGCCTCGGAGAGCAGCGTGCCGCTAAAGAACGCAATCTCCGCCGGCGAGCTCGCGCAGATGGGCTTCGGTCAGGGAGCGCTGCTCGTCTCGCCGCTTCAAATGGCACTCATCGCTGCGACGATCGCGAACGGCGGAAACGAGCCGCGACCGTACATCGTCCGACAGATACGACATGGCGATAGCGTCGTGAGCGCACTTCCGAGCGGTACGCTTGCTTCGCCGATCTCGGCGGAGACGGCCGCGGAGGTGACGAACATGATGATCGCCGTGGTCGAGCGTGGAACGGGCACCGTTGCAAGCCTGCCGAACGTCGTCGTCGCCGGAAAGACTGGAACGGCGACGAATCCGCACGGCGCGCCGCACTCGTGGTTCGTCTGCTTCGCGCCTGCAAACGACGCGCGTGCCGTCGTCGCGATCGTCGTTGAGAACGCCGGGTATGGCGCGGCCGTCGCCGCGCCGATCGCGCGCGACGTTCTCGCAACCGCGCTTGCAAATACCGGATCGTGATCGAGCAGCGAACGTTCAACAACCGCTACCGTCTCGAGAACGCGCTCGGCGAGGGTGGGATGTCGCGCGTCTATCTCGGCGTCGACACGCTCCTGCGGCGCCGGGTCGCGATCAAAGTTCTGCGCGAGCAGTACGCCGCGGATGAAGAGTTCGTTCGGCGCTTCTACAAGGAGGCCGAGTCCGCCGCGAAGCTCTCGCATCCGAATATCGTCAACACGTACGACGTGGGGCGCGAAGGCGATCTCTACTATATCGTGATGGAGCTCGTCGACGGCCACTCGCTCGCCGAGATCCTTGCCGCCGACGGAAAACTTCCCGAACCCGTGGCGATCGATTACATCGTGCAAGTCTGCACGGGGCTCGCGTACGCGCACCGCCAAGGACTTCTCCATCGCGACATCAAGCCGGCGAACATTCTCGTCACGAAGAACGACGTCGTCAAACTCTCCGACTTCGGCATCGCGCGGGCGATCTCGCAGCACACGATGGCGATGACGACGCCGGGTCTCGTCATGGGCAGCATCTACTACGTCTCGCCGGAACAGGCGCAGGGTCACGAACTGCACGAGGCCTCGGACCTCTACAGCGTCGGCGTCGTTCTCTATCAAATGCTCACGGGGACGCTGCCGTATACGGGAGACTCTCCGGTGAGCGTCGCCCTCAAGCACATCGGCGATCCCGTGCCGGTGATTGACGGCGCGAAGAGCGGCGTGAGCCCCGCGCTCGCGGCGATCGTGAATCGTCTCCTGCACAAGGCGCCCGAGCACCGCTTCAACTCGGCGAGCGAAGTTGCGTCCGCGCTCCGCGAGGCGCGCGAGCGTCCGGCGGTCGCGGCCTACCGGATCGAGGACGACGCACCCGGTGCGCTCCACGCTCGAGAGCTCCCGCCACGGCGCTCGCGCATGCCCGATCGCTCGCGGATGCAGGAGCGTACGCGCAGCTCGGGTGCAAACGTCGCGATTCTCGCCGTCGCGCTCTTCGCCGCGATCGCAATCGGATTTTGGGTCTTCGGCCGCCCATTGCCCGATTTCGGCGCGACCCTGACGGTCGGCAACTACGTCGGCGAGACCGACGCGCAAGCCGAACAAGATGCCGCGAATCTCGGGCTGGCGACGAAGATCTTTCGCAGCAGCAGCAACGCGGTACCGCTCGCGCACGTCATCCGCCAGAATCCGGCGCCGGGAACGCGCGTCGCACGGGACGCCATCATCGAGCTCTTCGTAAGCAACGGCCTTCCGACGCTCGGCCTGCGCGACGTTCGGGGGTTCTCGAGTCAAGACGCGCAGCGCATTCTTCAAGATGATAACTTCCGCGTGCGGTTCGTCCAGCGATACGACAACGCGACGAGCGGAAGCGTCGTCGATCAGGTTCCCAAACCGGGCGCGCGCGTTCGCGAAGGGAGCACGATCACGCTCGTCGTCTCGCAAGGCCCCCAGCCGATGGTGATGCCCAATCTCGTCGGGATGACCATCGACGTCGCGCAGGCTCGCGCCGCACACATGGGCATCGTCATCGATGCGAATCAAGAGGTCGCCATTGCCGGGCAGCCGGTGAACACGATCGCGTCACAGGATCCGGCCGCGGGCCAGCAGATCGCCCGGGGCGCGGTCGTCCACGTCGCGGTGAACGCATTCTCCGCGGCGGCACAACCGGCCGCGGGGTCGACCGTCGTGCCCGACGCGATCGGTCAAGGCTATGAGGACGCGATCGGAGCGCTGCAGCAAGCCGGCTTCAGCGTCTCGGTGCAGTTCTCCGTGCAACCGTCTGCAAACGGAACCGTCATCGGAGAGCAGCCGTCCGGCGGCGTTCAAGCGGCGACGGGATCCCGCGTCGCGATTACGCTCTCCGTGCCCGGCGAAGTTCCCGATACGGATGGCCTCACGATCGCACAGGCACGCGACGCGCTCCAAGCCGCGGGATACTCGATCTCTACGATGCGATACACGTCCGAGCAGGGTGCCGGCGGACGCGTGATCGGAACCGACCCGCTCGCGGGAACGAATCTCGCGCCTGGGGGAAGCGTCGTGCTTGTCGTCAACGGATCGCAGTAGTGAGCCCGCCGTGAGGCTTCTCGGCATCGATCCTGCGCTGCGCGTCACTGGGTACGGCGTCATCGATGCCAACGGCGCACGCTGCACCCTCGTCGAAGCGGGCGTCGTGAAGCCGAAACCCGGCGCTCTCGAGACCCGTTTGAATCAACTGCACGCGGCGATGGTCGACATCATCGTGCAGACCAGACCCGACGCCGTGGTCATCGAAGAGCTCTACACGTCGTACAAGAGCCCGGCAACGGCGATCCTCATGGGCCACGCTCGCGGCGTCCTAGCACTCGCAAGCGCACAAGCCGGAGTTCCGGTGCACACGATCGGTCACGCGCACGTTAAACGCTCGCTCGTCGGATCCGGCACGGCCCGCAAGGAACAAGTCGCCGCGATGGTCGCGCAAATGCTCGGCCTTCGCGCTCGCCCACGCCCGCTGGACGTCTCCGATGCGCTCGCGCTCGCGCTGGCCTTCCATCATCGCACCGCGCGCGGAGTCGCGCTCCGTGCGGCGAAGCGAGGGCGCTGATGTTTTCGAGAATCGAAGGGCGACTCGTCGAGAGGCGTACGGAATCGGCGCTCATCGACGTCGGGGGCCTCGCATACGAGGTCGTGCTTCCGCCCTGCGTCGCCGGGAAGATCGCGCGCGACCCGGGCGACCCCGTGACGCTGGAGGTCTACTCGGTCCTCGCCCTCGACGGAAAGAGCGGGCGCTTCACGTACTACGGCTTCTCGAACGCCATCGAGCGTGCGTTCTTCGAGGCCCTTCTGAGCGTTGCGTCGATCGGTCCCCGCTCGGCGGCGCGTGCGTTCTCGGCGCCGATGTCGCAGATCGCGCAAGCGATCGATCGCGGCGACCATGCGTACCTGAAGACGCTGCCGGGGATCGGACAGCAGAAGGCGCGCGACATCGTCGCGAAGCTCCAGGGGAAGGTTGCGCGCTTTCTTCTGATTCAGGATGCGCGTGCCGCGACCGTGCCTGCGAAGCCGAGCCTGCCCTCCTTCGCACGCGAAGCACTGGACGTGCTGTTGCAGCTCGAGTACCGGCGCGCGGATGCGCAGGCGATGATCTCGCAAGCACTCACCGATGCGCCGGGGATCGACGATGCCGAGCGGCTGCTCGCCGAAGTCTACCGCCGCCGCAGCTCCACCGCCGACGAGGTACCTGCGTGAGCGACGGAGCACGCAAACGGCTTCTCGGGCCCGAGGACGGCGAGCGCCCGGTCACCGCCTCAGAGAGCATCGAAGACGAAGTCTATACCGCGAGCCTTCGCCCGCGCAGCTTCGGCGAGTACGTCGGTCAAGAACTGGTCGTCGAAAATCTTCACATCGCGATCGCGGCGGCGAAGCAGCGAGAGGAGCCGCTGGAGCACGTGCTCTTCTACGGCCCGCCGGGGCTGGGAAAGACGACGCTCGCCGGGCTCATCGCGCGCGAGATGGGCGCAAACTTCCGCCCGACGAGCGGCCCAACGCTCGAAAAGCCTAAGGATCTCGTCGGAGTTCTCACCTCGCTCGAAGCGGGCGACGTGCTCTTCATCGACGAGATTCATCGCCTCGGGGGCATCGTCGAGGAGTTTCTCTATCCTGCGATGGAGGAGTTTCAGATCGACTTCCTCGTCGACCGAGGAGCGTATGCGAAGACGCTCAAGCTTCCGCTCCAGCGCTTTACCCTCGTCGGCGCAACGACGCGCGCTGGCATGCTCTCGGCGCCGCTGCGCGAGCGTTTCGGAATCGTGCAGCATCTCGATTACTACGGCGCCGACGCGCTCGAACGGATCGTCAAGCGATCGGCCTCGCTCCTGGGCGTGCCCGTCGACGAAGAGGGCGCGCGAACCATCGCGCAGCGAAGCCGCGGCACGCCGCGCATCGCGAACCGGCTGTTGCGGCGCGTGCGCGATTATGCAGAAGTGAAGGCGTCGGGCGCCGTAACCGCCGCGGTGGCATCGGAAGCCCTCGAGCGCGAGGGCGTCGACGAGGCCGGACTCGATCGCTTGGATCGCGCCTTCTTGCGAACGATCGTCGAGCAGTATGGGGGCGGCCCGGTCGGAATTGCGTCGATCGCCGCGACGCTGAGCGAAGATGCCGAGACGCTCGAAGACGTCGTCGAGCCGTACTTGCTCAAAGAGCAGTATCTTCGGCGAACGGCAAGCGGAAGAAGAGCGACGCCGCAGGCGTATCGCGCGCTGGGCGTCGCAGCGCCTGCGTCTGCGCAGACGGAGCTGTGGGGTTCATCGTGAAGCGGCGTCGCTTTCTCGTATCGAGCGCGGCCGCCGTCGCGTGTGCGCCGCTGCTCGGCGCTTCGAACGCGGGGCCTTCGCTGCGCGTCCTGCTGGGCAAAGGCAATCCCGCGCCGCTTGCAGGCGGCGGATTCGAGTTGAACGGCCGCGTCTATCGCGGAACGTTCTCGCGGGTACCGCAGGGAATCGTCAACCTCGTCGCGCTCGACGACTATCTCGCCAGCGTCATACCGCGCGAGATGCCGCCGAGCTGGCCGGCAAGTGCCCTTGCGATGCAAGCGATCTGCGCGAGAACGTTCGTGCTCGCACATGCGGATCCAGCGCGAGCGTACGACGTTCTCCCCTCGGACCTTAACCAACTCTACGAAGGAATCGACACCGAATCGAGCGCGGGAAGAACCGCGGTCGATGCGACGTTCGGCCGGGTACTGCTCTACGGCGGCGCGGCGGCGCAGGTCGAATACTCGTCGTGCTGCGGAGGCCACACGGAGTCTGCCTCGGATGCGTGGGGAGGCGCGCCGGTCCCCTATCTGAGCGGCGTCGTCTGCCCGTACTGCGCGGATGCGCCGGACTTTTACTGGACGCGCGACATCGCCTTCGACGCGATCGAGCGCGCGTTATCGTCGCGCCTCTCGGCGATGGGATCGCTGCGCGACGTTCGCTTAGGCGCCAAAGATCGCAGCGGCCGCACGCGCGAGTTCGAGCTTCTCAGCGATCGGGGAACCGCGGTCGTGCGCGGCAGTGACTTCCGCCTGGCGGTCGGAACGAGGATCGTGCGCAGTCTTCTGATCCACGTTCTCTCGGTGCTGCCGCCGGAGGGCACGCTGGACGCGCCCATTCTTCACATGGAGGGGACGGGTGACGGTCACGGCGTCGGGCTCTGTCAATGGGGCACGCGCGGCATCGCGCTCCTGCGCGGAAGCACGGCGCAGATGGCCTCATTTTACTTTCCGGGAACGACAATCGGCTCGTGGACGAGCGTTCCGCAGCGGCCTACGAGTACGATCTTCCGTCGGCGCTGATCGCGCAAGAGCCGGCACCGCAGCGCGATCGGGCGCGCCTTGCAGTCGTCGGCCGCGATGGTACGATCGAAGACCATGTCTTCGCCGACCTTCCCGGCGTTCTGCGCCGTGGCGATCTCCTCGTTCTCAACGAGACCCGCGTGCTGCCGCACCGCCTGCGCGCGCGACGTACGAGCGGGGGAAGTGCGGAAGTCTTGTTGCTTCACCCGGCTGCAGGACTGGCATACGACGAAGGAGCGCGCTCGTGGATCGCTCTCGTGCGTCCGTCGAAGCGGCTTCACGACGGCGAGCGCCTCGATCTTTGCGCGCATGGCGGCGAGCCGGTTGCGACGTTAGAGATGGTTACGGACTTCGGGCAGGGCCGTCGCGAGGTCCGAATCGACTCGGCGCTCCCTCTGCGCGAACTCTTAGCGCGCTGTGGACGGCTCGCGCTGCCGCCGTACATTCACAATGAATCGCCGCAGGCTCAGGAACGCTATCAAACCGTCTTCGCAAGGATACCCGCGAGCGTCGCCGCTCCGACGGCGGCCCTGCATTTCACGCAGACGCTGCTGCAGTCATTGACGGAGCAGGGAATCGGGATTGCCAAGCTCGCCCTCGACATCGGTGCGGGAACCTTCGTGCCGATGCACGCCGAGCGCATCGACGATCATGCGATGCACGCTGAGCGCTATACGCTGCCGGTGCAGACGGTCGAGGCGATCGAGGCGGCGCGTCGCGACAAGAGGCGCGTCGTCGCCGTGGGAACGACGGTCGTACGTGCGCTCGAAGGCAACGCCGCCGCAAACGGACGCCTGCGGGCCGGCGAGTTCGAGACGTCGCTCTTCATTACGCCGGGCTTCGCCTTCTCCGTCGTCGACGCGCTCGTGACGAACTTTCACCTCCCGCGCTCGACCTTGCTCGTTCTCGTGAGCGCATTTGCAGGACGGGAGCAGATTCTCGCAGCGTATCGCGAGGCCGTCGCGCGGGGCTATCGCTTCTACTCGTTTGGAGATGCCATGCTGCTGCAGAGAACCGTGTGAGATACGTCGCGTACGAGCGCTGCGGAGGGCCCGAGGTCCTCGTGGTCGCGCAGACGCAGGCTCCGGCACCCGCACCGGGAGAGGTCCAGATCGCCGTGGAGGCCGCCGGCATCTCGCGCGCCGACGTCCTCCAACGCAAAGGGCTCTACCCTCCGCCGCCGGGAGCGTCGCCGATCCTTGGCTTGGACGTTGCCGGCACCATCAGTGCCGTGGGGGAGAACGTCGATTCATGGCGGATCGGCGATCGCGTCTGCGCGCTGCTCAGCGGCGGAGGATACGCGCAGTTCGCCTGCGCTCCCGTAGGACAAGTGCTCGCGATTCCCCAGAACTGGAGCGCGATCGAATCGGCGACGCTGCCCGAGAACGCGTTCACGGTCTTCGACAATCTCGTTACCCGAGCGAGACTGCAACCGGCAGAGACGGTGCTCGTTCACGGCGGTACGAGCGGTATTGGCTCGATGGCCATCGCGATCGCGCGCGCCGTCGGAGCGCGGGCGATCGCGACGGCCGGAAGCCCGGAGAAGTGCGCCGCGTGTCTGCGCATCGGCGCGTTCGAGGCGATCGACTACAAGCGCGAGGACTTCGTCGCTGCGGTCCAGCGACTCACCGGGAACCGAGGCGTCGACGTCGTCGTGGACATCGTCGGCGGAGAGTACCTCGCGCGCGACGTCGCAACGCTCGCCCTCGACGGGCGAATCGCCTGTATCGCCACGCAGGGCGGCAGCGCTGCGACGATCGACGTGGGCGCGCTGCTGCGGAAGCGAGCGACGATTATCGGCAGTTCGCTTCGTGCGCGAACCGTCGAGCAGAAGACGGCGATTGCGCGCGCGTTGTTCGAACGGCTATGGCCGCTGCTGCCCGCGCGAGATCCGATCTTTCCAATCGTCGATAGGGTCTTTTCGTTCGACGAGGCTGCGGAGGCCCACCGGCGCATGGAGGCCTCCGCTCATATCGGAAAGATCGTTCTCGTTCCCTAGTGCCAGATTTGCTCGGGGTTCTGGCTGATGAAGAGCGCGTGCGGTCCCGTCGCCATGAAGAAGAGCATCGGGATCGAGAGCAGCGTGTTGACGCGCGAGGCCAGGCCCGAAACGCGTCGCGCGCGAGCCTTCTCCGCATCCGTTGCGGGAACGAACCCGAGGATCTTCTTTTGATTGCGCCAGATGAGCGCCCACACGTTGAAGAGCATGATCGTACCGAGCCATGCGCCCATGCCGATCGCGGCGAAGGCCGGGTGCATTCCCCATTGCCAGAAAGCGAAAGCGCCCGAGAATCCGTTGAGGCCGTTGACGCTCACCGTACTGAGCAGCGCGGCGCCGAAGACCCACGTCGCGAGCGCCGACCAACGAAAGAAGAAGAGCGCGCGAGGAACGATGTACTTGCCGATCGGAGCCGCTTCACCGGAAGCGGCGGCGAGCTTCGTCGCGTCGGTATTGACGAAGTTGAAGAACCAGAGCAGCCCAATCCACATCACTCCGGCGAGGATGTGAATCCATCGTAGTATCGGCTCGAGCCACATCAGGAAACGCCTCCCGGTTGCTGCGTGACGAAGTGAATGACCCAGTAGAGGATGACCGTAAGGATGAAGCCGCAGGCGACGGTCGCCCACAGGGAGTCCAAGGGATTTTTCAATGTATGCACCTCCGTTGCTCGCACTCTGCGCCGCGCAGACGCGCCTCCCCTTTGCCGCCCGGCGCGCAAGCAGCGGCGGAGCGGATGCAAGCGGGTATACTTCGCCTATGAAGCTTTACTCGCCGATGAAGACCTATGCGCCTCGAAAATGGGCGCTCGCCGGGCTAAGCGGAATATCCGATGCCACGCTCGAGACACATTTTGGCCTGTACGAGGGCTACGTGAAGAACGTGAATCTCCTCAACGAGGAGCTGGCGACGCTTCGCGAAGGTGGCGCCGCCCGCGGAAATAATCCGCACTTCGCCGAGATCCTAAGGCGGCTTGGCTTCGAGTACAACGGCATGCGCCTGCACGAGTACTACTTCGATAATCTGTGCGCGAGCGCGCACGAGCCGGCGAGGGGGCGGCTCTACGAAGCGCTCGGGCGCTCGTATGGCGGCTTCGACTCTTGGCGCGACGACTTCTGCGCCGCCGGCATGATGCGCGGCAACGGCTGGGTGATCTCGTATTTCGACCCGTCGAACGCGCAGATCACCAATCACTGGATCGGCGATCACGAGAACGGCAATCTTGCCGGCTTCGTCCCGATCGTCGTGATGGACGTTTGGGAGCACGCCTGGATCGCCGACTACAAGCCCTCGCAGAAGCGCGGCTATGTCGATGCGTTCATGAAGAATCTGGACTGGGCCGCCTGCGAGTCTCGCTTGCCGCCATAGGCCCCGCCTCGTCCTCTCGCTCCGGCTCGACGGTTACGGACTTCGCCGCAGCGTAGTAGACGAGACCGGGCGCCGCGCCGGGCTGCTTTCGGACGTGCTTGCGTAGCGTATAGTCGACGGTAACCTTCGCGCCCTCTCTCGCCTTCGAGCGCCCGGCGGCGAATGCCGCGGCCGAGAGGATATCTTCTTGCGGCGGTGCTGCGCCGTCGTCGCGCGCCAGCACAACGTGCGCGCCGGGGGTTCCGCGTACGTGAAACCACAGGTCGTTCGGGCGCGCGACCGCAAAGGTCAGCCGCGCGTTCTCGGCGGGCGAACGTCCGATGAGAATCCGCGAGCCGTTCGCGGTGCGTACCTCCAGCAGTTCGCGCTTGCGCTCGCGGCGCTTCTGCGCGGGCGGTCGCGGCCGGCGGCGCTCGAGTGCGGCGAAGGCGCCCTCCACGTCGCCGAGGTCGTCGTCGCTTACGCGTTGCGCCTCCCAAGCGAGCATCTCCAACGCATCGAGCTGCATTCGCAGCGTTTGCCTGCGTCTCTCGACGTGATCGGCCGACGCCAAGAGTTTTTTGGCGCGCGCGAAGAGCGATGCCGCGCGCTCCTTTGCCGCGGGCCGCGCGGCGGGTTCGAGTTCGTGCAGCGTGGCATAGATTTCGTTCCCTTCGCGCTGCAAGGCGTCAGCCGACGCGCCGTCCGAGTCGCGCGCGAGCAGCGCCTCCAGCGCCGTTGTAGCGCGCGAGAGCTCGCGATCGATCGCCCGCACGACGAGCGCTCGCCGGGAGCCGCTTCCAGCGACGCCATCCGTGCGTTGCGTGCGGTCGAGCGCGAAGAGGTCGAGCAGCGAATCCGACCGCTCGGAGCGTGTGTCCGCGAATGCCGTCACCGGCGCGACGTGCGCCTGAAGCAGCGTGCCGCCGCGCCAATAGACGAATAACGGTCCGTCGACGGCGGCGTCCTCGTCCTCGATCAGCAGCGGAGGTTGCGGCGGCAGCGGCGGCAACACGTATCGAAGGCCGGCGCGAACGGTGCGCCCGCCGCTCGCCCCCGCGAACTCTTTGAACGCGCTCACGACGGTTTCGCCTTTGACGAGCACCGCATTCCCGAAGCGTGGAACGAGTTCGATGAAAAGGTCCCATTCATCGGTTACGCCGAAGCGCGAACGAGTGCGAAAGGTTATCCGCAGAAGACGGTCACGATCTCGAGCCTCGATCTCGCTGACGACGGCACCCCGCAGCGAGCGCGCAAGGGCACGCGCGAACCCGGGCCCGTCCGGCGCCGGCATGGGATCGGTTTCGAGCGTGACGAGCGGCGGCGAGCCGAAGAGATCGATGCAGAGCCAAACCGGCTCGCCCTTGGACCAAAGCTCGAAGGCCGGGCGCCCGTCCGCGAGCAGCACCGCGTCCTGGAAGCGCGCGCCCTTGAGGCGCGTCTGCAGTTCGAGGGCAAGCCGCCGCACGAGCACCCAGTCGGTGCGCATCGCCGCCTATCGTTCGTTCGTCGTCGCGCTCGCCCTGGCCGCAGCGTGCGCCTGCTCGTCGAGTCCGCCCCATCCTGCTGGTTGGACCCAGTCCGCCGCAGGCGTCTGGACGACGATGAGCGGAGCCGGGCCGGAACGCTTCTCGATGAAATCGACGCCCACGCAGGGCACGCTCTCCGACCTCGCCTCGAAGCAAGCCGTCGACACCGTCGAGCAGATCCACGGAGCGCGGCTGATCCGCAGCGTTCCTTTTGGACGCTGTCCTGGAGAGGCCGGACTGGCGACGTACTCCCTCCCCGGCAGGCGCACGCTGGAAATTGCGTTCAGCATCAACGACGGCAAGGCGGTCGTTGCACGGTACGAGCGTCCGACGTCCATCGGAGACTCGCCGGCGGCAAAGCAAGCCCTCCGGCAGGCGGTATGCTACGCCCTGTGAAAACGGGTCCCGGTCTCCTCTTCGTGGTCTCCGGGCCGTCGGGCGCGGGCAAGGACACCCTCGTCGACGCGCTCTTGACGAAAACGACGCGTCTACGGTACTCCGTTTCGGCAACGACGAGAGATCCGCGGCCGAACGAGGTCGAGGGCCAGCACTACTTCTTCGTCTCGCAGCAAGAGTTCGAACGCCGACGCGAAGCGGGTGCGTTTCTCGAGTGGCGGGTCTACAACGGCAACCTCTACGGAACGCCGAGGGATTATGTCGAAGAGACGATCTCGGAAGGCTACGACGTGATCATGAAGCCGGAGGTCAACGGCGCCCTTGCGGTGCAGGAGGCGTATCCGGCCGCGGTCCTCATCTTCCTCGTTCCGGATAGGTTCTCGTACCTTCGCGACAGGTTGCTGACCCGCAGAACCGAGACGAACGAGGAGATCGCGCGCCGGCTCGAGATCGCGCACCAGGAGATGCAGTACATTCGGAGTTTCGATTACATCATCATCAACGAGCAGCACCGCTCCGAAGAAGCGGTCGAGGATCTCGCCGCCGTGCTCCATTCGGAGCGGTTTCGGATCCATCGGTATAGCGACGACAGGCTGCGCAGCGTCGAACACACCTGAGCAAAGGAATCATAGGAACATCCATGAGCAAAACCGTTTTCGGAGACCTCGACGAACTTCTCAAGCACGCGGATTCGAAATTCAGCCTCGTCAACATCGTGACGAAGCGCGCGCGTCAGTTGAACAATTGGATTCGCGTCGAGCAGATGCCGCCGATGGAGCGTCGCGAATACTACGCCAGCGAACCGCTCGTCGACAAGGCGACGATGAACGCGAACAAGCCCGTGTCGATCGCGCTCGATGAGATCGCGGCTGGAAAGATCGAGTTCCGCCGCACCAAAGAAGGCATCAAGTAGGCCTTGAGCGCCCCCCTGATCGCGTGCCGCGCTGCGGCACCAATGCTCGGGCGCCGCGCTGCGGCGTTCCCTGCGCCCCAGGACCGCTCGTCGCTCGTCGTCCGGGACTCGCTCCTGCTTCTCGGCCTCCTCGCTCTCGACATCCGAGTCTCCGCTCGTCGGTCCGAAATCCTGTGGCTGCAGGGAACCTACTTCGCGCGTGCGCCCGAGCTCGCGCGACCGCGCCAAGAGCCTCCGACTTTTTCGCAAACGTCATGGATGACGTAGTCCTTTGGTGTTGCGAAAAAGCGGAGGAGCAGGAGCAATCATCGACGATTGCGACGAGCGTCTCGAGGGCGCCGTCACGCGAGCGGAGGCGCTGCCGGCGAGCGGTCCGCAGGCGCAACGAGCGCGGATGGAGCGACGCAGAACGTGGTAAGGGACGATGTGCGGCATAGTCGGATACATCGGCACCAAGAATAGCGTTCCGATCATCCTCGACGCGCTCGGGCGCCTCGAGTATCGTGGATACGACAGCGCCGGGATCGCGGTCATCGACGAGCGCGGGCGCTTGTGCGATTCGAAGGCAGAAGGGAAACTCGCGCGTCTTGCGGAGCGTTTGCGCGACGGCGAGCAGCTCGCCGGTCCCATAGGCATCGGCCACACGCGTTGGGCGACGCACGGCAGGCCGTCCGACGCAAACGCGCACCCGCACATGGATTGCAGCGGCCGGCTCGCAGTCGTTCACAACGGAATCATCGAAAACTACGCCGGGCTGCGCGCGAGCCTCGTCGAGCGCGGACATATCTTCCGCAGCGAGACCGACACGGAAGTCCTCGCGCACCTCATCGAGCTGCACTTCGACGGTTCGCTCGAAGAGGCGCTTCGGCGCACGCTGCGCGAGGTGCGGGGTGCGTACGCGCTCGGCGTGATCAGCACGGACGATCCCGAGCACCTGATCTTTGCGCGAAACGGCGCGAGCCCGCTCGTGCTGGGCATCGGAAATGGAGAGATGTACGTCGCCTCCGATACGCCGGCGATTCTCCCCTACACGCGGCGCGAGGTCATCGTCGCAGAGGGCGAGATCGCGGTCGTGGGGCGCGACGGATGGCGGATCACGGACTACGAAGGGCGCCCGGTCGAACGCGAGACGGTCCAGATTCTCTGGGACGCGCGTGCCGCCGAGAAGAGTGGCTTCAAACACTTCATGCTCAAGGAGATTTTCGAGCAGCCCAGCGCGATCAAGGAGACGCTTGCGGGACGAATCACCGATGACGGTGAGGTGACGCTCATGGGCGAGCTCGAGGGCATCGGCGAAGACAGGCTGCGAGCGATCGAGAAGGTTGCCATTGCCGGCTGCGGTACCGCGTTTTACGCCGGCATGGTCGGCATGTATCTTCTGCGGTCGCTCGCGCGGCTTCCCGTGGAGATGGAGCTCGCCAGCGAGTTTCGCTACGGCGACGCCGTCATCGACCCGCGCACGCTCGTCATCGCGATGTCGCAATCCGGCGAAACCGCCGACACCGTCGAAGCCGTGCGGATCGCCCGCGACGGCGGAAGCCCGATCCTCGGCGTCTGCAACGTCCTGGGCTCGCACCTCACGCGACTCGCCGGTGCGACGCTCTACACGCGCAGCGGGCCCGAAATCGGTGTGGCCGCGACGAAGACGTACGTCGCGCAGGCGTCGGCGCTCGTCCTTTTCGCGCTCGCGCTCGCGAAACTCCGCGGCACCGCCACCCCGCAACGCCTGCGCGAGATCGCACTCGCCGCGCGCCTGTTGCCCGCCGCCGTCGACGTCGTCTTGAACGCCTCGGAGGATATCCGCAAGGTCGCACAGCGTTACAGCACGATCGCAAGCGCCCTCTTCGTCGGACGATACGTGAACGTACCAACCGCGCTCGAGGGCGCGCTCAAGCTCAAGGAGATCTCGTACATTCACGCCGAGGGGTACGCGGCGGGCGAGATGAAGCACGGTCCCATCGCGTTGCTCGATCGCAAGACCCCGATCGTCGGAATCGTCACGCAGGATCGGGTGCGGGAGAAGATGCTCTCGAACATCATGGAATCGAAGGCTCGCGAAGCGCCGACGATCCTCGTGGCGAATCACGGGGACGAGGAGGCCGCTTCCGTCGCCGACCACGTCTTCTGGGTGCCCAAGGTCGACGAACTTCTCGCGCCGATCGTGAACGTGATACCGCTGCAGCTCTTCGCCTATCACATCGCGGATATCGAAGGGAAGGACGTCGACCAGCCGCGCAATCTCGCCAAGACCGTTACGGTGGAGTAGTGCGCCGCGGCGATGGGCGCGCGCCAGGCGAGCAGCGGCCGGTAACCATTACGCCCGACACGATGAAGTTTGCGGAAGGAAGCGCGCTCATCGAGGTCGGCGACACGCGCGTCGTCTGCACGGCGACGATCGAAGATCGCGTCCCTGGGTGGCTGCGAGGAAAAGGCACGGGCTGGATCACCGCCGAGTACTCGATGCTCCCACGCGCCACGCAAGAGCGAACGCAGCGAGAGTCTGCACGAGGCCGCGTCGGCGGCAGAACGCACGAGATTCAGCGCATCGTCGGCCGCGCTTTGCGCGCGGTGACGAACACGAGCAAGCTCGGCGAGCGCTGCATTTGGATCGATTGTGACGTCCTGCAAGCCGACGGCGGAACGCGGACGGCAGCGGTTTCGGGTGCGTACGTGGCTCTCGCACTCGCGCTGCGGCGAGTCTTCGATCCGCGGGTAGCGGGGTCGTGGCCGCTCGACGCAGCCGTCGCCGCGACGAGCGTCGGGATCGTCGACGGCACGGCGATGCTCGACCTTGCATACGAGGAAGACAGCCGCGCGCACGTCGACATGAACGTGTTTTGCACCGACGCGGGCCGGTACGTCGAACTGCAGGGAACCGCGGAGGCCGCACCGTTCGACCGTCGCGATCTCGACATACTGCTCGCCCTCGCGCAGACGGGCTTGACGCGACTCTTCGAGGCGCAGCGTGAAGCGCTCGGACGGGCCGGATTTCCCGAGCGCGCGCGTGCCTGACGCTCGGTTCGCAGCGCTCGTCGAAAACGTGGGACGGTTTCATATCACCGATCGCGCGATGCGCGGCGCGCAGGATGCAGCCGCACGGGCGCTGCACGACGGTACGCTCGACGATCGCGCCAGGATCGCCTACCTCGACGCCGTCCGCCGCTACTTCGGCGCCTTCCAGCGCGAGTCGAACGGGCATCTGCGCGACGTCGACAAGCGGCTCGTCGACGCGAATCAGGTCGTCTTCAACCTGACGGCCGAACGCGGCGTCGCGATGAAACGCATCGAGGCGACGCGCGCGGTGCTCGAACGGCTTGACGCGATCGAGGAGCGACGCAGATGAACGTCATCGAGCGTATCGGAGAGCGCACGATTGCCTTCTTCGAGTACGCCGGCGGCCTGACCGACCTCGCCGGGAATGCCTTTTCGTTCCTCTTTCGCGCCCGGATCCGCGTCAACGAGAGCGTCTCTCAGGCGTATCTGTTGGGCTATCAATCGCTTTCGATCGTGCTGCTCACGTCGCTCTTCACGGGCATGGTCATCTCGCTCGAGTCCGCCGTCCAAGCCGTGCAGTATGGATTCGGAAGCATCGTCGGTACGGCGGTCGCATACGCATCGGGACGCGAACTCGGCCCTCTCCTCACGGGAATCGTCGTCGCCGGTCGCGGCGGCTCTGCGATCGCTGCCGAGATCGGCTCGATGGTCGTCACCGAGCAGATCGCCGCCTTGCGCTCCATGGGAATCGAGCCCGCGCGCTTTCTCGTCGTTCCACGCCTCCTCGCCTTGTTAGTGATGCTTCCGCTTTTGACGGTCTTTGCGGACGTCATCTCGATCGTCGGCGGCATGTGGGTTGCGAAGGCATACGCGCACATCGCCTACCCCGACTTCCTTCAAGCCGCGCGTAACGGCATCTCGATGATCGACTTCGAAAAGGGACTCCTGAAATCGCTCGTCTTCGCGGCGATCATCGCACTCGTCGGATCGTTCCAGGGCCTGCGGACCCGCGGAGGTGCCGCCGGCGTCGGCAGGGCCACCACCGGTGCGGTCGTCGTCTCGATGATCCTCATCTTCATCGCGAACTTCGCGCTTTCGCTCATCCTCTACGGCTCGAGTGCCTGAACGCGCGATCGCCCGCCTGGAGAACGTCTCTCTCGCCTTCGGCGAGCGGATCGTTCTGAAGAACTGTTCGCTGAACATCGCCCACGGAGCGATCACGTGCATCGTCGGGCTCTCCGGAGCGGGCAAGTCGACGATCCTGCGCCTCATCGATGGCCTCATCAAGCCGGATGCCGGACACGTCTACATCGGCGATCGCGACATCTGCCACATGAAGGAGCGCGAGCTGAACGAGATTCGCCAGTCGATCAGCCACTCGTTCCAGTTTGCCGCGCTTCTCGACAGCCTCAGCCTCGGCGACAACGTCTCGCTGCCGCTCGTGGAGAACACCACGATGTCGCGAAACGACATCCGAAAGCGCGTCATCGGCGCTCTCGATGCGGTGGGCCTCGAGTACGCCGCGAACAACCTGCCTGGCGAACTCTCGGGCGGAATGCTCAAGCGCGCCGGCTTCGCGCGTGCGATCGTGACGAACCCGAAGCTCATCCTCTACGACGAGCCGACGACCGGCCTCGATCCGATCTCCGTGCACCTCATCACGAAGACGATCATGCGTCTTCGCGAGCGCTCGAAGGGCACGGCCGTCGTGACCTCGCACGACTTGCCGTCGATCTATATGATGGCGGACTATATGGCGATGCTCTTCGAAGGAGCGATCATCGCCTACGGCCCGTGCGACGAGATTCGAGCGTCGAGCAACCCGATCGTCGCGCAGTTCCTGGCGGGAGAAGAAGTCGGCCCGATTCCCATTTAGGCGACCCGATGAGGCCCGGGATCGTCGTACCTGCGGTGGGAATCTCGCCGTCAGGCATGGTAGTAGGCGCTCGTGAGCAGACAAGGGCTCGTGGGCGCCTTCGCGATCGTCGCAGTCTGCTTGTTCTTCCTCGTCTTCTACGAACTGCAAAACCTCGGATCGCGCAGCGGGTACGAGCTCGCCATCCATTTCAACTCCGCGGCCGGGCTGCAGAAGGGCTACGGCGTCTTCATGAGCGGCGTCCAAGTCGGAAGCGTGGAGAGCGTGGTTCTTCTCCCCGACGACACCGTCGACGTCGTCGCGTCGATCAACAAGCATATCGGCGTTCCGCGCGGCTCGCGCTTCATCGTCAACACGCCATTCACCGGCGCGGCAAGCTTGCAGATCTTCCCGCCGCGCGGCGGACCGAAGCCATACCCGACCATCGCCCCAGGCGTTCCTCCGGTCGCGCAACAGCCCACCGGCACGAACGTCGCGACGATGCAGCAGCTCATCGCGCAGGGTCAGGGTGAACTGCATCGCCTCGATCGGATACTCGCGCTGCTGCAGGAGCGCGAGCCGGCTCTCCTCGCTCAAGTTCAATCGACGCTCGCCGGCATCGATACCCTGTCGCATACCTTAAATGGATCGCTCGGCAGCGCCGGGCGGAGCATCGCCGCAATGGCCGAGACGCTGAACTCGACGGCGACGCTCGACGCGCCGCGCGTCGACGCGATGCTCGCTCAGCTCGCGAGCGCCTCGTCGGACCTGCGACGTTCGATGGCGGCAGTCGAGAGCGTCGCGACCGACCCGACGTTACGCGCGAACGTCATCGCAACGACGCAGAACATCGCGCAAACCACGCATACTCTCGCTTTGCTTACCGCCGATCTGCGCACGATTACCTCGGACCCCGCGACGCAGGCGCAGATGCGCGACACGATCGCGAACCTCGACGCGACGATGGCGCGTGCCGCGTCGCTTCTCGGCCGCCTCGGCGGAAAAAGCAGCGTCTACGGCGTCGACGCCGGCGCCACCGCGCCGCCGCGCCCTCCCGCGCCGATTCCCGGAGGAGAGCCGATGTCGCGTCCGCAGCGCTTGGCGATCGGCAGCGCGCTCGCGGGCGTTGCGCGCAATCTCATCGAACTGCAGCTGCGCGTCGGCTATCTCGACCGCGAAAGCGTCTGCTGCGGGACGCCGCTGCTCGGTGCCGACCGCGGACCGCAGACGGACCTCAACGCAATCCTCTTGCCGCACGGCAGCACGAGCGTGCTCTTCGGCGCGAACGACATCGGCCACGACACGACGTGGAATCTCGCCGCGCTGCGTACCGTCGCCCCCGACCTGCGCTTGGGCGGCGGCTTTCTCTACTCGCGACTCGGCGTGCTCGGTGAGTACGGCGCGAACGGAACGGGCCTCGAGGCGCGCTTCTACGACCCGCGCCATCCAACGCTCGATCTCTATGGAGACGTGCGCCTGACGCCGTGGCTTCAACTCTTTGCCGGCGAGCGCGCGCTCAACGGACCGCAGCGCCGCACCGACTACGGCATTCAGTTCCACTACTAGCAGCGTATGACGAGGACGAAGGTAGGGATCATCGGCACGGGCGCGATGGGGACGCTCTTCGGCTTCCATCTCGCGGGCACGTGCGACGTGACGATGCTCGACGCGAACGCCGCGACGCTCGATGCGGTCGAGCGCGGGGGCCTTACCGTCGACGACCAAACTCCGCGACGCGTTGCGGTCGCGCGCCGGCCGCAGGAACTCTATGGATCGCAGATCTTGTTCCTCTTCGTGAAAGCGGTCGATACGCTGCGGGCGCTGCGCCCTTTTGCCGGTCAGCTCGATCCCGTCACACCCATCGTCTCGCTCCAGAACGGCGTGGGAAACGAAGACGCGATCCGCACGGCGCTCGGGGGAGCGGTTCCGGTGATCGTGGGGATCACGACGGAGTCGGCGGTCACGGCGGCGCCGGGGCGCGCGCGAACGTCGGGCCGCGGCAACACGATCGTCGGCTCCGCATCGCCGGCAACGTCGAGGCTCGTCGCCGACTTGCTGACGGCGAGCGGACTCCAAGCTGCGGTCGTCAACGACATTCGCCCGCACCTGTGGGGCAAGCTCGTAGCGAACTGTGCGATCAATGCGCTCTCGGCGCTCCTCGACTGCGATGCAGGAGCGATCTTGCGCGACCCCAACGCCGCGCACCTTGGCGAGGCTCTAGCAGAAGAAGCGGCGGCTGTGGCCGCGGCGCTGCGCGTCAACCTTCCGTTCGTCAACCCATGGCAGTACGTCGCAGAGGTCATCTCCGTCGGCGCGGACGCGAAGACGTCGATGGCCTTCGACCTGGCTTGCGGGCACCCCAGTGAAATCGATCACATCAACGGCGCCGTCGTGGCGTTCGGCCGGCGCGCGGGCGTCCCGACGCCGTATAACGACGCGATGGTTCGCCTCGTGAAGGCGCGCGAGGCACTCCTTGCGGAGCACAAGCGCACCTAGGAGCCTAGTACTGCGGCGCCAGGCTCAGCAGGCGCACCATTCCGCGCTTCGCGACGATGCTCGCGCCTCGCTTTGCTCCTCCGTTGACCGCTGCGTCGATCGTCTCGCTCGTGCCCCGCGCGGTGCCGCGCAGCGGGAAGTCCGTGAAGATCGTTCCGTCGCCGGTATACAGATGCACGCGGAAGCGCGCGTTCTCGTCGATCGAGATCGTCATCGGACCGTCTGCGTTGAAGAACTTCAGCGTGCCCTTCCAGTTGCCGGAGCCGACGAGAACCTTCATCGATCCAGAACGCGAGATCGACGCTTGCCCGTAGCCGGGAAGCATGAGGTCCGCGTTTCCGGTGCCCATGAAGACGCGCACGTCGCCCGAGATGTCCGTGACGTTCACGTCGCCGCGCGCGGAGAAGACCGTGAGATTCACGCCGCGCGGCACGCGCACGAGCAGCGAACTCACGACGGGAACGTTGACGTCGATCCCGCCCCCAACGGCGTGCACGATCGGGGCGGCAGGCGTGCGATTGCGCGCGGCAAACGCGTCGATCGTGTACGTGTCCGCCGGTTCGCCGTCGCGCGGCGCGTACGCGTTGACGGTGCCGCCGGCGATGCGCACGGTGATTCGCTCCCCAGGCCGCAGCGTGCCGATCGTACGAGCGTAGGGCGTGACGGTGCCGCAGCCCGCAACCGCAGTGAGAAGAAGGAGGAGTAGGAGCGCGAGTCGTTTCACTTACGCGTTCTTCTGCGTCCTTCGCCTCCGAGCATGCGATCGCGCGGGTGCGCCTCGTCGTACTGTCGGCGTTTGTGTTCCATCGCAAGCTTCAAGTAGATGCCGGTCGTCGAAAGATGTTCGTGCCCGAGCAGCTCTCGCACCGTCTCGAGGTTCGCGTCGTTCTCGACCATATGCGTCGCGAACGAGTGGCGCAGCGTGTGCGGCGTCGCGTGCTTGCTCAGCCCGCTTACGTCGTAGATGTCGCGAAAGATTCGCCAAACGTGCTTGGGCGTGAGGCGGCGACCGTGGCGTCCGACGAAGAGCGATTGGTCGTCCGTGCGTGGGCGAACGCCAAGATAGGCCTGCACGGCCGCAGAGGCGGCGCGCCCCATCAGCACCGTCCGCCTCTTGTTCCCTTTGCCGGTTACTTCGATCGTACGGCTCGCGAGGTCGACGTCGTGAATGCGGATCGACGCGACCTCCGCGCGGCGAATCCCCGTCGCATAGAGAACCTCGAGGATCGCGCGATCGCGCAGCCGCTGGAAGTCGGTGCGCCCCGCGACGCTCGTCGCGAGCAGCCGCTCTACCTCGCTCACCTGCAGGTGTTCGGGGTTTCTTCCCGGCAGCCGCGGCCCGGGCACCTCCGCGGCCGGATTATCCGAGCGCTCCCCGGACCACTTCAAGTACCGGTAAAACGTCTTGATCGACGAGAGCCTCCGGCGGATCGTCCTTGCGTCGACTCGCTTTTCGCCCGCGTTGTACATGACGTACTTACGAATCTCCGACAGCGTTGCTCCGCGCAGGCGCGACGCTCCCAGCCACGACGCAAAGTCGCGCAGGTCGCGCAGATAGGCGTCCACGGTCAGCGGGCTGCGGTTGCGCTCCAGGGTCAGATAGGCCGCGAAGGCCTCGAGCAGCCTCTCGTCCGCGCTCTTGGCCACTGCGTCGCTCTTCTTGCTATACGACATAATATATGTTTTGTCGTATTAGCGGAAGAGGCGCGGCCTCCTCCGCGCCGCTTTACGCACTCTTTACATTTAGCGGACGAGCCAGAGCCACAGAACGGTGACCGCGAGCATCGGGGGTACGACGAGCGCTCCAAGGCGCACGTACGCTGCGTGGTCCACGGCGACTCCCCTCTTTCGCAGCGCTCCGAGCCAGAGAATGCTGGACATGGAGCCGATGGGCAAGAGGTTCGGCCCGAGATCGACCCCCGCGATGAGGCCGTAGGACGCCGGCTCGTGGACGTGCACCGATAGGTACTGGCAGACGACCGCCACGGGCAGATTGTTGAGCAGTGCCGAGAAGAACGCGCTCCCGCCGGCGGCGGCGGCGACTCCGGCGAGGGCGCCGTTACGGAAAGCGGCGTCGAGCGCCGCAAGCGCCCAGGCAAAGACCCCGGCACCCGCGAGCTCGTCGACGACGAAAAAGAGCACAGCCAGGAGCGCGAACGTTCGCCAGGCGATGTGGCGCAGCACCTCGCGCGGGCGGGCGCCGGCCGTGACGAGCATGACGCCCGCCCCCAACAGCGCCACCGGGCCGAGGGGAACCTTGTAGACGAGCGCGACCGCATAGGCCGCCGCGACGAGCGCTGCGACGGCGAGGGTGCGTCTCGCGGCGGGGTGCTCCGCTTCTTCTATCTGCTCGGGCGCGGCGTAGCGCCCCGTCAACTGCGATCGAAAAAGGAACGCAAAGACGGCGAGGTTGACGGCGATTGCGGCGAGTTGGGGCAGCGCGAGGTGCTCGAGGTACGACCCGAGGTCCGGGCGGGGCAGAACGAGCACGTTTGCCGGGTTCGCGAAGGGGAGGCCGAACGAGGCCGTGTTCGCTACGAACGTGCAGGCGAAGAGAAACGGCATCGCCGGGAGACCCCTGCTCGTTACCGCGCGATAGACGACGGGCGTGAAGAGAACCGCCGTGGCGTCGTTCGAGAGAAGCGCGGTCAGCGTTGCGCCGGAAAGAAAAAGAACGGTAAAGAGGCGTTTGCTCGAACCCTTCCCGCGCGCGACCGCGTAGCGCGCCACCAGCACGATGACGCCGCTCTCTTCGGCGACGCCGGCGATCGCCATGAGCCCAAAGATGAAGAGCGCGACATTGGCCTGCGCCCAGAGCGTCGTCATGCCGTCCGGTTAAACAGCCCGTGACCGCAGACCTCATGACATAGGGTCTTCAGGTACGTCGGCAGACCGCCAAGAGTCCATGGCATCGGCGGGACGGTGATTCGTACAATCCTTGCATGACCCCAAACGGACGCAAGATCGTCGGCGCGCTGCTGTGGGCGTTCGCGATCTTCGTCTTCGGCCTTCACGTCGCCGGAATGGTGCGCAGGACCGGACTGCCCGTGGCCGGCAACGACTTTCCCGCCTTCTACTGCGCGGGGAAGGCCATCCTCGAGCGCGCGGACCCCTACGCAACGGAGCCGCTGCGCTCGTGCGAGCACGCGCTGCCCCGCGGTTCCGATCTGCCCGCCCAGTACGTTACGCCCGCGCCCCTTCCGCCGTACGCTCTCGATATGTGGGCGCTCGTGGCCAAACTCGCATATCCGGTCGCGGCGTGGCTCTTCTTCATCGTCCTGGGCGCATCGTGCGTTTGGCTCGCTCTGGCTCTCGCTCGCGTTACGAATCTTCCCAGCGGTGCGATCGCGTGCTCCCTTCTTCTCTGCGCGGCCCTCGGTTCGGTCGTGTTCGGGCAAATTCCACCGCTCGTGACGCTGGCGGTCGTTCTCTGCGGCGCGGCGCTCTTGCGAGGCAACGACGTGGTCGCCGCCATCTGCGCGGCGTGCGCGACGATCGAACCCCACGTCGGACTGCCCGTCGCGCTGGCGCTTTTCATGTGGCGTCCCGCAACGAGGATCGCGCTCGTCGCGCTCGGCCTCATTGCGGCGGCTGCGGGCGTGCTTGCCGTCTCGCCGCCGGTCGCGCTCGCGTACCTCACGACGGTGCTGCCCGCCCACGCGCAGGCCGAACTGCTGACCGTCGACCAGTTTTCACTCTCGCACGTGCTCGCCAGGGCCGGCGTCGCAGACCGCACGGCGCTGGTTGTCGGAACGCTTTCCTATCTCCTCACCCTGGCGCTCGGGGTGGTCGCCGCAAAAGCGGCGTCGCGACGGCTCGGCGTCGCCGCGATCGCATACGTTCCCGCCGCGACCGCCCTGCTCGCCGGAACCTTCGTCCACGAGATCCAAATGGTCGCCGCACTGCCCGCGGCATTCCTCTGCATCGCGCGCGGCCCGGCGCTCGTCGCATGGGCAGGACGCCTCGTCGTGGCCGTCGTCGCGGCAGTACCGTTCACGGTTGCGCTCGGCCACAGCTCGGTCATCGACGCGCTCGCGCTCGCGTCTGCGGGGGGCGCGCTCGTCGCTTGCGTCGCCGACGGCGAGAAGGTTCGCTGGTCGCGCGCGATCGGCGCATTCGCTCTCGCGGCGGCATGCGTCGTCTTTGCCGTTACCCTTGCGCACGTCCACGTTCCCGTATCTCACCCCGCAGCAGCGGCGCAAGCGGTTCCTACGAGCACGGACGCTAGCGTCAACTGGGGAGCCTATCTGCGCTCGGATCCCCGGTACGACACTCTTCAACTCGCCGCGGAGGCCGCAAAGGCTCCAGTCTGGATAGGGCTCTTGGCCCTCCTGCTCTCGCTGCTGGGCACGAGCAGACCGCATCTAGGACTTACGACTCAGCCCGCATGGGACCGACGCCCGGAAATCAATCTTTCATCGTGACCGGTGGTCCTGCGTGCATAGGGTACTCGTGAACTCTTCAGCGCAGCGGCGCGGGCGGTATCGTCGAGTCATGGCACGTTTGCGGCCGCTCGCCTTCGCGGTTCTTCTTCTGCCGTCGTTCCTTTTCGCGACGCCTCTTGCGTGCGTCGCCCAGGTCGATATGCAGCGCGAAGCCGCCTCGCCTTTCCAGATCGACTCGGGCTACGAGATTCAAGGCGGCGATCAGATTGCGATAACGATCGACGACGACCCGACGATGGCGCAGACCCTCACCGTTCTCGATGACGGAACGATCGACTTGCCGCTTGCGGGAGCGATCGCAATCGGCGGACTCTCGCCGGCGGAGGCCGCCCACGCAATCGCGTTGCGCCTGCGCGAGTACATGGTTCGTCCGCGCGTCGTCGTCCAAATCGTCAAGGAAGGCCTCCTCGAGGTCACCGTGCTGGGCGACGTCAAGAATCCCGGCAAGTACGAGCTTCGATCGCAAGGGCGTCTGCTCGATGCGATCGCCGCAGCCGGAGGGATCTCCGACATCGAAACCGGCCTCTATCCCGACGCGCGCATCTCGACGCCAGGCGGCGGCGACGTTGCAACGATTTCGCTGCAGAACCTCATCGGGAACGGCGACACGTCGCTCGACGTTCGCCTCGACCAGGGCGCGATCGTCTACGTGCCGGGGCGCATGGCCTTCACCGTGCAGGTCCTCGGTGCGGTCGACAAACCCGGAATCATCGTCATGCACGAAGGCGACCGCCTCTCGATGGCGATCGCCGCGGCCGGCGATAGCCGTCAGTCGAATGCCGACCTCAATCGTATCGCCCTCACGCGTCACTTTGCCAACGGCTCCGTCGGAACCTATCGCGTGAACCTCTATCCCGCGCTCGAGCGCGGCGACGAGCGCTACGATGTCCTCCTCAGGCCCGGCGACGTCATCTTCGTCCCGGAGGCGAATGGAAGGACGACGGGCGAAGGCGTCATCGACGGAATCCTCTACGTCTTGGGAGCGCTGCTCCACTTCTGATATGACGACACTGACGCTCGCTCAACGATCCGCGGCCGAAGCAGCTGCCAACGACATGCACGTCGCACGCTTCGTGCGACCGTTTCGGCTCTACGGGCGGCTCTTCGTTGCGATCGCGATCGTTCTCGCGATTCTCGGAGTGCTCACCGTCTTCGTCCTGCCGCGCACGTACACCGCCGAGGTGCGCCTCATCGCGGGAAATCCGAACCGAGACGCCACCGATCTCGGCGACACCGGCGATGCGTCGCAGCAGCAGCAGACGTCGCTGCCCATTCTCAACGCGCTCGTCATCGCGACGGGCCTGCAGTCGACGCAAACCTACGCCGAACTCATCCAGGAGACGCCCGTCGCCAAGCGGGTCGTCGACGACCTCGCGCTTCCGATCACGCCGGAGGCTCTTCTCTCGCACGTTCACGTCGCGCCGATCAACGATACGCCGATGCTCAGCCTACGCGCTTCGTGGAGAGACCCACGTACCGCGGCGCTCATCGCGAACGGGATGGCGTCGGCGTTCGTTCAGCGCGAACGCGAGCTCGTCGCGGAGCAAGCGGACGCCGGCATCGGATTCATCGCGTCGCAGCTTCCGCAGGCCGAGGCGCAGGTTCGACAGACGAACCTCGCGGCGGCAAGCTTCATGGCGGCGCACCACCTCACCGATGCGACGACGCAATCGACGCAAGCGGCAACCGCGCTCGACACGCTCGATCAGAAGATCGCGCAAACCCAGGTCGATCGCCGGCAAGCGCAAGCACAACTCGGCGCGATTCGCAGCGAGATCGCACAGACACCGTCGATGATTCCCGGACAAGCCGTCAGCGCGCCGAATCCGGTCGTCGAGCAGTTGCAACAGGATCTCAGCCAAACCGAGGTTCAGCTCTCCGACAATGCGGCGCGTCTGACGCCTCGGCACCCGGTCATGCGCCAGCTCCGTCGCCGAATATCGGATTTGCGTTCGCGTATCGCGTCGACGCCCGCAACGATCGAGCAGTCGAACATGGCCGAATCGAACCCGGTCTCCGTGCAGCTGCAGGGGATGGGCGCACAGTTGCGCTCGCAGATCCAAGCCGATAACGGTGCGATCGCGGGCATGGTGCACGAGCGCCGCATGCTGCTTCCCTCGATCGCACAGCTTCCCGCGACGACTGCAACGCTGGCGGTCCTGCAACGCCGCGCCAAGCTCGCGCAGGATGCCTACTATGCGATGCTCCAGAAGTACGACGAACTCTCCGTAGCGAAGTCGACGGCGCTGAGCGATCTCACCGTCACGCAGCCGGCCAACGCACAGAACGCCGTCGCGTCGCCGAGCATGAAGCCCGCGCTCATCGCGGTCGTGATTTTGGCGCTCGTCTGTGCCTTCGCGGTCATTCTCGTTCTCGACCTCATCGACAACCGCATCTCCGAGGAGCGCGACGTCGCCGCACTCTCGGATCTGCCGCCGCTCGGAAGAATCGACGACGCCAACGTCTCCGGTGACGGGGACGAACGCGCGCGCCGGCTTCGGATGGAGGCGGCATACGATGAAGTTCTCGACGCGCTACGCTTTGCGGGCCGCGTTCGGCCGCGCACGATCGCCGTGCTTAGCCCTTCGCCGGGCGACGGAAAGTCGACGATGGCTGCAAACTTCGCCCTGGCGCTGGCCGATCGTCACGGACCCGTGCTCGTCGTCGACGCGGATTTGCGCAGACCATCTATCCACCGGCTCCTGCGCGTCGCGGAGGTTCCGGGACTGGGCGACGTCCTCGACCGGGGCTACGATTTGGACAAGGCCATCGTGCACACGGTGCACCCGCAGATCGACGTGCTAGCCGCCGGAAGCCGCGTTCGCGATCCGTTGAGCGCCCTCGAGCCCGGCCGTTTTCGCCGGCTGCTCGCACGTGCGGGCGAGCGCTACGCGAGCATCATCGTGGACACATCGTCGCTCGCCTCGGTCCACGACGCGCTGGAAGTCTCCCGGAGCGTCGATGCCTGCGTTCTCGTCGTCTGCGCCGGCCAGACGGGAACCAAGCAGCTCGCGAGAACGCTCGAACGCCTCGCCCGCGCACGCATCCCGAGCCTCGTCGGATACGTACTCAATCGTGCAAAGACGACGAACGAGCGGCTCGCCTACTACTCGAAAGCGTGATGAGAAACGATGGGATTACGCGTCGTCGAGGCGCTCGGGCCCCCGCCAGCCCAAGAGCGTCGCGGCCATCTCCGTGCGGTTTACGCAGTTCGTCTTTGCGAGAAGGCGCTTCACGTGGTCGTTGACGGTGGTCGCCGAGATCGAGAGCCGTTTTGCGACTCCCGGAGTTCCAAGGCCCGAGAAGAGCAGCGCGATGACCTCGAGCTCGCGATTCGTCAACCGGAACCTGCGCACGGCATCCGCGAGCGGCGAGCGTCCCTGAAATGGTTCCAAAACGAGGGCGATGGCATAGTGACGCCCGCGCTCCAGCGGAACGACGCGGACGATGAGCTCCGGCGAGGGCATGAACGCGGTTTCGATGCGCGCTGCGGGATCTTTCCAGAACGACGTCAACTGACGGACCGCGTGCTCGATGGCAATCGGAAGGCGTCCTCCGCTGCACGTGAACCGATCGGTGCGCCGCGCTCGCTGCTGCTTGCTGACGTACTCGACGGAGAGCGTCTCGTCGAGAAGGATGATTCCCGGCGCGCTACGCGAGCGCGCACGCTCCAGGTCCGTGAGCTCGCCGTCAAAGTGCGCCTGCGTGTCGATCGCGCGCAAGACCTCTTCGCGCGCTTCGCTGAGCACGCAGTGGTCGTCGACGAGAAACTCGCCGCTATGCGCGTCGCGCAAGAGCAAGAGCGCTCCTTCGCCGCCGCGCGGATCTTCCAGATGAACGGTCAGACCGTGGCGGTAGGGCTCCGTCCGCGTGGCGGGGCTTGCGACGGGAGCCGCCGGCGCCGCATTTCGGTGCGCTGCGATCTCGGCGCGCACCATTCGAAGGCGCTCCGGTACGATGTGCGGGTCTCCCGAGAGAAACTCGCCGACGACGGCATCGCGGCGACGATACGAAAACGCCCAGGCGTCGGAAGGTACGAGCCCCGCGTACGCATCGATGACGGCCTGCAGTCGCCGGCCGGCGGGAAAATGAATCGCGACGTTTCTCAGCGACGCGATCACGTCGCGCGCACTTGCACCGCGGTTCACGTGCGTCCACCCATTGCCCATCATAGTAACGAATGCGCGCCCTCATCGCGCGCCTCGCAACGCACGGTACGGGAAAGAGTTCGTAAAGATTCTCACCGTCTAGGTGCTAGCGGTCCTATTGCGTACGCAAGCGCAACGCCGTTCCCTCATTTTTGGGGGTACCGAACGCTCGGCGATGCCTGTTATAACCCTAGCAGGCCGTACAAAGGACCCAATCGATCATGGGCCTTTTGGCCGAAGGGAGACTCGCGTTGACGTCAACGAAAACTCGCATATTCATCGTCGAGGAGCAAGCGCTATTTGGAGAGGCGCTCTGCCAGCTATTGGCGGCGGAGCCGACCTTCGAGGTTCTCGGCGATCTGCCGCGCGTCGATCCCGCCAATCCCCCGCGCGTCGCCGCCGATCTCGTCATCCTCGACCTCAACGGTCCGTCGATCGACTATGGCGACGAGATCGAGCGTTGCCGCCAGACCTTCTCGAAGGCGCGCATCTGCGTGCTGTCGACGCAACTGCGACCCGAGGTCATGCAGCGCTGCGTCGCGGCCGGCGCGGACGCGTACCTTGCCAAGGACGTCTCGCCCAGCGAGCTCATCCGCGCCGTCAAGACCGTCGCAGGCGGTGATAGCTACGTCGATCCGCGCGTGGCGGGGTCGCTGCTGCGCAAGAAGCTCCTTTCAGACGGTCGATATGCAAACGACGAGCTCTCGGAACGCGAGGGGGAGGTCGTCCGTCTCATCGCTCACGGCCTATCCAACAAGGAGATCGGGGTTCGCCTCTGCCTCTCCGAGAAGACCGTAAAGAACCACGTCAGCCGCATCCTTTCGAAGTTGAACATCTCGGCTAGGGCCCAGGCCGTCGTCTATGCGATTCGGATGGGTCTCGTTTGATGGAGATGACCTTCAGGGCCCTCGCTCTAGGCCCTAAGCCACTGTGTCCGGCCGTTCCGGCACCGTACGCTAAGGTCACCGATGCGGACCTACGTCGTCGAGCCGCAGCAGATCTTTGCGCCGAGTCTGCTGGCCCTCTTACAGGAATCTGGCTACTCGATCGTGCGCGCGGCCAGCGCGCTCGATCCCCTCGACGTCGTCCGTGCTCGTCCCGAAATGCTCGTCTTCGACGCGGATTCGATCGACGAGGGATCGCTGCGGGGCCTGCGCTTCATCGCCGATTCGATGCCGCAACTCGATCTCTGCGTCTACGCGCGCTCCGTTCCGAGCGAACTGCAGCGTACGACGCGCCTGCTTCATCTGAGCAAGTCTGCGCCGCATGAAGAACTCTGCAACGCCCTACGCGAGTTTTCCCTGCGCGCATAAGCGCACTCGTCTCGCTCGCAAACCGACCGGACCATCGCAGACTCGGGGAGAATATCCGCAATGATGTTTTGGAAGTTCCAGACGATCGAGCCAGGTTCTATTGTCGAGCCTGCAACCGCAACTGCATCGCCGCCGCCGGACAGCGTGCAGGTGCCGTCTCCTGCTGCAGCCGAGCCGCCACCGGCGGCGCCCGTCGCCGCGGCACCGCAGCCTTCACCGCAAGCGGAATCCAAAGAACCGCCTGCGGCGTACGAGCATGCCGCCGAGCAAACGATGCGCTTCCTCGCGGGCGCGCTGCGGATTCCCTCGTGGGTGCTCTTCAAGAACGTTGACGGCTCGTTGCGCTGCATCGCCGGCATCGGCGATTACCAGCAGCACGTACATGGAGATCTTTCGCTCGAGGAACTCTCGAGGATTCCCGCGATCAATCTTCTCGGCGCCGCTACGCCCACGGCGTCGAATGGCGGTGCGGACCGGCGCGGAGGCGGTCTCGATCCGGCTGCGGTTGCGCCGTTCGGCATCCCGCTTACCGATTCCAACGACACGCTCTTCGGACTGCTCTGCGCGCTAGGGGAGCGCGACGGACCGCAGCTGGCCGGGTCGTCACGGTCGGTGCTTGACTACTCCGTCGCGATGCTTGCGGCGGTCGTGCGCACCGAGCTGACGCTCGAAGAGGCCGCACGCCGGACGGAGCTCGCGCAAGCCGACGCACTCGTCGACCCGCTTACCGGCCTGCATAACCGGCGAGCGTGGGATCAACTGTTGGCACTCGAGGATCAGCGCTGCAACCGTCACGGCTACGACGCCGTCGTTTTCGTCATCGACCTGGACGGCCTCAAGGCTACGAACGACCGTTACGGCCACGAGAAGGGCGACGAGCTCATCAAGAATGCCGCAACGACCTTGGAACGCTGCGTGCGGCGCACCGACGTCGTCGCCCGCGTCGGCGGCGACGAGTTTTCGATCCTTGCCGTGAAGTGCGACGCGACCGCCGCAGCACGCATTCGCGAGCACATCGAAACGACGCTTCTGCGCGCGAATGCGCCGGCGACCGCCGGCTTTGCGGTGCGTTCCGAAGCCGGCGATCTCTTCGAGGCTTGGCGTCAAGCCGACGGCGCGATGTATCACCGCAAGCGCGGGAATCCGCGGCGAGGGCAGCGTGCTACCGACGAACAGGGCGCGCCGAACGAGTCGTCCTCCGTCGAGCAAGAGCAGGTCGCGCAATCCCACGAGCAGCCCGCCGAACCGCAAGAGCAACCCGCCGAACCGCAAGAGCAGCCCGCCGAAGCGCAAGAGCGACTCGCCGAACCGCAAGAGCAACCCGCCGAAGCGCAAGAGCAGCCCGTCGAGGTGCGTGAGCAGCCCGTCGAGGTGCGTGAGCAGCCTGCTCCGGTGCCCGAACCGACCGTCGTAGCGCAGCCTGCGCAAACCGTTCGTGCTCGTCGCAGAACGTTGCGGACTCGACGGCGCGAGCCGCAGCCTTCAAAGGGATCTCTAGGCTCGGAACTCTTCCCCATCGTTTCACGTCTGTCGAACCTTTCCGAAGCAGACCGGTGGCTTCTCGACGTGTTCTTCAAACACGCCATGAAGGAGGCCTCAGCAACGGCTCCAAGCGTCGCCCCCCAACCTCAACCCGTCGTTGCGCCGGAGCCGCCGCCGGCTGCACCGCACCCTACGCCGGCCAAACCTACGCCGAAGGCAGAGGCATCGCCGCAGCCGGAAACGACGCAGCCCGCGCAGGCCGTGCGCCGGCGCAGAATCACCGCGGCACGCAAGCGCCGATCCCGCGTCTCACCACAGCCGGCGGACGAATCTCTCATTCCCATCGTCTCGCGCCTCTCGAATCTTTCGGAGGCAGACCGCTCGCTTTTGGACGTCTTCTTCACGCGGCCAACGGGCATGGGAGCCGCAACGCCGAAGCCGCATCCCGCGCCGAAGCCGCAGCCAGCGCCGAAGCCGCAGCCCGCGCAGCGGCTCCAGGCCGCACCGAAGCTGCAACCCGCCCCCAAGCCCGAGCGCGCGGCGAATCAGGAGGCGGCGCCCGTCGCGCAGACCGTGCGCGTGGTGCGTGCGCGAAAGCGACCGGCTCCCAAGCCTCAGCCGGAGACGAAGCGCGAGCCGAGCAGCGATCTCGTCGAGATCGTCTCGCGGCTCTCGAAACTCTCGGATGCCGATCGCCGGCTCCTCGACGTCTTCTTCAAAGGGCGAGGGTAACGGCCTAGCCGATTTTGGCATCGCATGAAGCCGCTCATCCTGCACGTCGCCGCGTTCACGAATCCACAAGGCGGCGGCTTCGTCTCTGCAATCTCTCGCCTCGCGCTCGACGAGCGCTTCGATACCGCGCTGCTCGTCCCGCCGTCCGCCGCAAGGTTCGCGTGGAGGCCGCTTCTGGAGCGCAGCGGCGTACGCGTGCTCTATGCTGCGTCGCCCATGCACGTCGTATCCGTGGTCGCTCGTACGGCTCCCTCGCGCGTGCACGCGCACTTCACGCAGTGGATGCTCCCCGCAATGCTCGGGGGGAGGGCCTGCGGTGCTCGAGTCGCGTGGCACCTTCACTCGGGAGTCGCCCCAAGCGCCGGTGCGCGCACGATCGGACGCCGCGCGAAGTATGCCGGCGCAAAACGGTTCGTGGACCGCTTCTTCTGCGCCAGCGGCGACATCGTGCGCTACCTGGAGGGCTACGGCATCCCGAGCGTCAGAATCGTCGAGCTCGCCAACGGCGTGGATCTCCGTCGATTTCGGCCGCCGACGCTTAAGGAACGCGCCGCGGCCAGGCTGCGCTATGCGCTCGGGCCGCGCGACCGCGTCATCGCGTTCTTCGGACGCGATGCGCTCGTGAAGGGCGCGGATCTTCTCGCGAGGGCCGCGCGCTTCGTGCCGGAATCGACCGCCGTTCTCACGATCGCACCATCGCAAGCGACGGCATCCGCGCTGCGCGGCGTGCGCACGATCGACGCGGGCTCGTTGCTCGACGTGCGCGGCGCCCTCTGGGCAGCCGACGCGGTCGCGCTGCCCAGCCGAAGCGAAGGACTTCCATACTCCCTGCTCGAGGCGCGCGCGTGCGGCCTCGCCGCCGTCGCGTCGCCCTTGGAGGGCGTCGTTCGCGCGCTCGGCGGCGACGCGGGCACAGAACTCGTGGATCCGCACGACGCGCGACGTTTTGCGCAATCGCTCGAGCGCGCTTTCGCAAGCGGCATCGTTCCGCTTGCGCGCGAGATTGCCGAGGCGATCTCCATCGATCGCTGGGCGGAGCGTCTGGCCGAATGGTACGCCGGCGCGGACGCGGCATAAACGCGATGCGCGTCGTCCACGTCGTCACCCGGACCGGCACTTACGGCGGAGAGCGGTTCGTTCCGTCGCTCGCTCGCGCACAGCGAGCGTGCGGAATCGACGCGTCGATCGCGACGATTTACGATTCCGCCGACGCCGCCTACGGCGTTCCGGTCTACTCTGCCGGCCGCGGAACGCGTCCGGGCTTCTTCTTCCGACTCTCCGATCATCTGCGGCACAGCGACGCCGACGTCATCCACACGCATCTCGCGCACGCAAAGGTTTGGGGCCGGCTCGCCGCCGTCGCTTCAAAGGGGGTTCCGCTCGTGCATACGGAGCACGGCAACGATTTCGGCGGCTCGCTTGCGTACCGCACCCTCGAACGAATTCTCGACGCGCGAACCTGCCGCATCGTCGCGTTCTCTCAGACGCACGCGGCGCGCATCGCGCAACTGGAAGGATTCGCCAAAGAGCGCATCGCGATCGTTCCAAACGGCATCGATCTCGCGGAAAATGGCGGTACGCGCGCGGCTGCACGGCGCGCGCTCGGAGCCCGCGCTGACGAACGTATCGTGCTCTTCGTCGGCCGCCTGGATCCGGTAAAGCAGCCCGTGTTGATGGTCGAAGCGTTCGCTTTGCTCGTTCCGTCGCATCGCTGCTTGCTGCGCTTCGCAGGAGACGGCATACTGCGCGATGCCGTCGCCGCCCGCGCGCGCGAGCTCGGCATCGAAGATCGCGTCGGGTTCCTGGGGTACCGCACCGACGTTGCGGAGTTGCTCGCCGGAGCCGACGCGGTCGCCAACACGTCATCCACCGAGGCGATGCCGCTCTCGATCGTCGAGGCTCTCTGCGCCGGCGTGCCGGTCTGTACGGCTCCTTGGCCCGGCGCGGGCGAGCTCGTTGCGGATCGCGGCGTCGTCAGCGCGGGCTACGCGTCGAACGAGATCGCAGCGGCGCTCGAGTGCGCTCTGCGGATCTCGAGGCTCGAGTCGGGGCCCCGGCTCGAGGAGATCCACGAGCGCTTCGCAATCTCACGCAGCGCGCGCGCGCATCTGCGTCTCTACGAAAGCCTACTGCGCCAGGATGAGACCGGAGTTCGCCGGGATCGTCGTCGGCGCGGCGCCCCATAACGGTCGCCCTCCCGCCGCCCACGTAGCGCTCGCGTTATGCACGAGCGCGCGCGAGTACGAGCGCGTCAGACCCGACAGCGGCATCGCCGATCCGGTCGCATTCACGACGGCGGCGCAATATCCGATCGGCGCTCCGGCTTGATAGCAGGTCGCATACTCTCGAACGAAGAGTCCCGGCTGCACGGCAAAGACCGTCACGTCGCTCGTCGGCGGCGTCGCAACGAGCGGGTTCGACGGCACGATGGACTGCGCGGGAAACGTCGTATCGCTGCCGCCCGCAGTCTGGGACGCACCGTTCACCTCGGCGAGAAACTCGATGGAGTACACCGGATCGTAGACGATCCAGTGGCTGGCGATCTGGAACATGAGCCGCGAAGCGTCGCCATCCTCTTCGACGACGAACTTCCCCATCGCGTGGTACGTCATTATGTCGTCGGCCCTCTCGATCCACGCCGTCGGGTTCGAGACCGAAATCCACGTGTGCTCCGACATCGCGCCCTCGACGTTCGCGTCGCGCACCCACTGCAAGTCGTACGCATCGGTACCGACTCCGTCATTTCCCATGACCGGCTTACTCGATGCGTTCGCGAGGTCGATGGCATCGTTCGCATACGCCTGCTGCGGGTTCGGGGCTGCGTCCCACTCGATCGCCGTCTCGCCGTACTTGTAGCACCAGTAGCCGCCGCCGTCGCCGCACGCGGGAGGCGCGTAGTGCGCCGCTCCGTACGTTCCGCTGCAGAACCCATCGTCGGCGATGCAGTTGTACGAGCCGCCGCCATCGTCGTCGAAGACGTCCGTTGCGTACGGGTCGGCAAGCGTTGCGGCGTGAAAGGCCGCCTGCAGGTCCGGGTCGCCGATGAAGAACGGCTCCTGCGCCTGCCCGCCGTAGAGTCCATCCGCGTGATCGAAAAGCCGGTCTCCGTTTCCCTGATGCTGGTAGGCGTGAGCGTAACTGCCGTTCTCGCTGTGAAGGAATCGCGAGATCACACCGGAGCAGTTGGTTCCATTTTCCGGGAAGTCCGGTGACGCAACGGAGTATCCGCCGGGAACGGGACAGTACGTCGCGATGTTCGGGTCGAGGTAGGCCACGATGTGCTTCGCGCCGGCCGCAGCGAGCTGGACGCTCGTGCCGTCCTGCGATCCGTCATAGTAGACCTCGTTCCAGTCGACGTGGCTTGCCATCCACGTCGCAGAGATGCCGACGTTGAACGGCTGCGTACACGTTTGGTTCGCATCGACGCACGCATAGAGCCAGTTCTGCACGTGCGTCGGACCCTGCGAGCCCGCCGTCGGCGGCGCCACGCGACCGACTTGGCTGGTCGATCCAGCCCTTCCGCCCGCGCCGCAGCCAGCCAAAAGCGTCAGCCCCACGGCGACGACGCGTACCTTGTAGGAGACGCGCAGCACTACGCGGGCTCGGGCATACCGGCGCGTTCGATGGTCGCGGCCAGGTTCGCCATGATCGCACCGCGGTCGAAGTTGCGAACGTACCGATGACCGGCCTGGCCCAACGCTCGGGCGAGATCGCGATCGCACGCGAGGCGGCGCAGCGCATCTGCGAGCGACTCGGCATCGCCGGGCGCACTGCAGATTCCTCCGATCGATTCCGTGACGACCCGGCGCGCCTCTCCCGCAGCGCTGAGCACCACCGGACACTGCACGGAGAACGCGTCGAGAATTTTCGTCGGCACGCTCTCACCGATGCCTTCGCGCAGGATGATGATCGCAGCATCCGACTCCGCGAGCGCCCCCACGGCGCGTTCCCGCGGCACGACGCCGTAGAGATCGACGTTCGAGATGTTCTCACTGCGGACGCGTGCGGCGACCCGTTCGTAATCCGTCCCGCCGCCGACGAGGGCGATGCGAATGTCCCCGTCTTGCACGAGTTTTGCGGCATCCAGCAGCAGGTCCATGCCGTTCGCGAGCCCCATGTTGCCGGTGAAGGTCGCGACGAACTCGCCGTTTCGGCGCTTGACGACGCCGCTGCTCGGCCGAACCCAGTCGCAGCCGTTCACTGCAAGGAGAATCGGCGTCCTCTTGGCTCGGCGCCGCACCTGCTCGACGGCGGTAGGCGTCACGGCGACGACCAGCGATGCGGCCCCATAGGTGCACGATGCGATCGCGCCTACCAACCGCGTAACGATGCTTCCCTCGCGCCACGCGCCCATCTGGACGGGCAAATCCGGGAAGACGTCGCGCACGTCCACGACGAGTTTCGATCCCCGCACGAACCGCGCGACGATGCCCGCAAGCGCGAGCGAAATCGGCGGCGAGGTAACGACCACGACGTCCGCGCGGCGCGACGTCAGCACGTAGAGCGTCGATAGCAAGGCGAAGCTAAGCCATGCCGCGATACGCCCGAAGCGGCGGACCGTGGCGATGTGCCGCAGACGCACGAGGGTTATCCCATCGCGAACGTCGCGCGAGACGAACGTTCCACGATAACGCGAATCGATGCGGCCGGAGGGAAAACTCGGCAGCGGGGCGACGACGGTGACGTCCATGCCGCGATCGCGCATCGCGATTGCGAGGGCCTCCATCCGGTGCGCTCCGGCGCACGGCTCGGGTGAGAAGTACTGCGTGACGATGAGCGCGCGAGGCATTAGAGCGTCCTCCCAAATAGTATGCGTCGAAGAGCGGCCTTGATTCCGAGCGCACACGAGTACGCTGCGGCAGCGACGCGTCGCCGATTCGTTCTGCGTGCGGCGACGAAGTTTTCGAGCATGCGCAGCTCCGTGCCGAAGCGCGATTTATACGGCTCTTCGCCGCGCAGAAAGTCGTACTCCGAGTAGCCCTGCTCGATGGCCAGCTCCAGACCCTTGGCGAGCATGCCGATGCCGGGCGAACCTTTCGGCCTCTCGTTATCGTACGCAAGCATATAGACGCCCCAGCTGCGCCGCTCCGCGTCGGTGAAAGCGGCTTGCGCCGCGAGGGGCCGCTCGTCCGCGCTCCAAAGGACCGCGATGCGGCAACACCCCGTGCCGTACGCTTCCCGAAAGAGTCTGCCGTACGTTCTGCGAGCGGTCGCGATGTTCGTGTTCCATCGGCGCTGGTGCAGCTCGAGGAGCGTTTCGATGTACGAATCGACGTTTTCGTCGGTCGCCTCCGTGAGGCGCGCCTCGCGCCAGGTACGATAACGGCGTGCGACGTACCGCCTGCCGCCGTTCAAGCGCTGCACGTACTCCGGCCACGACGCAGGCAGCGCAACGAAATGCGCCGGGTTTTGCTGCAGCTCCGCGACCTCGCAGCCCACTCCCGCTATTGCGATGAGGCGCGCGACGCGAGGGTCCCGCACGTTGCTCGCGCGCAGAACGTCCCATTCCATCGCCCCGATCGCCTCACCGAAGGCCCGCAGCACAACGTCTTCCCGTCGGGGATCGACGACGATGCTCGTATAGTCCGCAGTCGGATAGGCTCCGAGCGCGAGCTCGCGGTAGATACGTGCAGGTCCGATGCGCAGCCCGCCCTCTATGAGAAGGCAGAAGCCGCAAGCGACGCCCTCATCGCGCGCGACCAGAAGCGTCCAGCGCCGCCGCATCGCGCGGAAGTACGCCGACATCCACGACCAGGAGACGAAGACGCTGCGCCACGGATCGCTCGCGTATGCCTTCTCATACTCGCCGCGAATGCGTGCGAACTCGCCGGTCGTGACGATCCGCTCGACCGTCATGCGTTGGACCCGCAGTAGATGGCGACGGTTCGCGCCTGGGCGATGAGCGCGAACGCGATCCAAACGAACTTTACGTCGAACAGGTCGATGAACAGCGCCGCGAATCCGAGGGCCAAGAGGCTCGCCATGGCGATCGCCCGTACGTCTCCGATCGTGCCGCTCTTCGGCAGTGCGCGTGCGAGAAACCACTGCGAAAGGGACCATGCGACGACGAGCGTCAGCCCGATCAGGCCGAGCTCGACGCCGTAATGGATGAAGAGATCGTGCGATGCCATGTGCCAGCCGACGTCGTAGCGCTCGAAGATCTTCACGTACAGCCGGTCGTACATCGTCCCGAAGCTTCCCGAGCCGGATCCCGTCAGCGGGTGCGCGAGAAACGCCGCCTCTCCGATACGCCAAATCGACATCCGCCCGTACCCGCCGCCGGCATCCTGGAGTGCGCGCGTAATCGCGTTCGGGTAGAGTGCGATCGCGCCGCCGATGAGTGCGATCGCTGGCAGCAGCACGCGAGCGTACGCGCGCAGCGTCACGGCGAGAGCGAGCGTCACGATGCAGAGGCCAATGGTCGCATCGCGCGAGCCCGCGAGCGCGACCGCAACGACGAGAAGTCCTATCGTGCAGAGAGCGGCGAGCCCGCCGAGGAGGCGGCGCGTTCTCGCAAACCACGTAAGGGCGATCGCAAACGGCAGGAGGAGGCTATCGGCATACATGTTCGGGTCGAGGCTCTCCTGACCGACGGAGATGCTAATGCGGTGGAAATCCTGGAGCGTCTCCATCTCGGCAGCGCCCGCTGCATGAAACTCGTACGCGCCGATCGCCGCCGCGACGATTCCGCCCAGGAGAATCGAACCAAGGAGCGGCACCAGGTCGCGACGCTGCGTGGGAAAGCATGCGAGCACGAGATAGAGGACCGCGAGATCGATCATCGTCATCGCCTCTCTCCACGGATCGTTCGCCGGCGACCAGAACGTCGAAAGCGCCATCCAGCCGCAGAGAAGGCCGAGAATGACGATCGTCCGCGGTGGAACCCGCAGACTGCGAGTCCGAACCGCGTACGCGAGAAGTGCGATACCCGAGACGAGCCCGACGATGCGTGCGATGGTCTCTTGATGACTCATCTGCGTGAGGACGTCGAGCGGCGCGAGGACGACGTAGATGCCGTACGGCACGAGAAGCGGCCGGACCCACGCGAGCCACGCGAGGACCGGCGCGACGAAGACCGCGCAGACTTCGCCGACGCCGCTGGGGCCCTTGAGCGCGATGGTCTTCGTAGCCCACATCGTTGCCGCCGCAGCCGCGCATATGAAGCCGCCGGCCAGCGCGGTGCGGGCGCTGCGATCGCTGCGGGCCAGCGCGAGCGTCATGCGAGCGTACCCCGAAGCAAGCGAAACGGCTTGCGCAGCGACCATCGCCGGAACTGCGCGTCGATGGCGATCCAACCTTCGCCGTGCGAGAGCGTATGCACTCCGACGGCGCCGGCGCGTTGCACGCTGCACGCATCGATCCGCGCGACGGGCGTCTCCTGAAAATCGTCGGGCGTAAGGACCTCGACTCGCTGGACGACGACGGCTCGTCCGTAGCGCCCGGTGCAATCTTGCGCGGGGCGATAGAGCGTGCCGTCTAGCACGAAGAAGGTTCCCGCCGGACGAGATCCGGCGATGTCGATCTTCGCCGGATTGCGCGCGTGAGGCGTCCAGGGTCCGCTCGGGTGATTCGCCCAGTAGATGCGCAGCGCGTAGTTCGGAGCATCATCGGCGTCGCCGCAGAAGAGCCACCAGCGTCCGTCGTGGCGCACGATCGTCGAATCGACGGCCGCGATACCGTGGAAGATCGGTTCCTCGATCGCTTCGACTTTTCCGTTGAGCCGATAGGCATAGAGCGACCGGCGCGCGTGCTGCTCCGGAAGCAGCCACGTCTCGTCGTCGACTGCGAAGACGTATGGATACGAGGTGGGGTCTTCGCTGGCGATCATGGGCTTGCGCGACCCAAATCGATCGTCGAGATCGATCGCGACGACGCTGGGGACGCCGGCGTCGACGGTCTCGCAGAGAACGCGCGCGCGCCCGTCGCCGTGGCCGGCGACGAAGGGATCTGCGAGAAACTCGGATGTGCTCCGCGCTAGCCAGTGAAGCCAGACGTTCTTCGGGTCGGCGAGAAACGTGTCGATGCTCGCGCTCGTCACGGCAACGTCCCAGCGCGCCTCTTCGAAGAGGTAGCGCACTCCCCAGCGCACGAAACGCACGACCCCGGCGACGATAAAGAGCGATCGTTCCAGAACGTTCGGATCTGCGGCGGGCGGCATCGGCACGCTCGTGCAACCTGAGTCTGTGCTCTGCTTCTCCTGCTCCTGCTCGATCCAGCGCGCCGCCTGTCGCGCGATGAGCTCCATCGTGCGAGCGTGACTCCGCGCGTACGGAAAACGTCCACTGCGCACGACGCGCGCCCCGTCCCCCGCAATGGCAATGAGGCGCACGCGCACGGCGTCTGCACCGTCGACGGTCTCTTGAAACGCCGGGATTCCGCCGCGCTCGGTCCCGATCTCGAGGTGCCATCCGCGGACCGGGTCGTCGCTCCGGCGGAAACTCGCTCGAAGGTCCAGAGATCGGCCGCGAACCGCCTTGCTCGAGACGCACGTGCTCACGCCTGCGAGGTGCAGTTCCTGCAGCATCGCAAGCACCCACCGGTGCGGGCGCCGATCGACGATGACGCCTAGGCGGCCGCTCACGTCGCAGCAGCCAGCTTGCGTGCGGGAAACAGACCGCGTCCGAGAACGTGAACGTCGAAGCCGGCGCGATTCCATCGCTCGACATCGACCGCGTTGCGCGCGTCCAGGAGCGCTCGCGTGCGCACGACGCGCGCGACTTGTTCCGGGTCGAGCTCGCGAACGGCAGTGTGATCCGTGATGATGACGAGAAGGTCGGCGTTTTTGGCGGCGGCATCGAAGTCGCGCTCGATCGCGCCGGCGTAGTGCGTGACGAGTGGATCGTAGACGGTTACGTCGTATCCGGCATCGCGCAAAAGACGCTCGATCGCAAGCGTCGGCGTCTCGCGAGCATCGTCCACGTCCGCCTTATACGCAGCGCCGAGGAGGGCGATTTTTCGGTCGTGCAACTCGAGCGGTGCCAGCGCGCGGGCGATTTTCGCCACGAGATGCGGCATGCGCTCGTTCACCCGGCGCGCCGTTTGGATGAGCTCGCTCGCGAAAGGGTTCGCACTTGCAAGGAACTGCGGATCGACGGGAATACAGTGACCGCCGACTCCGGGACCGGGCGAGAGAATGTTGACCCGTGGATGGCAGTTTGCGAGACGAATCGCCTCCCAGGCGTCGACGCGCAGCGTCTCGGAGAGAATCGCAAGCTCGTTCGCAAAGGCGATATTCACGTCGCGATAGGCGTTCTCGATCACCTTCACGGTCTCGGCGGTAGTAAGATCGGTGACGTGGATGTCGCCGCGCGCGAAGGTCGCATAGACCGCGCGAGCCATCTCGGCATCGATCGGGCGACGACCACCGACGATGCGGTCGTTCCAGAGCAACTCCTCGACGATCTTGCCGGGAAGAACGCGTTCTGGGCAGTGCGCGATGTGAATGGCGTCGAGGTCGAGGCCGAGGGGCCGGAACGTGCGCTCGGCGATCGCGGCGGTCGTTCCCGGCGGTACCGTGGACTCGAGCATGATGAGGCTGCCCTCGCACAGGAGCGGTGCGATCGACGCGAACGCGGCCGCGACCGCGGTCAAGTCGGGGCGATGATCGATCGTCGGCGTCGGGACGCATATCACGTAGGCCTCGGCTTGGTACGGCATCGGCGACGGATGGAGGCGGCCGCTTTCGAGCGCGCGCCGAACGATGTCCCGCACGCCGTCTTCGACCGCATCGATCTTGCCGCTCGCGAGCGCGGCGACGAGCTTTTTATCGACGTCGTATCCGACGACGTCGTGTCCGCTATGCGCGAGCATCGCGGCGGTCGGCAGACCGATGTACCCGAGGCCGACGACGGTGATCTTCATGCTGCTTCTCCCGTGGCGCCGGCGATGAGCCCGGCGATGCGCGCTGCGGTTTGGGCCGGATCGTGCAGGTTTCGCGTGCGCTCCAACGCTCGACGCGCACGTGCTGCGCGCGCCGCGGCATCGGTCGCTTCCGAAATGGCGTGCGCGAGCGATTGCACGTTCTGTGGCTGCGCGAGGAACGCGCTCTCCTCGTCGAGGAGCTCTTCCACGGCGCCCGAACGCGTCGCGATGCTTGCGACGCCGAGGCTCGATGCCTCGATGAGAATCGAGGGCACGCCCTCCATCTCGCGTACGCCGTCGTCTCGGCTCGAGAGCACGACGGCGTCGTAGTGTCCGGCGGCGAGCTCCCGCAAGAGCCCCTCGCGACGAACGTATCCACGAAACTCGATCGAAGCCGCGCAACGCATCGTCCGCGCGCGGCGCAGCAGTGACGCTTGCAGCGGCCCGGCTCCGGCAAGGGTGAGCTCGAGTTGCGGATGCTGCGCGTGCGCTTGTGCGAATGCTTGCAAGAGATCAGCGTGGCCCTTCGTCGCAACGAACGCAGCCGCGCAGAGCAGCCGCACGCTGCTCCGCGATGCTTGGACCGCGGGCGGATCCTGCAGCGCGGTGCCGAGTCGAACGACGGTCGTCTTCTTTTCGTGCCCCGGTGCGTACGCCGCGAGCGCGGCGCGGCCACGTTCCGAGATGACGCGCACGAACTGCGCCGACTCGACCTTGCGCGCGATCATATTGTTCTCGAAGATGTCCCAGCGGTGAGCGGTCGAACTCCACGGAATTGCGTTGACCCGACCGATAACGTACGCGGCCGTCGCCGGCGTCGAGAGCCAGTACGCGTGCACGTGCTCCACGCCGTCGCGGTGGAAGCGCTGCGCGAGCGCAAGAGCGCGCGCAAAGATGTAAAGGTTCTTGAGCTTCGCGCGGACGGTTTTTGGCGAAAGGGCGACGTCGGCGAGCGCGCCGGCGCAGGCTTTGGGGGCTCGCAGCGTTGCAGCCAAGGCGTCGCGCACGATCTCACCCGTGCTCGGCAGCACCGCGTTCTCGTACGCTTCGAGCGGCCGCCCATTCGGGCGAAGCGGCGCGACGGCGAGGTAGGCCACGAGCGGGCGCAGCGCCGCAAGCTCCGTCGCGAGGTATGGTTCGCGGCGGCCGCACGGAAACCCGGACGAAATGACAGCGAGTCTCATGCGGCCCTATGGAATGCGACCTCGGCGGCCGTCTTGACGAGGAGTGCGATATCCATGGCGATGGACCAGTTGCGGATATAGTAGATGTCGTAGGCAAGCCGCTGCGCGATCGCGTCTTCGTCGACGCAGCGCGGCATGTAGAGGTGCGAGCACGCCGTCATGCCCGGGGCGACGATGAGGCGCTCGCGGTACTGCGGGAGCTCGGCTGCAAAGCGCTCGACGAACGCCGAACGCTCGGGCCGCGGCCCGACGATCGACATCTCGCCGCGCAGAACGTTGAGCAGTTGCGGCAACTCGTCGATCGATGTGCGGCGCAGGATCCGCCCTACGCGCGTCACGCGTCCGTCGCCGGCGCTCGCCCAGACGGGACCGGTCGCTGCTTCCGCATCGACCCGCATCGAGCGCAGCTTGAAGATGTTGAAGAGTCGTCCGTCGCGCCCGACCCTCTGCTGGGCGTAAAACGGCGCGCGGCCGTCCTGCGCCCACACCGCGAGCGCCGCGGCGGCGACTAGGGGCAGTGTGACGACGAGCGCGCATGCCGCCACGACAACGTCGAAGACGCGCTTTGCCATGCCCGCCCAGCGCAAGCCCACGCGCGGTACGCCGAGCTGCACGAGCGTAGAACCGTCGAGGACGAGGCCTCGAACGGCGAGCGCCGGCGCGCAGCCTTCCTGTGCCACGGCGAGCACGATGCCGCGCCGCTGCGCAGCGCGTGCCAACTCGTTCACGGAGGCTCCCGCAATCGGCGCGTCGATCACGAGATGCGTCGGCGCGCTCGCATTGCAGCGTGCGTCGAGCCAAGCCTCGACGTCGCCGGACGGCGCCTCGACGCGATCGACGCGTGGCTGAACGAAGAGTCGCGCTTCGCCGATCCATCCTCGGAGAAGGTACCGTACGATGCCGACGGACGGGCCGGAGAGGAGAACGCCCAGCCCGACCGCGACGCGGCTCTGCAGCGACATATCGGTAACGAAAAAGCCCGGAATGACGACGATCGCGCAGAGCGTCGCAACGGCGAATGCGTAGTAGATCTCGTCTCGTCTGAGAATTGCCGGCGTCCGCTCGTGCAGATCGTAGGCCGCAAACGCGCCGATGACTACGAGCGCGGCTACGATGCAGGCTCCCGTGCTCGGGCGCGCTCCAAAGAAGTGCCGGACGAGGAGCGTCGCCGCACCGAAGGAGATCGCGAGCGCCGCGATGTCGCCGAGCACGACGACGCCGCGCCACGTGCCGTTATAGACTCGCGGCGCGGCGGCCGGCGTTTTCGCGGACGCGCCGGCCTCTTTCGAAACCACGAGGGGCCTGCGCGCGAGCGATGCGTTCATCTGAGACAATCGTATGAAAGCACGGCGCCACACCGGAGAGTCGCGCAGACTCATGCGAGCGGACAACTCGACCCTATCGCAATCGTGACCTTCGGCCGCGCCCGACCCTCCGCTAGACCCAGAGGTTCCTCTTCGACCCGCGCGCGGTCAAGTTTGCGTTAAGTATGCGTTCTCGACGACCCAACGAGTGGGACACCCGCTACAATGAGGGTGTGCCGGATGTGAATACGACAAGTTTGAAGTGCTGCGCGCACAACGCGCGCGGCGAGACCTGCGGACAGCCCGCAACGTTCGCCTGCAGCGAGCTTCACGTTCTCTGCCCGAACCACGCAGTGAAGACGACCGGTCGGCGAAGGACCGATCGCCGTTGCCGCGTCTGCATGAAGGAGGGGCGCGTCAACGACGTCGTCAATCTGCGCGACCTTCGCAGTCATTACGCCGCGCACGCGGGCGATGCCGGACGTTCGGGAGAGTGCGCTGCGGCGTACGACTCACTGCACTCGTGCCGGCGCCGCGCCGTTTTCGTCTGTTCTAACGGGCACGGCAGCTGCCGCGCACACGTCGGTTTGCAGGTCGTCTCCGAGACGCTCGTCCGAGCCTGTTCGATCTGCGGCGGCGCGCTTGCGAACTGCACCCAGCCGCATCCGGCAATAGGTCTGCTCTCCGGAACGTAGCCCCGAAGAGCAGACCCCTAGGAGTTACGGCGGATCGCCGCCCGGCGGACAGCGTACCGGCGGAGGCGGAGGCGGCGGCGGTGAGTGGTGGTAGTGCCCGCCGAAGAAGAATCCGAGGAACGCAACCGGGATCAACCACCACGCGACGACCTCGCGAACGTTCGTCTTTACGACGACCGTGAGCTGCGGCGGCGGCGTCGGACATATGCCGTTCACCATCTCGGTCTGACACGGAGCATAGCATCCCTGCGGCGTCACCATCATGCCGGGCGGACACTGCGGAGCGGGTGCATAGCAGTTCGGGGGCGTTCCCGTCATGCCGGCCGGGCACGGCGGCGGATAACAGTTCGGCGGATTGCCCATCAAACCGCTTGGACATGACGGAGGCGGCGGCGGCGGGGCTATGTACGCGATCGGAGCGCTGCGCTCCACGAGCGACAGATTGCCGCACGCGGCCGGAATGAAGAGCGCGTGAACGTTCGGCCCGGCGTGAATATCCGTCTCCCATCCCCACTCGTCGGCGGGAATGACGACGTCGCGGTACATGTAGACGCTGCCGTCCCACGCCCACGTCATCGCATCCAGGTGACGCGGAATCCGCACCCAGCGCACGCGCCCCGACATGATTTGATCGACGAGCTCCGCGGTCTCGGAACTCGAGAGCCCGAGATCGAGGGCGGCGGTCACGAACATCGCGTGGCGCTGCGAGACGCGCTCCTGGAGTTCGGCCGTCGAGTTCATCGCGCCGAGCAGCGGAGCGGTTCCGAGCACCGGCAGCACGTGCTGTGCGAGTGCGGGTGCGCCGAGTAGGGAGAAGAGATACGCGCAGGCGATAAACGCCCCAATTGCGCGCTTTCTAAACGTCATAGAGAGTGCCATGATTACTCCTTTACCGTAGTATTACGAAGCGCGAACCGTCTAGGGAGGTAGTGCCGTAGCAGTAGGGCCTGTGGACCTAGCAGCACCGGGACCCGATTCCAAAGCGTTGCAAGGGTGCCGGCGGCGAACGCGGCCACGGCCGGCGCTACCGGCATGATGACGCATCGCACGATGTCGAAGCGGTCCGGGTCGACGAGGGCGCCGAGCCATGTGGCCGCACACGCTCCCATGAGAAGCGGGGCCGCCGCATCGCGGCGATGGATGACCATTCCAACGATCGCCAAGACCGGTACGACCGTTATCAACCCCTTGACGAGCATGTGAAGCCCGATCGTCAGCTCCTCGTGAACGAAGAAAGCACGCAGGCTCTCTCCGGGCGGCGCGTACCCGCGAGCGACGAAATGCGCGTACGTATCCTGCACGATCCAGCGGAAGCTCGGCGCGTGCGCGTGCGATAGCGCGACCTCGAGAACCGTCGTCCAGATCGCCGCGATCGCCGTGATCCAGACCGCGGACGTCAAACGCGAGCGATCGCCGGTGCGCGGCGCCGCGAGGCCGGCAACGATGCCCGCGCCCAGGAGGATATACGGGATCGGCCGCGCCATGCTGAGCAGGCCGCAGAGGATCGCGAACGCCCCAACGTTCCAGATCGTCCTTCGCGCCATGACCCACGCACCGGCATAGAGCGCGCCGGCCATGAGGGCGATCGCGAGCGGGTCGGTGAGCGAATCGCGCGCGATGTCGCGCCAAGGCGGGAACAGCGAGATCCCAATGGCGAGCAAGAAGCTCAAGCTCAGCGGAGCGAAACGCAGGGCGAGCAAGAACGTCAGCGCGGCCACGATCGCGTACGAAGCGCGCGAGACGACGATGAGCGAGTTGAAGCCCGCAAGCGGGTAGAGGCGCGAGGCAATCCACGGATAGAGCGGGCGTACCGAGAAGAGGTTCCAGTATTCAGGCTTTCCGTGCAGCCATCGCGCGACGTCCGGAACTTTGGCGACCGGTTGTCCCGCATAGAATCGTTCCGCGCGCGCCTGCGCCTGCGCGTAGGGAAGGCCGCGATCCATGAGCATCACGATCGCGTAGTCGTAGCCGTCGGCGGTAAACTGCGCGCGCGGCCCGAACGCGGAGAGCAGCGCCGCAGCGACGACTGCGAGCGCGGCGGCCCCTGCGATGCGCACGATCGTCATGCCGCCTCCCGCGCCGCTTCGTCCATCGCGACGACCTCGAAGCGCCGTGCGTACTCTCCCAGGACCGTCGCGACGAAATCGCGCTTGCGCGTGCCCGGTGAATCCATCGCCGGGAAGAACTCGAGGCCCGCAGCCTCTCCGGCACCGAGAAAGTCGAGCGGGTGCAGAAGCAACGACGGCATCGTCCGCGTCAGAGCGCACAGCGACAGCGCATTGCGGAAGTATGCGAGCGCCGCCCGCTCCGAGTAGCGCGCGATATAGAGGAGATAACTCACGTGAAAAGGCGTGCGCACGAGCGGGGTCACGGTGACGGGCAGCTCGAGGAGGTTGCAGTCGCGGCGCCGATGGGGGCGATTGCGAAGAAGGCCGTCGCTCCACTCTCCAAACAGCGTCGCGCGCTGCTCGCGCTGCGCATCGTCGAGGGCGGCGCGCCGAAAATAGTACGAACGCGCGAGGGGACCGATCCACGTCGGAAGCGTCGACGCGTCGTACCGATACCCGCGCTCGCACAGTACGCGGATCATCACGTCCGAAACGGCGAAGCCAGGCGCACGAAAGCCCCGCGGCGTGATTCCCGTTGCGGAGACGATCGCTCGTTCGGCGCGCGTGAGTTCGTCGGCAATCTCCGCCGCGGTATAGCGATGCATCCAGGACTCGTGACGGTGCGAGTGATTTCCGATGTCGTGACCGGCGCGAACGATCGCATGCAGCGCGGCCCGGTTGCCTTCGCGTTCCGCGTCCTGGCCCACGATGAAGAACGTGATACGCAGCCCGCAGCGGTCGAGGATCTGAAGGACGCTCGGCACGAGCTCCGGGAGATAACTCGGATACTCGGACCAGCGCTCGTCGCCCCGAATCTTGAGGTACGACCAGAGGTTATCGAGATCCAGCGAAAGCGCAGCTTTCACTCGCAGCCCTCCAAGCCGGATCGGCTTCCAACTCTTCCAACCCCTCATCGACGACCTCGATCGTGTCGCTGACGTTGAGCGTCGCATAGCGAAGGCGCCCGTTGTTGATGATGGCGAGCCTTCCAAGCGACGTTCGCGCCGGCGGGAGGCTCTCCACTCGGCCGATTCGTGGAAATGGGAAGACGTGCCGAGCGCGCGCCACCGCAGCGGCGACGACGTCGCTTTGACGAAAGCCCGGGAAGATTTTCGCGAGGCCACGCGACGACTGCGCGATGAGAACGTCGTCTGCGAGTCTGAAGCTTCGATCGTCGGCCGGCCCGTACTTGGGCACGTAGATGAGATCGTAGCCGCCGAGCTCGCTGCGATCGACGAGCGCGCTCATGTTGATGATGCCCGTGAACGGAAAGCCTGGGTCGGCGACGTTCGTGACGTAGGAATCTCCGAGACGCCGATTCACGAGCATGGACGTGCAGACGACGCCGAAGTACCGATCCTGGGCAAGCGCGCGGCGCTCGGGCGGCGTGAGCTGCGGTGCGATTGCAGCGCAGACCGGCGAGGGGACCGTCAGAATCGCGCGATCCGCGGTGAGTTCCTTGCCCTCCAGCGCGACGCGCACGTAGTCACCCTGCAGCGTCACGACGCGTACGGGCCGCCCCAGCGCGAACTCGACGCCTTGCTTCTCGAGACGCGCTTGCAGCGCTTTGAGAACCTCCGCGTAACCGCCGCGGACGTAGCCGTACTCCTCGCCGCCGACGTGGCCTTTGCGCGCTCCCTGAAGGCGCTTGATCGTCGCTCGAATAAACGCCGCAGAGGCAAAGGCGTGTTGCTCTCCCAGTTTCGCACGCAAGAGCGGGCGCCAGATGCGCTCGACCGTTCGCGGGCCGGACCATCGGGTGAGATAGTCGAGGATGCCTACCCATTCGTAGGATTCGTCGTTGCCTGCGTACTTCGCGTGTGCGATCGTCGCGACGAGACGGATCTTGTCGAGCATGCCGAGCACGGGAAACTTCAAAAAGTCCGCCGCGCTCGAGAACGGATAAAGGTGCCCCTGCGCGTAGAGACTCGTCTTCACGGGTCGAAACGTCAGTCGGTCCTCGAGACCGACGTCGCGCAGAAGCTCTTTCGTCTTGCCATCCGAGCCGAGAACGACGTGATAGAAGCGGTCCCACGTGATGCCGCCGATCTGCCAAGGACGCGTCAGCCCACCGATCGTGCTCTCGCCGTCGACGACGACGACGCGCTCGCCGCGAGCGCTGAGCCGAAGCGCGGTGATGAGCCCCGCAATTCCTGCGCCGACGACGATCGTCACGCTTCGCGCACCAAGCCGCGTGCCGCGTAGCGCCGGCCGCATGCCGCGCACTCGAGGTCGCCTGCAATCGAAAACTCGCGCTCGTCACAGCGCAGCATCGGCCGTCCGCAGCGGCAGACGACGCCCGCGATGCGTGCCGGCGATCCGATGACGAGGGCGAAATCCGGAACGCAGTGGGTTACGACGCTTCCCATTCCGACCATCGCGAAGCGTCCGATCTCCAGGCCGCAGCCGATCGTGCAATGCGCGCCGATCGTCGCGCCCTCGCGCACGACCGTCTCGAGCGTCTCGTCGTCGGGGTCCGAAGAACGCAGCGCCAGCAGATCGGGCGTCGCGGCGCGCGGAAACCTGTCGTTCGTAAAGACCGTGCCGGCGCTGATCATGACGCCGTCCTCGACGGTCACGCCGGTAGGAATGTACACGAACGCGTTGATCTTCACGCGATCGCCGATTCGAACGCCGTACGCGATGTACGTCTTCTCGCCGACGATGCACTCCCGTCCGATCGACGTCGAGTGGCGAACGTGAACGTGCTCCCACAGGCTCGTCCCTTCGCCGATGCGCACGTCTCTCTCGACGTTTGCGGTCGGGTGAACGAACGAACGAGCGATGGTAACGCTCATACGGCGATGCGCTCCGGTGCGCCAACGGCCGTCCGGCCGCCGTCGCGAATCGACGCGTACGCAGCCTCGATGACGTCCACGGATCCGAGTGCCGACGCGGCGTCGATACGCGGCTTCCCTCGCCCTGAGGACGCGCGCACGAAGTCGGTTTGCAGTGCGGCAAAGGCGTCGGTCTTCGAGTATCCCGGTCCGATCGGCGTCGTAACGCCCGACGGGCCGACCGAAAGCGTGCTCTGCTGCCACCCCAGACACAGCCTGCCGCGCTCTCCGAAGACGCGCACGTAGTACGGAAACTTGCGATCGAGACTCCAGCTCAGGTCGACCGCCACGCCCGCGTTCTGCGTTCCCAGATAGAGGTACGCGCTGTCTTCGACGGATAGGCGCTCGTCGCGAGCGTATCCTACCGCTGCGACGTGCGTCACCGGGCCGAAAAGATATCGCGTGATGTCGGCAGCGTGAGGGCCGTTGTCGATGATGACGCCGCCCCCGCTCTGCGCCGGATCGGAGTTCCAGCGCGAGCGCATATCGACGTTCGAGATGAAGACGATCTCGGCGTGGCGAATTTTTCCGAGCGCGCCTTCGGCGATGAGGCGGCGCGCGCCGGCGATATCCGGCACGTAGCGAAACTTCGAGGCAAGCATGAGGAGGCGGCCGTTCCGGCGTGCCGCGTCGTACATCTCCTGCGCCGACGCCGCGTCGATCGCAAGCGGCTTCTCGCAGAGTACGTCGACGCCTCGCTCGAGGAAGAACCGCGCGATCTCGGGATGCGTCACCGGCGGCGTGCAGACGACGATGCCGTCGAGGCGCTCCTCGAAGACGAGATCGCGATAGCGTTCGTAGCCGCGGGCGCCGGTGATCTCGGTCGCTGCTGCGAGCGAGGCCGCATTCGTGTCGCACGCGGCCACGAGTTGAACGCCGTCGAGCGTCGCGACGGTCTTTGCGTGCATCGCGCCGATTGCGCCGGTGCCCACGAGGCCAAGCGCGTAGGGCTTCTTCATGCCGACCTGCGGAGGTCGCGCACCGCAGCAATGAGCGAGCGCGCGATGTACTCGACGTCGGCGATGGAGAGACGATCGTTCCACGGGATGACGAGAACGCTGTCGAGCCCGCGGTAGACGCCGGGGTATCGCTGCCGATCGTACCGCACCGCCTCCGGTCGCGCAAGCGTGAACGGCCAGCGGCTCTTTCCGAACGTTCGCTGCTCTGCGATGACCTCGCATTCGAAGGCGGGCTTCTGGATGTACCGTGGAGCGGTGAGGATCGCGCGGTCGCGCAGGAGCTTGGCGAATGCCGGCGGGCCCTGCGGGAAGACCGCGGGATCCACGTGAACGGCGTAGCGCCAGAAGACGCCGCGCGCATCGATGAGTGCCTTCGGCGTCGAGATGCCCGGGCAACCGTCGAGCCATTTCGTGAGAATGTTTGCAAGGAGAACCCGGCGCTCGACCGCATTCTGGAGCTTCTCGATCTGCGCTAGACCCACGGCGCCGACCAGTTCGCTCATCCGATAGTTCGGAGCCAGAAAGTAGTGATCCGGGGCCGCATCGCCGTAGCCCCACGCTTTGTTGATGAAAAGGAAGACTCGGCGCGCCAGCGCGTCGTCGTTCGTCACGACGAGGCCGCCCTCGCCGGTCGTGACGTGCTTGCCCTGCTGGAGACTGAAGGCGCCGACCGACCCGATCGTTCCGACGTACCGGTCGCGGTGCGTTGCGAGGAACGCTTGCGCGCAGTCCTCGACGATCGGCAGGCCCTTGCGCTGGGCGAGCTCCTCGATGGCATGCATGTCGCACGGCATTCCGAAAAGGTGCGTCACGACGATCGCTCGCGTGCGTTCGCTCAGGACGGCTTCGATGCTCTGCGCGGTAACGTTGAGCGTCTGCGCGTCGACGTCGGCGAAGACCGGGATCGCTCCCGCATAGAGAATCGGCGCGATCGCGCCCATGTCCGTAATCGGGGAGGTGACGACCTCGTCCCCGGGCTCGAGATCGAGTGCTGCGATCGCGCAGTGGACCGCGGCCGACCCGGAGGAGCACGCGAAGGCGTGCTTGACGCCGATCAGGTCCGCAAACGCGCGCTCGAGCGCGTGCACGAATCGTCCCTTCGTGCTCGTCAGCGTTCCGCTCGCAAGAGACTCGCGCAGATACGCGATCTCACGTTCGTCGAAGTTTCGCCCCGAGGCGTCTTGATCGTTCGGCAGCGTCCGCTGCCGCGGTAGGGTCTCCATATTCACGTACTGTTCCTCAAGAGTCGCCGATCTGCGTGACGGCGCATCCATGTGCGAAGTGCGAAGTTGGTAGAATGAAATCCGAAGATGATAAGGCTCGCGGTCTGAACGGCAAACGTCGTCGATCCGACGACCGCAACTTGCCGATCGCTCGCGTGCGCGACGAGCGCGAGAGCAATGGAGAGCGGAAGTACGCCCGGCACGAGACCCGGAATCGTGAGCGCAAGGCTCGGACGTTCTCGAAGAGCGGCGCCGAGAACGCTCCACGTCCGTCGCACGGTTGCCGTGAAGCTCATGCGCGATCGGCGAGTCGGCGCCCACTTCAGCTCCGCCGGAACTTCGCACACCCGCATGCCGGCTCGAATCGCGTCGAGAAGGAGGGCGTGCGCGGCGTCGCCGCCGGGACGCATCGCGCAGAGTTCGCGCACGGCCGCGGTGCGGTAGGCACGAACGATGCACGTGAGCGTGTGAACCCGCTCGTGGATGGCGTACGAAAGGAAGCGATTCGCCCAGCGCGAGAGCCAGGCGCGGCGCCGCGGAACGTGGTGCACGCTTCCACCCGGAGCAAACGCGGACGCGACGACGACGTCTGCCTGGTCTGCCTCGAGCTCGTCGAGAAGCTCCCCGACGATCGAGGCGCGGTAGCTGAGATCGGCATCGAGGACGACGATCGCGTCGCCCTCGGCTGCCTCTATTCCGCTGCGAATCGCAGCGTCGACTCCCCCGTTGGACGAACGACGAATGGTGTGAATTCGTCCGTCCTCCCGCATGAGCTCCGCGGCGATCCGAGGCGTCTCGTCGCAACTCGCGTCGTCGACGATGAGGATCGTCCACGCCGCGTGCTGGGCGGAGGTTCTCGCGTCGAGATGCTCCCTGATCGCTTCGATGTTCGTGCGGAGCGTCGCCGCTTCGTTATACGAAGGAACGACGACGGTGAAGGATTCGATCCCTCGCACGGAAGTAGCCACGCACCAATTGTAGAGGTCGCGTTAAAAGCGCGTCTGGAACCCAAGCGCACGATGACCGCAGGCATAACGGCCCACCCGAACGGGTCTTGAGCCACTAGGAGCCCGACAGGCTCGTAGAGCCCCGGAGCCCAACGCCCCGGTGTTCCGAGATTAGGCTACGTACGAAACGCTGATCGGAACGCCCGCGACTTCCGCGCGAAGAATGACGCCGTCGACGGCGTCGAGCTCGTGCTCGATCGAGGCGATGTCCTGTGCGCTGATCCGAAACTCGGCGGCTCGCGTCCAGAGAATCGTGCGCGCTCGCTCGAGCGCGCTGCGAAGACGCTGCGGCGTCGCCTCGAGCACGGGCCAGTCGAGGTCGTCTCGAGGCGGCACGATGCGCCAGCCGCGCCCCGAGAGCGGGCTCGATTCGTCGTCGCGCTCGAACGCGTGCGGGATCGCGGCAAGGACGTCCAGCGCCTCACGATCGTCGCGCGAAAGCGGCATGTCGAGCTCGCAAAGCCGCAAGACGTAATGAAAGAACGCGGGCGTTCCGACCGTGTAACCGCCGGCGGAGGACGCAACATTCACATGGATCATCGGCGAGAACTCGCCTCCGGGCACCATGTTCATGTCGCCCCCTATTCGCAGCGTCTAGGGAAGAGCCTTCACGACCGCGGCCACCGCCGCGGCGCTCGCTTGCAACGCGGCGCTCTCCTGCGCGGTCAGTCGAATCTCGATGACCTTCTCCAGGCCGGCGGCGCCGAGCCGGCACGGCACGCCGACGAAGAGATCGTTGATCCCGTATTCGCCTTGAAGGTAGGCGGCGCATGGAAGAATCTTGTGCTTGTCCTTCAGGATCGCGTCGACCATCTCCGCAATCGATCGTCCGGGCGCGTAGTACGCGCTGCCGGCTTTGAGAAGGTTCACGATCTCGCCCCCGCCCTTTGCCGTTCGCTGCACGAGTCGAGCGACCGCGGCTTCGTCGAGCAGCTCCGTGATCGGAACTCCAGCAACGGTCGAGTAGCGTGGCAATGGAACCATCTGATCGCCGTGACCGCCCAACACGAATGCGTGGACGTTCTCCACGCTCACGCCGAGTTCGAGCGCGACGAACGCGCAGAAGCGCGCCGAGTCGAGGACGCCGGCCATGCCCAGGATGCGCTCTCGTGGAAATCCGCTCACGCGCCTGGCGACCTCGCACATCGCATCGAGAGGGTTGGTAACGATGATGAGAATCGCTTTCGGCGAGCGGGCGGCGGCTTCCGTGGTCGCGGCCCCGACGATCTCGGCGTTCGCACGAACGAGATCGTCTCGGCTCATCCCCGGCTTTCGCGGAAAACCGGCGGTTATCACGACGATATCCGAGCCCTCGGTGGCGGCATAGTCGTTGCTGCCGGTGACGGAAACGTCGCTTCGCTCCACGGGCAACGCCTCGAGGAGGTCGAGCGCCTTGCCCTGGGGGACGCCCTCGATGACGTCGACGAGGACGATATCGGCCAGTTCCTTGGCGGCCAGCCAGTGGGCCGTCGTCGCTCCGACGTTGCCTGCCCCAACGATGCTTACTTTGTTTCTCATTCGCAACCGGCGCATTACTGCACGGAACTTGGCCGGTCCTTCGCGAAAAAGTCATGGCGGGAACGCGGGCAACGAAGGACCCTAGATACAGAGGAGACCGGCGCGCACAGCTCGCCGGGAGAAAGCATGAACGAAGTAATGAGCGCACCACAACCCATGGGACAGACCGGCCTTCGCGGCGCCGTCGTCGGCGACACGAGGCTTTCGTCGATCAACGGCGACGAGGGCAAGCTTATTTACCGCGGGATCGACATTCACGACCTCGCGCGCTCTTCGACGTTCGAAGAGGTCATCTATCTCCTCTGGTTCGACGCGCTGCCCACGAAGGCGCACCTCGACGAGTTCCGCGCGAAGCTGAACGCCCGGCGCGCGCTTCCCAAGCAGCTGCTCTCCGTCTTGCGCGACATTCCGCGTGACGGAACGCCGATGGATGCGCTGCGCACGGCCGTCTCCGCGATGGGACTCTTCGACAAGAACGTGAGCGACATGTCGCGCGAATCGCAGGTCGAGAAGGCGACGACCCTCACCGCCGTCTTTCCGACGATTCTTGCGGCCTATGCGAGAATCGCACAGGGGCTCGACCCGATCGCTCCGCATCCGTCATGGGACACGGCCGGAAACTTTCTCTACATGTTCACCGGAAAGCAGCCCGACGCGAAGGCGGCGCGCGTTCTCGACGTCTCCCTTCTTCTTCACGCCGACCACGGAATGAACGCGTCGACCTTCGCCGCGATCGTCACGGCGTCGACGCTCTCGGACATGTACTCGGCCGTCACGTCCGCAATCGGCGCGCTCAAGGGCCCGCTCCACGGCGGCGCCAACGAAGGCGTCATCCACAATCTCCTCGATATCGGAAAACTCGAAAACGTCGACGCGTGGGTGGGCCGTAAACTCGACGCGCACGAGAAGATCATGGGTTTCGGGCACGCCGTATACAAGGCATACGATCCGCGCGCGACGGAGTTGAAGCGCATCGCAAAAGAAGTCGGTGCCTCCGTCGGCAGCACGAAGTGGGTCGAGATGACCGAACGCATGGAGCAGGCGGTTTGGAAGTCGAAGCAGCTCTATCCGAACGTCGATCTCTACTCCGCCTCGGTCTACTACACGCTCGGAGTCCCAACGCAGTACTTCACGCCGGTCTTTGCAATCAGTCGCGTCGTTGGCTGGACGGCGCACGTCATGGAGCAGTACGCCGACAACAAGCTCCTTCGCCCGCGCGCGAACTATGTTGGCGCGCGCGGCGTCCATTACACGCCGATTGCGGAGCGGACGAGCGACATAACGCCGTAGGCTCCTGGGCTTCTTCGGCCACATGACCGAGATCGCTCCTCGGGGTTTCACCGGTGCCGACGTCCCCGACGCGGCGATCTACGATACGTGCATCCGTTGCGGGCTCTGTCTTCAAAGCTGCCCTACGTATCTCGAGACGTCCGTCGAGACATCGAGTCCGCGCGGACGAATAAGCCTCATTCGCGCCGTCGGTGAGGGGACGCTCGACCTCCTCAGCCCCGGCTTCGTCGCGCAGATGTCGGAGTGCCTCGACTGCCGCGGCTGCGAAGCGGTCTGTCCGTCGGGCGTTCTCTACGGACGGCTCATCGAGCCGGCTCGCGCGCAGATCAGACGTGCGCAGCGCGAACGTGAGGGCCTCCTACGGCGCGTGGGACGCTACGTGACGCTACGCCTGCTTTTCAAGCACCTCGGCCTCATGCGCGCCCTCGCAGCGCTGTTGCGCTTTGCCCAAGCGACGCACGCCGATTCGATCGCATCGCTCTTCGGTCTCGGTTCGCAGGCAGCGCTCGCGCCGCGCCTCGTCGGCACGCCGTTCGTTCCTACCGGACAGCGCTTCGCAACGCCGGATGCGCAAGGCGTCGCGTTTCTTCACACGGGTTGCATCATGCACGTCGCGTTCGCCGCGACGCACGAAGCGACGATTCGAATGCTGCGCAGAGGTCGCCTTAGCGTCGTCGTTCCGCGCGCGCAAGGTTGTTGCGGCGCCATCGCGGTCCACGCCGGCGAAGCGGAGCTCGGGCGCGAGATGGCGCGCAAGAACATCGAAGCCTTCGAACGGTCCGGCGCCGACGTCTACGTCGTCAACGCGGCCGGGTGCGGCTCGATGCTCAAAGAGTACCCGCAGCTCTTCGAAGAAGCCGACCCGTGGCACGATCGTGCGAAGCGATTCTCTTCACGCGTTCGCGACGTCCTCGAAGTGCTCGACGCCGTCGACTTGCCGACGCCGCAGCGATTCCGCAACGCCGTGGTCGCCTATCAAGACGCCTGCCATCTCGCGAACGCCCAGCGCGTGAGCGCCGCGCCCCGCCGCCTTCTCGCTACAATTCCGGGCCTGCAACTCGTCGAAATGAAAGAGAGCACGATCTGTTGCGGAAGCGCGGGCATCTATAACCTCACGCAGCCCGAGATGGCGCAACGCTTGGGAGCGCGCAAAGCCGCCGCGATCGTCGAGACGGGCGCGGAGATCGTCGCGACGGCAAACCCTGGCTGCGCGCTGCAAATAGCGGCCGCCCTACGCGCCGCGCATTGCGCCGCGCCGGTCGTGCACGTCGTCGATCTACTCGATGGCGCCTATGCGAGCGAGGGCATCGTCGGATGACGCAAATATAGAGAAAATCCGCGAGAGCCCGGTAATCGTGAGAAGGCGTGAGATCGGCCCCTCGTGCACGATGAGGCTCAATCGTCCTTCGCTCTCGACGGCTCTCCGGTGCGCGCCCATGAGCGCGCCTAGTCCCGTCGAGTCGAGAAAATCGACCTGCGTCAAGTCGACGACGATGTCGTGATGACCCTGCGCGGAGGCCTTCGTGAGCGCCTCTTTGAGGCTTGGCGACGTCGCTACGTCGAGGCTTCCCCACAGACGGAAGATCGTCGTCGTGCCCGATAGTTCGCGTTGGATAGTGAGATCGTCTTGCGGCATCGCAATGCGCTTCTTGCGGCGCCCGGCCCCTCCTGCCCTAGCGAGCAGGCGATATGCGAAAGAGCGGCACCATCGGCACGACGCCGGGCGCACTCGCCCGCCGTAGGTGGTCGCGAATGCCGAAAGCATCTTCGATCGTCCGCAATAGGCTGTAGTGGCTGTATGGCGTCGCGTCGGCGACGTGCCGAGGGCCGCGATTCGTCACGACGATCGTGGGGATGTGGCCGCCGCCGCGATTGCTGGGATCACGCGGGTCGTTTCCGCAACAGCCGACGTATGAGTACGCGTCGTTCTCGTCCCATGTAATGACGATCGCGACGTTCTCGCGCGAGCGCCAGATCCGCGATGCCTGGATTGCGCGCACGATCGCGACGCTCTCGTCGTCGCCCCGATGGACGAGCGGGCCGATCGGATCGTATGCGCAGCCAGGCGGTGTCCGTGGGCCCGAACTCGCGCCGTGCATTTCGTTGCAGACATTCGGAATGACGAGCGCAAAGTTCGGAACCCTTCCGGTTTTCAGGTCCGCGTAGAACTCATCGAAACCGACGAGATGCTCGGCGCGGTGCGGGTCTCTTTGCACCGAGACAAAGTTGATGAAACCGGAGTGCTTCGCAACATACAAACCCTTCTCCGAGAGGAGCGAGCCGGGCGACGGGATGGACTCCAGGTAGTTCTTCCAGGTGAGATGCGCCGCCTCGAGCTGCGTTGCGAGGTTTGGAGCGTCGATCGTGTGATCGACGTATCCGGGAAGGAAGCTGTGAGGGCAGAAGCGATTGCGCTCGCGCGGCCTGCAAAAGTATGCATCGTCGTCGCGAATGCCGAACGTGTAACCACCGACGAGCGCGACGTAGTTCGGCTCGCTCGGATGCGTCTCCGCGTAGAACTCGGTCGCGTTCCCGTACCTGCGTGCGAGTGCGTCGAGCCCCGGGGCAAGACCTTGACCAAAGATTTGGCTGTAGTTCTTATTCTCTTCGACGATGACGAAGATGTGCGCGTAGCGCGGCATCTGCGCGTCGAGCGCACGAGCGGAGTGGTGCAAAGATGCCCTGCCGGCAATCGTCGCGCCGCAGAGGAGCAACGCAAACGCAACGTACGGAATCAGAATCCTGCGCACGCCGTAGAATTCCGCGCGTACGCCCGCACGCCTTCTGCGAATGCCGTTACCCTGCGAGCCGAGCCGCTGAGGTGCGGCTATCAGAGCCAAACTGCGAGCTCTAGCAAACTGCGGCTGGATTCGAACCAACGCATGGCGGAGTCCGTCCGCTGCGAATCCCCAGCGCGCCGCGCGCGCCGGGGACCCCAACGTTTGAAATTTCCGTTTCGGCGCTACGCGCCTTCACTGCGGTAAGGCAGCGGCCAAACTGCGAGCTCTAGCAAACTGGGGTGGCTGGATTCGAACCAACGCATGGCGGAGTCAAAGTCCGCTGCCTTACCGCTTGGCTACACCCCATGATGGATGCATTATCTGACGCGGGTTTGCGCCGTAGGCTCGGTTCGACCCTTGCGACGCGACGCAGTCGCTCATCTGCCGTTTGCGCCCTTCGCAAACAATTGAAAAGAGGCGCATCGTTTTCGATGCGCCCCGGCAAGTGCTAGCGCAGGCCTGAGACACGCCCATCTAGCACATTCGGTGCGGAAGCGCCGATTAATCCAAGCTGGGACCGCGGCTACCGGCGCGAGATCAGATTCTTGGCGCCGAGGTACCGGTCGGCCCAGTACGACTCGGAGAGGCTGCTCACCATAACGCCGTGGCTCGAACTGGCATGCACGAAACGGCCGTGACCGAGATAGATCCCAACGTGCGACGGACCGGCCGTATAGGTCCGGAAGAACACGAGGTCGCCCGGGCGCAGCGAGCGTACGTGCTTGCCCGCATAGTACTGCGCGTCCGCGGTCCTTGGCAGATGGATGCCGATCAGGGCGAAAACGTGCTGGACGTAGCCGGAGCAGTCGAATCCGGACGCGCTCGTTCCGCCGAAGACGTACGGATCGCCCAAGAAGCGCAGCGCGCTCTTCGTGAGGCGTTTGGCGATGAGCGAGGTCCGCGCAAGCACCCGGCTTGCGAAGCGACGCATCGCGGCGGCATGATGCACGTGACGAACGACGACGGCCGTCGCCATCCATTGCCGAACATCGGGGCTCGTCCGCGAGGCGCTAACCTGCGCGAACGAGGCAGTCGTGTGAAGGGGGTGCGCCGACGCCAGGCTCGCAGAGAGCGGCCCGGCAAAAAACAGCATCAGCACCCCTGCTGCGAGGGGAATACGCAACGGCAACTCCTCTTTCTCAACACTTGCGAGGTTAGTTGACGGGTTCGGACGAGAAAGACCGCCCTAGAGCCTGCGCATCGGGCGCCGCGCGCCCTGCGCCAAAGCTCATTCACCCCAGTGGAGAATCCCCCGCTCCCGAGCGATGTTCGGGATTAAGTGACCTTCAGTTGTCTAGGCCCTAGGGACGGGCGCCTCAGCGCTGGCCTAGGACTTGGCGCTAGGTTTCCCCAAGCCGCTTGATCTCCTTCCTCAAGGCCACTTCTACCACCCTGGCCGCCGCCTCGATGGAGGCGAGGTCGTCCCCTTCGGCCATGATCCGTATCAGCGGCTCCGTTCCCGAGGGCCGGATGAAGAGCCGCCCGGAACTGCCCAGGGAGATCTCTGCGGCCGCCACCGCTTCGCACACCTCCGGCGCATCGAGCGCCTCTCTTCGAGCCGTCGGCACGTTCAGAAGCACCTGCGGCGCCAGCACGACCTCACGCGTGAGGTCGGCGAGCGTCGCACCCGACGATGCGACGAGCGAGAGGACGAGCACGGCCGTCATCGGCCCGTCGCCCGTCGTGTTCTTGAGAAGGTTGATCACGTGCCCCGACTGCTCGCCGCCCAGGACGTAGCCGCCCGAGCGGAGGCTCTCGAGGACGTATCGGTCGCCGACCGGGGCGCGCAGAAGGCGCATGCCCAGAGCCGCCATCGCGCGCTCGGCGCCGATGTTCGTCATCACCGTTCCAACGATCGTTTCGCCGGCGAGCTCGCCGCGCTGCAGCAGGCTTCGTCCCAGCGCGAAGAGCACGTGGTCGCCGCTGACGACCTCGCCCCACTCATCGACGAACAACGCGCGGTCGGCGTCGCCGTCGAAGGCAACGCCGATGGTCGCCGTCCCGCTCTCACGCAGCGCTCGCACTCTATGCGCGAGCGCGCCGAGGTCCGTAGCGCCGCACTGCACGTTGATGCGCGCCCCATCGTTTTCGCAGTGCATCTCCGTCACGGTCGCACCGAGTTTGCGTAGAACGTACGGAGCGATCGCGTACGCCGCACCGTACGCGGCGTCGACAACGACGTGCAGACCGTCAAGGTCCGCGCCGCTCTGCTGAAGGCTCGTATAGTAATGACGTACGAGGTTTTGGCTGACGCGGGCCGTGCCGACGCCGGTTCCGATCGGGCGCGGAATATCGGGCGAATCGAGCGTCGCCTCGATCTCGAGCTCGAGCGCATCCGGCAACTTGAAGCCGTCGCTGCCGAAGAACTTGATACCGTTGTCCGCAATAGGATTGTGCGACGCGCTGATCATGACGCCCGCCGCCGCCCCTTCTCCGACCGTGACGCACGCGACGGCCGGCGTCGGAACGACGCCGATCGAGACGACGTCGCGGCCCACCGATGTAATGCCGGCGACGATTGCGGCCTCGAGCATCGTGCCCGAGAGCCGCGTGTCGCGCCCAACGACCACCGGCTTGTGTCGCTCGCTGCTGCGTGCCAAGACGCTTGCGCCGGCGCGCCCGACGCGAAATGCAAGCTCCGGTGTCAATCCGTCATTTGCGACGCCGCGAACCCCATCGGTTCCGAAGAGACGGCTCACCGTGGTTGCCCCGGCGCGATGAAGGTCACATGGACGCGAACCAAGTCCGGTGCGACCTGCACGTCTTCGACTTCGCGCCCGTTCGCGTCGACGGGCACGGGGCGCGCCATCTCATCGACGACGCGCGGAGCGGCGGGAATGACGACCTGCGCGCGTACCTCGGCGATCTCCGAGACCGCTCCGCTCGTTCCGCTGACGTTCACGCTCTGCGGCGCGAGCGAGCTGCCGCTCACGACCACCGGCTGCCGGCTGCCGGCATAGTGGAGGACGACGGGAAGCGTCCGCTGCGCTATTCGCTCCAACGTCAACGTCACCGACGCCGGGCTTAGGCTCGCGATCGCAACGTCCGGCGCGACCACCTCGACGGGGACGTTGTAGACGCCGGCGCTGCGTCCGGCCAGGTCGAGCACGGCCTTCACGGAACTCGGATTGACCGGCGCCTGACCCCGTTTCGTCGCAATCGTTACGCTCGCGGTCGACTCCGAGTAGCGCGCGACGAGGCCCATCGGCACGTTGACGGCCGTGATCGGAACGCTCAACTCTTGGTTGAAGCGCGCTGCGACGACGGGGCTCGCTGCAAAGCGAATGTACGCCCAGCCGACGACCGCGAGCGTCACCGCGAGAACCTTAAGTGTGAAGTTCTTGCGGACGATCTGCACGGGTAGTTCCGCGGCGCATCTGCGGGAAGAGTCGCGTCCGCAGCGCCGTGATGAAATCGGCGGGTGCGCGACGCTGCCGAGGAGCACGCGTCGTCGCAAGCAACATTCGAACGAGGCGCTGTTCGTCTTCGACCGGTCGCGTAAGGCGTCCGGCTCGAGCGAGCGCGATCCCGCCGCTCTCTTCGGAGACGACGATTACGACGGCGTCGGTCTGCTCGCTGATGCCCAGCGCGGCGCGATGCCTCGTCCCCAGGCGACGCTCCGCCGGACGCGGATCGGCAAGCGGAAGGAAACATCCGGCGGCTGCGATCGTATTTCCACGCACGATGACGGCACCGTCGTGAAGCGGCGATCGCGTATTGAAGATCGCAAGCAGGAGCTCGACGGAGATCTTCGCGTCGAGCATCGTGCCGCTCTCGCTAAAGTCTTTGAGTCCGCTCTGCTGTTCGATGACGACGAGCGCCCCCGTACGGCTGCGCGAGAGAAGCATTGCGGCGTCGGCCAGCATCGCGATCGTCGGATCCCGCGAGCGTCGCGATTCACTCTCCTCGTATCCCATCCTGAAGACGCCGCCCCTACCGAGTTGCTCGAGCGCGCGGCGCAACTCGGGCTGAAAGATGATCGGCAGCGAGACGACGCCGACGGCGACGAGCAGCTGAAGGATCGTTCCCAGCAAGGAGAGGTGGAAGAGATTCGCCAGACCCCAGAGTCCGAGTAAGACGAGAACGCCCGTGAGGATTTGGACGGCTCGCGTTCCGCGAATCAAGAGCAGGACGTAGTAGATGAGAACGCTCGTAGCGACGACGTCGACGAGATCGTTGAGTCCGACGTTGGCCCCAAACCAGCTCAGCATAATCCGGCCTGCTCGAGAAGTCGCTCGAGTACGCGGTCGGGCTCGATCTGCGGAGCCTGCAGCTCGCTCGCCGCGATGCGGGCTAGGTGCTCATCGGAGAGCGGCGTCAACAGTTCCGTTCGACGGCTCGCTCGGTACCGCGCGAGCTCGGCGTCGATCGTCGCCATGACCAGCCGCACCGAGCTTCGCGACGGATCCCACGTCACGACGATGCGATCGTCATCGCGGAGCACGCCTATGACGCCGTCCGGCGCACCGGGCCCATGCAATGCGTGTTCGAGCGCCGCCAAGGATTGCGGCACCGAAGGGGTTACGGACAGAACGACGGGCTCCACGGATCGGGTACGAATCTTCCATCAGCGCTCGTCCGCAGCCTCGTTCTCGACCGGCGCGCTTGCGGCCCGCGAGCGACCGTGCTATCGTCGGCTGGTGCCAAACATCAAGTCTGCGGTGAAGTGGGTCCGCCAAAGCTCCAAGCGAACCACGCGTAACAAAGATGCCAAGACGCGCCTGCGAACGCTCTTCAAGGGCGCGCAGAGTGCCGCGCTCCCCGCTTCCGTGGTCGAGAGCGCCTTCGACAAGGCCGCGGCAAAGGGCGTCATCCACAAGAATAAAGCCGCTCGCAAGAAGTCTCGGCTCGCTAAGTCTCTGCGCGCCGCTTCCGCCGCTCCGGCGGCCAAGAGCGCCGGCGGCCGTAAGGTCTCCACCCGGAAGACCTCTAAGAAGAAAGCTTGAAAGGCCGCCAAGGCTACGGGTCGACGTTGATTGCCAGACGGGTGTGCCGCTCCGCGGCGGCGAGGGGCAGCACCTCCTGCCGAATCGCTCGACGAACTGCCGCCGGCTTGCGGCTGCGAATCGCTATTCGGTAGCGCCACTCCCCGTTTACGCGCGCGACCGGATACGGCGCGGGACCGAGAACGTCCGCACCTTGCGTCCTCTTCAGACGCTGCGCATACCTTGTCGCCGCGTCGACGACGTCCGAGCGAACTCGGCCGACGACCCCAAGATAGACGAGGCGCGAGAACGGCGGATAGCCGGCGGCTTGGCGTTCGCGTAGCTCTTGCGCGGCAAATCCGTCGTAGTCGTGCCGCGCCGCGTAGGCGATCGCCGGATGCGTCGGCGAGTAGGTCTGGACGATTGCGCCTCCCGGAGCGCTGCGCCCGCTGCGTCCGCAGACCTGCATGATGAGCGAGAACGTTCGCTCGGCCGCGCGGAAGTCCGGTGCGTGTAGCCCGACGTCGGCCGCGACGACTCCGGCGAGCGTCACGCCGGCGAAGTCGAGCCCTTTTGCGACCATTTGCGTTCCGACGAGGACGTCGGCCGACTCTTCGAACTCGCGCAGAAGGCGGGCGTGCGCGCCGACTCCCGCCGTCGTGTCGGAGTCCATGCGAACGACCCGCGCCTGCGCAAAGAGCCGCGTTACCTCTGCGGCGACGCGCTCCGTACCGGGCCCGTACTCGCCGATCGCGTCCTTACCGCAGCGCGGACATCGTCGCGGAATCGCTTCTTCGTGATCGCAGTAATGGCAGCGCAGAAGATTCTCGCCGCGGTGCACCGCCAGCGAGACGCTGCAGCGGCGGCACTGCGGCACCGATCCGCACGCCCGGCAGAGCGCGAAGCGAGCGCTTCCGCGGCGGTTCAGGAAGAGCACCGACTTCTCGTTGCGAGCGAGGCGCTCCGCAACCGCGCGTTCGAGCGCGGTCGAGAAGATCGCGTTGCGCCCCTCTCTGAACTCGGCGGCAAGATCGACGATCTCGACGGCCGGAAGCGCGGCGCCCGAGGGGCGTTCGCGCAGCCGCAGATACTCGATTCTACCGGCCCGCGCAGCGGCAAACGACTCGAGCGAGGGCGTGGCGCTGCCAAGAAGCAGCACGCCGTTCTCCATTCGCGCTCGTTCGCGAGCGACGGCGACGGCGCTGTAGCGCGGCTGCGAATCCTGCTTGTACGTGCTCTCGTGAGCCTCGTCGACCACGATCAGCGCAACGTCGCGCAGCGGAACGAAGACGGCGCTGCGCGCGCCGACGACGACGTCGATCTCGCCGCGCGAGCACGCTTGCCACGCATCCAGGCGTTCGCTCTGGCCCAGCGCCGAGTGCAGCACGGCGACGCGGCCGGCAAAGACCGCCTCGAAGCGCGCCGCCGTTTGCGGCGTCAGCGAGATCTCCGGTACGAGGACGATCGCGCGGCCGCCTCGTTCGACCACGCGCTCGATCGCGCGCAGATAGACGAGCGTCTTTCCCGATCCCGTCACGCCGTGAAGCAGCATCTGCGCAAAGCGCCGCGACGCGAGGGCCTCTTCGATGCGCGAGATCGCCGCGTGCTGCTCTTGCGTCGGCGTCGGCAGCGCCGCCGCCCCAGACGCAGTTTCGCGAACCGGCGCCTCGTAGCGCTCGACGAGCGCGCCGCTCTCGATCGCACGCGAGACGACGCTGCCCGAGAATCCCGCCAGCAGTGCCTGCCCGTACGCAATCTCACCCCGTCGTGCAATCTCCTGAACGAGCGCGCGCGCTTTCGGGCCGCGCGGTGCGCTCGTCCCGAGGGAGAGAACGCGCACCCGATAGGCATGGGCACGCGGGCGCATCGTGCGACGCTCTCGACGAAGGTCACCTCCTCTCACGAGCGCACCAATGCAGCGCAGCAGCATCGCGCGGTCGCCGATTCGGCGCGCTCCGGGATGCCGCAGCAGCCCTTCCAGCGTGAAGGACGGCTCCATCTCGTTCCAGATCAGCGCGAGCAACGCAGCCGGAACCGATCGATAACGATCGGCGCGCGGCTGCGCCTGCACGCGCACGAGGAGATCGGCCATTCGCGGGAGCGCCTCGCCGCGAACCACCGCGCCGAGCGCTTCGCCAAGCGTGCAGATGTAGTTCGTTGCGATGAATCGAGCCAACGAGAGCCCAGTTTCGTCGAAGGCGCGCGGAACGTCGAAACGCGCGCGCACCGCTCGCAGACCAGGGCGCTGCGGTCCTTCGTACGGCGCCCGCACGACGTACGCCACGACCTCGCGTTTCCCTAACGGAACCGCAACGGCGTCCCCAAGGGCAAGTGACAGATCGCCCACGGCGTACGTTAGTGGAAGGTCGAATCGGGAGGAGCGAATTGCCGGGAGCGCATCGACGAGACGCGCCATGGACGCGTCCTACCCGCGCGTACCCGGAACGTCGCGCATCAGTCGCAGCACCGACCGGACCGCCCGGAGCGGTGCCTTCACGCCGTAGCGTACGCGACCGATCGCGTCGGGCAGCACGAAGTGCATCGCGCCGTCCCGCCGTTTCTTGTCGTGCTGCATTGCGGCCAGTGCATCTTCCGCCTCGACGCTCGTGCGCAGCGGCATCTTCAACAACGAGAGCAGCGTGAGAATGCGGAGATGGTCCCGCTGCGAGAAGCGGCCCAGCTCGAGTGCGAGCAAACCTGCTGCGCGAAGGCCGAGCGCGACGCCGGCGCCGTGCGTGATGCGATACGCACTCGCGCGCTCGAATGCGTGTCCAAACGTGTGTCCGAGATTGAGCAAGGCGCGCTCTCCGCGCTCCCGCCGGTCGCGCGCGACGATCTCGCATTTCACGCTCACGGCGTATCCGATGAGCAGCGGCCACGGCCACGCCGCAAGGCGATGCGGCGCCAGCTCCTCGATCGTCTCGAAGAATTCGCCGCCGCGCAGAACTGCGGCCTTCACGATCTCGGCAAGCCCCTCGCGCACCGCGCGCAGAGGCAGCGTCCGTAATCCTTGCACGTGCGCGAAGACGCCGATCGGATCGCTAAAGGTACCGGCGAGATTCTTGCCGGCCCCCAGGTCGACGCCGGTCTTGCCGCCGACGGCCGCATCCGCCATCGCAACGAGCGACGTTGCAACGTGCAGGTAGGGCACTCCGCGCATATAGAGCGACGCACTCAGTCCAAACAGATCGGAAGCGACCCCTCCGCCGACGCCGACGACCAACCCGCCGCGCTCCAGCCCCGCGCGCGCCAGTGCGTCGAGGACGCGCTCGATCGTGTTCAAGCGCTTGCGGCGCTCGCCGAGCGCGACGGGCAATATCGCACGAGCACCGTGCAGTCGATTGCCGACGGCGACGACGTGCGGGTTTTCGTCGCAGAGCACGACGAAGGGCACGTTGCGGGCGGCGATCGCGCGGCGCGCGCTGGGAACGGCGTCCTCGGCGACGACGACGGGATAGCCGAGATCTTCGCGCAGCGCCATCATTTCAAGAATCCGTTTCGTCGCAGCAACTCTTCGACTCGACGCGCCACTGCCGGCGCGCGCATCTGCGTGCAGTCTACGACGAGTTCCGATTCGCGGTAGAGCGGCAGGCGCTCGCGATACCGCGCAGCGACGATCTCGACGCTCGGCTCGAAACCGAGAATCGGGCGCGGCGGCCCGCCGCGCAGGCGGCGCGCGATCTCGCGCTCACGAGCTGCGAGAAAGACGCGAAACGTTCGCTCCATCAGGAGCGCGCGCGTCGATGGGTGCGTGACGGCTCCGCCGCCCACGGCGATGACGCTGGGTTCCTCTCGACGGGCGGCCTCGGCGACGGCTTCGAGCTCGTACTCGCGGAACGCCGATTCACCCTCATCGGCAAAGATGGCGGCGATGGGTCCGTGCAGCTTCTCGATCAGGGCATCCGTGTCGACGAAGGGCCAGCCGATGCGCTGCGCGAGCAGCCTCCCGACGGTCGACTTTCCAGCTGCCATGAATCCGACGAGCGCGACGTGCTTCACGGAAAGAGCGCACGTGCCGCCTCGGCGGAGCGGTGTACGTTGTCGAGCGTCTCCTCGAGCGAATCGCCGCCATACTTTTCGAGTACGGGTCCGGTGAGCGCGAGCCGGACCATCGCCTCGCCGACGATCGCGCCTGCGGGCACGACGCAGACGTCGCTGCGCACGACCGTCGCGGGCGCAGCCTCGTGTGCGTGAAGGTTTACCGACGGCGCCGCCTTCATGAGCGTCGGAATCGGTTTCACGAAGACGCGCACGACGAGCGGTTCGCCGTTCGACATACCGCCTTCGATCCCACCGGCGCGGTTGCCGGCGCGAACGACCCCGCGGCCGTCGGCGCCGAGCGCGAAATGATCGTGGGCCTGCGATCCGGCGCGCGTCGCCGCTTCGCGGCCGATGCCGATCTCGACGGCCTTGACCGTCTGCATGCCCATGAGCGCTCCGGCAAGGACGCCGTCGAGGCGAAGATTCGGCTGACGGTTGCTGCCGACGCCGGCCGGCAATCCGTCGACGCGCACGACGAAGGATCCGCCGAGCGTATCCCCTGCACTTTTTGCAGCGTCGATCGCCTCGATCATCGCGCCGGCGCTCGCTGGGTCAGGGCAGCGGACGTCGCTGCTCTCGACGTCGTCTTGATTCCAGTCGTCCATCGGCGCAGCGTCGACCGGGCCGATGCCGCTCACGTAACTTCTCGTGACGATGCCGAGCGCTTCGAGAAGCTGCGCACAGATGGCGCCAAGACAAACGCGCATCGCCGTTTCGCGTGCGGAGGCTCGCTCGAGAACGTTGCGTAGGTCTCGCTGGCGATACTTCAGCGCTCCTGCGTAGTCGGCGTGCCCGGGACGCGGATTCGTCAGCGGTGGGCCGGAGCCCGTCAGCGGATCCATCAGCGCGCGATTTCGCTCGTAGTCGAGATTGCGCACCAAAACCGCCAGCGGCGAGCCGAGCGTTTCGCCTCCTCGCAGGCCTGCGAGAAACTCCACCCGGTCCCGTTCGATCTTCATGCGGGCGCCGCGACCGTATCCTCCCTGCCGCCGCGCGAGCGTCTCGTCCACGCGCGCCGGATCCACGCGCAGATGCGCGGGAATCCCATCGAGAATCCCCACGAGCGCGGGACCGTGCGACTCACCGGCGGTCAAGTACCGAAACATCGCTCGCACGTTTCGCCGCATAGAGTGCGCGCGCCTCGGGTACAAGAGGCGCATGACCTCTGCAGCACTCTCGGGGAAACGGGTTGCCATCCTCGTTGCCGAAGGCTTCGAGCAAATCGAGATGACGCAGCCGCGCGACGCGCTCGACGCCGCCGGCGCAAAGACGACGCTCGTCGCTCCGCGCGGCGGCACCGTGAAAGCCGCTCGGCACGGCGAACCAGGCGACGATTTCTCCGTCGACGTCGCGCTCGCGCAGACGCAGCCGGAGGACTACGACGCGCTCCTTCTTCCCGGCGGCGTGCGAAATCCCGACCTGTTGCGAACGATTCCAGAGGCCGTCGCCTTCGTGCGCGCATTCGTCGACGCGAAGAAACCGATCGCCGCGATCTGCCACGGCCCGTGGACGCTCGTCGAAGCCGACGCCGTTCGGGGGAAGACGCTCACCTCGTGGCCGTCGCTGCGCACGGATATTCGCAATGCCGGCGGACGCTGGGAGGACCGCGAGGTCGTCAAAGACGGATTGCTCGTGACGAGCAGAAAACCGGACGACATTCCGGCTTTCAACCGTGCGACGATCGAGCTCTTCTCGAGTTCGGTCTACGCGTAGGGAACGGGAACGCGCTCGTACTTCGAGAGAAAGAACGCGATCGGCGCCGCAAAGAACACGACGTGGGCGAGCAGCAGCACGCCGATCCCCGGCCACGTCGTCGGGAGCGGCGTGTCCCATCGAACGTACTTCACGAGATCCATAACGCCGTTCATGGCGATCCCTAAGACCAACGTGCCGACGAACGGCCTTCCGAGAAGACCGACGACCTGCGCGACATAGGCATAGATCGTCGCGGCGACGATCGCGATTGCGAAGTGAATGAGGATACCGGCCCACGCGAGGCTGCCGTCGTACGCAACGTCGCCGAGAAGGCCAGACGCGATCCATTCGTAGGTGGACGGGAAGTGCGCGCGTCCGATTGCAAACAAGAATGCGTGGAAGATGCATCCGCCGATGATTCCGGCGATCGCGCCGCCCGCGATGAGCGAGCGCGCCGACGGATGGGTGATGTAGCGGGCCATCCAGTTCGCTTATGTCGAAGAGAGCGCCGTGAAACCTTCTTTGCCGGGCTCGTTACGGCTGCTCGCCGTCCTTGTTGCGGGCGCATCGCTCTTCTGGCTGCTCGGATGCCAAAGCGGACGGCAGCGCGAGCGGGTGCACGTTGCGCCGAGAGTCGCCCCGCAGCGGGCGCATTCGCCGGCACCGCTGCTAGCGCCGGCGCCCGCGGCGACGGTGCTCAAAGCGTTGCAGCCGGCCGCAAGGGGTCGAGCGCGCTTGGCGATCATCATCGACGACTGCGGTCAGTGGCTGCACACGGAACGCGGCTTCATCGCGCTTCCGATACCGCTCACGCTCTCGGTGCTGCCCGACGTTCGCTACGGATCGCTCATCGCGAGCGAGGCGACGGCGGCCGGCAAAGGCGTCATGCTCCATCTTCCCATGGAGACGATCTCCGGACTCAATCCTGGTCCGGGAAAGGTCACGACCGAGATGAGCGACGCGCAGATTACGTCGCAGGTCGACGCCGATCTCGCCCAAGTTCCGCTCGCGCAGGGCGTGAACAATCACGAGGGCAGCAAAGCGACGGCGGATGCGCGCGTCATGCGCGACGTGGCACAAGCGCTGAAAAAGCACGGCGATCTCTTCTTCGTCGACTCGATGACGATCGGCGATTCCGTTGCGGCGGCGCAAGCTCGCGATGCGGGGCTTCCAACGGCCTCTCGCGACGTCTTTCTCGACAACCGGGCAAACGTCGCGTACACGGAGTCGCAACTGCAGCAGGCGGCCGGCGTCGCGCTCGCGCGCGGGAGCGCGATCGCGATCGGACATCCTCGTCCGACGACGCTTGCGGCGCTGCGTGCGATGATTCCCACGCTACGGCGCGAGGGCGTCGCATTCGTTCTCGTCTCCTCGCTCGTGCAGGCGCCCGCGCAACCCGCCCCCGAAGTTCCTAGGTAACGTCTGCAAGGGGAGGAGCAACCGCATGGCAGGTACCAGCGCAGCATTTCTCATCGCGCGACTGCTCTTGGGCGGCAGTTTGGCGGCGCACGGATCGCAGAAACTCTGCGGCTGGTTTGGAGGCGGCGGCCCGAAAGGTACGGCCGCATTCCTCGAGGGCCTGGGATTCCGGCCGGGCTATATCTTCGCGATCGCCTCGGGTCTAGGAGAGTTGCTCGGCGGTCTTCTGACGCTCTTGGGCTTGGGCGGAGCAATCGGCCCGGTTCTGATCATCCTCGTCATGCTCGTCGCGATCTTCAGCGTCCACATCACCAAGGGTTTCTTCTCCTCCGGCGGCGGATGGGAACTTCCCGGCATAAATATTGCCGCCGCCCTCGCGATCGCATTCGGCGGAAATCGCGACTACTCGATCGACGCAGCCATCGGCTTGCATTTCTTGCGAGGCTGGGAGCACATCTGGATCGCGATCGGCTGCGCCGTCGTCTTAGCCGCGCTCAATCTGCTCGCGCGGAGACCCGCTAGGTAGGAATCGGAACCGGCAGAGGCGTTCGGCGAGGGACCGCGGGCCCGCGCCAGATGACGCGCGGCGCCGGAGATGGCTGCGGCGTAAAGACCACATGCGGAGCGGCCTGCAGCGCGAGCGGATCGAACGGCGGCGGCGAGACGATCGGGGACGGCGCGGGCAAGCGAACCTCGACTCTGTGCTCGCGCGCGTCGTAGGTGACGGCCGCGCCGAGGTCGCGCAGGGTTGCGGCGAGCGCGACGTATTGCCGGTCGAGCGCGTCGGGAGCAACCTGCCGCAACGGCAAGACCGCACGGCGCTCGCCGCGCGAGATCACCAACGTCCGACCCTCATACTCTAGGCGATCCGCAACCTGCGTGACGTAGGGATCGATCGGGGCGTACGTCCGCCCGGCCACGACGTATGCAGGCGCATACGCGGCTACGTTGCGGCCGTCGACGAACACCGCGATCGCAGCCGCGAGTGGGAGTATCGGCATCCCGCGCGATACTTCATCGCCGATGAGGGGATTCTTCCAAATCCTTCACGATGCGTGGAGCGGATTCTCCCGCGACAACTGCGGGTTTCTCGCGCAGGCCCTCGCGTTCAACGCCCTCTTCGCGCTCTTTCCGATCGCCGTGCTCTTTCTTGCCGCGGTCTCGCTCGTCATACCAGACGCCGACCGCAGGATGCTGCTCTTCTTGGGAACCCTCGCGCCGACGCTGCGAGACTTCATCGTTCCCAACCTTCCGACGTACGTGTACGGCCGCGGCGTCTCGAGCGTCATCGCCTTCTTCATCCTCTTGTGGTCGGCGAAGAATCTCTTCATGGGCCTTACCGTCGCACTCGACCGCGCGCTCGGCGTTCCCGTCGGCCGGCCGTTCGTGAATCACATCGCGCTCTCGCTCATCATGCTTCCGCTCTCGGGAGTTCTTCTCGTGATCGCCGTCGGCTTACCCGTGCTCCTTTCCCTCTTCATGACGCACGCGCACGTCCACGACATCGCCCACCTCACGCACGTCGGCGCCTACATCGTCTCGATCTTACTCGTCTTCACCGTTTCATTGATCCTGTACGCACTGCTTCCGAACCGGCGGCCCTCTCTTCCATTCGCGCTTCCTGGAGCGACGTTCGTCGCAGTGACGTGGCCGCTCGTGCAGTACGCCTTCACGCTCTACACGGTCCACGTGAACTTCACGCGCATCTACGGCGCGCTCTCGGCACCGCTTGCGCTGCTCCTGTGGTTCTACGTCATCGGAGCGATCTTTCTCTACGGAGCGCAGCTCTGCAGCATCACGGCGCGGCGGGTAGGGCCTCTGGGCACGTCGAATTAGGGGGCGTTCGATGCAACGTCTCTTCTCGCTCGTCGCACTCTTCTGCGCTCTCTGCCTCGTCGCAGTCGCGCCCGTTCACGTCATTCGGCCGACGCCCGCGCCGCCCGTCGTTCCGCTTCCGCGCATGACGATGCCGGCGCTCGAGCCCACGGTGATCATCTATCCCTTCGACACCTCCGGCGGTCTCGATGCGAAGGTGGGCAAGCAGATCGCCGATATCTTCTCGAAGACATTCAACGACGCGGGGCACGTTCACGTCCTTCCGGTTCCGACGAACGTGACGCGAACCGATTTCTTAAAGAACGCGCAGGCGCAAAAAGCCGATTACTACATCTCCGGATACGTCACGCCGATCGGCGATACCGCCTCGGTGGTCGTGCAGGTCGTCAGCGTTCAAAGCGGGGTCATCGTCTTCGCGCAGACGCGTGAAGTCTCCAACTACAACGACGCGGCGTCCTCGGCGCTCGCGAGCCACGACGTCATCCTTCAAATCTCCGGAACGAACGTCGACGTCGCGACGAGCGAGGCGCCGACCTCCGCCCCCAGCGCCGCGCCCACGACGAACGGCGCGACGTTCAACCTCGGTCATCTCTTCGGCGGGCATCGCGCCGCAAGCGCCCCACGCGCACAGACGCCGCGGCCCTCGGACAAACCGGATCGCGGGGTCATCATCGTCGCCGTGCACGGCAGCGACGCGCCGGCCGAATATCTCGCCCGCGCAACGACCCTGCTCGAGCACGACCTCGCGGCGCACTTCACGGTGCGAAGCGAAGGCGCCCCACCTTCAAACCTCGCGACCGCGGCCGACTCGATCTGCGGGACCGAGAGAAACAATACGATCGCTTCGGGAGTGCTTAGCGTCGAGCACATCGGCGGCATACGCCCGCGAACGCGCAGCATCTTTACGCTCGAGATGTGGACCTGCTTCGGCGACGTACTCTACAAGACGACGAAGACGAACGACGATACGGCCAAGGCCATCGCCGATGCGGTCACGGATTACGTGGCCGCCCACCCAAGCAACGGCTAGGAGATCATCCCAAGCACTGCCGTGTGATCCGAAGCAAAAGCGTCGTTTAGTCGAGCAGACCCGTCGGCGGGTCGATCGTGATCCGGCCGTCGGCGATGTCGATATCGAGAACGATCGCCGCGACCATCGGAATCATTCGACCGCCGACCACGAGCATGTCGGTCGCAGCGAGATGCTCGATGCGTTCGACGCGCCCGTATTCGCGCCCATCGGCCCCAACGGTACGACAACCGACGAGATCGTCGTCGAGATACTCGCCGCTACGCAATACGATCGCGTCTTTGGGCACGAAGAGCGTCGCATCTCGTAGCGCTTGCGCGGCGCTGCGGTCGCCGACGCCTTCGACCGAGAGGAGCAGTTGGCCGGCGTGTTCGCGCACCGCCGTGAGGTGGATACTTCCGCCGTTGTGGCCGCGCTCGTAGCGAAACGTCGCCGCTTCCACGAAGAGCGCGCGCGCCGCACTCGTCGGCGAGCACTTCACCTCACCGCGAACGCCGAACGCTCCGGTGATTCTGCCCGCGACGACGTCAGCCGTCGCCGACGAGCGGCTCGGCCGCCTCCTCGCTGTCGATGATGTCGACCGTGATGCGGCTCTCCGCCGTCGCGCGAACGAGCGTCCGTAACGCATGCGCGACGCGCCCGCTGCGGCCGATGACCCTACCGAGGTCCTCTTTGTCAACGACGAGCTCGACGACCGCCTCGCCGCCCTCGTCGGTGAACAACTCGACGCGCACGCCCTCCGGTTTGGCTACGAGACGCTTGGCGAGAAACTCCAGGAGCTCGCTTGCCCGGCGCGGCGCGGCCCACGGATCTTGTGCTTGCGGTTTCGGAGGCCGCTCCTCCCTGCGCTCGGGACGCTGCGTTCTCGTCCGGCGCCGGGGGCGCTCTTCCGCTTCGCGCTGGGGCTCCTCACCGGACGATTCCGTCGCGATCTTGCGCGCCGGCAGTCTCGTGCGCGGTTCGGCTTCCGCTTGATCGCTGAAGAGTCCGAACTCGTCGTCGAACGCCGACATCAGCTGGCCTTGCCGGCCTTGGGCGCGCGCTTCGTCTCGCGAATCGGTCCGCGTTCCATGACGCCGCGCTCTGCCAGGAGCCTTCGAACCGTCGGAGTCGGCTGCGCACCCTTTGCGAGCCACTCCCTTGCCTTCGTCTCATCGACGACGAGCGTCTTGGGCTCCGTTCGGGGATTGTAGTGCCCGAGGATCTCGATGAAGCGGCCGTCGCGCGGCGCGCGCGAGTCGGTAACGACGAAACGATACGTCGGCTGTTTCTTTGCGCCCATCCGGCGCAGTCTGATCTTTACCATTCCTCTTTACTTTCCAGGAAATGCGGTCGGTAAGCGCATCCCGCGCTTGCCGCCGAACTGCTTGAGCATACGGCGCGCATCGCCAAACTGACGCACGAGCCGGTTGACGTCGGAGACCTGTGTTCCCGATCCGAGTGCGATACGCTTGCGACGCGATCCGTCCAGGACTCCCGGATCCCGCCGCTCGCGGCGCGTCATCGAGCAGATAATCGCTTCGACCTTGCGGACCTCGTTCTCCGGGACGGTAAAGTCCTTCGGAAGGCTGCGCGAGACGCCGGGGATCATTTTCAAGAGCTCGCCCATCGAACCGATCGAGCGAACGCGGCGAATCTGCTCGAGGAAGTCGTCCAAGGTGAATGCATTGCGCGCCAGGCGCGCTTCGAGCTTTTTTGCCTGCTCGGCGGAGTAGAGCCCCTGCGTCTTCTCGATGAGCGTCATCACGTCGCCCATGCCCAGGATCCTCGACGCCATACGGTCGGGGTAAAACGGCTCGAGCGCCGAGACGCGCTCCCCGACGCCCGCAAATTTGATCGGCGCTCCGGTCGCCTGAAAGATCGAGAGCGCGGCGCCGCCGCGAGCGTCGCCGTCGAGTTTGGTGAGAACGACGCCGGTGATGCCGACGCGCTGCGCAAATGCGGTCGCGATGCCTGCCGCTTCTTGCCCCGTCATCGCATCGGCCACGAGCAGGACTTCAGCCGGCGAAACGGCTCGCTTCATGCGCACGAGCTCATCCATCATCTCGTCGTCGATCTGCAGGCGCCCCGCGCTATCGACGATGACCGTCGAGAGTCCCAGTCGCGCCGCCTGCTCGACCGCTCTCGACGCGATTTCAACGGGGTCGCCATCCGCGACGAAGACGTCGATGCCGATCTGCTTGCCGAGCGTTGCTAGCTGCTCCGCTGCCGCGGGACGATAGACGTCGGCCGCCACGAGGAGCGAGCGTCGTCCTTGTTCCTTGAGACGCAGTGCGAGCTTCGCGGCTTGCGTCGTCTTGCCGGACCCCTGCAGCCCCACCAGAAGTATGACCGATGGCGGCGCATCGCTGAAACGAAGGCGCGACTGCGCCGGGTCGGCGGGACCCAGGAGCGAGACCAGCTCGTCGTGGACGATCCGCAGGATCGTCTGATGCGGCGTCAGCGATGCGAGGACGTCCGCGCCCAGCGCCCGTTCCTTGACGCGCGAGACGAAGTCTCGCGCGGCCGCAAGCGCGACGTCGGCTTCGAGAAGCGCGACGCGCACTTCGCGCAGTGCGACGTCGAGCTCGCTTTCACCGATCTTTCCGCGACCGCTCAGACGCGAAAAGATCGCGCCGAGACGATCGCTCAACTGGTCAAACATGAGATGGGATCCCTACGCGTTCGCGGTGCTCTCGTCGATGCGCTTCACCGCATCCCCAACGGTCTTGATCTTCTCGGCCTCTTCGTCGGGAATGTCGATGTTGAACTCCGTCTCGAAAGCCATGACGAGCTCGACTTGATCGAGGGAATCGGCGCCGAGGTCGTCGGTGATCGACGCTTCCGGCGTCACCTCCGCCTCGTCCACGCCGAGCTGTTCGACGATGATCTTCTTCACTTTTTCGAACGTGGTTGCCATGGTTCTCCCTTCACATCACGACCCCGCCGTCGACGACGATGGTCTGGCCGGTTATGTACCCCGATGCTTCCGAACAGAGAAACGCCACGACGCCGCTGACATCCTGCGGGGTCCCGGGCCGGCCGAGGGCGACCTGCTTGACGAGCATCTCTCGCGCGGTTTCGGGCATCTGCTCGGTCATCGCCGTCTCGATGAGACCCGGCGCGACGGCGTTGACTCTTATATTCCGTGAACCCAACTCCTTTGCAGCCGACCTGCAGAGCCCGAGGAGTCCCGCCTTTGTCGCAGCGTATGCGGCCTGGCCCGCGTTTCCCGTTAGGCCGACGATGCTCGAGACGAGCACGATCGCACCGCCGCGTTGCTTCATCATCGGCTTCGCAACGGCGGCGCATAGGTAGAACGCCGATTTCAGGTTGACGTTCACCAGCGCGTCCAGAACGTCGTCCTTCAAGCGCACGAGCAGCCCATCCACGGACTGCCCCGCGTTGGCGACCGCAGCATCCACGCGACCGAACCGCTGCACGCAGGAGGCAACGGCCTCGTCGACGGCCTCGCGTTGCGCGACGTCCGCGACGATCGCATGCGTCTGCACGCCGGGTCGCGTGCCCGCGCACGCGGCCGCGGTCTCATCGAGTGCGGCGAGATCTCGCCCGACGATCGCGACGGACGCACCCAGGCCTGCGAACTCGACGGCGATCGCGCGCCCGATTCCACGGCTCGCGCCGGTAACGATCGCGACTTTGCCGTCCAACATCATACCCGAGCCGCCGCAGTCACGAGCCCCCGGAGCGCTTGCGCGCCGTCGGCGTCGCTCACGGCGATCGTGCGCGGCGTCCCCTCCATGCGTCGCATGAGCGCCGAAAGCACCGGGCTCGCGCCGAACTCCGCGACGAGATCGAGATCGTAACGCAGGAGCGCCAGAGCCGCTTCGTGCCAGCGGACCTCGCCGGTGAGCGATTGCACGAGGCACTCCTTGATGCGAGTGACGTCGCGGTAGGGCGAGCCGTCGACGTTCGAAATAACGTCGAAGCGCGGTATCTCGAAACGCGCCTCGTCGACGGCGCGCGCGAACCGTGCGACGGCCGGCCGCATCAGCTCCGAGTGCCAGGCACCCGAGACGTTGAGCGGTACGACGCGCTTCGCCCCCGCCTCGAGCAACGCGTCTCCCGCGACGCGAAGTGCGGCGAGATCGCCGCTGAGCACGATCTGCGTCGGCGAGTTGAAGTTTGCGAGCTCGAGCACGCCGCCGCCGCGCTCGCGAAGACGATCGACGATCGGGCGAATCTGCTGCGTCGTAAGCCCGAGCACGGCGGACATTCCCCCAGCGCTGCGCTCCGCGGCCTCTTGCATCGCGCGGGCGCGTTCGTCGACGACGTGCAGAGCGCTTTGGAAATCGAGCGAGCCTGCCACGACGAGACTACAGAACTCACCGAACGAGTGACCCGCCGTGACGACCATCTCGGCGCCGGCTGCCGCAAAGAGCGCGAGGTTCGCCACAAAAATTGCCGGCTGACTCACCTGCGTCTCGCGCAGCCGTTCTTCCGGCCCCTCTCGTACGAGCGCGAGCACGTCGTAACCGAGAACGGACTCCGCCTGCTCGAAGAGCGTTGCGGCGGGCGCAAATCGCGCCGCCGCGTCGACGGCCATCCCGACCATCTGCGACCCCTGCCCGGGGAAGATCGCGCCGACGCGAATCATTAGGCCGCGGTCTCCTCACCCACTGGAGGGAGCGCGCTCCAGCGCCAGACCACGGCGCCCCATGACAGACCTGCTCCGAACCCGACGAGCAGCACGAGATCGCCGTCCGAGATTTTCTTTTCGGTCGTCGCTTCGGCGAGGGCCATCGGGATAGAAGCCGCCGACGTGTTCCCGTACTCGGCGATGTTGACGAGCACGCGCTCGGGCGGCAACTCGAGATACTTCACCGCCGCATCGATGATCCGCCGATTCGCCTGATGCGGAACGAGAAAATCGATGTCCGAACGATTGAGGTTCGCGCGAGCCAGTGCCGTGTCGGTTGCGGCAATCATGCTCGTGACCGCGAACTTGAAGACCTCGCGCCCTTCCATGTGGATGTACTGCGAGCCGGCATCGATCGCGGCGTGACTCACCGGATTACGCGAGCCGCCGGTGTGCTGGTAGAGCGTCTGGGGCGTGCTGCCGTCTGCACCCAACTCCGAGGAGATGAAGCAGTCTTGCTCGCTGGCCTCGAGCACGACGGCGCCGGCTCCGTCGCCGAAGAGTATCGCCGTCGACCGATCGCTCTTGTCGACGATCTTCGACAGCGTCTCCGCACCGACGAGCAGGACGCGCTTGTAGACGCCGGAGCGCACGAGCCCCGCTGCAACGGTGAGGCCGTAGATGAATCCGCTACAGGCGATCGAGAGATCGAAGGCCGCCTTCCCGACTGCTCCCAGTTTCGACGCTACGATGCATGCCGTAGCCGGGAAGAGATAGTCCGGCGTGACGGTCGCGACGATGAAGCAGTCGATGTCCTGGGCTTGCAAACCCGCGTGCGCGAGCGCGCGCCGCGCTGCGGCGATCGAGAGATCGCTCGTCGCTTCTTCTTCGGCGGCCCAGTGGCGGCGCTTCATCCCCGTGCGGACGGTGATCCACTCGTCGGTCGTGTCGAGCCACTTCTCGAAATCTTCGTTCGTGATGATGCGGGCAGGCGCGTAGCGCCCGACGCCCGCTATTCTTACTCCCGAAACGCCCAACCGAAAGCGCCTTATGCGCCGGTGTGTTCGTCGTGCACGTCGATGACGCTGCGCCCGTCGTACGTTCCGCAATTCTCGCACGCGAAATGCGGGCGCTTTGGCTGCTTGCACTGCGGACACTGAATCGTCGTCACGGGGCGCAGCTTCCAGTTCGCCGCCCGGCGGCTGCGCGTCTTACTGCGCGGGGTCTTCCACTTTAGGTTTGCCACAACGTTACGTTCCTTCTGAATGCCGGGGGCATCGTACTCCCATCGGCAAGGTGCTCAAGAGCACCTGCCGGGAGAGGTCGCCTACATCGAAGCGGCCGCCGCTCACGACGTTTGCCTCCCCAAAGGGGTCCGAATCGCGATCGCCCCTCGGGTCGAAACGCTCGTCGACATCCCCGTGAACGTCGAAGCCCACAGGGTCGAGACAGATGTCGCAGTCGCCTTCGGCTCGCGCGTCGACGGCGCCGTCCACCTCGAGCCACCCGTTCACATAGCGTATCTCGAGCCGCACGTGAGCGGGCCGCTCGAAGCGAAGACCTTCGAAGCTCTCGACGGGCACCTCGTCCTCGACTTCCAGCGACGGGCCGCCGGAGAGCAGCGCGCCGACGTCGACGTTGTGCCCCGGAATCAAACCAGCCCATTTTAGGCAAGCCCCCTCCTCTTGTCAAACGGCATCCAGCGCGGGAAAGAGCGGCATGAACTCCATCACCGCATCGACGCTCTCACAGCACGGCGTCGCCTACGCCTCCCAGATCGCCGTCGCCGCGCGCGATCATGGCCTCGACCCGAACCTGCTTGCAGCCGTTGCAGCGCAAGAGACCGGCGGCCCCGGCGCTAGCGCCGGGCGTAACGTCGTCGGCGATGGCGGTCACGGGCGAGGGCTCTTCCAGATCGACGACCGGTACCACGCATTCGCTCGCGGCGCCCAAGCGATGGACCCCGCTGCGAACGCGCAATACGCCGCCGGGATGCTCTCGGGGCTCATCGCGCGTTACGGCAGCGTCCATCGCGCGTTGTCCGCCTATAATGCGGGCGATCCCGACGCGCGCGGGACGGTGACGCAGTGGGGTGATGGATCGCGACTCGGCTACGCGGATTCCGTGCTGCGCCACGAAGCCCTCATCGCCGGCGGACCGGTACACGACGCGCCCGCGCCCGGAGCGACGCCGGTACAGCCGCCCGCTGCCGCGCCGCCGCAGCCCACGATCGCGGCATTGCCGATTCCACCACCCGCACATCGCCACACGTATCGCGAACTCATCGCCGGCGATCGAGACGCCGCGCAGTTCACGAGCGACGAAACGTAAAGGAGCCGATATGTCATTTCTTCTTCCTCTCGCCGTCGGCGCCGGGACTTCGCTCCTGGGCGGCCTCTTCGGCAGCGCATCCGGCGCCGCAGGGAACGCGGCGATGAACGCCCTCAATACGCAAGACGAGAACTTCCAGCTCGGCCTCTACGCATCGGAGATTGCCAACCAAGAGCAACTCTCCTTGCAATCGACGATGTTCGACCAAATGATGGACGAGCGTTCCGAGAATATGCGTGAGGTGAACACGCTGCGCAACGTCGACATGGCCGAGCGCAAAGCCGACGACGATATCACCAAGAAGTTCATCCAGACGATCACGCAATGACGCCGACGTTCTTCCCCGTACGACCGCGCAGCGCCGCAATCAGCGGCGCTGCACAGTCCGATGGAGATACGGACCTCGCATCCCAGGAGCGTCTCGCCGCGCAGGAATCGGCGTTCGACGGCGTGACCGCAGAGCACGCCGAGATGCTGCGCGAGCGCAACGCGCTCGAAGCGCTTATGCTCCAGGACGCAAAGAACGAAGACGCGATCATGAAGAAGTGGATCGCGCTGATATAGTGCTCTGCCTTGCTTGCACGACACGGTATAATGAGAATCGAAAGGACGATGAACGCGCCGATGACCGACGAGCACTTCGCGTACATCCGAGGCGCATTCGAGCAACTCAACAAGCGCCTGGACCAAACAGAGCGGCACTCCGCGAGCGTCGATCAGCACCTTGCGGGCGTCGATCAGCACCTTGCGGGCGTCGATCGGCGCCTTGCGGGCGTCGATCAGCACCTTGCGGGCGTCGATCAGCGTTTCGCGAGCTTCGATCAGCGCTTCGCGAGCTTCGATCAGCGTTTCGCGAGCTTCGATCAGCGTTTCGCGAGCTTCGACTCGAGGCTCGACCGGTTTGGGGAGCGATTCGATCTTTGGCTGCGGTGGGGTTTCGGCACCGTCTTTGCGGCCTGGACGACCATCGTGTTGGCCATCGTCGTCACGAGAGCCCACTAGCGGGACGAGCGGCTCACGGCGCGAATCGAGGGGCTCTCGGGCCGTTAGCTCAGTTGGTTAGAGCGCATGCTTGATAAGCATGAGGTCCGGGGTTCGAGGCCCTGACGGCCCACCATTTACTCGTTTAAAGATTTGATAGCTTCGGCAGGCAGCAAGTGAATCTCGGCTACGAAACGCCCACTGCCTGCCGAGCTGATCTGCACCGTCAACTCGACGGGCATACCATCGGCGACGGTATCGCACTAGGAATCGGTGTCGGAGGGGCCATTGCAGGCGGTAAGTTCTGCAGCGTAATCTGCAGTGGAGGCCCCGCGACCGAACTTGGTCCCGTTAGGGTGGGCGCCAAACCGCCGGGCTCATCGTATTGAAGCGCATAAGAGTCATGGTTGATCATGTACGTATGCACCAATTGCGTGTAATAATATAAAACAGGATCCTTGAAG
>JBOHTS010000020.1:0-19453 GCA_050733755.1 Candidatus Tyrphobacter sp. | reverse complement strand
CGGCAATCTCCTGGCTTGTGAGACCGTTATCCGCCGACAAAATGATGTGGGCACGTTCGACAAGCCGTTGCTCGGCTGATGGCGAGCGCACGAGCTTTTCCAATTCGCGCCGTTCACCAGCGGTTAGCTCGATCGTTGGTGCAACACGGCTCACGCACCCATGATAGCATAGTTACTTCAACTTACGCAACTAAATACTAAGGCCCTCCTGCCTAAGTCCAGGGCACTAAGCAAACCTAAAATAAATGCTGGCCATATTTCAGGTTATTTGCTAACCTAAAACACAGTCATGGCTAGTTTTGAGATCCGTCGCTGGGAGCCGCCCTTTAGCCTCGGTGGCCTCCCGCGCAAAGAGCGCCGCCCGTGCGACTACCGAGTTTACCTCCCCGATAAGCTAGTCGGGCGGCCGATCATGCTCGACGGCGATGTCGCAGCCGATACTGCGGATGCAGAAAGGGCGATCGCGCGGCTAAACGTGGGCGCGCGTGCTCTCGTCGATACCGAAGCGCTTGCACGCCTGCTGTTACGCGCCGAGTCTGTAGCGTCGTCGCGCATCGAAGGCCTCGAAATTGGCGCTCGGCGATTGCTCCGCGCGGATGCCGCGCGCGAATTTGGCGAGGCCCCAACCGATGTGACTGCCGTCGAGGTGCTCGGTAACATCGACGCTATGACATTCGCTACGCAAGCCATCGGGGAAGGCGCCCCGATTACTATCGACGTCTTGCTTGAAATTCACAGGCGTTTGCTTGCGGCGACGCACCTCAGCGAGCATGCTGGCAAGGTACGAACTATTCAGAACTGGATCGGCAAGAGTGCCTACAACCCCTGCGGCGCGGCCTTCGTTCCGCCGCCGCCCGATAGGGTTGAGCCACTCTTGGAAGACTTGTGCGCCTTCTGTAACGAGGATCAGCTTCCGGCTGTTGCACAGGCTGCAATTGCGCACGCGCAATTCGAGACGATCCACCCCTTCGTCGACGGTAACGGTCGCGTGGGACGCGCCTTGATCCATCTTGTCTTACGGCGGCGCGGGCTCGCCGAGCGTGCCCTGCCGCCAATCTCGTTGGTGCTGGCCACTCGGGCAAATGATTACATCGGCGGCTTAATCGCCACGCGTTATGAAGGGCCACCGGACGGCAAGGCCGCTCACGACGGGCTAAATCGGTGGGTCGGACGCTTCGCGTCAGCAGCGCAGCGTTCTGTGTTGGACGCGACGACCTTCGAAGGACGAGTCGACAAGTTGGAGGAGTCTTGGCGCGAGCGCCTCGGTACAGTGCGCCGCGGCTCCGCGGCGGACATCCTTCTCCAGAAGTTGCCGGCGCTGCCCATCTTAACAGTGAACAGCGCCGCAGCGCTGATCGGTCGAAGCTTCCTTGCCACGAACCAGGCCATGGAGCGTCTCGTCAAGGAGGACATTCTCGCTTCGATTCGTGCAGGGAGGCGCAATCGCGCTTTTGAGGCGCCCGAGCTGATCAGCGCATTTACGGATTTCGAGCGCGGCCTCGCGAGCCCGACAGGCGATACACGCACGGCGCCGCCGGCCCGACGCGTTCCGCACCGTCGTCAGTTCGGTCGTGAGTTGCTCGATCGCGTCGGCGGCCGTTCGCATTTGAGTGCAGACGAAGCGCTGAGGCTCGCTAACAAGGAACGGCATCGATAGGGCAATCTGGATCGCTGGTCCGGACGCGGGCTGAGCGGCCCGTCAGGGCCGCGACCCCGCCCTGATTCTGGTTGGACCACGGCGCCGTGGGCGTTGTGGCCACAACCACCGGCTTGCGTCATGAAAACCCCTCGATGCCCGTCGCGCCGATGCTACGCTAAGATGACGAAGCGTTCAGAGGGTGATGCGATCGCGCAGCGCTAGAGCATTGGGCGTGTAGGCTGAGCATTGGGCGTGCAGCGTTGGAGCAACGGAAGTGCACCATGAGCGCACCCAAAAACATTTCGCGATACGCTACGGATCTGATAGCTGCGGAGCAGTGTCTCAGCAGCGCCACGCGCATCGATGTGCCCGGCCTCAACGAAGGCTGCCGTCGCGGCAAGGTTCGGGGCGCCATCGTATGTGGGACCTCCGTTGCGGTCCATGCCGCTGGAGCCCATCGAGGCTGCGGCTATGGCGGTGCTGACGGTGAAGACGCCGGCAAAGACGAGTGTGAAGAGCGGGTACGAGCGTGAATGGGTTTCACAGGGGAGTCTCCTTTCGACATAAGCCTAACGCCGGACAACGCGATCCGGATTGAAAAGAGGCGAGCGCCCGTCGTCAGTTTTCCGCTCCGTATTGCGGGGTAGAAGTGACGTCATCACGCAGGCTCCAGCGGCGGCGTACGAACTATTTCGCATCGTTTCGCACGAGCAAGCGGGGCCGCTACTGCTTTGGGAGCGCAATTCGTCCTTATGAACGCAAGCGATTTTCTCTGGAAGCGCCTTCACGAATGGGGCGTTCGTCGCATCTACGGCTATCCTGGAGACGGCATCAACGGAATTCTTGGCGCGTTGCAACGCGCGCCGGACGCGATCGAGTTCATCCAAGTGCGCCACGAGGAGATGGCGGCGTTCATGGCATGCGCGCACGCGAAGTTCACCGGCGAGGTCGGCGTCTGCCTGGCGACCTCCGGACCCGGAGCGGTGCATCTGCTCAACGGGCTCTACGACGCAAAGCTCGACAAGACGCCCGTCGTGGCCATCGTGGGTCAGGCCGCGACGACAGCGCTTGGCGGTTCCTACCAGCAGGAAGTCGATCTTCAGAAACTCTTCGGCGACGTGTGCGAATATGCGTACACGGTGAGCAGCCCAATGGCGATGCGACACGTGATCGATCGTGCGTTTCGCATCGCGAAAGGGATGCGCTCGGTGTGCGCCGTCATCGTTCCAAAGGACGTGCAGGAGAAGCCGTACGAGAATCCACCACGCAAGCACAACACGCTCCATTCAAGCGTCGGCTACTGCCGGCCCAAGGTCGTTCCGGAGACCGAGGATCTCCGCTGCGCGGCCGACGTTCTGAACGCCGGATCCAAAGTCGCCATGTTGGTCGGTGCCGGCGCGTTGCGTGCGACGGACGAGGTTCTTGCCGTCGCGCAGCGTCTTGGCGCCGGCATCGCGAAGGCGCTTCTCGGAAAAGCCGCGGTTCCCGATGACGTGCCGTTCGTGACCGGAACGCTCGGATTGCTGGGGACTCGCGCGAGTTCGGACATGATGAACGAGTGCGACACGCTGCTGCTGGTTGGGACCGCCTATCCCTACTCCGAGTTTCTGCCCAAGGAAGGGCAAGCGCGCGGCGTTCAGATCGATATCGATCCGCGCTACGTCGGGATACGGTATCCCACCGAAGTCAATCTCATCGGCGACGCGGCGCAGACGCTGGCGCTTTTGCTGCCGATGCTGGAGCAAAAGTCCAATACTTCTTGGCGCGAACGGATCGAAAAAAACCGGCGAGACTTTGAAGAGCTGGAAGCCACGCGCGCACGAGAGAAGGCCTACCCCGTCAATCCGCAGCTCGCGTTCCTCGAACTCAACAAACACCTCCCCGACCACGCGATCGTCACCGGAGACGCCGGCACCGCGACGAACTGGAGCGCGCGCAACGTGATGATGCGGCGCGGAATGAAGTGGTCGCTCTCCGGCGGCCTTGCGACCATGGGAGGCGCCGTTCCGTACGCGATTGCAGCGAAATTCGCATTTCCCGATCGCGTCGCCATCGCGTGCACCGGCGACGGTGCCATGCAGATGAACGGAAGCGCCGAGCTGCTGACCGTCATGAAGTATTGGAAGCAATGGAGCGACCCGCGCATCATCTTTTTCGTTCTGCACAACGACGATCTGAACCAGGTGACGTGGGAGATGCGGATCGAATCCGGCGACCCAAAGTTCGAGGCCTCGCAAAACCTACCGACGTTTCCGTATGCGACCTATGGAGAATCCATCGGTATGCGCGGAATCCGCGTCGACGATCCCTCACAGTTGGAATCGGCGTGGCGTGAAGCGTTCGCTTCAGACCGCCCCGTCGTTTTTGAAGCGATCGTCGATCCGAACGTCGCGCAGCTCCCTCCGCACATCACTTTGGAACAAGCGCACAACCTGTTCTCCGCCCTGAAAAAAGGCGATCCAGACGAAAGCGGCGTGATCAAGGAATCGATCAAGAGCGTTCTCGCGGGCGTCTTGCCGCATAAGCGCGACGGATGAGGTCGGCTATTGCCACGGCGCGCACCGAGTGCCCGATTCAGGCGCTCGACGTTCGCGCGTATCGCATCCCGACGGCCACACCCGAGTCCGACGGAACGTTGGAGTGGGACGCGACGACGCTCGTGTACGTCGAGCTCTCCGCGGCGGGCAAGACCGGCATCGGCTTCACGTATGCCGATAGCGCGACGGCGCGGGTCATCGACGAGACTCTACGGGATGTCGTAGTTGGGAAGGACGCGCTCGAAACGGCGCGGCTTTGGAAGCAGATGTCCGCGAAGGTGCGCAACCTCGGGCGGGATGGGATTACGTCGATGGCGATTTCCGCGCTCGACGTCGCGCTCTGGGACCTCAAAGGCAAGGTGCTGGACGTCCCCGTTTGCGTGCTGCTGGGCGCGGCCCGCGACCGAGTGGACGTCTATGGCAGCGGCGGGTTCACGTCCTATACCGTTGACGAACTGTGCAGCCAGTTGTCCGGGTGGGTGCGTGCGGGCATCCCGCGCGTGAAAATGAAGGTCGGCCGCGATCCGGAGGCCGACCCGGGACGCGTCAATGCAGCGCGTCGCGCGATCGGCGACGGCGCGCAACTCTTCGTCGATGCGAACGGTGCCTATTCTCGCAAGCAAGCCTTGAACATCGCGACACGCTTCGCCGCCGACGATGTCAGTTGGTACGAGGAGCCCGTCTACCACGAAGATTTCGAGGGTCTGCGACTCGTGCGAAAGCACGCTCCGGCGTGCATGGAAATCAGTTCGGGCGAGTACGGATACGGGCTCTACCATTTCAACAACATGCTCCGTGCGGGCGCCGTCGACGTTTTGCAGGCCGACGCGACGCGGTGCGGCGGCTTTAGTGGGTTGCTTGCCGTCGATGGCCTGTGCCAGACGGCGATGCTGCCGCTGTCAACGCACTGCGCGCCGTACCTGCACTTGCACGCCGCGCTGGCGTGCAAGCAGATTCGCCACATGGAGTATTTTTTCGACCACGTGCGCATTGAAACGATGCTCTTCGACGGCCCGGCCGATCCCGTCGACGGCGCGCTCCACCCCGATCCGACTCGCCCGGGCATCGGTTTAGAGTTGAAACGGCGCGACGCCGAACGGTACGCGATTTGAGCGCCGTCGCGCATCGCGAACGGCGGCGCCCGTGACACGCGTTTTGATCGTGGGCGGCGGGTTTGCCGGGGCGTCGGCCGCACGCGCCTTTGAAAAGTCGGCCAGGCGAAATCGGCTGGACGTACTGCTCGTCGACAAACAGAACTTCATGGTCTTCACCCCGATGTTGCCGGAGGTCGCGAGCGGTTCGATCGAACCCCGGCACATCGTCCAACCGTTTCGCTCCAGCCTTCGAAGGACGCGCTTCGAACTCGGCGAGGTGGTGTCGGCAAGCACGCAGCGCCGCACCCTCGGCGTACGGCACCCGCTGACCGGGCAGACGCGGGAGATCGAATACGACGAACTCATCCTCGCGCTGGGATCGACGCCGTCGACGATGGGCGTTCCGGGTGCACGCGAGCACGGGTTGCCGCTGCGGACCGTCGCCGATGCCCAACAGATCCGCGATCGCATGCTCGGAGCGCTCGAGGTCGCGGCCAAGACCAAGGATATCGTCGAGCGCGATCGTCTTCTGCGATTCGTGATCGTGGGCGGCGGATTCACGGGCGTCGAGGCGGCTGGGGAACTCCGCGGCTTCCTTCATTCGGTCGTCAGATACTATCCCTCCATCGACTTCGAGCAGATCGCCATCGCGATCGTGCAGGGCGAAGGGCGGTTGCTGCCGCATCTTGCGGAGAAGTTTGGGACGTATGCGGCAACGTCGCTGCACGATCGCGGCGTTCGCATTTTGACGGGCGAAGACGCGGCGTCGCTGGACGAGCGTGGACTGACGCTCAAGAGCGGGAAGCGCTTGGAGAGCCGCACCGTGATCTGGTCGGCGGGCACCGAGCCCGCGCCGGTCGTCAAGGCATTGGGAGTGGAGACCGACGAGCACGGCGCCGTGAAGGCCAACGCCGACTTCTCGGTGCCGGGACATCCGCACGTTTGGGCCATCGGCGACTGCGCGGCCATTCCCAAACCCGGCGGCGGTACCTACGGGCCGCTGGCGCAGAATGCGATCCGTGAAGGGCCGCTCGTAGCGCTCAACGTCGCAGCGTTCCTGCGCAACCGACCGACCCGGAACTTCCGTTACGAGAAGCGTGGGCAGATGGCTTCGCTCGGCGACCGTCGTGCCGTGGCGGAACTGCCCGGCGATAGGATGCTCACCGGAATGCCCGCGTGGGCGCTCTGGCGCGCGTACTATCTTAGCCGTCTACCTGGCACGAACAAACGCACGAGGGTGGCGATCGATTGGACGCTGAGTTTGGTCTTTCCGCCGGAGTTAGCGTGGCTGCCGGGCGTCCGCAAGGGCAAAACATCGTTCGAGGATGCGTATGAGACTCACGGATAAAGTTGCGATCGTTACCGGCGGCGACACCGGAATCGGCAAGGCGATCTCGATCGCGCTCGCTCAAGACGGTGCGAAAGTCGTCATCGACTATCACGGAGATAAAGGGCCGGCGCAAGCGCTGCTCTCCGAGATCGAGGGGTTCGGCGGAAAGGCAACGGCGAGCCCGGCGGACATTTCAAAGCCGGACGAAGTCGACGAGCTCGTTCGCACGGCGGTGCATACGTTCGGCGCCCTCGACATTCTGGTGAACAACGCGGGGATCGAAGAGAAGCATCCGTTCCTGGAGATGCCGTTCGAGATATTCAACAAGGTCCTGAGCGTCAATCTTGCGGGAACGTGGCTCTGTTCGCAAGCCGCGGCCAAGCAGATGGTTCACCAGAAGCGCGGCGGGCGAATCGTCAACATCTCCTCGGTACATGAAGAACTGGCGATGCCCACCAATGCGCCCTACTGCGCGTCGAAAGGCGGCGTCAAGATGTTGATGCGCACGATCGCCGTCGAGCTTGCTCGGTACGACATCACCGTCAACGATATCTGCCCGGGCGCCGTCGACACGCCCATGGACGAAAAACTCAAAGAAGACCGCCCGGAGTACCACGAACTGCTCTCCGAGATTCCACTGCGACGTATGGCCAAACCGCAAGAGATCGCCGAGTTGTGCGTGTATCTCGCATCCGATGCGGCTGGATATATTACCGGTGCGTCGTTCATCATCGACGGCGGCATGACCAAACAGTCCGGTTCGCTCTGATGGAGATACCTGCAAAGTGATTGCGAAGGCGTCGGGCTCGGGTGAAACGATCTCGGCCTATCACGTTCCCGACGATCAGATGGCGGCTGGAAGCACGCTGGGCTCGCCGAAGGCCGCGCTGATTATCAAAGCGACCGGCGCCGTCGAGAAGTTCTATTCCATCGACGCGGGAAAGACGGTCCTCGGTACCCTCGTCCTGCATCATTGGGACGAACAGACCGGTATCGGTCTCATCCCAATGCCCGGGGAGTTCATCATTCATCCTGAGCACCAGGAGCACAGCTTCAGCCTTTTCAACGGCGTCGCGGTGCACGAGGACATCTTCGTGCTCAGCGGCGCGCCGCAAGCGAAGCACGTCGACCCGCCTTCAGCCTATTATACGGTCGAGCTTCGCAACGATACCGAACGCGACATTCGAGTGGCGACCTACGCGTCACTGCAGCTGCGGGGCGAAACCGAGCATGACGTCTCCAGCGGCTACGATGCGAACAAGCGAGCCTTTTTCGCTTGGAACGAATCCGATCCCGATCTCGTGCGGGCGTTCACGTGTTCCGTCGTACCGGAGAGCTACGAGGTGACGCTCAGCTCCAATACGGCGAGCGCTTCGCGATTTCCGGGTACTCTCGCAGACAAGACGCTCGACAATGCCGACGAGCCGATTGCGATTTTCCACCTGCGCCATCACTTGAAGCCGGGCGAACGGACGGCGTTCTATTTCCTCTTGACGGCGTCGACCCGCGGCCGAACGGCACTCTCGCGTGAATTGACGCACGCCCTACCCGCCGCGGATGCACTGTCGCAAACGCGCGAACATTTTGAGGCGGTGCTGAATCGCGCCGTCGTCATGACGCCGGATCAGACCGTCAATCGCGGCGTCCTCTGGGCGAAGGCGAACATGCTTCGAATCCAGCTTCTGGCGCCGACGGGGTGGTGCTTCGTCAACGATCCAACCCGGTCGAACAACAGCGTCGGGCGCGACACCGCATGGTTTGGGTTCGGCTCGGACTACATTACCCCGGAGTTTTCGCGCGCATCGCTGCTGGCGTACGTCGAACGCCTTGAAGAGAACGGCAAGGTCATCGAGTACTACGACATTCGAACCGGCAAAACCGAGGACTACGGTCTGAACATCAACGACAATACTCCGTTGCTGATCCTAGCGCTCTGGCACCATTACAACACGACGGGCGACGAACGGTTTCTGCGCGACGTCTACCCGGCCGCGCTCAAGGCGGCGCGCTACATTCTCTCGCAGCGAAACGAACAGGGACTCGTGTGGTGCACGGCGACCAAAACCTCCGACTGGGGCATTATCGGATGGCGCAACGTCATCAACGACTATCGGCTTTCCGGTGCGACGACGGAGGTCAACTCGGAATGTTACGCTGCCCTGAAAACCATCGGCCACATGGCTCGCGCGCTCGAGCGACACGATGAAAGCGCCGAGTTTGCGCACCACGCGGACGAGCTGCGTACCGCAATCAACGCGCATTTGCTCGACCCGAAGACGGGTCTGTACTACCTTCACATCGATCTCGACGGGAAACCGCGGACCGACGTGACATCGGATCTCGTGTTTCCGCTGATATTCGGCGTGGCCGACGATGATACGGCGGTGGGGATCCTCAGCCGTCTGAGCGTGCCGGAGTTCTGGAGCGATGCCGGCATCCATACCGTACCGCGGAATGCGATCAACTACGGCCCCACGCACGGATACGGATTGCTCGGCGGCGTGTGGGTCGGCGTGACCTTCTGGTACGCCTTTGCCGCCGCGCGTTTCAACCCGGAGTTCATGGCGTACGCGCTTGCGATCAGCTTCAGTCACTACTCGAGCGATCCGCGACGAAACAATACCGTCCCCGGGCAGTTTTCGGAGTGGCTTCACGGCGAGACGCTGGCCAATCAAGGGATGATGCTTTCACCATGGTTTCCTCCCCGCTATCTCTGGGCGGCCATCGAAGGTGCGGGAGGCCTCGACCTTTCCGGGGGTACGCCGAGCGTCTATCCTCGGCTGTCGCCGACGTGGAAATGGCTCGGCGTGCGCAACGTCCTCTATCGCGGGCACGGCTTGAGTTGGGTTGTCGTTCGTGCGGACGGCTTACGAATGTACGTCAATCAACAGTTGGACGAGTCTCTTCAGTACGACCAATATGATGAGGATGTGACCCAGCACGCCCACGTCACGGGCGACGCCGCGGTAGCGATCGCATTCCGCTCGGATCAGCGTCTGGCGTTGTTCGTCGGGAACACGGCGGATCGCGCGATTCTTTCGGCGATCCGTATCGACCTGGACGTGGCCGGAAGTTACTCGGTACGGGCGTTCAATAGCCTGCGCGAGGCGTGGGTCGATGAAGGCCTGAGAAGTGCCGACGAGCTGCGCCGCGGTTTACCGGTCGAGCTGGACGGCAGCGGTTTTTGCGTGATGGAACTGCGGCAGGTGATGTAATGGCGCCCGCTTACCGCTTTGGAGTCAGTGAGTTTACGACGTGGCCGTGGCCCTTCGAGCGCGACGTCGAACGATATTCCGCCAACGGCATCGGCGACATCGAGGTGTGCGAGTTCAAACTCAATCGCGCCGACTACGCTCCGCAACTGCGCCTGATCGAAGCGAGCGGCCTGCGCGTGAGTTCGGTCCAGTCGACCGTACATTCACTCTTTCCCGACAGTTTGGCGGCCCAGCCGAGCGCACCGAACGATCGCGCACGACATATCAAGGACGCCATCGCCCGCATTTCGCCGCACGTCCCGCCCGATACGCCGTTCGTCGTTATCACGGGCGCGGCGCCGGGCGGAGATACGCAGGCGGTCTACGATGCATGTCTGAAAGCATTACCCGACCTCGCCGAGTGTGCGGCACGGCACGGGATGCGACTCGCGTACGAACCACTCAACCCCGTTCTCTTCAACACCGATACGGCACTTTGGGGCCTCGATCGGGCGTTCGAGCTGATCCAACGCGTCGACCATCCTGCGCTCGGCATCTGTTTGGATACGTGGAATATCTTTCAGACACCACGTCTCGATGAGGTCATTCGCCGGTGCAAGGATCGCATTTTCATCGTACAAGTCAGCGATTGGCACCGTCCGCGATCGGGGGCCGATCGGATCAGCCTTGGACGAGGCGAGATCGATAACGCCGCAATCGTACGGAGCGTTCGAGAAACCGGATACGAAGGTCCGTACGTCTTGGAAATTTTTTCCGGCGAGTCGCTGCCGGACTCGATTTGGCGAGCCGACTTGGACGCGGTGCTGACGGAGAACCGTGATGCGTTCGCTCGCATATGGGGCGCGAGCGCGCCGTGATGGCTCCAACTCATATCTATGATTTGAGCCAACCGGTCTTTTCGAACTGCCCGCAATACCCCGACGAGAATCCGCGCCCGGTTCAGATTCGGCGGTTCTACATGCTGGCCGTGCAAGGCGTCAACAAGGAACTCGTCGAGATGAGCACCCACGCGGGAACGCATTGCGACGCACCGTTTCACTTCTTCGAGGATGGCGACACCATCGATCGCATTCCGCTCGAGCGGTACGTCGGGCCGGCGGTCGTGCTCGACCTGCAAGACAAAAACCCCGGCGAGACCGTCGAAGCATCCGATCTCGAGCCCGTTGTCGGTCGCATCGAGCCGGGCGACGTGGCGCTCCTGAATACCGGCAACGGGCATCGGCGCGCAAACACCAAACAGTTTCTCACCGAATATATCTACTTGAGCGGTGCGGGTGCGCAACTGCTCGTCGACCGCGGCGTGAAAGGCGTCGGGATCGACGCGGTGAGCTTGGGCGGCTACGACGATCCGTCGAAAGCCGGGCCACCGCATCGAACGCTGCTGGGAAACGGCAAGTTCATCGTCGAGGATCTCTACTTCCCCGATGAGGTGATGGACGCAAAGAAGCGGCTGTTCGTTGCCGCGCCGGTAAAACTACAGGGCTGCGGCGGCGCATGGACCCGAGCGATGCTCTGGGAGTTCTAGCGGTGAGGAGTTTCGCCCGCTCCTTTTTGGAGCCGCGCACCGGCCGGATCGAGCAGATCGGCGGCATTACTCCAATCGTCTACGGTGACGGACGGGCGCGCGGAACGCGGGCGCTGCTCGTGCGCAGCGGCGCCGGGCTCGAGTTCGAATGCATCGTCGATCGAGCGCTGGATATTGCGTCCGCTTCGTTTCGAGGGATTCCTCTCGCGTGGCACGCGCCGGGCGGGATTGCGCATCCCGCGTACTACGCGCCGACCGGCGCGGAGTTCGAGCAAAACTTTTTTGGCGGTCTCCTCACGACCTGTGGCTTGAGTGCATTCGGCCCTCCCGGAAGGGATGAGTGGGGGACGTGGGGCCAGCACGGGCGCGTGAACCACCTGCCGGCGCAGAACGTTACGCATCGCATGCACTGGGAAGGCGATCGCTGCGTGATGGACATTTCCGGATCGGTCTTCGAATATGAAATGTTCGGCGAAGCCCTTCGCTTGGAGCGATCGTGGCGGATCGAACTCGGCACCAACCGCCTCCACCTGCGAGATCGGGTGGCGAACGACGGTGGCAAGCCGGCACCGCACATGCTGCTCTATCATTGCAACGCCGGCTTTCCGCTCCTCGATCGAGAGAGCGAGTTGAGCGTTTCGGGAAACCGGGTGCGCCCGCGCGACGCGCAGGCAGAGCGCGGCTTGGGAGAATGGAACCGAGGCGGCGTTCCGCAAGCGGACTTTGAGGAACAGGTCTTTATCCACGAGCCGCGCGCTGCAGACGGCGGCTGCGCGGTCGTAACGTTCTTCAATCCAAGTCTGTGCGACGGACGCGGCTTGACGCTGTCGATCCGCTTTCGGGTCGACACGCTGCCGGCGTTCTTCAACTGGAGAATGTTGGGACACAAAACCTACGTTATGGGAATGGAGCCCGCGAACTGCCCGACCGTCGAGGGGCGAGTGGAGGCGCGCAAACGCGGTACGCTTCCTTTTCTCCAGCCCGGCGAAACGCGAGAGTACCAGATCTCCTTCGAAGTCGTCTGAGGGCAAGACGCCGGCGAGGATCATCATGTCAACGATCTATGTTGACAACGGCTCTTGCCATGGCTAAATAGGTCCACGATAACGCTCTGGCTCAAACGACGTCGCAAGATCAGCCCAGCGATGCGGCCGCGCGTTCTTGCCGCCTACGAAGTTCTCGCTCGCGCGCATCAGGTGTTTAATCCGACGCTTGCCGCGCGATGGCTCGTCGGGCACGAGCCGCTTCTCGGCGGTGCGCGACCACTCGACGTGCTTGCCCACCGCGGCGCCGGGCCGGTGATCGACGCACTCGACGCGATCGCAGCAGGCGTTTATGTATGAGACTCTTCAGAGTCTTTCCCTGTCTTCCAAGCGCCGCCGCGGATGCACCCGGCGGCGCTCTCTTCCGGCCGGCTGGCGGCCGAGGACGCGCCGACTCTCCGATAGGTGATTACCGATGTCTCTACGCAACCGACACGCCGGAGGCCGCGGTTGCGCAGACGTTTGGTCGGTTCGACGTCTGGGATCGCGACCTGATCGAGGCGATCCCCGCAACCCCAACGGTCCCGCGCTCGCGATTCGCACTGGCGGCTTTCGAGCTACGCAGCGCTCGAGTGCGCAACCTTAACGACGCCCGTGTTTTGCCGGAAGAAAACCTGCGGCCATCCGACGTCGTCACGCGCGACCTCACCGTTACCCAAGCGTGGGCATCGCGTATCTATAAAACGGCTAGGTACGCCGGCGTTCAATGGCGGTCATATTATAACCCAGATTGGACTGTCGCAGCACTCTGGGACACTTGACACATCGAGATCGTCGAACGGCCGCGTCTCCTTACGATCGCGGATTCGCCCGTAGCCACGGCAGCCAAGAGAATCGCTCGCTCGCGAGTCATTCCTTAGCGTTGACGCACGACGGTCGCGGGGCAAGAAATGGCGCATTATCTCGTCGTAGCGGTGCGAGCGAACCCCGCGCCAGGGCCGGCTTCCTTGGCGCTCGTTGCGACGAGGACGTCGTGATCGACGAATACGGTAAAGACGCGGTCGGTATGTATCGTCACATCGCGGCCACGGACGAAGTTGTGAGCGAATAACCCAACCGGGCCAAGATTCCGTGACGTTGTCAATCTCACCCCGCAAGCCGCGCAAGCTCGTAGGCGCCATGATGCGGACCGTAGCCTTCAGCAAGGCAGGGCATAATCGTGCGCCGTTCGAAAACACATCCGAACTCTCTCAACATCGACGATGAAAAGCTACCGTCTCTCGCTCAGTGAACAGAAGCGACGTCGATCTAGGTCGATGGTATTCGCTCGAATGCGTCGCGGCAACTCGCAGCAGACAATCAAAGACAACGGCGCGCCGTGGACTGCAAAGGCACCGAACTCCGTTGGCGACGCGATTGCCATTTCCGATGGTATCAAAGCCATGATGCGAGAATGGGGGCTGGGGTGAGGAACGTACGCGATATCATCACTCGGCTCGCCAAACACAATCGCGTTTTAATCATAGGCGGTATTGCGGTTATCGTACACGGACCCCGCGTGCGACGAACGACGTCGATATTTGGCTCGATCCGTTAGACAACGTTCGTGCTTGGACCGCAACGCTCCGGCGTTTTCTGGAGTCAGAAGGGCTTACACCGGCGAGCATTGCCGATCAGCGCGGTACCTTTAGCGCGATAAAACCGGCCGACATCGAACCCGTCGCCGACCGAGATCATTTCGTAAGACTCCTCGGATCGGACCAGCCAATCGACGTATTCCGCATAGCGCGAAACTTCGAGGCAACGGATTTCGACGATGTCTGGGATCGGGCAAAACCGTTAGGCGATCACACGCGGTTACCGGAAGAAGTCGATCTCATCATTACCAAGATTGGTACCGGCCGCCCTCATGACGACTCCGATCGACAGTTCTTGGAAAGCAAGGTTGACGCTTCGTACCGAGAGCGACTTCAGCATTGCTCTCTTGAGGAAGCAACTCGGTTACTCAACCGGTTCCCCATGCCCGATCTTGCCGCATTCGCGGCGATTGAATCAAAGAATGCCGACGTTCGCACATTCGCAAAAGACGTGCTTGAAGGCATGGCGGCGTCAGGCGATTCCTATGCAATGGAACTGACGAAGGAACTAGACCATCGTACCGATCGCGACACTCCTGATTTGGGTCGCTAAAAGAATCGAAGCATCTCTGCGAACCGCGGCTGCCTATCCTTAACGCACGAGGTCGCCCCGGAGACATGGCGCTACTCTACGCCGCGTACTTCTTCGGCCAGCCGCTCCGCGGGCGCCCCCCCCGGAAACTCAATAGTCACTCTCTCCAGGACATGCGGGGAAAATGGGAACTCGGCAGGATACGCGGTGGAGACCGGTGTCGCGCGGTCGCGGCCTACGTCGATTCCCCAAAACGAAAGGTGGAGCAGCGTACGAGGAATGCGAGCAGCCGCGGCGAGTTCTCCATTGACGAACAGTCGCACGTCCGCCGATCGATTCTCGCGAGGGTCGATCGAGCACCGCAGACTGCAGTCGCCTTCGGGTACCGATAGATCCGAGGCGCACGTCGTGCGCACGCCGAGTACGACGTGTTCGAAGACGAGGCGGTTATCGAGCACGTAGAGGACGTAGCCGCTGCCGTCACCGCCGCTTGCGAGTAGCACGCCTTCGTCATGCTTCGTTCGATGCTTGAGCACCGCCGTAATGCGCAGGGACCGGTCGGAGCCGCCGAGCAGTGTCGTCGCCGGCACGTGCTCTTGCAGCGGGCGCAACGTGAGCGCGGATCGCTTGGAAAGCGCCAGCGGCGTCGACAAAGCGAGAAGATCTGCGAGAGGACGATCGTCCAGCGGCAAAACACCGTTACGGCGTGCCTCGCGCCACCAACGCCGCTGCATGCGCCGTAATCGGCCGGAATGCGCGGCGGCGAGATCGCGGGCTTCGGAAAAATCCTTCTTCGTGTCGTACAATCGCCAGCGGTCGTTCGCGAAGTCGGCGCCGGCGACGTGTTCGGTGACGGCCTTCCATCCGCTGCGCCACAGCGCGCGATGCCCGAGCATCTCCCAGTATTGCGTCTCACGCGCGGCAGGCGCGCTTGGGTCGGCAAGCGATCTCCCGATGCTCGCCCCGTCGAGGCGGTATCGCCGCTCGATTCCCAGCATCTCGAGGAGCGTTGGAACGATGTCGATTGCGTGGACGAACTGCGTTCGTATCTCGTTTCGCGCGGTGATGCCTTTGGGCCACGACACGATGAGGGGCGATCGTATGCCGCCAAGGTCGACGTACTGCTTGTAGCGTCGAAACGGCGTGTTTCCCGCCATGCCCCAGCCTTCGGGATAGTGCGCCGGTCCGTTGCGGCTGCCGATCCGCGCCAATCGCGGCAGTTGTTCGCGCACCGCCTCGTGAACGCCTGAGTACGGCGCATTGACGTCGACGGCGCCGTTTCGGCCGCCTTCGCGGCTGGCGCCATTGTCGGAGAGGACGATGACGATCGTATCGTCGGAAAGACCGAGACGCGATAATCCTTCGATGAGCCTGCCGAGTTGGGCATCTGCATGCTCGAGAAAGCCGGCAAAGGCGGCCTGCAGGTGCGCATAGAGCGTGCGCTCGTCAACGGAGAGCTCGCTCCACGCCGGGACCCCGGGGTTGCGCTCGGTAAGCGATGTGCCGGCCGGTACGAGGCCCGCGGCAATCTGCCGCTCGAGACGCAGATCTCTCGTCTCGTCCCAACCCTTTGCAAAGACCTGGGCGTACTTTGCAATGTATTCCTGTGGAGCCTGAAACGGCGCGTGCGTTGCGCCGAACGCGAGTTCGAGAAAGAACGGTTTTTGGGTTCGATATGTCACGTGCTCGAGAAGAAACGCTAGCGCGTTTTCGACGATGTCTTCGCTAAGGTGATAGTCTTCGCGCCGAGGCGGCGTCACCTGATGATTGTCCCGACAGAGCTCGGGGCTATACTGGTCGACGCAGCCTCCCAAGAATCCATAGAAGCGATCGAAACCCCGCCCGAGCGGCCAATCTTCAAATGGTCCAGCGGGCGTGATTTCGTGTGCGGGAGTCAGGTGCCACTTGCCCGCGAGGTACGTTCCGTAGCCGCGGTCGCGCAGCATCTTCGGCAGCATCGGAACCGAACGATCGACGCGCCCGCGCGAGTTCGGGAAGCCCGTGTCGGTATCGGAGAGAAAGCGCATTCCGATCGCATGGTGGTTGCGGCCGGTCAGAAGCGAGGCCCGCGTCGGCGAGCAGAGTGGCGTAACGTGAAAGTTCGTGTAGCGCAAGCCGTTGTAGGCGAGGCGATCCATAGCCGGCGTGGCGATCTCCGAGCCGAAGCATCCCAAGTCGGACCATCCGGTGTCGTCGAGCACGACCATTAACACGTTGGGCGATGACATGGGCTCGGCAGGCGGCCACCACGGCAAGGACGCCGTGGCCGTCGTGCGGATGGTTCCGCCGAATTTCGCATGCGGCATCAGAGCCCTCGAGCTAGGCGAAAGCCCATGTGACTCGCGCTGGCGTTCGGCTCGTTCGACGTTCTTGCTGAGAGCCGGTACCGATTGCAGTACGATTCGTGGCAGAGATAGGAACCGCCGCGAATGACTCGCGCATTCCCCGTCGGCGGCCCGAGCGGATTGACGCGCGTCGCGTGCGACGGCGTTACGTGCCACTCGACGCTCCACCAATCGGAGCACCACTCCCAAACGTTGCCGCTAACGCAGTAGAGCCCGAATCCATTAGGGGAGAACGCATCGACCGGGGCCGTCGCCAGGTACCCGTCCTCACCCGAGTTGGTATCGGGAAACGATCCCTGCCAGATGTTGCAGCGGTGCTCGCCGTTTGGACGGAGATCGTCTCCCCAGGGATAGCGTCGCTGGCCGATTCCGCCCCGCGCCGCATACTCCCACTCCGCCTCGGAGGGCAAGCGCGAATCGGCCCACTGCGCATAGGCGACGGCATCGTTCCAGGAGACGTGGACGACGGGGTGGCGCTCTCGCCCGCCGAGCGAGGAGCCCGGTCCGTCCGGTTTTTGCCAGCACGCATCGCGCACGCCGAGCCACCACGGAGCACGTGCAACTCGCGCGTCCATCACGTGCTTTTTGGCGTTCGGGTGCACTTGCGCATAGAACACGAACGACCAACCGACTCGCTCGGCCTCCGTTACATATTCAGTTTCCTCGACGAACCGTGCGAACTCATCGTTCGTTACGGCCGTTGCGGCGATGGCGAATGGCGCTAGAGCGACCTCTCGAATCGGGCCCTCGCCGTCGTCGGGGAAGCCCTCCGCGTCGGCGCCACCCATCGAAAACACGCCGCCTTCCAGACGCAGCAGATCGCTCTCCGGGCTCACGAGCGCGTTGGTTCCGCTTGCATCGAACGGCGCGGCATGACGACTCGATGCATTGCAAGCACGCTGATCGCCGCGATCGCGGCAACGATTACCATGTATGTGGAGATCGGCCACGTGGCCCCCGCGGACGCGTTCTGCAGCGACTGGGCGATAAGGGGACTCGAAGCGCCGAGAATCGTGGCGATTTGAAACCCGAGCGAGGACGCCGTGTAGCGTATCTCGGGCTCGAACAGTTCGCGGAAGTAAGCGACGAGCGGACTAAAGATCATGCTCGTGATGATTTGCCCGACGACGATCGCGCAAAACACGCCTGCGACGCCAAAACGGTGCATAACGAAAAACATCGGAAATGCCCAAAGAGCCATCATGGCGCACGCCGTGAAGAGCGCGACTGTCGTTCCGCTGAGGTCGCACCAGCGACCGACGAGCGGCGTAACGATGAGATTAGCGAGGCTTCCCGATATGACGGCAAGGAGCACGATCGTGGGAGAGAAGTGCAGAACGTTCGTCGCATAGCCCAGAACGAAGATGCCGACGATGATTCCGATCGTCACATCGGCGCTGTGGATCGCAACCGCGCCGAGTATGCGCCCTGGAGCGCGCCGCAACGCCTCGGCAATGGGAAGGCTACACACATCGGCCCGAGCGCGCATTGCGAGAAACTCGGGGCTCTCGTCGACGGTCACTCGGAGGGCGAGACCGACAGCGACCAGCACGAGGCTTGCCATGAACGGCAAACGCCATCCCCACGCGAGCAGCCCTTCGTCTCCGAGCGCTGCGCTCACGGCAGTTACCGCAACCGTTGCCGTGATAACGCCAATCGGCGCTCCGGCCTGAATCAAGCTGCCTGCGAACCCACGCGCGCCGCCGGCGCTGTGTTCGGCTGCAAGTAAGGCGGCGCCACTCCATTCGCCGCCGAGCCCAAACCCTTGCACGACCCTGAGCGCCGTCAGCAAGATCGGCGCCGCGATACCGATCTGTGCGTACGTCGGGAGAAACCCAAGGGCGAACGTCGACAGACCAGTGATCGCGAACGTTGCAATGAGCATTGGCTTTCGGCCGAGCCGATCTCCCCAGTGGCCGAAGACGATACCGCCAACGGGTCGTGCTGCGAAGCCGACGACAAAGGTGCCCATCGCCAGGAGCACGTTCGTAGACGCGGAGGCCTCCGGGAAGAATAGCCGCGGAAGTACGAGAACGGCGAGCGGACCGTAAACGAAGAAATCGTAGTACTCGAAGATCGAGCCTACGGCGCACGACGAAACGACGCGCCACGGGATTCGCACATTCGACGTCGCCACCGTAGGAGGCATGCCGACACTGGCGTTCCTCGGCCGGTGGGTCGTAGACCTTTCGTAAAATCGCGGTATGGGCGCGGCGGAGCGGTTACGTTTTTGCGTGGTGCCCGTATGCCACGACGCCTCGCCAGTACGGCGCCGTCGCTGGGCCGACCTCGAGCGTCACCTCGACGAAGCGCGTGTGCGGCTGCGATGCGCTGAAGTCTTTGCCGTCGACGAGCGTGAAGCGCATCTCCGGACTGCCGTCCTTGCCCGGAACGTGCAACGTGCAGATCGCGAGGCTTGCCGAAGCGTCGCGAAAAGCCGGCGTGAAGTCATGAACTACTCCATCTGCCGCTGCGCGGACAGGATGGAGTTCGTGTCGCTCACGAAGCTGCCGCCTGGCGAGGCACCCGGCTCGGTTCCCGGCCGGCGTGGGCTAGCGCCCACAAGAGCATAATGCGCGCTGCGTTCCTATCGCGTCCGAGCACCATCCCGCACGC
>JBOHTS010000019.1:0-11173 GCA_050733755.1 Candidatus Tyrphobacter sp. | reverse complement strand
GGCGCCGGTCGCGCAGCCGCCGCTTCCGGCGGGCGCCGTCGTCACGCCGCTGCGCGGCCCGGCCGCGGCGCTCGCCGCGTACATGGATGCGTCGCTGACGATTCCCACGGCGACGAGCTTCCGCACGGTCGCAGTCGAGACGCTCGACGCTCGCCGGCGAGAGATCAACGCCGGCTTGCGACAGGCCGGGCGGACCGAGAAGGTCTCGTTCACGCATCTGGTCGCCTTTGCGCTCGTGCGAGCCGCGCGCGAGCAGCCTGCGATCGCGCGGTCGTTCCGGCGCGGCGAGCGGGGTGAACCGCAAATCGTGCAGTCCGGCATTCATCTCGGCCTTGCCGTCGACATGGAGCGCAAGGACGGCACGCGTTTCCTCGTCGTTCCCGTCATCAAGAGCGCAGACGCGCTCGACTTCGCGCGTTTTCGCGCCGTGTACGAAGACCTCGTCGCTCGCGCGCGAGAGAACAAACTCGTCGCCGACGACCTCTCGGGAGCGACGTTCACGCTCACGAATCCGGGGGGAATCGGCACCGTCGCATCGGTTCCACGCCTCATGCAGGGGCAGGGTGCGATCATCGCCGTCGGCGCGATCGGATATCCGGCGGGGCTCTCGTCTGCGGGCGAAGCGGCGCTCCGAGCGCTCGGCGTGACGAAGATCATGCAGATGACGTCGACGTACGATCATCGCGTGATTGCGGGGGCGCAGTCCGGCGAGTATCTGAAGCGCATCGACGAACTCCTCGGCGGACGCGATGAGTTTTATGAAATGGTGTTCGCCGCGCTCGCGCTGGGACCGCCGATTCCGCGCGAAACCGCAGCGGCGGCGCCGTTGCGCGCGCAGGACAAGGGTCCGTCGGAGGAGATGCTGCGCGCGGTCGCGGCGGGAATGGCGATCGTCGCAGCGTATCGCACGCACGGCCACCTCGCCGCGCGCCTCGATCCGCTCGGAAGCGAGCCGACCGGCGATCCGTCGCTCGATCCGAAGTCGTACGGGTTGACGCCGGCACTCGAGAGCGCCGTTCCGGCGGCGGTGCTCGAGGTCAAGGTTCCCGGCGCGACGCTCGCCGAGGTCATTCCCGAACTGCGCGCGACGTATAGTTCGACGATCGCCTTCGAGATCGAGCACATCTCGAGTACGGAGCAGCGCCGCTGGCTTCGCGAGTACGTCGAATCCGGCAGACACCGCATCGCATTCTCACCAGAGCGCCGCAGAGAGATCTTACGCCGCCTCACGCGCGTCGAAGCGCTCGAGCGGTATCTGCGCAAGACGTTCATCGGTCAAAAGACGTTCTCGCTCGAAGGGCTCGACGCGCTCGTTCCGATGCTCGAAGAGATGCTCGAGATGCTCGCGACGGACGGAGTTCCGCACGCGGTGATCGGCATGGCGCACCGCGGGCGCTTAAACACGATCGCGCACGTGCTCAACCTTCCGTACGAGGAGATCCTCGCCGAGTTCGAGGCGGCGAACGAGCGCGCGACCGTCGGCGACGACGACGTGACGGGCGACGTCAAGTATCATCACGGCGAGCGCGGCACGTACCGGACCACCGACGGCGGACGCGTCGACGTCACGCTGACAAATAATCCAAGCCATCTCGAATCCGTCGACGCCGTCGTCGAGGGCGCGACGCGCGCGCTCCAGACGGACGCGACGAAGCCGCAGCCCGAGCAAGATTCCAAGCGGGCCGCGCCGATCCTCATTCACGGCGACGCGGCATTCAGCGGACAAGGCGTCGTCTCGGAAGTGCTGAACCTTCAGGCGCTGCCGGGATACGCGACCGGCGGCACCTTCCACTTCATCGCGAACAATCAGATTGGGTTCACGACGAATGCCGACGACGCACGTTCGACGCGCTACGCGTCCGATCTCGCAAAAGGCTTCGATCTTCCGATCGTCCACGTCAACGCCGACGATCTCGACGCGTGCATCGCAGCCGTCCGTCTCGCGGTCGAGTTCCGCCGACGTTTCCAGCGCGACGTACTCATCGATCTGATCGGCTATCGGCGCGTCGGCCACAACGAAACCGACGAACCGGCGTACACGCAGCCGCGAATGTACGAGACGATCGCTTCGCATCCGACCGCGCGCGAACTCTACGCGAACAAGCTCGTCGCACAGTCGCTCCTGACGGCGGAGGCGGCGAGCGACCTGCTCGTGCAGGCGACCGCTGCGATTCGCGAGGCGCACGGGCGAGTCAAAGGCGGCGCGAAGCGCCTCGCAGGCATTCTCGCGGAGCTTTCCGGCGGCACGCCGCCGGCACCGCCCCCGCTGGGAACTCCGGGCAAGGCCGATCTGATTGCGTGGAGCGATGCGCTCGTCGCGGTTCCGTCGGGATTCAGCGCGAACAAGAAGCTCGTCGCGCAGTTCGCGCGGCGCGCGAGCGTCATTCGAGAACGCGGGCTCGTCGACTGGGGAATGGGCGAGGCGCTCGCCTTTGCGTCGCTCGTGACCTCTGGCGTTCCGGTTCGCCTGACCGGGCAAGACACGGAGCGCGGAACGTTCAGTCATCGCCACGCGGTGTGGCACGACGTTCGAACCGGCGCCCAGTACGTACCGCTCCATCACATCGCGGGAGCGCGTGCGTCGTTCGAAGTTCACAACAGCCCGCTCTCCGAGTATGCGTGCATGGGCTTCGAGTACGGGTACAGCACGGAGATGCCGATCGCGCTCGTGCTCTGGGAGGCGCAGTACGGCGACTTCTTCAACGGCGCGCAGGTGATCGTGGATCAGTTCATCGCGGCCGGGCAGGCGAAGTGGGGACAAGCGTCGCGCTTGACGCTCCTGCTTCCGCACGGATACGAAGGTGGCGGTCCCGAGCACTCGAGCGCGCGTCTCGAACGCTTCCTCCAACTCGCAGCCGAGAACAATCTTCGCGTCGCGTATCCTTCGACGACCGACAACTACTACCACATTCTGCGTATGCAGGCGGCGGGCGCGTCGCCCGTTCCTCTCGTGCTCATGACGCCGAAGTCGCTGCTGCGTCACGAGTCGTCGTACGGACATCTCGACGCCTTTGCGAAGGAATCGTTTCGCAGCGTCATCGACGACCCGAACGTCAAAGAGAAGGCGCGTATCGAGCGGCTCGTTCTCTGCACCGGCAAGGTCTACTACGATCTCGTCGAGAGCGAGCAGTACGCGAAAACGACGAAGACGGCGATCGTTCGCATCGAGATGCTCGCGCCGCTTCCGCACGAAGAGATTCGCGCGGTCATCGACTCGTATCCGTCGCTTGCGAGACTTCTTTGGGTGCAGGAGGAGCCGAAGAACATGGGAGCGCGCGCGTTCGTACGCCGCCGCCTCCTCGAGCGGCTCGGGACGGGCGTCGAGATCGAGTACGTCGGTCGCCCGTATCGCGCGAGCCCAGCCGAGGGATACCCGGGACAGCACGCCGTCGAGCAGGAGCGCATCGTCACCCAAGCGCTCAACGAGTAGAAGGCGAGAGGTCGCGAAGTCGAAGCGCCGACATAACGGACGTGTCATGGTGAGCACAGGGCCGAAGGCGCGAAGTCGAACCACCGGCGCGGTCTTCGGCGACGCACGTTCTTCGCGCGCTCCCTCGTCTCTCGGCTTCGGCGCTGCGCGCCCGGAGCCTGTCCTGAGCGCGCTGCGTCGCAGCGCAGTCGAAGGGCTCGGGGTGACAACGCTGCGCTGCCTGTGACGAGAACGCTGCGCTATGCTCGGGATAACAGAGCTGCGTCAGATGTGCGCGAGGCCGGCGATGAAGTATCCCAAACCGGCGGCGGTGACGACGACTCCCAACCAGAGCGGCGCTTTCGTGCCGCGAGCGAGCGCGGTGATCGAGATGAGAACGACCGAGACGTCGAAGAGCGTCGCGGCGATCTCGTAGTGCTCGTACGAGCCGAGCGAGCGTTCCGCATTTGCAAGCTGCGCGTTCGACGACGCTTCGTCGTTTCGGGCGGCGCGTAGCGAGGCAGCCGTCTTGCGGTCCTCTTTTGCGATGCGCGCTTGCATCCCATGCACTGCCGCACGATCGCGCACGAGACCGGACTGCTCGAGCGTCTCGTTGACCTCGATCTTGATGCGGCTGGACTCGTAGTAGTTGTACTGATCGGCGGCGCGCGTCTGCAAGATGCCGGCCATCGTGCGGCCCTCGAGGCCCGAGACCGAGCTGTGGTTCGAGAGAAGGGTCGCGAGCGCGGCCAGCACGGCGACGATCGCGGCGGCAACGGGAACGATCCGGTTGCCGGATTCGATCTGTTCCGAACGCTCGCGCGCGTCGTGGAGCGTGTCGGCGGCGCTGAAGTCACCCATCGCGATGGAGCTTTCGCAAGAGGTCGCCGATGTCATCGTCGATCGAGACGAACGCGCGCGTCCCGGCAGGGAGGAGCGCCTCTTCGAACATCCGGTCGAGCAGCGCCACGAGCGCGTCGTAGTACCCGAACGAGTTGAGGATGCCCACCGGCTTGTCGTGGATGCCGAGCTGGCGCCACGTCAGCGCTTCGAAGAGCTCGTCCATGGTTCCGATGCCGCCCGGCAGCGCGATGAAGGCGTCGCCGATCTCCGTGAGAAGCGCCTTGCGCGCGTGCATCGAATCGACGACGTGGAGCTCGCTGATGCCGCCGTGCGCGACCTCGGCGGTCGCGAGCGCCCGCGGGATGACGCCGACGACGTTTCCGCCCGCGGCGAGTGCGGCATCGGCGAGCGCGCCCATCATGCCGACCCGTCCTCCGCCGTAGACGACACCGTCACCGCGCGCGACGATCGCGCGCCCCACCTCTTGCGCGAGCGCGAGATAGCGCCCGTCGCGCCCGGCGCGCGCGCCGCAAAAAACGCAGACGCGCACGCGCTACGCGACGACGAGCGACGCGTCGCCGATGCCGGATCGGCGCAACGCCTCGTGAATCATCTCCTGCGCGACGCTCGAACTCTGCCAGCGTTCTCGTGCGAGCGGATCGAGCTCGTCGATCGGATCGAAGTAGATGAACGCGCGACCCGGCTTCACGGACGGCGCCGCATAGACGGCGATACCGTTCTCGCGGTCGTAGTGTTCGTACGAGTGCACGTCGCGTTTGCCGCCGCCGCCCGGCGCGTCGCAGACGAACGTCGGCGTGTTGAAGCCCGCCGTGCTCCCGCGCACGAACTTCTCGACCGCCGTGGCCGTGCCGATCGTTGTGCGCAAGTCTTCGACGCCCTTGACCATGTCGTGCATGTAGACGTAGTAGGGATGGACGTTCACGTAGCCGAGGCGTTTGATGAGCCGCTGCATACGGCGCGGTTCGTCGTTGACGCCGCGGATGAGGACCGACTGATTGCGCACGACGATGCCGCGTTCGAAGAGCACCCCGAGCGCACGCCGCGAAATCTGCGTGATCTCTTCGGGTGCATTGAAGTGCGTGTGGAGAACGACGTCTTTGCCCAGGCGTCGCCCGCGCTCCACGACCTTCGTGAGCGCGTCGACCCACGCCGTATCGGTCAGGAGCTTCATCGGCATGATCGCCGGGCCTTTGCTCGCAAAGCGCATCCGCCGAACGTGCGGAATGTCCAAGAGTGCGTCGCCGATGAGTTGGAGGTTCTTCGGCGCAAGCTGATACGCGTCGCCGCCGGAGATGACGATGTCCTCGAGCTCTTCGTGCGATGCGATGTACGCAAACGCGTCCTGCCACTGCTTGGGCGTCTTCGCGAGCTCGACTTTATCGACGCTGCCCGTGTCCGGCCCGATCGCGTAACTGCGCGTGCAGAATCGACAGTAGACGGGACAGACGTTGAGCGGAAGAAAGAGCGCCTTGTCCGTGTAGCGATGGACGAGTCCCGGCACCGGCGAGTCCGCCTGCTCGTGCAGCGAGTCGAGAACGAGACGCGGATGGTCCGCAAGCAGCGCGGAGGCGACCGGGATGAACTGACGCCGGATCGGATCGCGATACGGATCGTTCCAATCGACGAGCGCGATCGCATACGGCGAGACGCGCACCGCCATCGGCGCGCGGGCAAACCCCAGCCGTGCGTCCTCGATGAACTCCGGCGACGCGAGCTCGCGTACCGTCTCGAGCAACTCCTGCGGCGTCTTTACCGAGTGGCGCTGCTGCCAGAGATGGTCGAGGAACGTTCGTTCGTCGACGTCGGCGTACGCGGGAACGTGCCGCCAGAACTCGCCGTCGAGCAGGTCGCGATAGGAGAGATCGATCATGCGGGCGCTCCGTAGTGATTCACGTAGTACGCAAGGATTGCCGGGTTCGCCGTAACGGTGTCGAGCGCGATCTCGGCGTGGTGCGGCGCGTATCCGTTGCCGACGATCATCGTCACGTCTTTCCCGAGGCCTTCGGCGCCGAGCGCCGCCGCCGTGAACGACGTCGCCATCGAGAAGAAGTAGATCGTCCCGCCATCCTTCGTGCAGAGAATCGAGCCGGCTTCCGTTCCGGCGACGTTGACGCAGTTCACCACGAGATCGGCGCCGTCCGGAAGAGTGCGCGTAACGCGGGATTGCAGCGCGAGCGCGTCGCGGGCATCGGCTTCGATGAGATCGTCGACGATGCGCGTCTCGCGAAGGAGCCGCGCTCCGGAGGTACGCTCGTCCGGAACGACGGCGATGACGCTCCCGCCCGGGCCGGTAGCCTCCTTGGCGCGCGCGCAGGCAAGAATGCCGCTCTTGCCGTCCGCTCCGATGACGACGACGCTCTGCCCCGGTCGCGCGAGCCGCGCAACTTGCGCCGGCGCGCCTGCCACGTCGAGGACGGCGAGCGCGACGCACTCGTCGAGGTCGCCTCGAAGTTTCGCCCATGCGCTGCGCTCGAAGAGAATAGCCGTCCCGCGTACTCGCGCGCGCGCGGTCGCAACGTCGATGCCGTCGATCGCTTCGAGGCGCAGCGGCGTCAGCGTGAGCGAGACGAGCGACGCGATGCGATCGCCGGCGCGAAGATCGATGCGCCCGGCGAGCGCGGCGCCGATCTCGCGGACTTGTCCGACGAACATTCCGCCGGAGCCCGTGACGGGATTGTGCTGTTTGCCTCGCTCCCGCACGGTAGAGAGAATCGTCCGTGCGATTCGTGCGGCGTCGCCGTCGCATGCCTCGCGCATCTGCGCGAAGGACGCGGAGTCGATCGCGAGCATCTCGACGTCGCAGAGAATCTCGTTGTCGTACGCGACGGGCGTCGCGTCGAGCCGCTGCGCGGCCTGCGGCAGCGCGCCGAGCGGCTCGAGCACGCGATGCGATCCGTAGGGACAGAGCATTCGTCCGGAAGCGATCATTGAAGCGAGATTCCTTCGCGTTCGAACGGCGTAGAGAGAACGATCGTCGTGCGCGTGCGCGCCATGCCCGGCATCGCTTTGAGCCGCGCGAGAAGCTCGTCGAGATGCTCGGTCGAGCGCGTCACCGCCTTGCAGAGATAGCTCTCCTCTCCGGCAACCGAATGGACTTCGCAGACCTCCGCCATGCTCGAGAGCCTCTCCATGAACGCGCCGTAGTCGCAATCGGCCGACGTGTAGCAACTCACGAACGCGACGAGCGGCAAGCCGATCCGTTTCGCGTCGAGGCGAGCTCCGTATCCGCGAATGTGACCGCTCTGCTCCAGCCGCTTGACCCGCTCGTGAACCGCCGGAGCTCCGAGGCCGACGAGGCTGCCGAGTTCGGCGAAGGTAGCGCGAGCATTGCGTTGAAGCGCCGCCAGAAGACGCAGGTCGAGTTCGTCGATTTCCGCTGATAATACTAACATTGTTCGATGGTTGTCTGGTTTGAGGTTATAACTATTCGGCATGAGAAGCATATCACAGGCGATTCGTTTGGCGCAAGCGCTCCTCTTGGGTTGCCTCGTGACATCGTGCGGCGCGCCGCCTCAGAGTCCGGCGGGAACCGTTCGCTTCGACCTGGCCGCCGACCCGACGACGCTCGACCCGCTCTTCATGCATGCCGACGCCGCGACCGTCGAACTCGAGGTCGACCGGCTCATGTTCGAGCCCTTCATCGATCTCGACCCAAGCGGGCGGCCCGTGCCCGAGCTCCTCGCGCAAATTCCGTCGAAAGAAAACGGCGGGCTCTCCGCCGACGGCCGCACGATCACGTACCATCTGCGCCCGGGCGTGCGCTGGAGCGACGGCGTTCCCGTCACGAGCGCCGACGTGCTCTTCACGCTCCATGCGATTCTCGATCCCCGCAACCCGGTGCGCTCGCACGAAGGCTACGATCTCATCGATCGCGCGTGGGCGCGCAACGCGCACACGGTCGTCTTCCATCTGCGGCGAGCGTGGGCGCCCGCGGTGATGACGTACTTCTCGTATGGCTTTTCCCCGCAGTTCGTGTTACCCGCGCACGTTCTGCGCGACGAGGCTCCGCTCGAGCAGGCGCCGTTCGGCTCGGCGCCGAGCGTCGTCGACGGTCCGTACGCATTCGTCTCTTGGCTCCGGGGCGATCGCATCGAACTTATGGCGAACCCTCGCTACTGGCGCGGACGGCCTCGCGTAGCGAGGCTCGACATTCGCATCGTTGCGGATCCGAACACGAACCTCGTTCTCTTGCGCTCGGGCCAAATCGACTTCAATCTCCTCGCGCCGGTGCAGTGGGAGATCGTGCGCAACGTGCCCGATCTGCGATTCGTGCGCGTGCCGACCGCGGTCGTCGCCGGCATCTCGATCAATACGTCGCATCCGCCGCTCGATGACGTGCGCGTGCGCCGGGCGATTGCGATGTCCATCGACCGCGCAGGAATCACGCGCCGCATCACCCTCGGTAACTACGTCGTGACGAACGCAATCCAGCCGCAGTTTTCATGGGCGTTCGACCCGCGCGTCGCGCAGCCGCGCTACGATCCGCGCGCGGCCGATGCGCTCTTCGATGCGGCCGGATGGCGTCGCGGCCGGGACGGAATGCGCGCTCGTGACGGCAAGCCGCTCTCCCTCGTCTACGTCGCCTTTCCCGAAACGGCAAGCGGCGTACGAATCGCGGACGAGATTGCGGAAGAACTCCATCTGCGCGGCGTTGCCGTCGAGATCAAGAGCATCAGCAACGCGCAGCTCTTCCTCCCCGTCACCGGCACGCTCGCAATGGGCAACTACGACCTCGCGTACGTTCCCTGGACGATGGGATCGGATCCCGACGACTCGAGCGTCCTCACCTGCGGCGCGCCGGCGAACTACATGCGCTGGTGCGATCGCCGAGTGGACGCGCTCGAGTCGCAGGCACTAGGAGCGACGTCGCAGACGCAACGAAAGGCGCTCTACGCGCGCATCGAACGCATCGTCGCGCAGCAGGTGCCGATTCTCTACCTCTTCAACGCGCGATACATCTACGCGTACCGCTCTCGTCTTTTGAACTTCCACCCGAACGCGTTCGTGCCGACGTGGAACGCGTACGACTGGTCGCTCGAGCCAGGCAAGTCGCCCTCGGCGCCTCGGCTCCGGCCGAGCCTCCGATGACGACGCCGTACGACCCAGGCATCCGTTTTTCTCCGCGGAACTCTTCACCTCAATGTGCCCGGTCGTGCGATGAGCGGCTTGCCGAACGATAAGCAGGCGCAAGATAGCCAGTCGCTCGTCGTCACCGGCTCCTCGGCCGGCGGCATCGAGGCGCTCTCGGCTCTCGTCGCGCACCTGCGCCCAGGATTCCCGGCGCCGGTCGTCGTCGCGCAACATCTCGATCCGAACCTCAAGAGCCGCTTAGTCGACATCCTCCGCACCGGTTCGCAATTGCCCGTGAAGTTCGTCGAAGCAAACGAAGAGATGCGACCCGGCACGGTCTACGTCGTTCCATCGGGTTGTGACGTTGAAATCCAGGACGGAAACGTCACGGTCGATTCGTCGAAAGAGAAGCGCATCAAGCCCTCGATCGATAGGCTCTTTAGCTCGGCGGCCGCGGCGTACGGAGACCGCGTTATCGCCGTCGTTCTCAGCGGTATGGGTTTCGACGGCATGGCCGGAGCACGCGAGGTCAAAGAACAGGGCGGAACCGTAATCGTCCAGGAACCGGAGAGCGCGAGGTACTCGTCGATGCCGAGTGCGCTGCCGCCGTCGCTCGTGGATTTCACGCGCAAGGACAACGAAATCGGCGACCTCATCACAGAGCTCATCACGCGCACCTCTGCGGCGACGGAAGATCAGGACCACGCGTTGCAGACGCTGCTCGAACACGTCCGCGATCGCAGCGGCATCGACTTTCTCCAATATAAAATGTCGACGATACGCCGACGGCTCTCGCGGCTGATGGCGGCGGCGGGTTCCAGAACGTACGAAGAGTATGACCGGTGTCTGCAGCGCGATCCCGACTCCTACGGCCGGCTCGTGAGCTCGTTCCTCATTAAGGTCACGAGCTTTTTTCGAGACGCGCAGCTCTACCAGGCACTTTCGGAAGCGGTATTGCCCAAGCTCATCGAACAGGCGCGCAAAGGCGACAAGGAGATTCGTCTCTGGTCGGCGGGGTGCGCGACCGGCGAGGAAGCGTACTCGCTCGCAGTCCTCGTCGCCGAGTCGCTCGCCGACGATAGCGAGATCGGCGCACGGATCTTTGCGACCGACATAGACGGCGACGCCGTCGCATTTGCGCGGCAGGGCATCTACTCCGCCGACGCCTTCGAGGGCGTCCCAAAACCGCTGCTTGCGCGGCACTTCTTCAAGAGCGAGCACGGGTACGAGGTCGGAAAGCGCATCCGCAACATGACGGTGTTCGGACAGCATGACCTCGGGCAGCGCGCACCATTCCCGCGAATCGATCTCGTGCTGTGCCGAAACGTCCTCATCTACTTCACGAAAGAGCTGCAGCAGCACGCCTTGCACATATTTGCGTTTTCGTTGCGCGACCACGGCTATCTCGTGCTCGGCAAGGCGGAGACGGCCAACCCGTTGCCGGAGCTCTTCAAGGTAGCAGATTCGGCGTTGAAAATCTTCGAGCGGCACGGCGCTCGCGTGCTGATCCCGCCTTCGACGCTGCAAAATGCCTACCGATCGGCGGCGACGAAGACGATGCATCCAGCGTCGGCACCGCAGCTCGCTACGTTAGCCCGGACGTCCGGAGGGCCAAAGAACCCAGAGCCCCTAGTATTTAGTTGCGTAAGTTGACGTAACTATGCTATCATGGGTGCGTGAGCCGTGTTGCACCAACGATCGAACTAACCGCTGGTGAACGGCGCGAATTGGAAAAGCTCGTGCGCTCGCCATCAGCCGAGCAACGGCTTGTCGAACGTGCCCACATCATTTTGTCGGCGGATAACGGTCTCACAAGCCAGGAGATTGCCG
>JBOHTS010000018.1:0-5138 GCA_050733755.1 Candidatus Tyrphobacter sp. | reverse complement strand
CGCTCAGGCACACGCACGCATCCCAACTCTTGGCTGCGGGCGTGCACCTAAAGGTCGTGCAGGAGCGCTTGGGGCACGCGAGCATCGGGATCACTGCGGACCTTTATTCGCACGTCAGTGAAGGGCTCCAAGCAGAGGCCGCGGTAAAGCTCGACGCCGTACTCGGACCTGCGCTCGCGGCCGTTTCTGGAGGCCGGACGTAGGCAAAGGTGACCAAAGGGTGACCAAACGGGGCACGGCGCGGTCGTCCGTGAATGGCGAGGTGCACGGAAACCCGCGCCAAATAAGGCGAATCCAAACATGGGTAGGTGGCCGAGTGGTTAATGGCACCAGACTGTAAATCTGGCACGCGAAAGCGTTACGGTGGTTCGAATCCACCCCTGCCCAAACTCGCGGGCGTTGCATAGTGGTAGTGCTTCTGCCTTCCAAGCAGACAGCGCGGGTTCGATTCCCGCCGCCCGCTCCAAGAGTCGTGACATTGCGTCGGTCCTCGACCTCGACGCTACGCGCCTACGCTTGGGAGCGCTAGGGCGTCGTGCGGCGCCTATGCGTGCTCGGATGGACGCGTCGTCGATCGAGGTTCGCGACGACGAGCGCGACGCGCTCGAAATGCGAGCCGCGGTAGCGGCGATGGATCCATGCGAGCATCCGCCGCGCTTGCGCGTGGCTCTGCGCGGTGTCGATGCGCGCGTAGATTCTTTCCAGCGCGATCGTCATTGTGGGAAGCCACGAATCGTGTGGGTATTTGTTGCCCCAGTCCTCGATGGCGTTCTCGATCCAGCGGCAGGCTCCGAGTTGGGAGGCCCCGTTGCGCGGATCGTACCCGACGCGCAGCGCCGCATCGCGGATGCCGTTGCGAATGCCGAGCACGCTCATCTTCATTCTTCCGAAGTACTCGTCCGCAGGGGCCAAGCCGGGGTGCACGCGCGCAAATGCAGCGGACGTACACGCCAGCGAGAGGAGGAGACAGACAAGCGCCCTGAACGGCATAGTGCGAAGCCTCCGCAGAGAGGGCTCAGTGATGCGCGAACTTCGCGAGCCGCCGCCCGCAGCCTGCCGGTTCCTTCCCTGCGGTAGGATTGAGAGCGGCCCGCGGTGTAGCGGCAAGCGCACGCGCCGTTGTAGCTCAGTGGTAGAGCACGTCATTGGTAATGACGAGGCCACGGGTTCAATCCCCGTCAACGGCTCCATCCTCACTGCAGTGATGGCGCAGTGATTGCGGCGGTCGCTCGACTTCGCTCACTGCGTCTTCAGCTTGCGATGCTTTCGCCGGCGGCGGTGTTTTCGCAGAGAATCTGCCGCAGGGCCGCAATCTCCGCAGCGTCGGGCACCGTATGCTGCGGGCGTCCGAGCAAATAGCCTTGCACGCCGCCGATCGCATCGGAACTCGTCGATTGAAAGCGCGAGATGAACGCGAGTTGCTCGGCGTTCTCGATTCCTTCGGCGACGACGAGGCTTCCGCTCGCGCGCGCGATGGCGACGATCCCGGCGAGCACGCCGCTCGCACGGCGGTGCGTCATCGCCTCGGCGATAACCGAGCGATCGATCTTCACGAAGTCGAAGGCGACGCGTCGAAGGATCTCGAGGCCCGCCGAGCCGGAGCCGGTGTCGTCGAGCGCCACGGCGAAGCCGAGGCGTCGCAGCTCCTGGACCGCAAGCGCGATGCTTCGCGAATCGGTGATGTGCCGCTCCGTGAGCTCGACGACGATCCGCTGCGGCTCCAGGCCGAACGCGCGCGCCTCCTCGACGAGTCCGCGCGCGCTGAAATCCGCGCGGCCGAGCGTCTCGGGCGTGACGTTGAGAAAGAGAAGATGCGCCTGCGGGAGTTCCGCTACTCGCTCGAGCGCGCGTTCGATGCAGAGGCGATCGAGGTCGGCAACGCGACGCTGGCGCTCTGCGACGTCGAACGCTTCCTGCGGGCCGGCGAGCCCGAGGCTCTGCGACGGACGTGCGAGCGCTTCAAAGCCGAGAACGGCCTTGCGGCCCATGCTCCAAATCGGTTGAAACGCGACGTCGAGCGCCCGCTGCTCGAGAAGCGATTGCAGCGCGACGCATTTTCTGACCGGCACGATCGTCGTGTGCCGGCGTATCGAGGCGAAGTTGACGGTCGTGTCGCGGCCGTTTCTCTTCGCGGCGTAGAGCGCGGCGTCGGCGCGTTCGTAGAGGTCGCTCTCGTCGATCCCATCATTGAGTTCGCAGAGCCCCACCGAGACGGTCGCACCGTTCAGCCGAGCGCGGAGGCGTTCGTGGAGTCGCGCGATCACGTGCTGCGCTCGCTCGAGATTCGTCTCGATGAGGAGCATCGCAAACTCGTCGCCGCCGATGCGATAGGCGCGGTCCTCGCGACGCCCCGTTTGAAGCGCGCGGGCGGTCTCTACGAGTACGGCGTCGCCGTGAGCGTGCCCGTGCGTATCGTTGAGTGCTTTGAAGTCGTCGACGTCGATGAGCGCGAGCGTTAACGCCTGATCGTGCCGCCGAGAGCGGGAGATCTCCTTGAGAAGGTCGTCGCGAAACGCCCGGTGATTTCCCAGCGACGTTAGGCTGTCGCTCAAGGCGGCGCGTTCGAGCCGTTCGATCTCGCGCCCGATTGCCTCATCGGCGCGCTTGCGATACTCGTGCATCGTGCAGGTGAGCGCCATCAAGAGAACGAGGCCGAGAACTCCCGCGGCGATCATCGCCGCTTCGAGCGAGTGCTCCAAGGCGCTCCAACGTGCGCTCAGCAGATCGGCGCTCACACGGTGGCGGCGTGAGAGCGCATCGATGCGGTTCCCCAAGGCCGCGTACGGGGTGAGAACGCGCGCGTTGTAGATGCTCTGTGCCTCGCGATCGTGGTGCGACGCGACGAGGTGCATGACGCGCCACGCAACGCCCACGATTGCGGTGTGTTGCGAAGATATCTCTCGTACCCACGCCTTATCCGATCCTCGCGCCTCGCGCTGCAGCTTGCCGAGTTCCGCGTCGAAGGCGCGCTGCGCTCCGGCGGCTGCGCGCCACGTCGTGCGGTCCGGCTGTGCCGCCCACGAGATGTTCGCGCGAATCTCGCTGCCGAGGTCGTTCACCTCGAGGGTTCGGTAGGCGTCGTAGAGGCCGAACTCGCGTTGGACGACGGCTCCGACGCGGGAGTCGACGACGAGCGAGACGTAGCCGTAGATCGTCAGGCTCGCGACCACGGTAAAAATGAAGGCCGTGAAGACCCTGTTCAGCGTGACGATTCGATTCATTCGCACTACCCTACGCTCACTCTACTACGTTTTTCGGACTCCAGCGGCGTCGCCGGCTGAGGCGACGATAAAGAGTCGGTAAAGAGCGCCGCAATCGGCTCGGACGGTATCGCCAGGGCGCGCGGCAAAGAGAGGGCGCATGGAAATCAAACCGACCTACATCGGCACGATGCTCTCTCTTGCGACGATCGCCTTCGGACTCATCGCCGCCGGTGCGTGGAACAAGTTTATCTCGGATCTCCTCGCGGTTTTTCTCAAGCCCGGCAGCGGCGTCGCAGCCCAGTTCGTCTATGCCGTCGTCGTGACGATTTTCGCGATCGTCGTCGTCAAGAATCTCGGCAAGCTCGCCGAGCGCGAGCGATTTTTCGGACCGAAAGAGTAGGGCTATGCGGGAGCGGTGACGGCGGGCTTGGGCATCGCCGGTTCGCCGAGCAGCACGCGCAGCGCCGGGTTGCCCAGCGTCTCCTCTTTGAGGAGCGCGGTCGCGAGCGCGTCGAGAACGTCGCGCCGGTCCGAGAGCAGCGCGTGGACTTGGGCGTGCGCGGCGTCTAAGAGGTGCTCGACCTCGCGGTCGATTCGCGCCGCCGTCGCTTCGCTGTACTCTCGGCTCTGCGACATCTCGTACCCGAGAAACGGCTGCTTTTCGTCGGAGCTGAAGGCGGCGAGCGCCGTCGTTCCCATTCCCCACCGCGTGATCATGCGGCGCGCGAGATTCGTCGCCTCGACGAGGTCGTTCTCCGCGCCGGTCGAGACGTCGCCGAGTGCGATCTTCTCCGCGGTCCTGCCGCCGAGAAGCACGGCGAGCTTCGAGACGAGATAGGCGCGACTGACGTTGTGCCGTTCTTCGCCGGGAATTTGCTCCGTCTGGCCGAGCGAGCGTCCACGCGGAACGATCGAGACCTTCTGTACGGCGTCGGCGCCAGGCGTCATCCACGCGACGATCGTGTGCCCGGATTCGTGATACGCGACGATCCTTCGCTCGTCGGGATTGATCGCGTGGGGGTTTGCGGCTCCCAAACGGATCTTGTCGTGCGCTTCCGCGAAATCGCCCTGCGCCACCGTCAGCCGTCCGTCGCGCGCGGCGATGAGCGCGGCTTCGTTGCAGAGGTTCGCGAGATCGGCTCCGCTCAGTCCCATCGTCACCGCGGCCACCGCGGCGAGGTCGACCTCGCCTTCGAGCTTGAGCTTGCGGCTGTGAATGCGGAGAATCCCCTCGCGCCCGGTCTTGTCGGGAAGATCGACGACGATCTGACGATCGAAGCGGCCCGGACGCAGGAGCGCGGGATCGAGCACGTCCGGCCGGTTCGTTGCCGCGAGGATGATGATGTCGAAGCGCGGATCGAAGCCGTCGAGCTCCGCGAGAAGCTGATTGAGGGTCTGCTCGCGCTCGTCGTTAACCGTTCCGATTCCGGCGCCGCGACGGCGACCGACGGCGTCGAGTTCGTCGATGAAGACGATCGCCGGCGATATCGCCTTCGCTTGGCCGAAGAGATCGCGAACGCGGCTCGCTCCTACGCCTACGAACATCTCGACGAACTCCGACGCGTTAAGATTTAAGAACGGAACCCCGGCCTCGCCGGCGACGGCGCGAGCGAGCAGCGTCTTGCCGGTTCCGGGTGGACCGACGAGAAGCACGCCGCGCGGAATGCGCGCGCCGATCGCACGGTATTTTTGCGGATGACGAAGGAAGTCGACCTCTTCCTGCAGTTCCGTCTTCGCTTCGTCGGCCGATGCTACGTCGTTGAAGGTTACCGTCTGCAGCCCGGCGGCATATCGCTTCGCCTTCGCGCGTCCGAAGCGGCTCATCATTCCCGACTGCCCTTTCGTTAGCGACGATAACAGCCAGAGGAAGAGCCCGAGCAGGATGAGTGCGGGCAGCCAACTGCCGAGGATCGCCCAGAACCACGGGGTCGTCGT
>JBOHTS010000017.1:0-1345 GCA_050733755.1 Candidatus Tyrphobacter sp. | reverse complement strand
ACGGTGATGAGCGCTTGCGAGGCTTGGTACGATGTACCGTCGGCACAGCGAATGGCTATGCCGCCTTCGCCAAGCTCGACGCGTTTGACTTCTCTGTTGCGGACGATTTCAACGCGGTGCTTGGCGCCTTGTTCTTCGAGGAAGCGTATCAGCAGCCCGTAGCCTTGTTTGATGTTCAACTGCCCCCAGCCGCTTTCGCTGAGGAGTTCTTCGCGCAGCGCAAAGGCGCTGAAGCGCGCCGGATCGGCCGCGTCATAGCCTTCGATGCGCCGAAAAATGTCTTCGCGCAGCGACGCATATTTCTTGTCTGGCAAAACTTCGTCGAAGAACGCCGCAACCGGCATGTCGTGCTTCAGCGCCTCCAGCTTCCATTTGAGCGTCGCGTCGTGCGGCGACGGCCAATCATTGGAACGCGGCGTGCCATCGGCGAAGTTCCACCACTCGCCAGCGCCTTCGAAGGTCGCACCGGCCGCCTTCAGAAGCTCTCGCGAAATCGGCGCTTCGCCGTGCACGAACTCGGCGCCGCCTTGCGCCGGATAGCCGAAATTCGATTCGGGCAACGGAAAAATTCGCCCGCCCGTCCGGTCGCGCGCTTCGAGGATCGCGACGCTCTTGCCGGCCCGCGCTAGGTCCCACGCGGCGATGAGCCCCGCGGCTCCGGCTCCGACGATCAGGATGTCATGCGGCATGGCGCATAGATTGGCCGCGTGGATCGCCGGGACAAGCCCGGCCGTCACACGCCTTCTCCTTAAGCCCAGAAATGGGTCATTACCTTCGCAAGACCTCAGCGTTGGGCAAACGTCCCTGCCAGCCGTATCTCTCGAGCTCCGGATCGAGGTGCTCTTCCTGCGGATAGCCGATGCAGAGATAAGCGATCAGCCGCCACGCGGCAGGCACGTCGAGGAGCGTGGCGATCTCGCGCGGACCGAGGATCGACACCCAGCCGACACCGAGCCCGCGCGCGCGGGCGGCAAGCGCCAAATTCTGGATCGCGGCGACCACCGAGTAGCAAAGCGTCTCCGGCATGGTCATGCGCCCCAAACCGCGGCCGATCTCCGTCTCGATGTCGCAGAATACCGCGAGATGCACCGGCGCCTCGCGCAACCCCGCCAGTTTCAGCCGCGCATAGAGCGCCGCCGTTTCGTCTTCGTAGGACGCCAGCGCGTCGGCATTGCAGCGCTCGAAATTCTCGATCACCGCCCTCCGGCGCGCATCGCTTTCGACCGAGACGAAGCGCCAAGGCTGGCTGTGGCCGACCGAAGGCGCGAGCGTCGCCAGCGCGACGAGTTCGTCGATGCGATCGTTGCCGACCGGATCGGAGCGAAAGCGCCGCACGTCGCGCCGC
>JBOHTS010000016.1:0-1118 GCA_050733755.1 Candidatus Tyrphobacter sp. | reverse complement strand
GGCAGATGTTCCTGCTCGATTATTTTACGCAAGGCAATATTCCCGATTCTCTGATCGGCGTGCCGGAGAGCTGGACGCCGGACCAGATCGCCTCGTACCAGAAATATTGGGACGCCTATTTCGACGGCGAACTCGGCCGGCGCAGGTGCGCCAAGTTCGTGCCGGGAGGCGTCGCCAAGACCTTCTTCCAGACCAAGGAGCCGGACTTAAAGAGCCCGTTCGACGAATGGCTGGCGCGCATCGTCTGTTTCGCCTTCTCGATCTCGCCGCAGGCGTTGACGCAGCAGATGAACCGCGCCACGGCCGAGACGCAGAAGGAGATTTCGGAGGAAGAAGGACTGGCGCCGGTGCTCGCCTGGGTGAAGGATCTGATCGACTCCGTCATCGCGCAGGAATTCGCCGCGCCGGATCTCGAATTTAGCTTCAGCGCCGAGGCGAGCGTCGATCCGCAGACGCAGGAAGCGATTCTCTCGAGCTACACGTCGAGAGGGATTCTGACGATCAACGAGGCGCGCGCCTCACTCGGCCGCGATCCGCTCGTTGACGCCGCCGCCAACAAGCCGATGGCGCTGACGGGCAATGGGTATGTGGCGCTGGGGGATCAAGCCAAACCCGCGAACAAGGCCGCCATTAGTCGATAATCAGAGCCGAAACTGGCAGCTGCGGCGGGAGCAGCGCCGGAGCGGTGATCGAGCGAGATTGATGGGTTACCTTCGCAAGCTTGCTGTATAGTCGCGGCGAAGCGAAAACTGCGGGCTCGTTATGGTGTCCTTGCGTACTCCCCTCTCTCGCGTCTCTCTATTGGCTTTTGCCCTCGCCACCCCCGCGCTCGCGGCGGAAAAGCCGCCGCTCTCTCCCGATCAACCGGCGCCGCTCGTCACGCCATCGCGCGTGTCGGCGACCATCGAGTTCGCGCTTCCTGCGCTCGCCGCCGACATCGATCGCGAAATTCCGCGAAGGCTTGCGACCATCGACGAGCGCATCAATTGCGTGCATCGGCGCGTGCTCGGCTTCCGCGTCAACGCCAATTGCGACATCTGGGGCTACGTCGAGCGCACCGGCCCCGTCTCGCTCTACGGCCGCGGCGATCGCATCATCGGCGCCGTGCCGATCTACGG
>JBOHTS010000015.1:0-8356 GCA_050733755.1 Candidatus Tyrphobacter sp. | reverse complement strand
CGGCCGACGGCACCGCCGGAAGAAAGCGCGAGAAGAGAAGATACGCACCGATGGGAACCGCCGGCGCGAGAATGCAGTTCACCCAGTACGTTCCCACGATGTAGTACGCGACGTGATCGGCGTGCCCGAGGATGCCGAAAACCGCCACAATGAGGTGCCCGGTGTAGAGGAGAGGCGCGTCGATCACATGGCCGAAACTCGGGAGCGCTTGCGGCAATGCGTTGGAGAAGAGCTGCCAGCCGCTTTGGATGTAGAGGCCGCTCGACGTTCGAAACCCGTACGTATTCACGTCGGCAGCAAGGAGAAAAGCGAACGAGCCGGCCGCATAAGCGCCGAGCAGCGCGTCGAACTCGCGCCACGGACACCGCAGAAACGCGCGGAACGGAGCATTCCATAGCGCGACGGCCGCGACGAAGGCGGCAAGCACGCCGATCGCGGCGCCGAAGCTGAAGAGGTGCGCGACCCGCAGAACCCACACTACTATCAGCACCATGGCCCCGCCGGCTCCGATCGCGACGAAGTTGACGTTTCGCAGCGGTTGCTCGCCCGCGTCCGATCCTCGCCGCGCAAATGCCAGGCAAATCTCGACGAAGGCTCGTCCCGCCAAGAACATGAGGAGAAGGAGCCCGGTGAGAAGCGCGATCTCTTCTGCATTGCTCCACGGGGACTGCTGAAGAATGGCTAAGGTATTAGCCGTCATTCCACGCGCTCTCGTCTACGCGATACTCGTCATCGCGTGCGCCGCGGTGCTCGTTGCAAACCTGCCGGGCCAGATGTCGTACGACTCCGTCCAGGCGCTCTATGCCGTGCGTCACGGACTGCCGCCCACGTTCAGCTCGCCGCTCATGCTGGCGCTTTTGCGAGTCTCCGATCGCATCAGCCATGGAACGGCACTCTTCGTCGCGGTCGACGTGCTGCTCTTCTTTCTCTCGCTCGGCGTGCTGTCGTTGGGAAGGCGTGCGCCATCGTTCTGGGCCGTACCGGTTGCCGTGCTGATCGGGCTTTCACCGTTGACGCTGCTGACGCAAGGCGTCGTCTGGCACGACGTCCTGTTCGCCGACCTCGCAATCGCCGGCTTCACGTCGCTCGTGCTTGCCGCGTGGACGTGGGACGCGCCGCGTGCTCGACTGCTCTGGATTGTCTGCAGTGGAGTGCTCCTGGCGCTCGCCGCACTCTCGCGGCAGAACGGGGTCCTGTGCCTTCCCATCGCCGCGATCGCGCTCTGGTTCATCGCGCGCGCGCGCGGTATGCGCCTGCCGATCGGAGCGGCCGCCGCGTTTTTCGTCGGAAGCCTGGCGCTCGTGGTCGTCGCGAACGAAGCGCTTTCGGCGGCGTCGGGAAACGCGGCATACCGCGGCGGCGTCAAGATGGTACAGATGTACGACATCGTCGGCATGCTCTCACTGCACGATCCTGCCGGCATTCGAACGCTCGACGGCGGAGACGCGCGCCTTGGGCGAGCGATACGCCGCGAGTCCAAGGCGTTCTCGCCGTACCGCGTCGACGACATCGAACTCCACGCGCCGGCGCTCTGGGTTTTCTTGCAGGCGCAGCCGGCGGCGGCGATCTCGCGGCAATGGCGAACGCTGGTCGCGAGCGACCCAGGCTCGTACCTCCGCACGCGCCTTGCGGTCTTTTCGCAGTTGCTCTTCACACCCAGCCTCGCCCGCTGCGAACCCGTATTCGCCGGCATCGACGGGAAGCCCGCATGGCTGCGCGCGCTCGGTCTTCGAGAGGGGCGGCGCCCCCAGGATGTGGCGCTCGAGTCGTACAGCGAGAGATTCTTTAGAACCCCGATCTTTTCGCAGGTCTTTTACGCCGCGCTCGCGCTAGGGCTCGTCGTCTTTTTGATTCTGCGCGGCGAGACGGCGGATCTCGCGGTCGCGGCCATGCTCGTCGCCGCGCTCGCCGTCGCGGCGTCGTATTTCTTCATCGCGATCTCGTGCAGTTTTCGCCTCTTCTACTTCCTCGACGCGAGCGCTGCGGCTGCGGCGCTCTACGTCAGCGCACGGCCGCGCTTGCGGCGTAAAACGAGACGGTCTGCGACAGGCCCTCGTCGAGCGGCGTCCGTGCCCGCCAGTTCAGAAGGCGCTGCGCTTTCGCGGGATTGAAGCAACTCTCGAGCGCGTCGGTTGGGCGGCGAGGCGCGTACTCCGTCGTCGGCTCCTTTCCGGTGATGCGCGCGAGGGCGGCATAGATCTCGTTCACCGACGTTCGCGCGCCGGTGCCGATGACGAAGTCGTCGTTGCGCCCGTCCTCGAGCGCGTTGACGTTCGCCCGTGCGACGTCGCCGGCATAGACGAAGTCTCTCGTCTGATTTCCGTCGCCGTTGATCTGCACCGTCTCGCCGGCGAGAAATCGTGACGTGAAGATCGCGACGACGCCTCCCTCTCCGCGCGGGTTTTGACGCGGACCGTAGACGTTTCCGTAGCGCAGGATCGTAAACTCAAGACCGCGCTCACGCGCGAAGAAACGCAGGTACCCTTCGGCGATGAGTTTCGTCATGCCGTACGGCGAGATCGGCCGCTGCGGCGTCGATTCGTCGATGGGGAGATGCTCGACGTTGCCGTACGTCGCCGCGCTCGACGCGAAGACGACCCGGCGCACGCCGCTCGCGGCGGCGGCTTCGAGAACGTTGACCGTACCGACGACGTTCACGCTCGCGTCGAACGCCGGCTCGCGAGCGCTGCGCGCGACGCTCGTCTGCGCCGCTTGGTGTGAGATCGCGTCGGGCGAGAACGATCGTATGGCGGCGAGCAGCCGTTCGCTATCGCAGATGTCGATCGCTTCGAAACGCACGCTTTGCGGCACGTGCGAACGTCGTCCGCCGCCGCGCGGATCGAGATTGTCGACGACGCACACCTCGTGCCCTTGCTCGAGCAACGACGCAACGATGCCGGACCCGATGAATCCGGCGCCGCCGGTGACCATGACGCGCATGACTCGTCGCTATTCCCACGCGCCGTTCGAAGGACCTGGCGCGCGATGCGGCATAAGCGGTCCACGATGCCTACCGATGCGAGAACGATGCGTCATGGCGGTTTCTTGCTGGGAGCGACGGTGGTGGGCAGCGCCGGTTTCTACGTCTTCCGCGTCGTTGCAACGCACCGGCTTGGCGTTGCCGAGTACGGCACGCTCGCATCGCTTCTCGCGATCGTCGCGCTGACCGGATTCGTCTCGGCGTTCTCGACGGCGATCGTCGCGCGTCTCACGGCGCAGGTTCGCGGCCCGTCCGACGCCGGGATGCTCGGACGCGTTCGCGAGATCGTCTTCGTTTCGGCGGCAGCGGTGCTGCTGCTTGGGCTTCTGTGCGCCGCGTTCGCGTCGCCGGCGATCGCACGATTTCTCAACGGGGCGCCGCTCTGGGCCGTGCGCGTGACGATCGTTCTCGCCGCGCTCGGCGTCGCTCTTGCGATCGTGCGAGGAATGTTGCAGGGCGCGCAGCTGTTCGCGCTCTTCTCGCTCTCCCAAGCCATCGAATTCCTCGGAAAGGCGGCGCTGGCGTCTGCAGCCGTGCTCGGCGGCCTCTCGATTCTCGGTGCGATGACGGGACAGACGCTCGCCGCTTTTGCAGCCGTCGTTTGGACGTACGCGATCGTCGCTCGTCGTTTTCGCGGCAAGGCGACGAGCCTCGGCGTCGGAGTACGACCGGTCGTCGTGCGCAGCGCGAACATCGCGGCGACGTATCTCGCCCTCGCGATGCTCATCGAGCTGGACCTCATCCTCGCCAAACACTATCTCTCGCCGTTCTACGCCGGTATCTACGGCGTCGTCGTGCTCCCCGGCAGAGCTCTCGCGACGTTCATATCGGTTCTGCCGACGCTGCTTCTTCCGCACGCCGCCGAGCACGCGCAAGCGGGTTTGGGCACGCATCCTCTTCTCCGGCCGATGGTGACGATCGGCGTGTGCGTGAGCGTCGCGCTTTTGCTGCTCGTCTGGCTCGCACCGGCGCCGGTCGTCGGGCTCATCGCGGGGGCGCAGTACGCGGGCGCGGCGCCGCTGCTGCTTCCGGCCGTTGCCGCCGCGTCGTTTTGGGGGCTCACGAGCATCGGCGTCGCGTATCGCGCGGCATTCGACCGTTTTGCGTTCATGCCGCTGCTCGCGGCGACGGTTCTGCTCGAGGCGGCGGCAATCGTGATCTTCCATCGCACGCCGCAGACGATCGTCGAAGTGCTCCTCTGCGCCAACGCGCTCGGATTCGCGGTGACCTTCATCGGAATACACGGACGGCGCACGCAGCGAGCGGTGGCCCGCACGCTCGTATCGCCATGACGTGCCGCAGTTGCGGCGCCGCGGTGACGCGCAGTTTCTGCGACCTCGGGCAGAGCCCGCTTGCGAACTCGTACGTCTTGCCGGATCGCGCTGCGGCGCAGCCTCGCTATCCGCTGCACGCATACGTCTGCGACATCTGTCGTCTCGTGCAGCTCGCGGCCTTCGCGCCGCGCGAAGAGATTTTCGGCGAGTATGCGTACTTCTCGTCGTTCTCGTCGTCGTGGCTGCAGCACGCGCGGCAGTACGCGGATGCGATGGTCGAGCGGGCGAGTTTGAACGAAACGTCGCTCGTCGCCGAGGTGGCGAGCAACGACGGATACCTCCTGCAGTACTTCGCGCAGCGTGGCGTTCCGGTGCTCGGCGTCGAGCCAGCGGAGAACGTTGCAGTCGCTGCGCGCGAGCGGGGCGTGCGCACGGAGGCACGCTTTTTCGGCGCCGAGGTCGCGCGCGCGCTGCGCGAAGAGTACGGCGCCGCCGATCTCGCGATCGCGAACAACGTCATCGCGCACGTTCCGGATCTGCACGATTTCATCGCGGGCTTCGAAGCGATACTCGCGCCGCGCGGCACGCTCACGATCGAGTTCCCGCATTTGCTGCGCCTCATCGAGGGCGGCCTCTGGGACACGATCTATCACGAGCACTTCTCGTACTTTTCGCTCCACGCGCTGCAGCGCGCGTTGCGCGAGCACGCACTGGAGGTCGTCGACCTCGACGAGCTCGCGACGCACGGGGGCTCGCTGCGCCTCTACGTGCGGCACGCAGGCGTTGAGACACCGTCGCCGAGCGTGATGGAGTTTCTCGAGCACGAAGCGGCGCACGGTCTGCTCGAGCCGGCAACGTACGACGAGTTTCAATCGAAGGCGCAGCGCAAGCGCGACGAAGTGCTTGCGTGGCTTCGTCAACGTCAAGCGCGCGGAGAGCGCGTCGTCTGCTACGGCGCGCCGGCCAAGGGAAACACGCTGTTGAACTTCTGCGGCGTCACCGCCGCCGACGTCGCATTCACCGTCGATAAGAATCCGCACAAGCAAGGGCATCTGCTACCAGGCAGTCTGATCCCGGTAGCGCCGCCGGAGCGCCTGCGCGATGAGAAGCCCGACGTCGTCTGGATTCTGCCGTGGAATCTGCGCGAAGAGATCGCGCAAGAGATCGCGTACGTCCGCGAGTGGGGCGGCCGCTTTGCCGTGGCGATGCCCCGGCTCGAGGTCTTCGCTTGAGGCGCACCCCTTGTCAGGACCCATACACGGCGTGATAGGCTATGCGTTGGAAGAACGTGCAAGCACATATCGACGAACGGCCATACGTCGAGCGCTTCGACGGGCGAGAACGCGTGACGATGCCTCCGCTCGTGCATCATGCGCTCGTGGGAGGAGACATGACGCGTATTCTGGAGACGCTCGCTCCCGTCGGCGCGTTCGACGGCTCGGATACGGTTTTCGTACCGGACGTTGCGTATGTGTCACAAGAGCGGCTGCGCACGGGTTATCCCGGCGCGAACGCCGTTCAGGCTTGAGCGGTTCGAAGAGGTGACGAAGAAATGAAAACGGATGTCGTCGTCGCGAGGCCGCCCGAGAAAAGCAAATGAATCTTGCCATCGACGAAGCGTGCGCGCAGCGTTGCCGCGTGCTCGCAAAGGGCATCGTCGCGCCGGTGCAAGCGTACATCGCGACGCACTCGACGCTCTCCGTCGAGCGCACGGTCCTTCGCCTGCTCGGCGTCGACGGCATTACGAGCGAAGACGTCCCTCTGCCGAACGCCGTTCTTGACGCGCTGCCGCCTGCGGCGCGTGGGGCCGGTATCGCGCTCGCGTTCGGCAAAGCGCTTGCGGGCAGCACGCTCGAGCCGGCGGATCTGGCGCGCGGCATCGCGTCGCGCGAGGTCGCGCTCGGCGCAGACGGCATCTCCGACGCGCAGGCGCGCGATGCGCTGCACGGCTACGTCGAGCGGGCGCTCGCGCAGGTTCGCGCGAGGCGCAGCGAGCGCGAAGCGCTGCTCGAGCGGCTGCCGCAGCTTCCGCCGCCGCTCCTGTACGTCATCGTCGCGAGCGGCAATATCTACGAGGACCGCACCGCCGCCGTCGCCGCGGCCGAGGCGGGCGCGCAGATTATTGCCGTCATTCGCTCGACGGGCCAATCGCTGTTGGATTTCGTTCCGTTCGGTCCCACGACCGAAGGCTTCGGCGGCACCTACGCGACGCAGGCGAACTTCCGCATCGTGCGCGACGCGCTCGACGAAGCCTCCGAGCGTCTCGGCCGCTACGTGATGCTGACGAACTACGCGAGCGGGCTCTGCATGCCGGAGATCGCCGCGATGGCCGCGCTCGAGCGGCTCGACATGCTGCTCAACGACTCGATGTACGGAATTCTCTTTCGCGACATCAACATGCGTCGCACGTTCGTCGACCAGCATTTCAGCCGGATGCTCAATGCGTATTCCGGCATCATCATCAATACCGGTGAGGACAACTACCTCACGACGGCCGACGCCGTCGAGCAAGCGCCCGCGGTGCTCGCATCGCAGTTCATCAACGAGGCGTTCGCACATGCCGCAGGCCTTCCCGACGAACGGATCGGCCTCGGCGACGCGTACGAGATCGACCCCGATCTCAAGGACGGCTTTCTCTATGCGATCGCGCAAGCGCAACTCGCGCGCCAGATCTTTCCAAACGCGCCGCTAAAGTACATGCCGCCGACGAAGCACATGACCGGCGACGTCTTCAAGGGTCATCTCATCGATGCGATGTTCAACCTCACCTCGGTGACGACGGGCCAGACGATCCATCTCTGCGGCATGCTCACCGAAGCGATTCACACGCCGTTTCTCTCCGACCGCATGCTCTCGCTAGAAAACGCGCGCTACGTCATGAACACCGCGCGCGACCTCGGCAGCGAGATCGAGATCAAGCGAGGCGGGATCGTCGAGCGGCGCGCCGCGCACGTGCTGCGCTCGTGCGAGGCGCTTCTCGAGCGCGTCGCAGAGATGGGCTTGACGGCCGCGATCGAGGCGGCGACGTTCGCCGACGTCTCGCGCTCGCCCAACGGCGGTCGTGGTCTCGAAGGCGTCTTCGAACGCGCCGCCGGCTACTGGAACCCGTTCGAAGAGGCGCTTACGACCACGGGTTAACGACGCGCAGTGCTTTGAACTCGGGAATCTTGAAGTCGCGCACGTTGCGGGTGACGATGGTAAGGCCGTGGACGACCGCGATCGCCGCGAGCTGCGAGTCGATAGGCGATAGACGGCGTCCCGAGCGGCGGGCGACGCTGTTTGCCTCTCCCCAGACGCGGGCCGCCTCGATGCCGAATGGAATGATGCGTTCCGCGAACCGCTCTTCCGTTTGGGCAATCCACGATGCGAGTACTCGGCGCCTTTCTGCGGGTCGAGCCTGAAAAGCGCCCTGGACGAGTTCGCCGAGGGTAGGCGACGCAAGAAACGTTTCTTCACCCTCGTTTGCGCTTGCCCAGCCGAGAAAGCCGGCGTTTGGCAGCGGCTTTCGAAACTCGGAGATCGCCATCGTGTCGAGGAGAAACGGCATCTACGTGTGCTCCTCGTTCCAAAACTCGGGATCGTCAAAGTTCACCTTCGGCTCATACGGTGCGTACTCGGCTTGGGGAATATCGATGTCGATCTTCGGTGAGTTGTGCAGCAGGAACGAGATGAGCGTCTCCTTCTTGCCGCCGCCGCGAAGCGACCGGTACTGATCGCGCGAGAGGATGACGACGGCGTCTTTGCCGTGGCGCGTCACGGTCTGCGGCTCACCCTCGATGGCCAACTCGAACACCTCCGAAAACTTTGCCTTGGCCTCTTGCAGTTGCCACGGCCGCGTGCGATGTTTTCCCATATTCTGACTAGAACGACCAGAAGTATACCATTGCGTAAAAAGCAAAGCAACGCTCATGCCGGAAATCGTTCGACCCTACGGTGACACGCGCGACGACGGGAAGGTGCAGCTCTCCTTCACGTTGCCGATGGAGTGGAGCGAGCGTGCCGACGAAGCCGCCCGGCGACTGGCGGTCGCCATGGGCTTGCGCGACGTTCACGTTGCAGAGGGGCGCCCGGCCGCGAGCGGTTTCAGTTTCTTCATTGTATA
>JBOHTS010000014.1:0-24739 GCA_050733755.1 Candidatus Tyrphobacter sp. | reverse complement strand
CTAACCGCTGGTGAACGGCGCGAATTGGAAAAGCTCGTGCGCTCGCCATCAGCCGAGCAACGGCTTGTCGAACGTGCCCACATCATTTTGTCGGCGGATAACGGTCTCACAAGCCAGGAGATTGCCGAGGCGCTCGACACGCGGGAGGCGCGCGTCTGCAAATGGCGCTCGCGGTTCGCGCGCGACCGCGTGAAGGGGTTGCGAGACGATCCCCGCAGCGGTAAGCCGCCGAAGTACAGTGCTTCGACCGAGCAGCGTGTTCTCAAGCAGTTGGACCGGCCGCCGCCGAGTGGCTACGGTTCATGGACCGGTGACTTGATCGCGCGCACCCTCGGCGATGTCAGCGCGGACGAGGTGTGGCGCCTCTTACGTCGCCGAGGGATCTCCCTGCAACGTCGCCGCAGTTGGTGTATTTCGAACGATCCCGATTTCGCCGCCAAGGCGGCGGATGTCGTTGGCCTCTACTTGGATCCACCCACGAACGCGCTCGTGCTGTCGGTGGACGAAAAGCCGTCGATCCAAGCGTTGGAACGAGCACAGGGCTGGCTCCGCCTGCCCGATGGCAGAGCCATTACCGGAGTTTCGCACTGTTACAAGCGGCACGGCACCACCACGCTGTTCGCGGCACTCGATGTGATTACGGGGAAGGTCAAAACCGGGCACTATACTCGTCGGAGACGTCGCGAGTTCCTGCACTTCATGAATGAGATCGTGGCCGAGAATCCCGCGCGAGAGATTCACGTTGTGCTCGACAATCTCAATACGCACCGGCCGAAATGCGACCGCTGGCTGCAACGCCATCCCAACGTCCATTTTCACTACACGCCGACCTACTCATCGTGGCTCAATCAAGTCGAATGCTGGTTCAGCATTCTTTCCCGGCAAGCGTTGCGCGGCGTAAGCTTCACGTCGCATCAGCAAGTGCGGGAAGCTATCGATCGGTTCGTCGACGCCTACAATGCAATCGCCGCGCCGTTCGAATGGAAGGTCAGCGAAGTTCACGCCGTCAAGCCGACCTATACTTACGCGGAACTTTGCAAGTGAGTACTAGATTGGCTCGCGATGTCGCCGGCCGGCATCGTCATCGTCGATCGGCGCTACGACATCATACACATCAATCGATCGGCTCGCACGTTGCTCAACGTGAGCGGGATCGGCATCGGCGAGGATCTCCTTCACACCGCAACGTCAGTCGATACGACCGCGCTGCGAACGTTGATCGACCGGGCTCTCCGAAACGATGCCGACGTCTGCGGTGTCCTCGCGCTGCGTCTGGCAGCCGAGGAGGACCGGTACGTGAAGGCGCTCGCCTACGGCGAGCGATCGAGCGTAAGCTCCATGCAGGTCGACGCCGTCGCGCTCATCGTGGTCGACGTTACGGAGATGGTGCGGGATAAGGACGAGTTCGAACGGCACGCCGCACGGCACTCCGCCGAACTTGCGACGCTGCGCAGCCGAACGGAAGAGCTCGCGCAGCGCCAACGGCTCCTTCTGGAGTCGAACGACGAGTTGGCGACGGCCAATCTCGGGTTAAAAGGCGCCAACGACCAGCTCGTCATCAGCCTTGAGGAGGCCGCTTCCTCGGCCGAAGAGATCGAGACGCTCAACGAGGAGTTGCAGGCGACCAACGAAGAGCTGGAGACGCTCAACGAGGAGTTGCAAGCGACCGTTGAGGAGTTGAACACGACGAACGAAGAGCTTGAAGCGCGCGGAAGAAATCTTGAGGCGAGGACGGAGGAGGATCGGGCTAGACTGCGCGCGACCCAACGGATGAGCGCCGGGCTCAAGGCCGCCCTCGAAGCGCTCGACGAACCCATCGCGCTTCTCGCGGAAGACGGGGCCGCGATATTTACGAACGATGCTCTCGGTAGGCTGCTGCCCGGCCTTACCTTCGAACTCGAGGGCCGCGTGATGTCCATGGCCGAACTTCCAATGCTCGCGCAGAGCCAAGTCGCTGCGGTCTTCGCCCGAGCTGCCGCCGGAGCAAAAAGCCGCTTCCGGGTTCGGGCGCACCGCCTTACTACGGGCGACGAAAAGCTCTTTATGCTCGTGCTCTCTCCGTCCGTTGCGTAGGAAATTCGCTCGAAGACGCCGTAGGGCAGGGCCTGGGCTGCCGGGGAAGATGGTGCGAAAACGCTCGCGGAGTTGATTCACGCGGTTTACAAGGCTCGGTATCCCGCTTTTGGCGTGTGGGGTGGGCACGTCTATGCGAACCCGCCGGCAAAAGGTCTCGTGGGCCCCTCGAGGGCGACCGTATTCGAAACGCTGCGCCAGAGCGCCGCCCAGGCACAGGCTCTCGGAAAATGCACGACGGTAGAGATCGCGGGCACGCGGCTGCGCGTCGTTCCCATCCAAAACGCTTCCGAGGACGTGAGTTTCTCGTTCGTCGGAGCGTTCGATGCCGAGGACCTTTATGGAATCTACGCGACGCTCGCGGGGAACCGGTCGGCATGGACGGTCGTCGGCACCGTGCCGGGCATCATCCTCACGGCGCGGCCGGACGGAACCATCAACTATTACAATAGGTACTGGAGCACCTATACGGGCCATCGAGCCTTGGCATCGCGCATCGGCCTGCAGAACTCGATTGCCCAGGAAGATGTCGACTCGTTTCTGAGATCCTGGCGCTCGGGGATCGAGGGTCGTCGCGCGTTTGCGCTCCGGGTGCGACTGCGCCGTGCGGACGGTATGCTTCGTTGGCATTGCTGTACCGTCGAGCCGCTCGAGCGGCATGGCGCGATCGTCAAGTGGGTCGGCTTGCTCGTCGACGTTCACGATGAGATCGAAGCGCGGGAGCGCGCGGAATACGCGTCGGGTCAGGTGCGCTTTCTTGCTAGTGCCAGCCGTGCACTCTATAGTTCGTTCAACGTCCCTGAAGTCGCGAGCGCGGCGTGCGAGCTCGTCACACGCCAGATCGGAACCCGTTGCGTCATGCGTATTGCGAATTCGAGCGGCATCGTATCGGCGTGCTTTCCCGCGGCAGCCGATTCGAGCGCGTCCATGACCGCGCTCCTGAACGAATCGCACGCGGCGGTGGAAGTGCGGCCGAATACGGGCTGCGCGCACGTCTACGTTCCGATTCCCCAGCGCGCCGGATTGTACGGCGCGATCGTGCTCGAAGTCTCCGACCCCTCCGTCGCCGTTCGGAACCGGGAAATGCTCGCCGATTTTGGAGAGCGCGTCGGGTTGGCTCTCGAGAACGCACGTCTGTACGACGTAGAGCGGCGTATCGCGACGACGCTGCAAGCGCAACTCTTGCCGGCCGAGCTGCCGAAGCCGTGGGGCGTCCACCTGGACGCCGCGTACGTTCCGTGCGACGACGAGACGCGTGTCGGCGGCGACTGGTACGACGCTTTCGAACTTCACGACGGCCGGATCGTCGTGACGATCGGCGACGTTGCCGGTCACGGGATATCGGCCTCGGCAATGATGGGAACGCTGCGCCACACGATTCGCGCAAGTATTCTCGGGGGAGCGTCGCCTGCGGTGTCGATTGCGCTTGCGAACGAGATCGTTTACGGTGGCGAGCCAAACTTTGCGACCGCGTTCGTCGGCATCATCGACCCCGAATCGATGCTACTCGAGTGGGCGACTGCAGGGCATCCGCCTCCTCTCCTCCTCGGAAACGGCGGGGACTTTCTCAGCGGTGCTGGTACGGCGCTCGGCGTTTTGGAAGACCTCGAAGCGACCGTTTATCGACGGACGCTTCCCGCGAACTCGGCCCTCGTGCTCTACACCGACGGTGTCATCGAGGACCGGCACGATGCTGCGGACGGCATGAAGCGTCTGAAGCGCTTGCTGGAGGGGATCCACGATTTCAGCGCATTGGGTGCTCGCGATATCGCGATCGCCGGCCTGGGGGATAATCCGCACGTCGACGACGCGGCGACGCTCGTCATCGCGTTCGAGCCGGTTCGCGAGCTCGGTATCACCGTGCCGGCGAAACCGGATGCCTCCGAAAAGACCCGCCAGGTGCTCCGGCGCGTCGCGCGGGGATGGAACTTCGACGATGCAAAGATCGGCGATCTCGTGCTCGCATGCGGGGAGGCGCTCAACAATGCGATCGAACACGCCTACGACGGGGAGAGCGGCACGATTCGCGTGAACGCCAGAGGCGACGAGAGCAGCCTCGTCGTGACGATCTCAGACGGAGGCGCTTGGAGGGAAGGGCCTACGCGCGCGGATCACGGACGCGGCATCGCGATCATGCACGCGCTTGCGGATCGGGTCGACATCGCCGGGTCACCCGCCGGCACGTCGGTGCGCATGGCGTTCGGCGTCGCACCCGGCAACGCCGCGACGGGGATCGCCGCTCGCGTCACCACCGGGGTCGCATCCGACCCGGTTACAGCGTTTTGACTGCGGCGACGAGCGCGTCGACCGATGCTTTCGCGTCTCCGAAGAGCATCGAACAGTTCGGGAGCTCATAGAGCGGGTTTTCGATTCCGGCAAAGCCCGAGCGCATCGAGCGCTTGAGCACGACGACGTTCCCAGCCTTGTCGACGTCGAGGATCGGCATGCCGTAGATCGGCGAGCTCTTCACGTTTCGTGCGGCCGGGTTCGTGACGTCGTTCGCACCGATGACGAGCGAGACATCCGTCGTTGGAAACTCGTTGTTCGCGTCGTCGAGATCGAGAAGCGCCTCGTAGGGCACGTTCGCCTCGGCAAGCAGGACGTTCATGTGCCCGGGCATGCGGCCTGCGACCGGGTGGATCGCGTAGAGAACCTTGACGCCGCGTTTTTCGAGCTGGTCCGCGAGCGCTTTCACGCTGTGCTGCGCCTGTGCGACCGCCATACCGTATCCGGGCACAACCATGACCTTCGATGCATAGGCGAGCATGGCGGCGACGTCGTCTACTGAGACGCTGCGAACGTTCTGCACGCGCCCGCTCGCAACCGCGGGCTCCGCGCCGCCGGCGGAGCCGAACGCGCCGAAGAGCACGTTCGTGAGCGAGCGATTCATCGCTTTGCTCATCGCGATCGTAAGAATCGTTCCGCTCGCGCCGACGAGCGCTCCGCCCGTAATGAGAAGCGTGCTGTGAATCTCGAAGCCGGTGATTGCGACCGCAATACCTGTGGCCGAGTTCAGGAGCGAGATGACGACGGGCATGTCGGCTCCGCCGATCGGAAGCACGAAGAGCACGCCGAAGATGAGCGCGGCCAGAACGAGACCTGGGTAGAGCCATCCCGGAACGTCACCGAGGTGCGCGATGAAAAGCGCCAGCATGATCGCGACCGCGAGCGCGACGACCGCGTTCACCGGCTGCTGACCGCGATACGTCACCGGGCGTCCGGTCATGAGCTCTTGGAGTTTTGCGAATGCGACGATCGAGCCGGCGAAGCTGATCGCGCCGATCACGGCCGAGAGCACGAGCGAGACCGCGACGACGGGGTCGAGGGTAACGGCGTGCGCGCGGGAGACGGCGAGCTCGACGGTCGAGACGAGCGCGGCGGCGCCGCCGCCCGCGCCGTTGTAGAGTGCGACCATCTGCGGCATCGCCGTCATCTTCACGCGAATCGCGGCAACGATTCCAACGGCCGCACCGATGGCGATGCCGATAGCAACCGCCCACCATCCGACGTTCAGCGTTCCGACGAGAACGACGACGAGCGCGATGAGCATCCCAACCATCGCGAGCCGGTTTCCGAAACGCGCGGTCGGCGGCGCGTTGAGAAAGTGGAGGCCGGTGATGAAGAGCGCGAAGGCGAGGATGTCTAAAAAGGCGTACGCGGTGGCCGTACCGGTCACTTCGGCCCCGCTTTGCGCCGGAACATCGCAAGCATGCGTTCGGTCACCGCGAATCCGCCGAAGACGTTGATCGATCCGAACGCAACGGCGACGATCGCGAGCACGGTGAGCGCCGGTCCGTGAAGCGAGGCACCGAAGAGCGCCGCAACGACGACGATTGCGCCGACGAGGACGATGCCGTGGATCGCGTTCGTCGCCGACATGAGCGGCGTATGGAGCGTCGTCGGAACCTTCGAAATGACCTCGAAGCCGACGAAGACGGCGAGGACGAGAACGGTGATAAGCGAGATGAGTTCGGTCATGCTCGTCATGAGGCACCTCCGGTGAGCACGGCTCCGTCGCGCACGACGCAGGCGCCTTTGACGACCTCGTCGCTCGGGTCGAGCGCGAGCGCGCCGTCTTTGACGAACGGCGAGAGGAGCGCGAAGAGATTGCGAGAGTAGAGCCGGCTTGCGTCGTACGGCATCGTCGACGCGAGATTCGTCGTACCGACGATCGTCACGCCGTTGTCGGTGACGATCGTCTCGTCGCGCTTCGTGAGCGCGCAGTTGCCGCCCGTCTCCGCGGCAAGGTCGACGATCACGGAACCGGGCTGCATCGCGGCGACCGCTTCTTGCGTCACGATGAGCGGTGCGCGGCGACCGGGAACCGCCGCGGTGGTGATGACGGCGTCGTTTCGCGCGATCGTCTCGGCCATGGCGCGCTGCTGGCGCGCGAGCTGCTCCGCCGTCAACTCCTTTGCATAACCGCCGCTTCCCTCGGCATCGCCGATGTCGAACTCGACGAACGTCGCGCCGAGCGACTGAACCTGCTCCTTGACGACCGGGCGCGCGTCGTAGCCGCTCGTTACCGCTCCCAGGCGCCGCGCGGTCGCGAGGGCCTGTAGGCCCGCGACGCCGGCGCCGATGATGAAGACCTTCGCCGGCGGAATCGTTCCCGCCGCGGTCGTGAGCATCGGAAAGAAACGCGGAAGCGTCGATGCGGCGACGAGCACCGCTTTGTATCCCGCGATATTGCTCTGCGACGAGAGCGCGTCCATCGGCTGCGCCCGGGTAATGCGGGGAATCGATTCGACGGCGAGCGCGGTCAGACCGCGCTCCGCAAGATGCGACAGGTATGCGGGATCGCCGAGCGGGTTGAGAAATCCGACGAGCGTCGTTCCCTTACGCGCCAGCGAGAGAAGCTCTTCGCTGGGGCGCCCGACGCAGAGTAGCGCGTCGGCATCGCGCGCGAGCGTCGCGATGTCGCTTGCAATGGTCGCGCCCGCTTTCTCATACGCGGCGTCGGGGAAGGCGGCGTTCGTACCGGCATCCCTTTGCACCACAACGGTCGCACCGAGCTTGACGAAACGCGCAACGCTCTCGGGCACGAGCGCAACGCGCCGCTCGCTTCGAGCGGTCTCGCGCGGAACCGCTAGGATCATACGAGCGTGATATGGTTGCGCAGCGTTCCGATTCCTTCGATCTCGACGGCCATCTCGTCACCGTCTGCGAGGAACTCCGGCGGCGTACGGGCGAAGCCGACGCCCGCGGGCGTTCCGGTGGCGATCACGTCTCCCGGCAGCAGCGTCATGCCAAAGCTCAACTCCGCGATCAAGCGCGGAATCGGGAAGATCATCTGCGAGGTGTTGGCATCCTGGCGCCGCTCCCCGTTCACACGCAGCGAAATAGCGAGGCGCTGCGGGTCGAGGCAGGCCGCATCGACGATCCAGGGTCCCAGCGGACACGCGCCGTCGAGACTCTTTCCCTTGAACCACTGCCCGTGCGCTCGTTGCAGGTCCCGGGCCGTGACGTCGTTCAGGCACGTGTAGCCGAAGACGACGCTCTGCCACGCGCTTTGTGCCACGTTCTTGCACTCGCATCCGATGACGACCGCGAGCTCGCCCTCGTAGTCGTACTCGCTCGACACTCCCGCGTCGAGTTCGAGGGTAACGTCCGGGCCGGCGATCGCGGTCGGCGCCTTCGTGAAGAACGTCGGCACGGGCGGGAGCGTGAGGTCTCTGCCGAGCGCGCGCGCACCCTCCGCGACGTGTTCGAGGTAGTTTCTTCCGACGCAGAAGACGTTACGCGGCGGCACGAGCGGCGCGAGCAGTCGCGCGTCGCGCAGCGGCAGACGCGTCGTCGTGATGCGCGTCGATCGTTCGTGCGGCGGCAACGCGATGTAGGCCGCCATCGACGGCGCGTCGACGAGTGCGAGCGTCTCGCCCTCGAGAACGGCCGGACGCGGGCCGCTTCCCTCCGTTACGAACGTGACGTAACGAACGAGACGCTTCCTAGGAGTGGCGCGGCCGGGGTGAAGGCGTCGGCCCGATGATGCGGTCGAGCGGTGGAAGGTTCGCGCCGGACTGCTCCTGCTGCGCGCGTCGTGCGATGTCGAGCATCGCGTCGGCCGCCCCTTGCGAGTTCGCCCAGCGTCCTCCCCGCTTGACGATCGCGACGTGCCTCGAGATCGTGCGCGTGCGCGGATTATAGAAGTAGCTGACGCGATAGAGTCCGACGTCGGCGCTTCCGTCCGGATGGCGTATCCACATCTGCAAGACGTTGCCGTACGTCTGCACGTTGAAGAACTGATAGCGGCATCCGTGCGCGCTCGTCACGCGAACGACCTGGCCCTTGTGGTTCACTTCGACGAGGAACGTCGTGCGCAGCGGCACGCTCGGAAAATGGAACGCCGGAACGCGCGGATGCGGCGTCGCCGCGAGGAGCGGCAACGCAAGCACGAGAGCGACGAGCGACGGTACGTAGCGCATGACGATCGGCGTGGGCGCGAGGGACGGTTCGGCGTTAGTTGCGCGAGAGAGCGGTGAATGCGTGTCCGCACGAACCGCACGCGACGACGACTTGAATGTACGCCTTGTCGCGCATCTCCTGGGTGAGGCCGCCGCCCTCCTCACACCCGCAGAATCGGCAGCGCGTCGACGTCGAACCAGCTCCTTGCTCGTCCACGCGGCGAACGTTACGCGCGGTACGCGCGCGGACCTGCCCCGCAGGCCCGCCATCGGTCCACCGTCGAAGGGCGAACCATCGATGCCGGCCGCTCGAACCTTTGTCGCTGCGTTCGCCGCGATCCTCGTCGCCGTTCCCGTGCAGGCCGCCAGGCCCATCGTCGATCTGCATAAGTTAGACGCTTACTTTGCCCTCTTCGCCGCGGACTCAAACCCTCCGTGGAAGCCGACGTCGGTGCGACTGGATACCTATTCGAGCGCGCCGGTTCGGTTTGCAGTCTATCGCGTCGATCCCGCCGACGTCCTGACGGCCGGCTCGAACGCACGCGCGCGAGCCATCGACACGCGACACCGAAAACCGATCGCGCGATTTACCTATACGCCTCCGGGCGGCTATGAGTTTCAGCCGAACGACGTGACGATTCCGCTGCGGTCGCAAGAGGGATTTTTCGTCGTCGAAGCGCGGCGTGGAAGCGTCGGCGAGCAAGTCTGGATCAACCGCTCGCGCATCGCTCTGATCGCAAAGCAGACGCCCGGCGAACTCTTTCTCTACGGAACCGATCTCGGCTCCGGTGCGCCGCTGGAAGGCATGCGGGTGCAGTTGCTCGTCGGCGACCGGTTCGTAACGGAGTACACCGGCAACGACGGAACGCTGCGATGGCATGGCGACGATCGTCCCGATTTCGTGCTCGCGCAGTGGGGATCGAGCTTCGCGTTCTTGAGCCTTCTTCCGCAAGCTCCCGTTCCGCCGGTCGTCGTCGGCGTTCGTACGGAATCGGCGGTCGTTCACGGCGGCGACGACGTGCACGCGATCGGCTTCGCTCGCGTGCGGCGCGGCGATGCATTCGCTCCCGCATCGGGAACGGCGCTCGTCTTGCTTCGTCAAGGCGCTCGCATTCTCGCTCAAGAACGCGTTCGCGTCGAGCACTCGGGCGCGTTTACCGCGACGCTCGCGGTTCCGTCGGACGCGTCGGCGGGTGACGACGCGGTGCTCGCAGAGGTCGATGGCGGGGTGGGCGGCGCGAGCGTGCACGTCGATGCCGACGCCGGAGGGCTCACGCTCGACGTTGCGTCGGCGTGCGGCGACTCGTGCGATCCCGGCGCGGACGTACCGGTTGTCATCCGATCGTCGCGCGGCGGATGCGAGGTGAACGTCGCCGTCATTCGTTCGCCGCACGTCTACGTCGGATACGCTCCGGATTCGACGCCGTGGGGAACGACCGTATGGTTTCGCGATCGCGTCGTCACGGACGCAAACGGGCGCGCGGCGTTCTTGATTCCGCATCCCACCGACGCACTCGGCTCGACGTACGGCGTTCGCGTCGAATCCGGCGGCGCGACCGCAGACACGCGAATCGTCGTTCCAACGGCGCCGGTCGCCGTTGCGGTGCGCGTCGATAGCGACGAGGAGCAGCTGGGGATGCCCGTGGGCTTCACGGTTACGGGAATCGGCGTTCGGGACGGACGGCCCGCGGTCGGCGCGGACGTTACGGTAACGCTCTCACACGGGGGCTCGACGCAACGCAAGAGTCTCGTGCTCGATGTCTTTGGGCGCGCGCGCGGCGAGTTCGCAAATGCAGACCTCGGAACGAACCTCGTCACGGCGACGCTCGTGCGCGACGGGGAGCTCGCAGAGGATGCTACCGAACTCGAAGTCGTGGCGCAAGCGACGAGCGATCGAGTCCAATCGAACAGTGTCGGCGTGAGCATACGCCTCGACGCAGAGTCGTACCGGCCCGGGGAGGTCGTGCACGTCGATGCGATCGCGCCGGGAACATCGGGTGACGCGCTCGTGACGCTCGTCGGATCGTTCGGCGTGGAGTCGACGGTCGCGCGCGTTCGAGACGGCCGCGCATCGGCGGAGTTGAACGTGCGTAGCGCCCCGGGCGCGCTGCGCGTCGGGGCGACGTTCGTGCACGACGGCGCCATCGAGTCGAGCAGCGTTCCCCTAGATGTCGCCGCGAGCGGGCGGGCGGGATTCGCGAGCATCGCGATGCCGGCTTCGCTTGCGCCCGGTACCGACGTGACGCTCGCACTCCGCGGTGCTCCGGCGGTCCGTGGAACGATCGTCGTACGCCTGACGAACGAGCAGGCATCGGGAAGCGCGCTCTTCGACTCGGCGCCGTCGCTCCTTGGATTCGGCGTCAGCACGACGCAGACGAGCGCGCCCCAGAGCGCCACATGGCATCCATGGGTCGATTCGACCGGTAAGCATCCGCTCGTGCTGGAGTTCGTGCGGCACACCGAACCACCGCCCGACCTGCGCATCGAAGAGGCCGCGACGACCGCGCTCTCCTGGAGCGTCGTCGAGAGCGACGGGCACGCGCTCGCGCTCGCGCTTCCGTCCACTCCCGGGCGTTACGTTCTCTCGGTGCTCGACATCACCGATGACGGACGAGTCATCGCCGCGTCCTCTCCGCTCGACGTTCCCTAGAGGCAGTACCCCAGCCCGATGGAACGCTCCGGCGACACGCTCATGCTCATCGACACGTATGGGCTCGTCTACCGGGCCTTTTTTGCGTTGCCTCCGCTCTCGACGGCGAAAGGCGTGCCGATCAACGCGGTCTACGGGCTCACGATGATGCTGAACAAGATCGTTGCCCAAGAGCACCCGACGCACGTTATCGCGGCTTTCGACAAGGGCATGCCGGCCGCGCGCGTCGCGCTCTTTCCGCAGTACAAGGCGCAGCGCCAAACGATGCCGGAGGATCTGCGAGGGCAGTTCGCGCTCGTTCGCCGCGTCCTCGACGCGTACGAAATTCCGATTGCGGAGCTCGATGACGAAGAAGCCGACGACGTGATCGCGACGCTCGCGCGCAAGGCGGCGGCCGCCGGCGCGCGCAGCATCGTCGTCACCGGCGATCTCGATCTTCTCCAGGTCGTCGACGACCGCACGACCGTTCTGGTCACCAAACGCGGCATCACCGATCTCGCGCGCTACGATCTCGCCGCCGTCCGCGAGCGGTTCGGACTCGAACCGTCGCAGCTCGCGGACTACCGCGGCCTCAAAGGGGATCCGTCGGATAATCTTCCCGGCATTCCTGGCGTCGGCGAGAAGACCGCGGCGAAACTGCTCGCGTCGGCGGGCTCGCTCGACGCGCTTATCTCGAATCCGGCGCTCGCGGGCTCCGAGAAGTTGCAGCGTCTCGTGGAGGAGTACGGGAACCAGGCGCAGATCTGCCGCGACGTTTCGCGTGCGAATCGCGCGCTTGCCGTCGACGTCTCGTGGACGAAGAGCCGCTATCGGGCGCCGTCCGATGCACGGCTCTACCCGCTCTTTTCGGAACTCGAGTTCAAGACGCTCCTGAGCCGCATGAAGCCGCCCGTGGATCTCCCCCTTCTTCCCAGCGCGCAATCGGTGAGCGGCGCGTACCGAAGTTACGTTGCGTCGGTCGATCCGCCCGAGTTCGAGCGCCTCGCGCAAGAACTGAAGGCGCTGTGCGGTGCACAGGTTCTCGCGCTCGGGGAGAGCGGCGGCTCCCTCGGCGTGAGCGCGCGCGAGGGAGAGGGCGTGTCGTTCTCGTCGAGCTCGCTCTCGTACGTGCCGGTGCGCGAAGCGCTCGCGCAAGCGCTCGGAGGCGCGCAGCGGCGCGCCGTTCACGACGCCAAGCGCGTGGGCGTTCTCCTGCGCGCGTGTGGAGTCGAAGCCGTCTTCGACGACGACACGATGATCGCGGCACACCTTCTCAACCCATCGCGCACGTTCGCGGCACTCGACGACGCAAGTGCCGAGTTTCTCGACGCCGCCGCCGGAGACGATGCGGCCGCCCGTGCGGACGCGACCCTGCGTTTAGCCGGGAGGCTGCGGCCCCTGCTCGACGAGCGCGGCCAGACGAGACTCTACGAGGACGTCGAGGTTCCGCTCGCGCCGGTCCTCGCGCGCATGGAGCGCACGGGGATCTCGATCGAGCCTACGGAGCTCGAGCGCATCGGCGAGGAGATCGACCGTGCGGCCGAGCGCGCCGCGCGGCGCATCTTCGATTTCGCGGGCGAAGAGTTCAACATCGGATCGCCGCAGCAGCTCGGAAGCATCCTCTTCGGAAAGCTGCAGATTCCGTCGACGAAAAAGACCAAGAGCGGCTGGGCGACCGGCGTCGAGGTGCTCGCATCGCTCGCCCGCGAGTATCCGATCTGCGCCCTCGTGCTCGAGTGGCGCGAGATGACGAAGTTGAAGAACACGTACGTCGACGTTATCCCCGCGCTCGTGGATCCTTCGGACGGACGCCTTCACACGATCTTCAATCAAACTGCGACGGCAACCGGTCGCCTCTCGTCGACGAATCCGAACCTGCAGAACGTTCCCGTGCGCGGCGATCTCGGACGGCGAATCCGGCGCGCGTTCGTCGCCCGGCCGGGGTACGTCTTGCTCGCCGCGGACTACAGCCAGATCGAACTGCGCTTCATGGCGCATCTCTCCGGCGACGAAGCGATGCGCCGAGCGTTCGAAGAGGGGCAAGACATTCACGATTTCACCGCGCGCCAGATATTCTCGATCGCCTCAGACGCTCGCGTCCACCCGAATCAGCGCCGCATGGCAAAGAGCGTGAACTTCGGGCTGCTCTACGGAATGTCCGAGTTCGGCCTCGCGCAGCGCCTCGAGATCTCTCGACAAGAAGCGAAGGAGATCACCGCGGCGTACTTCGCGCGGTTCCCCTCCGTGCGCGCGTACGTCGACCGCGCGCTCGAGGCCGGTCGACGCGACGGGTTCGTCTCCACGATCCTCGGGCGCCGGCGATACATGCCCGCTCTGCGCTCGTCGAACTTCGCGGTGCGTAGCGCCGCAGAACGCGAGGCGACGAACGCACCGTTACAAGGAAGCGCGGCCGATCTCATGAAGCTCGCGATGGTGCGCATCGATCGTGCGATCGCAGCATCCGCACTCGACGCGGCGATGCTCTTGCAGATTCACGACGAGCTCATCTTCGAGGTTCGCAGCAGCGAGGTCGCCGACACCGCGCATCTCGTGCGCGACATCATGGAGGAAGCGATGACCCTCTCCGTTCCGCTCGAGACGACGCTGAAGGCCGGCCCGAACTGGTACGACGTCGAGCCGATGGCCGATGCTTAACGCGCTACTCCTTGCGGGGATCGCGGCGCTTCCGCCGCCGAATGCCGCGCTTCCGATCACGATCGTCGTTGCACCGCGCGCCCGCCTTCGTCTCGAAACGGCGACGACGCAAGCGCAACGCGAACGCGGGCTCATGAGCCGCACGTCGATCGCGCCGCGCACGGGAATGCTCTTCGTCTTCGATGCCGACGGCGCGGTCTCGTTTTGGATGAAGGATACGCTCGTTTCGCTCGACATGGTCTTCGTTGCGAGCGACGGTGTCGTGCGGCGCGTCTTCGCGCGCGTTCCAACCGTTGCGCTCGACACTCCCGACAACCTCATCCCACTCGAGACGGCCGGCGCCCGGTACGTTATCGAACTTGCGGCGGGTGAAGCAGCCGCGGACGGCATCGCACCGGGCGTACGGCTTCGGTTTGCCGGAGCTCCCTGAAGCCGAGACGATCGCGCGTGGACTTCACGCGGCGATCGCCGGAACGACGATTCGCCGCGTCGAGGTGCGCTCGTTAAAGAACGTGATCGCTCCAGCAGGCGTCGACTTCGCGCGCGCCGTCGTCGGCGAACGGGTTACGGCCGTGAAAAGACGCGGCAAGTACGTCGTCTTCGAACTACGTTCCGGCCGCCTGCTCGTCGTCGGCTTGCGGATGACCGGCCGACTCGTCACCGGAAAGGCGAAGGAGCCGCCATCGACGCACGTCGTTCTCTCGCTCTCGCGCCGGCGCCGCGTTCTCTTCGCGGACGTGCGCACCTTCGGACGAATGCGGCTCGTCGAGGCCGCCGAGCCGTGGGACGAAGCCCTCGGCGTCGAACCCCTTGGCGCGGGCTTTACAGTGGAGGCCTTTGCGGGTATGCTGGCGGGGCGGAAAACACCGGTAAAGGTCCTCCTGCTCGACCAGCGGCGCATCGCGGGCATCGGAAACATCTATGCGTGCGAGGCGTTATGGGAAGCGGGAATACGCCCGCGTCGGCCTTCGAAATCGTTGACGGAGGCGGCGGCGGCCCGGCTTCACCGCGCGGTCATCGAGGTCCTCAACCGGGCGATAGCGCTACGCGGTTCGAGCATCGACGACTACGTGGACGCGCGGGGCGCAAAGGGTGCATTCCAGGAAGTGCTCTCCGTCTATGGACGCGAGGGTTCGCCGTGTCCGCGTTGCGGCAAGGAGATCGTTCGGACGATGCTTGGCCAGCGTGGAACGTGGTGGTGCCGGAGCTGTCAGCACTAATACGGATATAAAGAAGGTAACACACCATCACGACAACAGAGATTGCACCAACGACCCAGGAGGATCAGCTCGCGCTCGAACAGCGCCTCTACGAAGAGTCGCTGAAAGTTCTCGACGAGGGCCAAGTCCTAACCGGTACGATCGTTCAAAAAGACAAAGACGAGTTTCTCGTCGACGTCGGCGGAAAGTCCGAAGGCGTTCTCCCGTTTCGCGAGCTATCGCTCGCCGTGGACCCGAAGACGATGCACGTCGGGGAACGGCTCGAAGTCATGGTCCATCGCATCGACGAACTCGACGGAACGCTCTTTCTCTCCGAACGGCGCGCGCGCGCGCTGAAGACGTGGGAGCAGGTCATCGAGGCGCACGATCGCGACGAGGTCATCGAGGCGACCGTCACGCACGTCGTCAAGGGCGGCGTTCTCGTCGATCTCGGGATGCGAGGCTTCGTCCCCGCATCGCAGATCCGGCGGCAGCCCGTCGGCGATCTCGACGAACTGCTCGGCCAACGCTTGCGTCTGAAGGTCATCGATCTCGATCACAAGCGTCATCGCGTCGTGCTCTCGCAGCGTCAAGTTCTCGAAGAGGAGCTTCAAGCGCGCAAGCAAGAGCTGCTCGGAACGCTCGAGGTCGGCCAGATTCGAGAGGGCGTCGTCGTGCGGCTCGCGGACTTCGGCGCCTTCGTCGATCTCGGCGGCGTGGACGGGCTCATTCACAACAGCGAACTCTCCTACGCGCGCATCAAGCACCCGTCGGAGGTCGTGAAGATCGGCGACACCGTGCAGGTCGAGATCATGAAGTTCGACCCCGAGGCGAAGAAGGTGAGCCTCTCGCTCAAGCACACGCTGCCCGATCCGTGGGAAGAGCACCGCGACAAGCTCTACGAGACGAATCGTCTCGCGGCGCAAGTCGTCAAGGTAACCCCGAACTATCTCCTCGTCGAGCTCGTTCCGGGAATCCTGGCCATGGTCCCAAGCGGCGAGTTCGAGACGGCGGCTTCGTATAGCCCCGGCCAGGAGGTCACGGTGACGCTCCTGACGCTCAACTCCACGACGCGGCGCATCACCGCCTCGATTCAACACGTCGCCGACGTGCCGACCGAGCGGATCGAGGCATTGGCCGACGAGGGCGAGAGCGCGTCAGAATCCGAGTAGCGCGCGTATGCGCGTCGGATTGACCGGAGGGATCGGGAGCGGAAAGAGCGAGGTCGCCCGCATCTTCGAAGAGGAGGGCGCCTTCGTCATCGACACGGACGTTCTCGCGCGTGAGGCCGTCGCGCCATATAGCGACGGCCTCATGGAAATTGCGCGCGTCTGGCCGCAGGTCACCGCCGGCAACGCGCTTGATCGCGCGGCGCTCGGCGAGATCGTCTTCAGCGATCCGGAGGCTCGCGCGAAGCTCAACGCGATCGTCCATCCCCACGTTCGGCGCCTGGCGCGCGAACGCGAGGCGCTCGCCGCGCCCGGTCGCGTCGTCGTTCACGTCGTTCCGCTGCTCTTCGAGACCGGCTACGATGCCGGGCTGGACAAAAGCGTCCTCGTCGTCGCTCCCGACGCGGAGCGGATCGCCCGAATCGTGCGACGGGATCGTCTCGACGAGGCGCGCGTACGCGCGAGAATGGCGGCGCAAATTTCGGTCGAGCAGGCGCGCCACCGCGCCGATTACGTCATCGAAAACGACGCAGGCCTTGGGGTGCTGCACGAGCGTGCAAAAGCCGTCTACGCCGCGCTCTCAACGGTGTAGCCCGTCGCCTCTTTTCGGGTATGATATCCCCGGTTGGGACCTTTGCCTGGGTTTGGCAAGCGCTCGTATGGGTAAACGACACCGTACCCCCCTTTCTCTTGAGGTAAAAAGCACTCCAAATGCAAAATGAAATTCATGGCGGCGGCATGAGCGTTCGCGAAGCAGGCCGTCGCGGCGGCGAGCGGGTCAAAGCCAAGTACGGCACCGAGTTCTACGAAGAGATCGGCCGTAAAGGCGGCGAGGCGACGAAGAGCAAGTACGGCCCTTCGTTCTACGAAGTCATCGGTCAAAAAGGCGGACAAAAACCGAAGCGCAAGACGGCGTAGGCGGCTGAGGAACCCTGGGAGTCATGGCCTCTAAACGACCCTCCGGCGGCGCCGGTCGCGAGATGTCGGTCCGCGAAGCCGGCAAAAAGGGTGGCGACACCGTCCGCGACCGCTACGGATCCGGTTTCTACGAAGAGATCGGCCGCAAAGGCGGCAAGGCGACGCGGGATCGTCACGGCGTCGAGTTCTACGAGGCGATCGGCCAAAAAGGCGGCAAGATCGTCAAGGAAAAGTATGGCCCCGACTTCTACGAAGAGATCGGCCACAAGGGCGGACAGAAGGTCAAGAGACTCATCGCAGAGGCGAAGAAGCGCATCGCCGAAGACGCTCGCGAACGCAAGCGCTAGCGTCTCGACGCTCCTAGGGAATGCCGACGGCGCCGCTCAAGGCGCCTAAGTGCACCTCGTTCTTCGAGAAGTCGACGGTGATCGTCGCGATGCGCAGCGTCTGCCCTCCGACGTGCAGGTAACTCGTGTGCTCCATTTGCAGGAGCTTGGCGTCGTTCGTCCAGGTCACGAGATCGGTATCGAAGGAGCGTCGATACGGATCGTCGAGCATCGCGATGTGAACGCGGCCGACGGCGGTGAAGTCGAGCGTCTGCGCGTTGAGTTCGACGTGCTTGGCGTCGAGGCGAATGTACGGCTTGCCCTTACGATAGATGATGCCGTCGTGCACGCCGTCGAGCGACCCGACGACGCCGTCGGGCGAGAAGCGGCCGCGGTCGTACGAGAGCGTCCACGACCGCGTCGAGATCGTGTGCGTGCCGCCGCGCACGTTGCCGCCTTGCAGCACGATGGGAGCGTTCGCCTGCGGTATGGGCACGCGGTCTCGTCCGGCTAAGACGATTCCGACGACGAGATAGACGCAGAGCGCGCAGCCGGCGGCGATTCCGGCGATGCGCCAACGCTGCTTCGTCACCGCGAGCGGCGCCACTTCGGAATCGCGATCAGCGCGTAGAGGACCGCGAACGCGAGCACGACCGGCGTCGGTCCGATGCGCGAGAAGAGCGAGCCGACGGGCGGCCCGATGAATCCGGTGACGGCCGTCTGCTCGTCCATCGTCGATCGCACCTGCCACGTTCCGTCGGGCGCAACGATTCCGCTCACGCCGGTCGCCGCGGACCGCACGAGCCACTCGCCGTTCTCGATCGCGCGAAGCTGCGATATCTGCGCGTGCTGATACGGCCCCGACGTCCGGCCGAACCATGCATCGTCGGTGCTGACGATGATGAACTGCGCGCCGCGCGCGATCTGCGCGTGCAGGCGATCCGCAAACGCCGACTCCCAGCAGATGAGCGGCGCCGCGAAGAGGCCGGTCGTCGTTGTAAAAACGCCGTCGCTCGTTCCGGCGGAGAAGCCTCCGTTGAGCGATCCGACGAACGGGAGCCAAAAGAAGAGGCGTCGCGCCGGGAAATCCTCCGCGAAGGGCACGAGCTGACGCTTTTCATAGATCGCACGCGGTGCGTGCGGCTCGTAGAAGAAGAGCGCGTTGTAGGCGCTCGCGTCGCGAACCTCGATCGATCCGACGACGAGCGTCGCGCCGAGTCTGCGCGAGAGCGCCGCGAACCGACTCTCCAGTGCCGGATCGTCGTTCAACCCCTCTCCTTGTATCGCGATGACCGTCTCGGGCCACACGACGAGCTTGGGATGAAATGCCATGAGGCGTTGCGTCATCGTCGTATAGCGTTGCACCGCAAGCGCGAGCGAGCCCGGCCGCCACTTCAGCGTTTGCACGATATTGCCTTGGACGGCCGCGACGGGAATCGACGGGCGCGGGATATGCCGCGCCGGCCAGGCGAGCCAGCACGCGCACCACGCGACGGCGAGGACGCCTGCGAAGATCGCGGCGGCGGCGACTCTGCGCCGACGAATCGCATCGGCGGCGAACGCTCCGATCGCGCAGAGCACGAACGTGACGCCGAAGGCTCCGCCGTAGGCTGCAAAGACGCGCAGCGGCGTCTGCGCCTGCGTGTAGCCGAGCTGCGCGAACGGAATGCCGCCTGGGCCGATCGAGCGCAGCCAGTCCGTGACCGCGAAGGCCGCCGCGCCGGCAACGGCCGCCGCCGGCGCGGGCGCGCGTCCGAGTGCGATTGCGTAGAGCGCGCCCGCAGCGCCCCAAGCGAGCGCATCGATTGCCGCCGAGACGAAGACCGCCGCGCCCGCCCAGAACGGGCCGACGTCGTGGCCGATCGTATGGGTCCACCAAGAGAAGCTGATGCAGAAGAACACGACGCCTGCGAGCCAGCCGAGGCCGAACGCCGCTTTCCAGGAAAAGCGCCCAAGCACCCAAAACAGCGCGGCGGCTCCGATGGGAGCGAGCCATGCCGCGCCTGCTTTTGGAAAGGCAAGCGCAAGGGCGACCGCAGCGAGAATGGAAACCGCCGGATTACGAAGTCGCTCCAGGGAGAGGGTCGTGCGGAACATCGTCTTAGCGCTCATGACAACAGCGATCGTCGTCGCCGCGTGCGGCCGGCAAGTCACCTTTCCAAAGTACGCGTCGAACGGCGGCCTCCAAGCCGGCTTCATGACGGTGCGATTCACGGTGGCTGCGCCGTTCGCATTCTCGACGTACGACTACATCATCGTCTTCAATACGACGGGAAACGGCATCACGCCGCTTCCCAACGTCGGCGCCCAAGACAACTATGCCGGTTTCAGCGATGCAATCGTCGTCTCCGGAAACACGAGCGGCGCCGTCGCCGCAGTTCCGGTGCAATACGTTTCGAACGGCACGACGCTCCCGCCGACCGTCTACCCGCTCACGGTTCCGGCGCAAGACATCATCTTCAACGTGAACTCGAACGGCGGCGGAACGCAGTTCGAAGTGCAGTTCCCGCGCTCGATCTTCAGCAGCCTCGTCTCGCCGTCGCCGGGTGCGTCGCCGATCCCTTCGTCCAAGACGTGGCTCGCAAACTGCTTCGTCACCTCGGTGGGAACCGTCGGCGGCTCCGAGACGACGTACGCTCCGGTCGATTCCCTCGGCCAGGGAGGCGGCAACGACAACACCTACGTCTTCTCGCCGCCGATGGTGACGACGACGGCGTTCGATCAAACCTACAACGCCCAGGCGCAGAACGCGCCGGCGCAGAGTGCGGTGATCGAGAGCTGCGAGTTCGCAAACAATCCGTAGCGCGCGGACGCTCGCGCGCCGCGCTTGCGGCCGCCCCCCTCGCACGCGCTTGCGCTCGGGTCGCTCGGCCTCTGCGCCGCTCTCGACATCCCGTCTACGCGGCGCATTCACACGCCGCTCGATCGGCGTGCGAGGCGTCGCGCGCACTCTCATCCCTAGAAATTGAAGTTGCTCGGGACGATCGAGCCGCTCTGGCCGACGCCGAACCCTGCGGCGTGCGAGGGAAACGATAGAAGATCGAGCGAGAGGTTGAAGAGCTTCGAGTCCTCGTTGTAGAGTGCCGCGATCTGATAACACTGACCGATCGTCTTCGTGACGTAGACGATCTTGTCGCTGATGCGCCGATGTATGTCCCAGTTGACGTTTCCGGCAAACTCGATTTGCGTATCGGGTCCGAACGGCGTCGAGAACTGGACGTTCGTCTCTTGGAACCCCAGGCCCGGACCGGGAATGTACGATCCGCCCAAGAGGAGGACCGAGCGCGAGGACGGGTCGAGCTGAAACTGATAGCTCACCGGTTGGGCCTTTGCATCGAAGAGCGTCGTGAAGCCGAGCGAGAGATTGTAGATCGAGCCGTTGAAAAAGCGCAGAAGGTCCTGCGCGCCCTTCGTGTTCGTCGTCGGCAACTGGTCGAGGAACTGGAACGGAACGGCCGGCGGACCGTTGTAGTTCTCCTCGTTGTACGTGACGAGATTCACGATGTGGCTCGTGATCGGCGTCGTGAGCGTGAGCAGTTGCTGGATCGACGCCTTGAGGTCGCCCGTGCCGTAGGCGTACTGATTGACGTTCACCGTCGCCTCGAAGTCGCTTCCGAAGACTTTATAGATCGCGGGCCCCAGAACGAACGCGAGATCGGCGCGCTGCGTGTGGAACGCGTTCGACGGCTCGCTATACTCGCCGACCGTGAACTGCGCGGAGACCGGAAAGATGAAGTGCGGGAAGAACGTGTACGGCCGGATCGCGAGCTGCGGAATCTCGTTGTCGCCGTACGGAACCCGCGCGAACGACTTGTCGAACGTCAACTCGTAGTCGGCGCCGTGCGTCGTCCAGTGGAGAATCGAGTCGATCGTCGCCGAGGCGTTCGAGGAGGAGAAGCCGCCGTAGTTCGACGAGCTGTTCGTGAGGCTGAAGTTCAACGACTCCGAGAGCGTCGGCGAAAACTCGATCGAGTCCGCGAAGGTGAATGCGTTCGAGCGCGACTGCGATCCAACGCCGCTTTGCGTGTACGTGTAGTCCTGCGAGTCCTTCGGGGTCTGATGGGAAATGGCCAGCGATAGGCTCTGATTTGCGGGCAGGTTCGTGAGCGGTCCGTAGTTCGACGTGTACGTGTAGTTCACGTTCGCGTGAAGCGTGTGCGAAATGTTTTCGGTCTCCTGGAGGGCCACGTTCGTCTGCGTCTGGCCGACGCGCCGGTCGTGAATTCGGTAGACGGTGACGCTTCCGCTGCGGCGGCCGTTTCGGCGCGCGAAGAACGCGACGTATCCGAGCCCGAGCCCGACCTTCGTGTAGTAGTTGATCTCGTAGTAGCCGTAGTAGTACTGATCGCGTCCGAAGGCGAGCTTCGTCTGGATCCAGAACCCTTCGTACGAGTCGTACCCGATGTTCGGAAAGTACTGCGGCCGGTTTCGCCGTCCGACCACCTGGCGCAGCGGGATGACGAGCTTGGGCAGAAAGAAGACCGCCGCCGCGCCAAGCCAGAGGATCGCCTGATAGATGACGATGCGATCGCCGGGAATGAGTTCCATCCTCTTGCCGGTGATATGGTATCCGCCGCGCGGGTGCTCGCACGTCGTGACGTAGGGATGCATCCCGTGCCCGATGCCGTTGCGGTCCGTATGAAGGTCCTGCGCTCGGTAGTGAACGAGGCCGCGCTCCACGCCCTGCGAACTCTCACCGCGGCCGTTCACGAGCCGCGCCGTCTGATCGACGACGTCGAAATAAATTTCATCGGCGTCGAGAATCGAGTCGCGCTGCTCGTCGATGATGAACGGATGGCCGGCGATCGTCACGGTGCGATCGCCGTCGTAATGCGCTCGCTCGCCGACGATCTCTTCTTGCCCGTAGTAGATGTGAACGTTTCCCTGCGCGTCGCCCGGATGTCCGGGGCGGGTGTCGCCGCTGACGTGGTCGGCGATGATCGCGACGTATCCCGGCGGGAGCGTGGGAACGCCGCTCGGATACGGCGTCGGCGCGGGGCGCTCCACGCCGGCCGGCGCGATCGGCGGCGGCGTCTCGCCGCTGCGCTGCAAGAACACCGGGCCGTTCCGCGGCGTCGGCGTAACGGTCAGGGGAAGCGGCGGCGGTGAGGGACTCGGCGAGCCGTTCGGGCGCGGCGTTTGGAAGAACTGAAGCGTTCCGTTCGAGTAGGTTCGCATCGCCGGAAACGGAGCGTTCGTCGGCGTCGGGGTAACCTGCGGCGCGGCCTGCGCGACGACGGTTTCGCGCGCGCCGCAGGACGTCGCGTTCAGCAGAGCGAGCGCTCGCTGTGTCTCGAAGTTGGGCGTCTGCGCTGCGGCTACGGCGCCTGCAATGTTGCCGCTAAAGGCGGCATAGAGACACGCAACTGCAGCGAGCGCGGGACGTTTGCGCCGCACGATTCGTTATCGCTCTTCGAGCCACAGCAAGGTGCCGCCCGCACAGCCCATGATGATGTTCGGCAGCCAGGCGGCGACGTACGTGTTGATCGCTCCGCTCGTGCCGAACGCCGAAGCGGCGGACGTCAAGACGAAGTAGATGAAAAATGCGACGACGGCGAGGGCCATTCCGAGCATCCGCCCGCGCTTGCCGAAGCGGATCGCGAGCGGCACCGCGAGCAGTACTGCGACGAAGCACGCGAACGGCCATGCGACCTTGTTCGCGAGCGTGAACTCCATCGTGCCCAGCGTCGTCCCCCCGATGCCCTGCTCCTGCATGTCACGAACGTGGAGCGCCAGCTGCTTGCTGTTCATCGCCCACGGATCGTTGTTCGTCGTGCTCAAGAAGTTGGCGGCGCTCTCCTGAATCGGGAGCGCGACCGTTACCGAGTTCACGTGCTGCTGCCCGACCACGTATCCTTGCGCCGAGAAGCGCGTGTCGATCACGTCCTTGAGCACGAGGCTGCTGCCCGCGATGACCGCGGTGCGCGCCTGGAGCGTTTCGTTCCACGGCCCGTCGCGCCCGGGCTTGAAGATCTGAACGCCGTAGAGCGTCTTTCCGTCGGGCCCGACTTGCGTGACGAAGAACGTGTTCCCGGTGTCGGGGTCGCGCCGGAAGAACTGCGTCTCGAACGGCAACGAGTTCGAGTGGTAGATCATCTGGTAGAACGCGCGCGTCGAGAGATCGACGGACGGCGGCGCGACATACTCGTTCATCGCGTACGTCACGAAGAACATCGCAAAGCCGAAGGCGAGCGGCGTCGCTGCGATTCGCAGCACGTGAATGCCGGAGGTTCGCAGCGCGTTGAGCTCGTTGTCGGCCATGAGCCGTCCCATCGCGAGCATCGACGAGACGAGCGACGCGAAGGGGAACGCCATCGGAATCGCCTGCGGAACGCGGAGAATGACGAAACGCAGCGCGAGAAAGATCGAGACGTGCTCGTTGATGATGTACTGCGCGGAGAGCACGAAGATGTTCAGTGCCCAAAAGATGAAGTACGCGAAGAACGCGCCGACGAACGGCCACACCATCTCGCGCAGAAGGTATGCGTCGAGAATCGGCAAGAGGTGCGCTCGCGCGCTCGTATGCGGTAAGAACCGGCGCAGCGTGAGCGTCGTCACGAGTTCCCCGGAACGATCGTCAGTAACTCCGGTATGCCGATAACACGCGCGCGACGTATGCGCGCGTCTCTGCGTACGGGGGAACGCCGTGATAGGCGTCGACGGCGCCCGGCCCTGCGTTGTATGCGGCGACCGCAAGCTCCACGTTGCCATGGTAACGCGTCAGCAGAGATTTGAGGTAGGCGCTTCCGCAATCGACGTTCGAGACCGGCTCGAAGGGGTCGATGCCGCAGCGCGCCGCCGTCCCGGGCATGAGCTGCATGAGGCCCTCGGCGCCCGCGATCGAGATCGCCGACGGGTCGCCTCCGGATTCTGCCATGAGGACGGCCCGCACGAGTCCCGGCGGGACCGCGCTCTGGGACGACGCTTGCGAGACGAGGCTCCCGATCTCAAGCGAGTTCAGGGAATGCGGCGCATACGGAAGATATCCACCGCCGCCGCAGCCGTAGAGCAGGCAGAGCACGGTCGCAATCGAGGCGAGCCTCGGCATGGCCATCCGCTTTTCGTTTTGCCCCAAGGCCGTGCCTTGTATGCGGCGCCGCCTGCCCGGCCTTGCGGAGGGTGGCATTGCTGGGTATAGTGGAACGAAGTGGCACCATGTGGAGCCATAGGGAGGATAATTGCCGGAGTCGCCGCGTCTGTCGGGCCTGGTGGAGCATGCTCTCGATGAGAAGGGCCGGCTCGTCGTTCCCGCGCGCTTTCGAGAGCGGCTCGGCGCCGGCTTCGTCCTCACGATCGCGCGTCCGGATCCCTGCCTGGCGCTCTACCCAAGCCCCGTGTGGGCGGAGTTCTGCGGCCGGCTCGAGGC